>JBEGTS010000021.1:0-23247 GCA_041179265.1 Pseudomonadota bacterium
TCTAAAGGGAAACAATCATTAACAATGGTAATTTTATCTTGCTTAAAATCTATTTTAAGTATTTGAGGTATATTACTTTGCCTATCCATAAATTTTACTAAATTAGATACTAAACTAAATATCAATTGGTAAAAAACTTCGATAGAGCAGTTAAGCTCAATATCCTTTATGTTACTAGTAACTCTAAGACCGATTTTAGTAAAGTAAGGAGCAAAATAATCCTGCAATAGCTTAGTTAAGTTTTCTATGTTAATTTTAGCAGGAGATATATCGGTTAAATATATAGGAAATAGCTGATTTTTGAACGAAATATTATTTGGTTCATATGTTTCTCCTAATTCTTGCTTTAAATACATTTCTGTTAATTTTCTTATAAAGAGTTTCTTTAAGTAATGGTCAACTTTAATATTATTAAGCAATGCCGTATTAATTTTTTTCTCATCATATATTTCTTGATTTAATATTTTGAATTGTCTTATTATATGATTACTTACTCTTAAATAAAAATATAAAAATACTGAAAAAATTAAAAACGAACTAACACTGAAAATTAAAATAATTTTTTGTAATCTATATTGTTTATCTACATAAAATATTGAATTTCTATTAATTTTTAATTGTAAAGTTAAAATATTATTTAACCCTAAGGATTTACTTTGAACTAAGTCATATTTTGTTTTTTGATTACCGTCACCCATTATATCATGATTATTAAGGCTTAATGTATAAGTTATGAATGTGGGAAATATTTTACTTATATTTTCTTTTAAATTATGTAAATCAAAAATATATTCTTCTCTTTGATTTTGTACTTTTATAGCATAGGAATTTATGGTAATCGAATTTACAGCAGGCTTTGGCAAGATAATTACTTCTAAATCCTTAAGCAGAAAAAACTTCTTATTAGATAAAGCACTATTAAAAGCATTTTCTAAATCTTGTGTAAGTAAACTTTCTATACCGCTGAGATAGCCTCTAAGTAAGAGATTATCTTCTTTCTTTTGGAGGTATATCAAGTAACTATAAACTACACTATTAAAAATACAAAAAATACAAAGTGTTATAATACAAGGAGCTAATTTGTTATTCATTAAATACCTTTAACTATACATTAAAGAATAGATAGTTTTATCTAGTATTATTTGATTAATTTGAGTCATGACATTTAAGATTTAAAATTTTTATACTATTTGGATGATCGGCTCCAAATTTTTCTATCTGATTATTACGAAATTTTTCATACCAAAATTTCTTAGGTAAAGTGCAACTAGCTTTAGCAGCATCAAAATACATATTACTTATTTCATATATATTCTTCATATTTTCTTTATAGTTATTCCAATATATATTTTCAGCAGTAGCATAAATCTCTACTGCTTTCTCGTTTTCACCCAGTAGCACAAGGGCATATCCTTCAGCAACAAATGTTTTTGCAAAATCTATATCCGCTGATGTAATAACTTCTTTATTAGATCTAGTTGGATCATTAATAAAAATCG
This sequence comes from Pseudomonadota bacterium, assembly GCA_041179265.1. Classification (GTDB taxonomy): domain Bacteria; phylum Pseudomonadota; class Alphaproteobacteria; order Rickettsiales; family Rickettsiaceae; genus Rickettsia. The sequence continues at coordinate 1,500 of JBEGTS010000021.1, forward strand.
TTTTAGCTTTTCTAGCATATTCTAGAGCTTCAGTAGCATCACCTAAACCTAGCTTGGCTCTTGACATTTGGGTAAAAATTCGTCCAAATACCTGATTTTCTTCTTTTTTGCTCAATTTATTCATATCATATACTTGTTTTAATAAAGAAAGAGCCTCTTGATATTTCTTAAGGCTATTTAATATATCTATTTTGATTAGATATGAACCAGTAAGGAATAAATCTCGGGGTTTCATCCCGGTTTCAACGCAAGCATTTATACTATCGTCAATTCTTTTTAATGCTTCATAATTTTTACCTTGGATATTAAATAATTTAGCCTTTGCATAATATACAGTTGCTATGTCAGTTTGATCCACTAGATTTTGATCGAACATATCTTCCATCATTTGGATATTTTTTTCTGCCTCTTCTAGATTTCCTAGCTGAATATTGGATATAGCTGAACCGAAAACTACATTACATTTTATAGAATCATATCCTTTTACTTCATCAAATACCTGCTTAGCTTTTGTATCATATTCAATTGCTTTTTTAGGGTCTGACCACGTTCTATAATACCACCCTATGCGTCCTAAATATGCAGCATATGCAAATTTTTCTTCATTATTCATTATCCATAATTTGAATTTACCTTTTTGATCGTTTTTATCAAACCAATTTACTAATTTTTTTGAGTTATATAAATCGGAAGAATTAGCATATTGTATTAATAAATTTAATTTTAACTCTAAAATTTTATATATCGATATATTGTATTTTTCCGCATTCTTTGTAATTATCTCAATATTATACGGTATAGTTTTAGCATTTCTAAAAATACGTCCCTTGACTAAACTTTTAGGTATAGAGTTCAAAAGATTAGTAACAATACGTTCAAGAGATCCTTTATTTTCTTTACTTTTGTTTATTTGTAATATTTTTTCAGCTATAACATCATGCATTTCAAATATCGGATTAACTTCATTAGGCTCAATATTAGTGATCAAAGCAAATTTAGAAAGCTGATAAATGTCATCATCTACGCTATTCTTATCGTCAGTGATAGAATTTAATAATTCTTTTGAAAAACTTTGATTATTAAGCAGTGCTATTTCATCTAATAATCTTTTAGCACTAGATTTTAATTCGTTAATAGCAAGTTTTATATTTAGCTCAATTTTATCCTTAGAGGCCTTTATCTTTTTCTTGTATTCCTCTAAGTTCAAACCTTGTACTTGATTTAATATTTGAGCCCCTTGAACTACAAGAATCGGATAACCTCCAAATTCTTGAGTCAAAAAATTTATTAATTCCGAATTCTTATTTTCCAATATATTTTTTGCAAGCAATGCAGTTTCCGGCTCAGTGAAAGCGTTTACTTTTACTATGTGAGACAATAATTCACCGTCTTGAGAACAAAATATAATATTACCGTTATATTCCCAATTAATAAAATCTTCTATTTTCTTATTCTCGCCTATTTTTAAATTATCGAACACCAGTAACCATTTATCTTTACTTGCTAGATAACCCATTAAATCTTTTCTCATCACTGCCATATCTTCTGAAATCACCGGTGATTTTACCTCGGTATTGATAGCTTTAGATAATTTTAGTAATTGCTGCTCTATATTTAGATTACAATCAATAAACCAAATTATATTATAGTTATCTTTATTTTCATAAGCGTACATTCTAGCAAGCTGCGTTTTACCCATACCGCTTACCCCTACTACACTAGATTGCTTGTATTTATTAAGATTTTCTTTTAGCTTTTCCAATTGTGACACATGATTTATAAAATAGCTAACCGGTACAACTAAATTAGATATTTGACTTTGAGCAAATATACTTCCACTTATTAAAAGCATAATAATCACTAATATATATTTTTTCATAATATTTAATAATTTTAAATTTCTAGCTGTAAAAATTTATAACTTTTCTACTAAAAGTCAACAAAAATTTGAGGTTAGTGGAAGTATTTGCACGGGTTGGAAAAGCAGGTGATGTCATTCTCGCATGGCATTGTTGCGTGGAGCAGCTTTTCAGTTGTCATCCCGCGACTTGATCGCGGGATCCAGTCTTTTTTTGTTTTTTTATGGATACCGTGGTCAAGCCACGGTATGACACTGATTGTGTTTTTCGATCCATACAACAACGCAACGCCTACAACGATAAACGAAAATTGGGATATAGAATAAAAAAAAGCCCCCTTTTTTCAAAGAGGGCTTTTTTCTTGAGGAACTTATAAACTTGCTAATCGGGAGCGATTAGAAGTTTACACGGACTTTTAGAGTACCTTGATGTGCAATATATTTACTTGCAATCTGAGCATCGTAACCGATTCCGTATTCCATCTTAGCATCAGGTCTTATGCTTGCACTTAAACCTAAATTATAAGATGTTTTAGCAGTTCTATCAGGCTGGCTGATGAACGGAGTAACTTGTCCGTCTAACTGAGATTGAGTTTTAGATAATCTACCATTTACTTTGTGAACCACAAAAGCATGAGCTTCCGGATATACCGCAAGATCACTAAAGTTCATAGTACCACCCATTACTCTAGCACCTACTATTAAATCGGTTCTATCGCTAAACTTGCTGTTAACTTGCTTGTTTGCAACTGTTGTACCGGTTTCTTTGTAGTTTTCGTCAGAAGACTTTAAGTAGCTAAGCCCTGCCATTGGAGTAACTAAAACACCTTCCATTGCATTGTAATCATAACCAACTGTTAAGTTACCGCCGAATGTCATGTTATCGTAATTACCAGCAGCGATTTGCTTGCTCATGTTTCCGTTAGCATCGAAGAAATAACGCTGACTTTTGTTCTTCACTTGGTTTAAGCTAAATATTACACTACCTTGAGCAAAGAAGTTCTCAACAAGCTGCTGTGCACCATATAGAGAGAATGAGAAACCATTAACGTCGGTTTTATCACCTTTCTTATAATCTTGGTGTTTAATATCGGTTTTAGTGATACCGATAGCAGCACCGATCATTAAGTTATCGTTAGCTAGCGTATCTAAACCGATTACGACACCCGTGGTTTTAGCTTTATAACCGGCTACACCGCCTTTTTTACTTTGATGTGCATCAGTATAGAAAGGTTTTGCCCATATACCGTAAGCTACATTATCAACAGCTTCGTCGCCTGCAGCAACTGGTGCTTGTACTGCTCCAGCTTCAGGACCAGCCATTTCAGCAGTTTCAGGAGTACCAAGATATCTAACAGCATTTACTCTGTTACCAAGGTGAGCTTGGATATCTTTAGCTACATCTAATTGTGCATTAGTTACAGCCGCACTTGTATCGGTAACGATAGCCCCAGTGAAGTTAGCTGCATCAGTAGTGTTTTTAGCATTATTAACAAGATTATTATATGCTGCAGTATTAGTTTCACTTAAGAATGTCGCAACGTTCTGACCTATACCAGCTGCACCTGCAAATTGGCTACTTCCGATAGCATTTGTAACTACATTTGTCGCATCGTTAGTACGTGTTAATACGTAATCTTGATTAGCAGCACGTATTAAACCGTATTTTACAAAAATATTACTTCCGGTTACGTCAAACTTAGGAGCACCTAAAGTACCGTTAAATCTAGCACCACCTTGGATTAAAGTATAAGTTTGTGTACCGCTGAAATTTGCATTGGCACTATCTTGTACGTTAATGGTTGTTGTTCCTGTAGTTGTTGCATTAACTTGAGCATTTTCTGCGATAACGATGTGACCTATATTGCCGTTTGCTACTGTTAAGTCAGTTTCAAGAGAAGTATTGCTTCCCCATGTTGAAGTACCGCTTGCAAATGCTAAGGTATTTGTTACAAGGTTAATATTACCGTTAATAGCAGTTGTACCGCCGCCTAAAATTACGTTCGATGATGCAACATTTAAGTTAACATTACCGAAATTGGTTGCAGTAGAATATATATTTCCTAGTAATTTTTCTAAAGAACCGGCAGGACCCTTAAATTGTACGGAAGATACAAGAGTATCAGAAGCACCTATATTACCGACAGACGCACTACCTAAGTAAGTTACAGTACCGTTATTAGCTTTAACAGTAGCAACTGTACTTGTAGAAGTAGAGTTTGTACCATCAACAAAAATTACGTTAGCGTTACCGTTGGCACTTCCAAGGGTGATCGTACCGTCAAAATCTTTTCCGGCTATACCACCTGTAGTAACAGTTAAACCGTCCTCAATTATTGCGTTAGTTGCAATAATACTACCTAAGTTGTTATAGTCTGTAGTAAACGTTACTTGCTTTAACTTTGGTGTACCGTTACCAATACCTAAACCGTAAATTGTACCAGGGGTATTAGGAACACCACCGCTAAGAGTCACAGTACCTTGATTATTGTTTACACTAGCGATACCTGCGTATAATGTAGTAGCATCAACAGTTATGCTATTATCGCTTGCAAGCCCAAGACCTACGATATTATTCTGATCACCGATTGCTTGACCGTTAGCGATTGTGCTATCAGCATCTGTAACAATCACTCTAGGAACATTAAAGTTGCCTGCCGTACCGTTCTTAACAGTACTGGTAATTGTTAAGCCATCAAATGCGGTACCGCTAGCTAAGAATAAACTTGCACCTAAACTTGCCTCTGTAAAAGCAATTGTATCAGTTTCAACACCATGATCATTACCTGCATTACCTATCTCATTAATCACTACGTTACCAGGGCCAGAAACTGTTATTTGCGTTAAAGCATCCACAGCTCCAGCTTGTTTGTTTAATGTTACGGTAATATCATCAGCATTAACGAATTGTACTATACCGGTATTATCGGCAGATGCGATATTATTTGTAGTATAGTTACCACCGATTTGTAAGGTTGAAGCAGCTTCAATTGTAGTAGCACCATTAAATATTGCGTTACCTAAGAACTGAGCCGTAGTACCGTTATCTAATGCTACAGTATTAAAATTCTTACCTTGCTGACCGCCGACTGTGCCGCTTACTATATTTGTTCCACCGGCATTAAAGACGAAAGAACCTGTGTTAGCATCGGTAGTAGTAATATTAGTAGCATATAAATTTACGCCTTCACCGATATTTAATATAGAGTCAGCATTACCAGCTTTAGTAGCAAAATTAATCTCAGAAAGTGGATTTGCTACACTACCTAAATTTGTACCATCAGAAAGAGTAGTAGTAGGGGCAGCATTGTCACCGGCAACTATTATTTTACCTTGATTTGCAGCATTTGTAGTTTTTGTTATTAAATAAGTATTGTGAGCAAGTTGTACTGAACCGTTATTTCCAATCACTAACTCATTAATAGCAACATCACCGGCATCTAAAATTGTTTTGCTTGAACCGACATTTAATTGTCCAAGAGATTTATTATTAGCTCCGATAGTACCGATAGCACCACTAATTTTTAAAGTTTGATTATTTGTGACAGCACTCGCATCTATTATACCCTGTTTATCGGTAGTTACGAATATATTAGAATTAATTGCTATAGGATCAGTAGCATTAGTTAGAGTTAATGTTTCATTAGCTGCAAAAGTAATACCGTTAGCAGGAGCGTTAACTATTTGGATAGATTTCCCACCGTATGATAAATTCTTACCGCCTAAATTAATATTTTTGATAGCTTTACCGATATTACCGCCGGCAGCAATATCAACACCTATACCACCGTTAATAGTTGCATTACCGGTTAAAGTGATTGTACCGTTACCAACTCCCTTTGTATTTACGATATCACCGGTTACGGTTGTACCTTCTTCTAAGGTGAGAATGTTGTCTTGTGCATCAGCTAAAGATATATTTTGAGCCTTAATTGAGCTACCTTGCTTTAAAGTAAAGTTTGTAGCAGCACCATTATCGTCATCTGCTAAAATAACTAATTTTAAAGCGTTATTTCCGCCAATATTACCGTTAATAGCAAAAGTAGTACCGTGTAACTCTAATGTACCGGTATTAGCTGTAGCAGTATTTACATTTTGAACAAAAAGAGCATTCGTAGCATTTGCAGCTGCTTTATGCACTGTTAAATCATTATCTGTTTCAAAATTAATTGTAGCTAAACTATTACCGTCAGCACCGATATTACCGGTAACTGTTACATCACCGCCGTTAACACTGAAACCACCTTGATTATTAACACCGCTAGTATTAAGTATATTACCCGTTACATTATGATCTTGTGTTGTAAATTTGATTAAAGAATCAGCACTAGTTAAATTAATAGCTTGAGCAGTAAAAGTACTGCCGGCACCACCGTTGCCACCTTGGAATGTTAACTCACCGTCAACATTAACTGCAGCTACAGACTTGTTAGCACCTATGTCTGTACTAACGGTAGAATCACCTAAGAAATTTACCGTTCCGTTATTAACTCCTGCACCATCAATAGAGATATTAGCGTTAGCAGTAATACCGGTTATATTAACTCCATCAGCAACATTTAATATCGCAGCATTACCTAAAGTAATACCACCTGCTCCAACATCACCATCTAACTTAGTATTTGCATTTAGAGTAGCTTGAGCATTTGCACCTAACGTGATAGCTTGTATACCATTAGTATTACCAATCGTACCATTAAATATAGCTATATTGTTAGCATCAATGTTAATTTCACCTTGCCCTGGACCTGCACCGTTGAAAGTAGCAGTATTACCGAAAATAGCTGTTTTAGTACCGTCCGCACCGTTAGCGGCAAGGCTAACTTTGAATATAGCAGCATCATCTGCAAAATTAACAGGCCCGAGGTTAGTGTAAGTATTTATAGGAAAAGCTGCAACTCCAGGAGCACCGTTTAAAGTTAAGGTGTTTCCTGAAACAAGATTGATTGTTAATAATTGACCTGCAGTACCAGAAACAGAACCAATAGCTATGTCTGCACCGTTAACTGCAAAAACACCGTTTTGTAGCATGCTAATCGAACCGAAAAGCACGGTAGGGTTAGCAGCGTTATCATTTCCTCCAGTAGCAGTAGCAGTGAAAGGACCGCCTGCTTGCACAACGTAAGTTAAAGAATCACCTGTTACTATTCCAGGGATACCGACAGCATCCAAATTAACGTTTGCATTAATATTGCGGTTAGCAGCACCCATAGCTGAGCTTGAAGCACCGGCGATTAAAGCAGCTGTAGAAGCACCCATCAACAACCCTGATGTTAATTTTTTAAGAAAATTTGGTTTTTGAGCCATATTTTTTTTCCTATGTTTAAGTTAAAATATTTAGTACCTAGCATTAAAACAATTATGATCAAAATAGGCAAGATATCCTATATTTGACAAGGGAATTAACCTAATATTTTGCTTTAATAGTTTCTAAACTACGGGCTGAGCATACTATATATTGTATATAATTACAAGCTTCGCCATAGTTTTTTTATAAAGTTTTAATAAATGTTATATTTTTACCACAATGGCGTTATGTCGTATCGGTGTCGACTTTGTCGTATGGATATAAAAAACCGCTCGGTGTCATACCATGGCTTGACCACGGTATCCAAAAAACAATAAAAAATACTAAAATCATTAGTATTTTTAACTGGATCCCGCGATCAAGTCGCGGGATGACAGCGGTGGAGTTGATCTACGCGAGAATGACATACATATATTCAGCCCCCTACTCTTCATTAAATATCAGCATTTCAGCTGCGTTTTCCCATTTTAGCATTTCATCATATTTGGTATGCCAAATACGCATAATTTCTTTTTCATATTCTACAATCTGCCCTTCTAATCCTTCAAATTGCTTCACCATTTGACGTGCTTTAGAAAGTACCGTGTCGTTAGTAACGTCAAAAACTTTTTTCAAGTGACGATCTTGTTCTTCTTTGTAATTTAAATGAGCCGCTCTACCAAGCTCGGCATCTTTGTGCATATCCTCGCTTCTTATTTGTATTTCAAAATTACGTTTAGAGTGTAAAAGCTGCATTATATTATGGAGAGACTGATAGCCGTTGCTTTTTGGTCTATTGATATAATCTTTGGTGTACAGCCAAGCTAAATGCGGAGAATTCTTAACTACGTCCAAAGCATTGTAGCATAGACCTTTAGATTTAACTATAATCCTACATGCAATTAAGTCTTTCAGTGCATCAATCGGCACTTCTTTCCTTTTCATCTTTTTTAAAACAGAGTAAGGTTCTTTAAGACGCATATATATCTCATTTTCTATCTCTGCTTTATTTAAATCTTCTTTAAGCAGATTAATAATATCACAAATCAAATCCCCTCCTGCTACCTAAAATTCTACATATCTCTATTTTTAGTAAATATTACCTATAGCTTTTAGAACTTAAATCTACAAGACTGTTCATAATACTATTCAAGTAATTTATAAAATTAATTCTTTAACTAAAAATTAAAAAACAGATTAATAGTAAAAATAAATTTTTTCAATAAAATTGTTTAATTAATTTTAACTTAAATTAATTGACTATAATTTTTTAATAGCAATTTTGTTTGTTATATCGTGGCCAAACCGACGTTGTTACATAGCTCGAGAAACCCGTTCGATGTCATCCCCGCGTGGCATTGTTGTGCGGACCAGCTTTTCAGTTGTCATCCCGCGACTTGATCGCGGGCTCCAGTTAAAAATACTAACATTATAGTATTTTTAGTTGTTTTTATGGATACCGTGACGGGGCCACGGTATGACAGTTAAGCAATAAACAAGTCAGAAAATTTGTCCATAGAACTTTCCGAAACACTACCTAAAACTTCAGACATTTTGTTAAATTCTCCGGTACATTCAAGCACTATATCTACTCCTGCATCTAAAACTCGTTTGGTAATATCTGCCATACTACCGCTTAAAGCTTTCATATCTATTGCATCAGAAATAATAAGCCCTTTAAAACCAATATTATTTTTAATATAATCGATAACTATTTTGGATAGAGTCCCAGGGTTATGAGGATCAAGAGCTTTGTAAATTATATGTGCCGTCATAGCAAGCTTAATATTATCGTGTTTCGCTAGCTCCTTAAATACTTTAAAGTCTGTATCCTCTAGTTCTTTTAAGCTAGTATCAACAACGGGTAACCCTATATGGCTATCTACTTTAGCTCTACCATGACCCGGAATATGTTTTATACAAGCCCCGACTTTCTCTTCTTGTAATCCGTCTATAGCAGCTAAACATAAAGGCACGACTACTTCCGGCTCCCCGCCAAAACTTCTATCTCCGACTATATCGTGTGCTCCTTCGTGGATCAAATCCGCTACCGGAGCAAAATCTAGATTAATCCCTACTTCTCTTAGCTCTTTGGCGATATTACTATAATTTTGTTTACATTCTTCAGCATCAACAAAAGTTTGAGCAGCCGGAGCATCGTAAAAAGTCGGTTTAATAAGCTTTTTTACCCTTCCACCTTCTTGATCTATAGAGATGATAGTATTTTCACCTAATACTTCTTTTATATCGGCAATAAGGGTTTTAAGTGCTTCTTTATCCTGCTCGCCGTTATCATGTTTTTTAATATTACGACGGAATAAAATTACACCTAAAGGATTATGCTCTTCAAATAATTCTCTTTCAGCATCAGTTAATTCAGGACCGGATATACCTACGATTACAGGCTTTGCCGTTTGTCTTATTGTCATAATATGCTCCTTTTAAATACGATATAGCGAATACTATACGCAAGTCATCGAGGAATCGGCAAGAATTTTTTTTATTTGAAGAGATAAATTATGGAAGTTAGTAAGTAATATATCAATTCTACTAGATGAATCCTCAAAATTGGCTGCAATGTCTTTGTGAGTCCTCGTATGCTCACGTACTTCTATACGCTCCGCTCCTCGGCTTATAGACAAAGATTTTTGAAGTACCTCAATATCATTAGCAGTATAATATTTCCTATTATTTATTTTATAGTTAGATAAATCAGGGATTTTTGTCTCTAGATATCTTAATTGATGTAAAGCAATATTTAAATGCTTAGTTATTTCAGCAGCAGAATAATATTTTTTTGTTAATTTATTGTTTATCATAATACTTAGAATAAATGAAAAGTACTATATACGAAGATCAACTTCAAAAAGAGCAAGGAATTCACAAGGCGAGGAGCGGAGCGTATACTTAATACGTGAGCACAGAAGCTCTTGTAGAATGACGTAGCCAATTTTTGAAGTTCATCGAGTATACTCGTTAATTAAAGCTTTTAATTTAGAAGAAGGAACAAAACGTAAATTCTTTTTTGACTCTATAATTACTGGTGATTTAGTATGAAAGTTTATTCCGGGACGTGGATTTTTTTGCTTAACCTCAAAACTACCGAAATTCTTTAAAGTTAATTTTTGTTCCTTTGCTATTTCTAAAATGTTAGAACAAACCGTATTAACTATTTCCTCACATAAATTATTTGAAAAACCCAACTTGGAGCTTAACATAGCTGTAATTTTTTCTTTGGTAATAGTCATAAATAATACCGATTTCTTAATGGTGTCACCCCGTGGTCAAGCCACGGGGTGACAATGGAAGAACCAGAACCTACTAAATAAAATTACGAATTTGTTTTTTCTTTATTATATTCGTTAATATTTTTATTTAGCTCCTCTAATTTATCAACAAGGTGCTGACGTATTTTTTCTTGCTTTTCGCTTCCTGCTTTCTTATAATCTTCTATTTTTGCTTTTATATCATCTATAGATTTTTGCAGTTCTTTACCTTTTTTATCTTTCTGATCTTTCATATTTTCTTTTATTTCTGCAACGCTTTGTGCTGCTTGATCATAAGTATCGCTTAAGGTCTGATTAAATTTATCGGCTCCCGTTTGTGCTAGGTTTGTTAAATTGTCTTTTAATTCCTGTAAATTTTCAGTAATTGTTTTTTTACTGCTTGTAGCTACTTCTTCAGTTTGCACTTCATTTGCTTGTGTTTCGTCTTTGGTAGGCGAATCTGCAAAAATGTTAGGTGTTAATAATAAAGTAGCGGTAGCCCCTAATGTTATTAAGATTTTTTTCATTATATTCTCCAATTAATGTTTGTGTTTATTATTATACTCTTCAATTTTCTTACTTAAATCATCAAGTTTTTTTACAAGCGTTTGTCTATATTCTTCTACTTTATTATCCTTGATTTTTTGATAATCCTGCAAGTCTTCCGTTAAATTTTTATATTGCTCCTTTATAGTTTCTAAAGAATGGTCTTTACTATCCTTAGCATATTTCTCTAAATCATTAATTTTAACGGATAATTTATCCGCTACTTCATGACATTTTTTATTAAAGTCAATAGTAATAATTTCAGCAGAATTCTTAAGGTTTTTATGTAATGCTTCAAGTGCTTCAGTTATAGTTCTCATAAAACCTCTTTATTGAAATAGTTAATAAAAATTAAACTTAAGTATTATATACCGGTATCATAAATAATATAATTATAAAAAGCAATTTTAAAAAGTACATATTTAATATATAGTTATTTGTATAAAATAAATTTGAGGATGTTATGACATTAGAAATAGGCAAAAAAGCCCCTGATTTTTCTTTGCATGTAGGTAAAGAAAAAATAATTAAATTATCAGATTTAAAAGGGCAATTCGCAGTATTATATTTTTATCCGAAAGACGATACACCCGGATGTACTCTTGAAGCACAAGATTTTAACAGGCTAAAACCGGAATTCGATAAACTTAATACGGTAATTATCGGAGTATCCAAAGATAAACTTGATTCTCATGATAAATTTAAAGAAAAATATGGCTTAGGATTTGATTTAGCCTCTGATACAAATTCAAATTTATGTGAACAATTAGGAGTATGGATAGAAAAATCAATGTTCGGTAAAAAATATATGGGCATTGACCGAGCTACGTTTTTACTTGATAAAGACGGCATAGTTAAACATATTTGGCGTTCGGTGAATGCTAAAAATCATGCTCAAGAAGTACTTGAAAAATTACAGACAATTTCAAAACTATAGCAGACGACCGCCCAAAAGTAAGATGAAAGATCGGTATACTTCGACCCAACTTCAAAAAGAGTAATCGGTTCACAAGTCGAGGAACGCAGCGTATACTTAATACGTGAGTACCACAGATCTTGTAGAACGACGCAGCCAATTTTTGAAGTTCTATCTGAGTATTACTTCTTCCATCTATTGTGAAACCATAGCCATTGAGAAGGATTCTGCTTAACCCATTCTCCTAACATTTGGTTAATATTAAGCATTATATTGTAGCAATCGGTTTTATTATCACCGCTTTGCTCAAACTTTAGTTGTGGGTGAACTATTACTTTAAAATAGCTACCTTTAGTTCTGATAATTTGACACGGTATAATAGAATATTTATACTGCAAGGCAATTTTAGCGATAGCGTTCGCAGTCATAGCGGGACGTCCTAAAAACGGCACTTCAATCCCGTCATTCATTTTTTGATCAACAAGCATAGCAATAGATTCACGTTCCTTGATAGCCCTAACTAAAGCTCTGCTACCATCAGGGCCTTTCGGTATAAGCCTTAATTTATCGCTAGCACGGCTTTCATTAATTAACTTATTAACATATGGGTTATTTGCTTTACGATAAATTACGGCAAATTTTGAATAAGATTTATGCAGAAGATTAAGACCGATATCCCAATTAGCAAAATGACCGCTAAATAATAAAAAAGGTTGCCCTTCAAGCTTTTTTATATTCTCAAACCCAATTATTTCGGCTCTATGTTCTAACTCGGTTTCACTCATTTTGTTAACATACGCACATTCACCTATGAATCTACCGAAATTATCCCAAGTTTGATCTATGGTTTTTTCAATATCAAATATCTCACCAAATACTGCTTTAATATTTCGTCTAGCAATTTTATTAACGGCAAATAATATACCGATTTTTCTAGCTATAAAACTACAAATATTAGCTGCTCTATCTATACCGAACATTCCCATTACTTTCAGGAATATAACAACGATAAAATACTCAATTAAATATCTGAGCTTTTTTAAAAATTTTTTCATTCAATAAATCAGGGTTGTTTATAGATAGTTCTACATCTAAACATACAATATTATTATTTAAATCATTAAATTTAACATAATCTTTTCTTGTAGTAATTAAGGTAGCATTATGCTCTTTAGCTAATGAATATAAATTTTCTAAATCTGCTTGTAAATAATTATAATGATCAGGAAAAATTTTGTAACCGGTTATATTCAGTCCATAATTTTTTAAAGTCGAAAAGAAACGTTCCGGATTACCGATACCACTAAAAGCAAAGTAATTTTTAGTTTTGTCTATATTACTTGAGGGAACTATTTGCGCATTTATCAACTTATTGACATAAGGAGTTAAAATATTCGGTATTTTATCTTGGTGGCTACTGACTAAAAAAATTAAATCAGCAGCATCAAGGGCTTTATTTGGATATTGTCTTAAAGGACCGGCTGGAATCAAAAAGCCGTTACCGAAAAGCCTTTGGCCATCTACTGAAACTATAGTAAAATCTTTATGGAAATGAGGATTTTGTAGAAAATCATCAACTATAATTACATCAGGTTTAAGCTTGTTAATTAAAGGCAAAATCTCTTTAATATTTTTAGTAGCAATAACTGTTCCGTGCTTTGCAAGTATTACCCCCTCATCTCCTACCTCTAATGCTGTATGTCCTTGATGTATGGTAGTTGCATTTTTAAGTTTGCTACCGTAAGCCTTGGTTACTATTACAAAACTTACATTTCTAGCTTTTAGTAATTTGGCTAGATATATTACTATTTGCGTCTTGCCCGTACCTCCTACGCTACAATTACCGACACAAATAACTTTAGCAGGCAACATAATAGGACGTGCTAGACTAGCTCGTAAATAGCCTAAAAATTGATATATCAAGCTTATCGGCAAAAGCAAATAAGCTATAATATTTCGCCTCTGCCAAAATTTAGGATATAAAAGTTTGATCATAGTTTAAAATTTACGGCAGTTAAAAATAAAGTCAAACGGATTGATTGCCTTATTGTCTAGTAGAATTTCAAAATGCAAATGTTCACCAGTTGCATTACCGGTTCTTCCTTGTATACCGATAAATTGACCTCTCTTAATTTTGCTTCCTTCTTTAACGGACATTTCCTTTAAATGAGCATATTTCGTAACAAATTTGTGCGAATGCTTAATCTCGATAAAGTTTCCATAATTAGAAGCTCTTGCTGCTTTTATAACGATTCCGCTTGCTGCTGCATATATCGGTGCTGCTTTTTTAGCTTGTAAATCAATACCGCTATGGAAACATTTCTTTTTTCTTTTCTTTTTATGAGGGCTTTTTCTAGTACCGTAATGGCTAGTAATTTTCGGCTCATATTCCGGCAACATCAGCGGGATCGTGCTAATTATTTTATCAAGCTTAGTTAATTCCGATATATTATTCCTATGAGTTTGTTTTTTTGCAAAATAACTAGCCTCTGGTTTAGAAAGAAACTTATATTTTGAATTTAGTTTTGTTACAACTTCCTTTATATCAGCTATTTTTATTTCAGCTGCTTTATTAAATTCTGCTGGGTTTTTATTATGAAATTTTTGTAAAAAAATCTTGTTTTGTTTAGGATTATTAATTATCAGACCTAAGTTTTTTGCGTATATACATTTGCTATTTTTGTTTGCTAGATCGTACTGTACTACTAAATCTGCATGGCTGATTTTGTATTTTTGCTTTAATTGAGATGACGTAGTAGAAAGTAGAGTAGTGTCGCTAGATTCTTTAATACTGCTACAACCTTGAACAAGAAAAACTATAAACAGTAAAAAGATATATTTTCGGAAAGACATTAAAAGTAAATATACGTAAATTTTAAATTAAGAAGGTTACTTAAATATTCTGTTAATTTTTCTAATTCTCCTCTAATATTTGGAGGATTAATTAACATTAACCCACACTTTACCATATTTTTATCACTATATAAAAGCTCATATTCAATAATCATAGTTTCTTTAAATCCGATATTCTTGTAATTGTGGTAAAAATCACGGACTAAAGATAAATCTTTTATAGGATACCAAATTAAGACAGTATTATTAAGAATTCGTAGCTTAATTTTTTTGAGTGCTTCAAGCAATTTTTGAAACTCGTTTTTAACTTCAAAAGGCGGATCAAGAAAAATTAACCCTCTATTCTCTTTAAAGGGTAGAAAAGCTTTGATAGCATTATAAGCATCTACATTATGCGTATGATTCGGTAGTAGTTTTTTTAAACTTAAATAATCGCTTGGATGAAGCTCGCAAGCAATTAAGCGATCATTTGGTCTTAATAATTGTTTAATTATAAAAGGTGAACCTGGGTAATGATTAAGACCTGCTAGGTTTATTATATTTAAAAAAGCCGTTAGAAGTTCAGGAATAGGATTGATAGCTTGCAGTAGTTTATTAATGCCTGTATCGCTTTCTAAAGTTTTAGAAGCCGCCTCCGAGTTTAAATCGTAAAGGCCGAGACCTGCGAAAGCATCTAAAACCGCAAAAGGTTTATCTTTTTTCTTAAGCTGCTCTAAGATCAAAATAAGCACTAAATGCTTGAGTATATCGGCAAAATTGCCTGCATGATAAATATGACGATAGTTCAAAATTATAAACCGTATTTCTTTTTAAAAAATCCTGTTGCTTCTTCTGAAGTAAGAAGGTTATCACTATGATCATTTTTCCTTGCTAAAGCAATTTCTGCGTCTTCTCTATCTTCTTTTAATTCACATAAGTAATTCTTAATTGCCGCTCGTATTAATTGAGCTTTACTAACCATAAAACTAATCATTTATTAAATTCATAATTAAGTTAATCATTATTTCTTTCTGTATAGGATCGCTTTCTGCAATAAGTAATGCTAATGATGTCATAGCACTTACTCCAATATTTTTTAATTCAATTTTTGCTTTGGTAAGATAAAGTAAAAAAAGTAAACAACCTATTCTTTTATTACCATCACTAAACGGATGATCTTTTATTATGAAATATAACAAATGAGCCGCTTTTTCTTCAGCAGAATTGTATAAAGATTTACAATCAAAAGTTTGATCGATATTACCTAAAATTCCTTTAAAACTATTATCTCTTTCAGCTCCAAACAAATTACTTATTTCCGCATCCTCTTGTTTGCTTAATTCTTGCTTTAACTTTTTAATTGCTTCTAAAGATTCTTGATAGCTTAATAATTCATTAGTTTCTGACTGTAATTTTGTCGGTGGATTTAATTTGTCTTCATCATACTTAACTAATATCTCCCATGTTTTAGAGTAATTCCTTATAAGATTAATTAATTCTTGTCCTGTACTATTTACCAAATTTTGATTTATCAAAGTATTTGTTAAAAGTTCTACAGTTTGTTGTAGATTATTTAATTTCTTTTGAGTGATTTTATCTTGATTAATACTATATCCCTTAATGAGATATTCTTTAAGTAAGTTAGTAGCCCACTTTCTAAAAGCGATTCCTCTCTTAGAATTTACCCTATATCCTACTGATATTATTGCATCTAAATTATAATATTCTACTTGGTATGTTTTACCGTCAGCGGCAGTATGTGCAAATTTTGCACATACTGCATTATCTAGTTCTCCTTCTTTTAGAATTTTATTAATATGTTTTGTAATAACTGTTCTATCTCTGTCAAAAAGTTTAGCTAATTGATTTTGAGTTAACCAAACTGTATCATCATATAATTGTACATCAACATTAACTTCCCCATGTTCATCTTGATAAATTACTACCTGACTTTCTATTGCTTTATTCATTTGTTCTTATTCCTCTAGATATGCTCTATCATCATCACCAACTGTTGCAAAAAATGCAACTATTGCGTTTTCTAAACATTTTTTATGAGAGCAAGCCATTCTTCTTCATCAATAATTTTAATATTAAGCTCTTTAGCTTTTTTAAGCTTACTGCCAGCGTCGATGCCTGCTATTACTAAATCCGTGTTAGATGATACGCTAGCTGCAACTTTAGCTCCAAGCTTTTCAGCCATTGCTTTTGCTTCTGCTCTAGATATCGTCGGTAAACTACCGGTAAATACTACTATCTTGCCCGTTAAACTACTTTGTTCTCTAGTCTCTTTATAATCTTCGATATTTAATACTTCGCTAAGTTTTTTGATAAGCGGGGTATTTTCTTTAATGTCAAAAAAATCTATAATATCTACTAGAATCTTATCGCCGATACCCTCTAGATCATTTAGTTTTTGATAGATATCCGAATCGTTTTTACTAAGCAATGCCATTTGAGCTATAAAATTAGCACAGCTGCCAAATTCTCTAGCAAGCAATTTAGCGTTCTGCTCACCTATATGCCTTATGCCTAATGCATATATAAATCTTGGCAAGCTAACGTTTTTTGATTTCTCGATATTTTTAAAAAGATTTTCTACTGATTTCTTACCCCACCCATCCATATTTTCCAACTTAGTTAAACTAGCTTCATTTTTTTCTTTTAGGAAGAATATATCAAGTGGATTACTAATCAACCCCTTATCTATTAAAAACTCAACTTGCTTACGTCCGAGTCCCTCAATATCCATAGCGTTTTTTGATACAAAATGGCGGATACGCTCATAATTCTGAGCAGGACAGTTAAGACCGTTATCACAGCGTATAATAATATCTTCAGGAATATAATGCAACTTGGAATTGCATGACGGACAAAATAAAGGAGTATCAAACGTTACTGTATCATTGGAACGCTTTCCTATATCAACTCCCGTGATTTTCGGAATGACGTCACCGGCACGCTGCAGAAATACATAATCACCAATCCGTACGTCTTTTCGTGCAATTTCTTGGTAATTATGTAGTGTTGCCCTGCTAACGGTTACTCCGCCTATTTCTATGGGTTCAAGCTCCGCTACCGGTGTTAATGTACCGGTTCTACCGACCTGCACCGTAATAGAAAGCAGTTTTGTTTGTCCTATTATAGCAGGGAATTTATGAGCAGTAGCAAACCTTGGAGAACGAGCTATAAATCCCATTCTATTTTGCAGTGCAAAATCATTTAGCTTATATACCACCCCATCAATTTCATAAGGTAGATTTTCTCGATTTGTTTTGAGATACTCATAAAAGGTAAATATTTCTTCTTCAGAACTCGCAAGCTTAGATATTTCATTAACGCTAAAACCGAATTCTTTTAATTTTGTAAGTAATTGATCTTGCGAAGAAGCAAGATTCTGCTCAGTTGCTCCTCCTGAATAAACAAAATATTTTAGCGGTCTTTGAGCCGTAATAGAAGCATCAATTTGACGAAGCGAGCCAGCAGCAGCATTACGGGGATTAGCAAATTTATCTCTGCCCTGCTCTTCTTGTTCTTTATTTAGGTTTAAAAAATCTTGTTTTTCAATATAAATTTCCCCGCGTACTTCTAAAAACTCCGGAGCATTATTAATTTTATGAGGAAAATTTTTGATTGTTTTAATATTTGCTGTTATATCCTCACCGACATATCCATCACCCCTTGTAGCTCCTGTTGTAAGTAGCCCGTTTTTATAGATAGCCGAGAAAGATAAACCGTCTATTTTAGGCTCACAGAAGATAGGAGTAAATTCATCGAGACGTAAGAAATTTTTAGTGCGCTCTACAAAATCTCTTACATCTTGCTCGTCAAAAGCATTACTAAGAGATAGCATCGGCACTTGATGCGTAACTTTAGCAAATTTATTTGCTATTTTAGCTCCTATTTTTTTGCTAGGACTATTTTCTAAAATTAACTGAGGAAATTTTTGTTCTAACTTGAGATTGATATTAAATAGCTGATCATACTCGCTATCAGCAACTAAAGGATTATCTTCTATATAATAAGCATGATTATACGCTGCTATTTTATCAGCGAGTTCTTCTAGTAATTTTTTTGCTTCCTCTTCAGATATTAAATCAATATTTTGCATTAGTAGTTCATATTTTTAATTTACATTGCTCAATAACTATAGATTTTGTCATTGCAAGGAGCGAAGCGACGTGGCAATCCAGAAAAAATAAAAAAAAAATTCTGTAAATCAGAATTTTTTACTAGATTGCTTCGTCAATTACTCCGTAATTTCCTCGCAATGACGGTTTGGGTATCTGTTTTTAAAATTTTTATTTTCTTCAAAATCATTAATTGCTCGTTTTAGTCTTTCAGCATTTTTAGGGCTTTTTAATAAATATAAAGTTTCCTCCATGGCATTATAGTCTTCAAGAGACATAATAACCACCGGTTTTTGTTTTTGTCTTTCCATAAGATAGCCTACTTAAGTATGTTTACATGTAATAAGACATGTTTTATAACTAGTCAATTTAAGAATCAAAATCAAAATCTTTACCTAGTTTGATATACTCCCTGATACGGCTCATGAGGTTTTGAAAATATGTTAGATTATGCCATGTCATTAACATTGCTCCAAGTATTTCACCGATTCTAACTAAATGATGCAAATATGCTTTACTATAACTTTTGCAAGCAAGGCAAGGACAATCAAATTCTAAAGGCTCGTTATCATCAGCATATTTGCTATTGCGGATATTTACCGTACCGTATTTGGTAAAAGCCTGACCGTTGCGACCTGAGCGTGTCGGGATTACACAATCAAACATATCTATGCCCCTGCTAACCGCCCCGATAATATCAGTGGGCTTACCGACTCCCATTAAATAGCGTGGCTTATTTTGCGGCAGAAAATCAGGTGCGTAATCAAGTACTTTAAACATAAGCTCCTGCCCCTCACCTACTGCAAGCCCGCCTATAGCATAACCTTCAAAATCAAGTTCTACTAAATCTTTAGCTGACTGCTCACGTAATTCTTCATAAATACTACCTTGAATAATACCGAATTGTGCATAGCCTTCTCTTTTAACAAAAGCATTACGTGATCTATTCGCCCATCTAGTCGTTAACTGCATAGAAGTTTTTGCTTCCTCAAAAGTTGCAGGGTAAGGCGTACATTCATCAAAAGCCATAGTGATCGTGCTACCAAGCAGATATTGTATTTCGGTAGAACGCTCAGGAGTTAACATATATTTATCGCCGTTAATATGAGAGCTGAAACTTACCCCCTCCTCGGTTATCTTGCGTAACTTCGATAGCGACATTACCTGAAAACCGCCGGAATCGGTTAGTATAGGCTTATCCCAATTCATGAATTTATGCAAACCGCCAAGGCGTGCTACACGTTCGGCAGTTGGCTGAAGCATCAAGTGATAAGTATTGCCGAGTAATATATCCGCTCCGGTTTCGGCTACCGATTCAGGCAACATTGCCTTAACCGTTCCTCTAGTTCCGACCGGCATAAAAGCAGGGGTACGAATCTCCCCGTGTGCAGTTGTGATAACACCGCTTCTAGCTTTTTTATGGCTATGATGAATGTTAAATGAAAATTTTGACACTGATAATCACTTATTTTTAAAAGCAATATCTTAGCATACTATAGGACTGTTAACAAAATAATTTTAAAGCTAATTAAAGCTATTTTGTTAACAACTCAATAATTTATCCTGGAATATAAAAATTAAGATTAAAGGTCGCAATACTTAAAAAATCGTCAAGTATTGATCCACAAAATTTTAACTCAGTATAAGATTTTATATATATTTCCGTTTTAATTAGTCCAAGTAAATATAAAGTCCCAATTACTGAAAATAGGACTACACTATTTGGAGTGTTTAATAATTTATCTTCAATAAAAGCAGTAATGGTTCCTTTAGGCTCGTGTACGATTTTGATTAATCAGCTCTCGTAAAATAGCATGATCAAACGAGCTTTTTTCTAGGATTTTTAATATAGTAAAATTATTTTGCCGACAATATGAATTAAGAAGTTCGTTGCGACGTTTACGATTTTCAGAATTTGAGAGTGGTGTTAGAAAGATTATTATTTTTTTGGTGGAAGTCATTTTGATTTGCCCCGTTTAGTTAAACTTAGATTTTTAAGTTTTAACCACCACAAAATATTTTATGGTGGTTGGGGAGTTAGAAAAACCGCAATAACAGTTCACAATAGATTTTAAGCTCAAAGTAACCCTTAAGCTCTGGACATGTCTATCGTCATCCCCAACCATGAGTACTGAGGATTGCACCATATATAGACATCTTTCCAAACTTCACTTCTAGAGGTAATTTGTACATCGATCCGGTACTCAAATCCTCACGTATTTCTATATACGTTGCGGTTCTGCGTTCCGTATCTCCTTTAAATTCCTCTCTATAAGCTGGTTTAGAAAGATGTCTAATGGCTGATGCACACACCATATTGCAAGAGGTTTCTAAGCCCCGAAATAGCATTTTACCATTCCGGTTATGATTCTATATATAACTTCCAAAAAGTCAATCCAGTTTAAGGAATTAATCACCAAGCATATTATATATTTCTTTCATATATTTATGTTTTAGCCAAATCTCGGCATTACCGATAATATAAAGGTTATTTTTAGCTCTGCTAATGCCGACATTTAAGACATTTGGTTTATCGGTCATAACATTTCTTGCTCCTTTATCAAGAGGATGCTGAGCTCCTAGTAGGATTATTACTGTATCGTTTTCTTTACCTTGAAAAGCGTGGATAGTACCGATATTTTTATATCCAAATTCATTAATTGCTTTCTTAAAGCTTGAACCATCATATATTTTATTCAATTTTTTACGAATAGATTCACTGTAATCTTTATACATTGTAATAATGTAAATTTGTTTGAGCAAATCATCTCCATTTTTCTCTTTTAATACTTGGGTAATCCTCCCCAAAAACAATCGACAAAAGGAGTAGAATTTTCTAGGAACAAAGAAGGAGATTCTATAAATGACAATATCAAAGCACAGTGATAGCCAAATCATGTCTATCTTAAAGCA
>JBEGTS010000022.1:0-25065 GCA_041179265.1 Pseudomonadota bacterium
TGCTTTAAGATAGACATGATTTGGCTATCACTGTGCTTTGATATTGTCATTTATAGAATCTCCTTCTTTGTTCCTAGAAAATTCTACTCCTTTTGTCGATTGTTTTTGGGGAGGATTACCAGTTTAATCTTTATGAATAAGAGATAGTTTATCTCAATGTTATTCCTAGCTAAAAGCGGTATTGTTGCATGGCTCGAAAAACACACTCGATGTCATACCGTGGCTTGACCAAGGTATCCAAAAAAAATTAAAAAAGGACTGGATCCCGCGATCAAGTCGCGGGATGACATTAAAGGTACTGGATTCCCGCTTTCGCGGGAATGACATACTTAATAACATAATTCTTTAACTCCATAAAAATATTGTTTGTTTCTTTTTTTATCTTTATTATTATTTGCATAGAAAATCCCTATAACTTAATCCTATGCCAAATATAGATATCATTGTTTTTGCCGGCTTTTTAGCAATTAATTTGTTAATTGGACTTTTAAATATCAAGGGTATACATAATATTCATGAATATGCGATAGGGAAAAGGAATTTTTCTACAGGCACGATAGTTGCAACTCTTATTGCTACCTGGATCGGTACTAGTACTTTTTTAATCGATAATTCAAGAATATATACGGATGGATTATTTTACTTATTACCTAGTATATTCGGTAGCGTCGTTAGTTGGTTATTAATTAGTTACTTTATAGCTCCTCGTTTTGAGAATTTTTTGGGTAGCTTATCAGCAGCGGAAATAATAGGGGAGGCATACGGCAATAAAGTTCGTATTCTTACGTCGGTAGTTAGTATATTAATGTGCATAGGTAGGATTGCCATGCAATTCCACATAGCAAGTTTAATATTACAGCTATTCTTTAATATTTCAAATTTTTATATAGATTTATGTATAGCCACCATAATAATAAGCTATTCGGCTTTTGGCGGCGTAAAATCGGTTACTTTTACTGAAGCCGTACAGTTTTTTACCTATAGTGCCGTTATTCCGGTAATAGGAATTATCGTATGGAATGTTTTTAGTGACCCACACATAACTATAGACTCAAATGTACAAACTCATCTTAACAATATAGAAGAATTATTCAATTACACTAATTCTAAATTTTGGATTTCTTTAAATATTTTTATATATTTTGCAATTCCGTCGCTTGGTCCATCAATTTTTCAAAGAATATTGATGGCAAAAGATACAAAACAAATATCAAAAACATTTTTTATTTCGGCAATTATTTGTCTTTGTTTATCTGCTTTATTTATTTGGGTTGCAATATTATTACTGTCTCAAGATCCAGTAGTTGACAATAATGAATTGTTTTTACGGATTATTAAAAGCTATATAGGATTTAAGGGGTTAATAGTTGGGGTTATTATGGCAATGATAATCTCCAGTACTAACTCTTATATTAACGTTGCAGCTGTAACTTTTACTAATGACATCATTAAAAAGACTTCTCTAAATAATAATTATATAACGGCAATTACTATAGGCCTAATAGGTTTTATTATATCACTTTATACGAAAGATTTAATAAATCTATTTTTATTATTAACTAGTATCTATTTGCCGCTAATCACTTTGCCGTTAATTTTGTTAATATACGGCTTTAAATCAACTGACAAAAGTTTTTTTATCGGCAGCATTGCTGCAATATTAACTATTATATTTTGGCAGGTATTTTCTTTAAGAGCGGTTTTAGGTATTTATCCGATATTACCCGCAACTATCGTAAATTTACTCTTTTTCCTTGGAAGCCATTATATTTTAAAGCAGCCCGGAGGGTTTAGTTCTTTAAAAGAGCCGTTAGCCGTTAAAGTAATTAGGCAAGAGAGAAAAAGAAAAATTTTGACCTTACTTCGTGATCTTAAGAATTTTAATATCTTTAAATATTGGGAAAGTACCCTACCTAGTAAGGAAATTACTTATAGTTATATCGGTATATTTATTTTAATATCAATGTTCTCATCTTTATATACTACGCCTGGTAGCAGAATAATGAATCATTTGGAGATATATAATATTATTTATCACACCACCCTTATCACTGCTGCAATATTAATCACTTATCCTTTATGGTCTTTAAAATTTAAAAAGAATTATATTATATCTTTATCTTGGTTTGTTGCCACTTTCGTTATATTAATATTTTTCGGTAGTTTACTTGTTATATCAAGCAATTTCTATCAATTACAACTGATGAGTTCTATAATTAACTTACTTATAATTGCAACGATATTCAGGTGGCAAGCTACTTTACTTATGACCGTTGCGGGCGTGTTTGCTAGTATAGAGTTTTATAAATATTTTATGGACGAGAAGTTATTAGTTAGTATAGACAGTTTTCAGTTTAAAGTAGTATATTTCTTAACCTTATTTAGTAGCCTTTTAATAGTATTCTTAAAACCAAAGCAGGAGCAAGAGAGATTAGTTAATCTAAAAAACACCCATTTAGGTAATAGAGTTAATTATAGAGAGCAAGAGTTAGAGAAATTACTCGATTTAAAGCACGAATTTTTGCGTAATATAAACCATGAAATCAATACGCCGCTAACCGGTATTATTAGCCTTGGTGAAACCTTATGGGGTAATTATGATAAATTTAATGAAGTTCAACGTCGCAATGCCGTAGAGATTATAGCTAAAAGCTCTATTAGATTAAATAGCTTGATAAATAATATTCTAGATTTTTCAAAATTATCCAGTCTTAATTATAAACTAAATAAAGAAAATATAAATTTAAGTGAGTTATTACACGAAAGAATTCAAATATGTAAGAAGCTATATCTAAACGGCAAAACTTTAAATTTTGTATCTGATATTGAAGAGAATATAATATTTAACTGTGATCCTCATTATATTAAACACACATTCGATAATTTAATAATAAATGCTATTCGCTATTGTATTGAGGGGATAATAAAAATTGATCTACACACTCAAGAAGATAATATTTTGTTTAGTATAAAAGACGATGGAATAGGAGTACCGAAAGAAGAATTACAGAGTATATTCGGCGTATTTGTCGAAAGCTCTAAAACACGTACACCGGCAGGAGGTAGAGGAGTAGGGCTTGCATTATGTAAGAAAGTAATAGAACTGCACGCTGGAAAAATTTGGGCAGAAAACGATAAGCAGGGCAAGACTCAGTTTATTTTTACGATGCCATATGTCATCCTGCAACTTGATCGCGGGATCCATAAAAACAACTTATAATACACACTTTTCAACATTTTTATCTAGATACCGTGGTCAAGCCACGGTATGACATTATTATGAAAAAAATTATTTTTAACAAACAACAAGATCTTATATCAATTATAGCACCAGCATCAGCTTGTCCGGATTCTAGAGATAAATTAAAAAAAGCTATTAAAATGCTAGCTTTGCATGGTTTTAAAACTTTAGTAGATGATAAGATTTTCTTAAGGGATGAATTACCTTTTTTCGCTGCTCCTAAAGAGGAAAGGCTGAGAATGTTTAAAGAAGCGATGAAAAATGAACAGGTTAAAATAATTTGGGCTTTTCGTGGTGGATATGGATGCGGTGAGTTTGTAGAAGATTGTTTTAATATAGAGCAAAAAGGGGATAAAATCCTGATAGGCTATAGCGATATTACCGTTTTGCACTTATTACTAAATAACCATTATAATATCCCAACTATTCACGGTTCAGTGTTAACTTCGTTATTACCGCCTACTAATCAAGCTATTATGCCTATAATAAATGTTCTGAAAGGAAATAATAGTGAAATACATCTTACACCTATAAATAAAATTAGTGAAGAAAATATAATAGGTAAAATAACAGGCGGCAATTTAACGGTTTTTAGCAAATTAATAGGAACTTCCGTTAATCTAAAAAAGAGTAATATATTGCTGCTTGAAGATGTTAATGAAAAAGGCTATGCAGTACATCGTAATCTAATGCAGTTAAAAAATGCCGGTATATTTGAATGTATAGAAGCTATAATTTTCGGTGATTTTACCAAAGGAGATGAGTATGTAGAACAAGCTATAGAAAATTTTTGTTTTACTCATATTCCAAATATTGAAACCTATAAAGCAGTAGGTATAGGGCATGGAGAGGTAAATCATCCAATTATTATGAATCATGAAGTAGTTATAAGCGGGGATATTTTAAGTTTTACTAGTCCTTTTGAAATAATAGAAAGCAAATGACAAATTCTATCAGAATAGGTACAAGAAAAAGTCCGCTTGCTTTAATTCAAACTAATTTAGTAATAGAGCAAATCAGACAATACTTTCCTAATATTAATTGCGAAATAGTACCAATTACTACTAGCGGTGATTTAATCCAAAATAAACCTTTATACGATATAGGTGGTAAAGCTTTGTTTTTAAAGGAAATAGAACAAGCCTTGCTTGATAAAAAAATTGACTTAGCCGTTCATTCTTTAAAAGACGTACCGGGTAGAATACCTGAAGAGCTAGTAATTGCTGCCGTTTTAGAGCGTGAAGATTCTAGAGATGTTTTTGTATGTTTGAATTATAAATCCCTAGAAGAGCTACCGCAAAATGCCGTAATAGGTAGTTCAGCAGTACGCAGAAAGGCATTTATCCAAAAAATAAGACCGGATTTAAAGGTAACGGTTTTTAGAGGGAATGTTGATTCAAGAATAAAAAAGCTAATGAATGGTGAAGTTGATGCAACGATTTTAGCATATGCAGGTCTTAAAAGGTTAGGAGCGTTTAATCCGAAGTATTGTCATCTTATAGATTATGCTCAAATGCTGCCATGTATAGGGCAGGGCGTCATTGCAGTTGAAATACGACAAGATGATAATGCTATACTTGAAATATGCAACCAAATTAATCATCTTCCTACCTTTGAACTAATAAAACCCGAAAGAGCGTTTTTAGAATATCTAGACGCCAATTGTCGTACGCCGATTGCTGCTTACTCTAAATATTTAGATGCGGATCCTAGACATCTTTCCAAACTCGCTTATAGGGAGGAATTTGAAGGAAACACGGAACGCAGCACCGCAGCGTACATAAACATACGTGAAGATGCGAGTACCGGATTGACGTACAAATTACCCCTAGAAGTAGAGTTTGGGAAGATGTCTAATATACAAACCAATTTTATGCTGGGTAACCTCGACGGCAGTAAAATAACTTTCCACACCGAAATTACCAATATAAAAACCTCAAAAGAAGCAGGTATAAAAGCTGCTAAAATGATGTTGGATAAAATTAATAAAGATTATAACAAGTATTAAAGTTGCTTAAGCTTTATACTAGAAACCCTTGACTTCATAAATTAAACTATACAAGTTGAAATATATTAAATTAATTCTATTAAAAAACCTTTGGAAAAATAACCTATATAAAGGTAATATTAAATTAAGATAGGATATATATGGGCGGTTTTCTAGTTTTAGCTGGAATATTATGTGCTATATTCGGTTATGTCATAATTACTAATTACATTGACTCAAAAGCTCAACAATTATTTGAACGCAGAAAAGATGAATTGGAATTTATACTTAAACAAAAAAAACAAATAATAATTCAAGAAATTAATGAACGTACGAATTATATTACTAATTTAAGAAAAGCGTTTGAAGAAAACTATATTAAAGGGCGTCATTGGTTAGCTGAATATATTGCTGAAGCCGATAAAGCTTGTGATAGTAAGATTTCTCATTATCTCCAAACAAAAAAGCATCCTGCTCCTAATGCAGCCAAAGCAGTAAAAGAAGCTAAGTCAGAAAAAAGAGTATTATTAAAGCAAGTTAAGTTTCTAGAATATCAAATTAAAAGCTATAAAGAGTATTTCCCATTTTTAGAAGAATTTGAAGAAGAGATACTAAATGAGCATATTGATTTTATAACTGAAAACACTTCTGACATTATTGATAATATTGATCGTGCTGCTCTTTATCTCAGTAAAGAAGAGTATCAGAAATTATCAACAGAAAAGCGTAATCAATTAGCGTTAGATCGCTATATTGAACGAACTAAAGAAAAGTGGGAAATTGGAAGATTATATGAAAGGTTTTTAGGATATAAATATGAATCTGAAAAATGGAATGTATCTTATATTGGTGCCATAAAAGGCTATGAAGACATGGGAAGAGATCTTATTTGTATAAAAGATGGAAAAATACATATTGTTCAAGCAAAGTGTTGGTCAGCTGATAAAACAATTCACGAGAAACATATATTTCAACTTTATGGTACAAGCTTATGCTATGAGTTAGAAAATAATATACCGCTTGGAACAGTAATACCGATTTTTGCAACCACTACAAAATTATCAAAAGTTGCCCAAGCAGTTGCTTCTCGCCTTGGAGTTATGATAAAAGAGATCCCTTTAGAGAAGAAATATACCATGATTAAATGCAATGTAAATCAGGGTAATAAAATTTATCACTTACCGTTTGACCAACAATACGATCGAGTAAAAATTCAAGGTAAAGAAGAATTATATGCTGCTACAGTAAAAGAAGCTGAGACTAAAGGCTTCAGAAGAGCAAAACGCTATTTTATTCCTACTTAGTAATTAAGTGAAAATTTATATAGTATTGGCGGATAGGGTGGGATTCGAACCCACGGTACGGTTGCCCGTACGCCAGTTTTCAAGACTAGTGCCTTCAACCGCTCGGCCACCTATCCAAGAAGATTCATACCAAATAATCTTGTATATTTCAAGGAAAATCTTGAAAAAATATCAATTTTATATTACAAACCCAAATTGTTCTTTAACTTCGTTAACCGTTTCAGAAGCCCTAATTCTTGCTTTTTCTGCTCCTTTGTGCAGTATTTTTAATAAATATTCTCTATCGTTCATTAATTCTAAATATTTATTACGTATCGGTTGTAGATTTGTAATAATAATTTCGGCTAAATCTTCTTTAAATTTTGCAAAACCCTGATTTTGATAATTATCGATTATTTTTTCCAAACTTTCTTCAGACAAACTTCTATAAATATCTAACAAATTGCTAATTTCCGGTCTTGCCTCTTTATCATAGCTAACAAAGCTTAAATGATCGGTTTTGGCTTTCTTTATTTTTTGATGAATAAGGTCATTATCATCTTTCAAATTAATACGGGAAAAATCCGAAATATCGGATTTACTCATTTTCTTTAATCCATCCCGTAAGCTCATGATTCTTGTACCTGTTTCACTAATTAAAACCTCAGGAACTTTTAGAATTTCTTTATCAAATTTCCTATTTATCACCCCTGCAATATCTCTTGTTAGCTCTAAATGCTGTTTTTGATCTTCACCGACAGGCACTATATCGGCTTTATATATCAATATATCCGCTGCCATAAGTACCGGATAGGAAAATAACCCAAGGCAAGCTTTCTCTTGATCGCTACCTGCTTTATCTTTAAATTGCGTCATTCGCTTTAACCATCCAAGCGGTGTAACGCAGTTTAATAGCCAAGCAAGCTCACTATGCTCTTTTACCATACTTTGGGCAAAAATCGTGACTTTATCGGACTCTAGACCTGCTGCTAGGTAAATTGCAAGAGTTTCCATAACTGAATTATTAAGGTCTGACGGTTTAATATCAATTGTGATAGCATGCAAATCTGCTAAGAAGAAAAAACAATTATATTCTTCTTGCATTTTAACCCAGTTTCTAATTGAACCAAGATAATTACCAAGGTGTAAAGAGCCGGTTGCTTGCACACCGGAAAGAACAGTTTTTTTCATTTAATACCTTTTTATTTTACTCGCTATAAATTTATGTTATAAATACCATTTTAATTAATAATTATTTAATAATTATGCTTTGGCGTTTAAGAATTTTATCATTTTACGGATTATTATCGTTATTTACATCTATTTTCTTTCTTATATGTTACATACCCGTAACGTTTTTCAATGTCAACTATCAAATGAGATATAGAATTGCCATTATCTTTTCTTATGCTTTTGTGTGGCTTGCAAAAATTTGTTGCGGTCTAAAATATGAAGTAGAGGGACTTGAGAAATTACCGAAGACAATCTCAATAGTCGTGTCTAATCACCAATCTTTTTGGGATCAAATGTTTATGCAACTAATTATTCCTAAACATTCTTGGGTATTAAAGCGTGAATTATTTAACATACCCTTGCTTGGTTGGGGGCTTCGGATGGTTAAACCGATTGCGGTAGACCGCGGTACTAATAGCTCGGTTGCTCAGATTTTAAGAGAAGGTCAGGAAAAAATAAAGGAAGGATTATGGTTAATAATATTTCCTGAATCAACTAAAGTTCCACCTGATAGAACGGTGAAATTTAAGCCAAGTGCCGTAAAGCTTGCTTCAATTACTAAAGTTCCGATTGTAATGATGGCTCATAATGCTGGTTTATTTTGGCCTAGAGGTTTTTGGTTTAAGCAGCCTGGAACTATAAAAGTAAAGATTATAGGTGTAATAGAAAAAGAAGAGGTAGAGCAAACTGACGTACGTATACTTAATGACAAAATTGAGCAAATAATTAATAGCGAAAAGCAAAAATTATTAAATTAATATTGGTTTATGTAATAATTAGTATTATCATTAAAATACCAATATTATTATGGAGGTATTATGGTAGGT
The DNA here is from genome assembly GCA_041179265.1 of Pseudomonadota bacterium. Classification (GTDB taxonomy): domain Bacteria; phylum Pseudomonadota; class Alphaproteobacteria; order Rickettsiales; family Rickettsiaceae; genus Rickettsia. The sequence goes on from JBEGTS010000022.1 coordinate 8,572, forward strand.
ACAGCACCGTTAAAATTAATTGCAGTTATTGATAGCAAACAAATGATGCTTTATGATGCACAAGGTTTTAAAATCACTACTACTAAGCCTTTAAAATTAGCCTTGGACTCTGAGGAACATCACCACCATAGAGAAAAAAGACAAAGCCTTTACCAAAATAAATCTACACCGGGATCATTGTTTGAGCCGCATACTTCGCTAAAAGATATAGAACATAAAGAAGCAGCACGAAGTGTTATTAAGCATTTAGAAAAAATAGCAGAAAATGGTCAAGTTAAATATAAGGAACTGATTATTGTAGCAGAACCACAAATGCTTGGATGTGTTCGGCAAGAACTTAAAAACGGTCTAAAAAAGATGGTTACTAAAGAAATCGCTAAGGATTTAGTACAACATAGTGCAGACGCAGTCGAGCGAGCAGTATTTTCTTAATTTTCTTAAATAATCGTAAATAGCAAATTACGAAAGTAATTTGCTATACTTAAAAACGGTCTAAAAAAGATACGAAAGTAATTTGCTATACTTAAAAACGGTCTAAAAAAGATCGTAAATTACGAAAGTAATTTGCTATTTTGAATACTCTCTAGAAATGGAAGCGAATTATGCTTACTAATAATTGTTCTATAATCTATATTATGGAAAATGAAACATTTTTAAACATTAGTATGGTACTCTCGTTTTAGATAATGAAACATTTTTAAACATTAGTATGGTACTCTCGTTTTAGATCTAGTTGAATATAATAAGATAAGCGACCCTAATCATAATGAACTTTATATTTTCTCTAAAATTGATATAAGTTGGTATAACCCTATAGCCTCAACATCTTTATTTATTGGATACTGACTTTCTTGTGAGTAAACTACAAATGACTTAGTAGGTTTTAAATCCTCTATAGCAGTATAAAAACCTTTTGTGGGTCTTGCAGCAAGTCCTCGCTTAATTTCAATAGCCCATAACCCATGATTATTCGGTAGTTCTAAGAGTAAATCTATTTCTCCGCCTGCTCTCGTACGATAAAAGCTTGCTTTAGTACGATTTGGAACTACCGATAAAATATTCTCTATTACAAACCCTTCAAAACTAGCCCCTACTACCGGATGACCGGCTAGATCGTTATAAGTTTCTATCCCGAGCAACGCATGTGCTAAACCGCTATCTCTAATATAAATCTTTGGCGATTTGACAAGCCTTTTTCCAATATTTGAATGAAAAGGGTTTAATCTTCTGACAAGCAGCAAATCAACTAAAAGATCAATATATTTTGTAATAGTAGGAGCGGTAACGGATAGACCTGAAGCTAGCCTTGATGCATTTAATATCGTACCTTGATTATGAGCAAGCATTATCCAAAAGCGTTCTAAGGTTTCTGCCGGTATACGTGGTCCAAATTGTGGGACATCTCTTTCTAAATAAGTTTGAATAAAATTTTCTCTAAAAACAAAGCTATCTAAATCATTTTTTGCTAAAAAACTATCAGGAAAACCGCCTCTTAGCCATAGAGGTATAAGACTATTTTCTTTTTCAGGAATTTCTAATAAATCTAAAGGATTCAAGTTTATATATTCTATCCGCCCTGCTAAACTTTCGCTTGATTGCCTTAAAAGATCAATCGAAGCTGAGCCTAAGATTAAAAATCGCCCCGTACGTTTACCGTTACGCCTGCCCTGATCAATAAGACTACGTAAGCTTTGAAATAATTCAGGAAATCTATGAATTTCATCGAATATAACTAATCTATCTTCATACTCTCTTAAAAATAATTCAGGATCATATAGCTTGTCACGATCACTACGTGATTCTAGGTCTAAATATAACGCTTGAAATTCTTTAGCTATTTCAAGAGCTAACGTAGTTTTACCTACTTGCCTTGGTCCAATTAATCCTACGGCAGCCTGTCTAGCTAGTGCTGTTTGTATAAGTTTATATATGCGTCGTTTTATCATCCTTGTATATTAAAAGTATTAGTTATAATATGCAAGGAAAAATTCATTTTACGCATACATTACTTGTTTTATCTGCATAATATAATAAATCACTTATGCAGATAATATGCTGTTATTATGCAGATAAATCTATAAAATTTGAACCTAAAAGGTAATAGACTTGACGCAAACCAAGTTAAAGTACTACTCCAGTATAAAGAGCATTTTCCTAGAAGAGAAAGTGATGAGTATGAGGTTAAAGGTCAAACTATGATATCTTAGTTAGTAATTGGTGCATTCGATTGGATTTGAACCAACGACCTTTGCCTTCGGAGGGCAACGCTCTATCCAGCTGAGCTACGAATGCGGAGAAGTTTTAATAGACTTTTTGCATAACGTAGCTAATAAGGAGGAATTTGTAGGAGATACGGAACGCAGAACCGCAGCGTACACTTAGTACGTGAGGATTCGAGTACCGGATCGACGCACAAATTACCCTTAGAAGCAAGTTATACAGGAAGTCTAATAAGAACGGTCTAAAATAAATTTAATAATCGAAAATAAATAATCCTTATAAATATTCTGAACGGGGATTTTATTTAATAATTTATTTGCTTCATTTTCTAAATTACTCAAATAATTAACTGTTTCATTGTAAATTTCATGCTTTACCATTAAGTCACATATTTGCATAAAATCGTCTTTAGTACGCTTATCGCATTTAATTACATTTTCAAGCCAAAGCTGCTTATCTTGCTCTAATTTATCATGTAAAAAAATCAACGGTAACGTAACTTTTCCTTCTAAGAAATCATCACCGATGTTTTTGCCTACCTGTTTGTCATTACCCAAATAATCAAGTAAATCATCTATAACTTGAAATATCGTACCGAGTAATTTTCCAAAATCCTGCATATCTTTAGAAATATGGTCTACCTGCTCTGCTATAATAGCCCCAACGAAACAAGAAGCTCCAAATAGTTCGGCGGTTTTAGATTTAACTATTTGCTGATATTCGTCTATAGTTATAATACGTCGCTCATTTAACTTAACTAGCTGTACTACCTCCCCTTCGGAAATAATTGCTGAAGCTTTAGCTAGAACATTCATAGCTTTAATAGAGCCAGAAGCTACCATTAACTTAAAAGACTGACTAAAGAGGAAATCACCGACTAAAATACTTGTTTTACTTCCCCAAATAACGTTAGCCGTAGGCTTGAATCTTCTTAAAGTGCTGTCGTCTACCACATCATCATGAAGCAAGGTGGCGGTGTGAATGAATTCAATAGCACTTGCGAGCTTTATATGATTATCGCCTTTATAGTCAAACATTTTAGCGGTTATTATAGTTAAAAGCGGACGAATTCTTTTACCTCCTGCTTCCAGTAAATATTTACCGACTGTTTCTATTAATTCCTCATCACTTTTTAAGCAGCTAATGATTAAATCGTTTAACTTAGTTACTTCATCTTTTAAATCTTGCTGTATTTTTACTATAATATTCATTGTGTCTTTTAATTGCTAGATTCCCGTACTCGATGTCATACCGTGGCCCCTCCACGGTATCCATAGTATTTTTTACTAGACCCCGTGATCAAGTCACGGGGTGACAATGTCAGGCAACATACATTCCTCTAATATTTTTTGATTAACATTAGGAATTAATTCCATAATTTTTGCTTTTATGCTTTCTCCAGGTTTCACTTTTTTTACTGCTGCTTGATATAAAGATAAATAATATAAAGGTATAAGTTTATTTATATCATCTATAGTACCTATTTTAGCTTTGTTTAAATCGGATAAATCAAATACATACTCAATGCTAGCATCAATTAAATTAGATGAATTTGGATGATCGGAAATGGTTTTTAAAAATGATTTTAAAGCATCTCCGTATACTTCTTTGCTCTCTTCCGGAAAGTTTCTAAAATCCCCAACCCCATATACATATGGACTTAAAACATCTATTATTCTAGAGTAATCATTAATTACTATTGTACCTTTACTATAAGAATCTTTAAGAGCATTTACTATAGTTTCATTTGTTATATTAAATCCCGATGCGTTTGAATATAGACTTAAAGAATTTATCTGTGCTCTAGTTAATTTGTTTAATTCAGTAACTAAATTAATATTTAAATTAAAATTATATTGCTTATCTTCAAAAATACTAAAATTATATTGTTTATTATTATTCAAAATATAGCTTAGTTCATTATTAAAATCTTTATATATCTTATTATCGGAAAGTTTAAACAGATAGGTTTGCTTATCGTAATATTTCTTTACAAATTCTAATGAACCTATTATAAAACCTGGTTTTAGCTTAAATTGCGAATCTACCAAAAGATCAATATTATTATTGCCGAAATCGTTTAACTTACCTTTATATAATAAATTAATATTATTTTCAAAGTTATTACTATTTATTTTTGCATTAATAACTTCAATTGTTAAATCTTTAGCAATATCTTTAAAATGCAAACTACTAGTACTAATCAAGAAATTACCGGAAAATTTGAAATTATTATTCCAGGCGGGTCTATATAATAATAAGCCAGCAGGTATTATTCGATCTTCAAGGTTACTTTGTACTATTTCGGTTTCATAATAAATTTCTAATTTTTGCGGTATATTATCAAGAAAATCCTGTTTGCTTATATAATACTTACTTTTGTCAAATAACATAGTAAATATAGTATGATCTTCTTCGTATAATTTTTGATTATCTACTAAGTCAAAAATTTCTGTTTTACCAGAGGTAAATTTAATATTTTCTATTAAATTTATAACTTCAAATAAATCTTTCTTTGATCGTACTATTTCAAATAGTTTAAAATTTAAAGGAATTTTTGCCGATAATACGCAGTTATCATTATAAAATCTTACTCCAAATCCTCTTTGAACCGGCTTAAATCTTCCGAATGCTTCTCCGGAAAAATTTATAAATAAATTCTGCTTAAGTAAATCATAACCGATATTTATCGGTGAGGTAAATTCAATTGCTCTATTAATGCTCTCTTCTTGCCAATTAATTACCGAAATACCTAATTTAAAAGGAAAACCATAGGGCTGAACTTTGGAAAATTTAATAAGATATTGCTGATTAGAATTATTATCAGTCTCTTCTATATTAAGATCAGTACCGGCATATTTTTGGTTTATAGAATGTGATAAAGAGAATATAATAGCAAACCACAGCCCACTATATGCGAGTATAATAAAGATAGTTATAAATAATATTATTTTAAGAATTTTTTTCATTATTTTAGTATTTTTGTATGTCTATGCCATTCCCACGAAAGCAGGAATCCAGAAAAAATAACTTTAATATTGATATAGAAGTTACATATTTGATAAAACAAACATATAAAAAACAAGTTTTTTATATGTTTTACTGGATTCTCCCGCTTTCGCGGGAATGACATAGAAATCATATTTTCTACTTACAAAGCTCTATATATTCCTTATTTAATTTTATAACGTTCCAAATCCATAAACTCATCATAACTATAAAAATTACTAATAAATATATTATAATAGAATCAAAGGTAGCAGTCGGAATAATAATAAATATCAAAGACTGGATAAATGCTCCAAGCGATTTACCGAATTTAGTACCTATTACCTCTACGGCAGCTTTTCCCTTAGTTCTAAGCTCTAAAGATAAAGGAATGTACGCCATTTCTTTTGTTGAATCGAATAATGAATATTTGGAAGACTTACTAAGTATGTTCTGAATTGCTCCAACAATAATCGCTGCATATAGAAGATTAAAATCATTGAAACATGATCCTATTTCTTCAATAAAAATTATAAAGATAAAAAACATCAAGCCGGTAATAGACAACATAATAGGAGTTAATAATGCAGAAATAAGCCAACCTAGTCTTCTAAGAATATTGCTGCCTATTATCATGAAAGTAACGCATGATATCCCCATCCAAATATTAAACCTGCCCATAAAATTAACATAGTCTATAGTGCTTGGATATAATTCTTTTATTTTTGCTTTCCACGGTCCTTCAACTATATTTATTAATAGTCCATAACAGATTATTAATAAGGCAATACGACCTATATATTTTGAGTGCATTACTAATTTTATACTTTCAATTACCGAAAGTTTTGTTTTCATTTTAGCCGTAACTTTTTTTGTATCTAAAATATTTATGGAATCCGTTAGAATAAATCTATTTATTATTCTAAATAGAAGCATAGCAATTATTCCTGCAACAACAATAATTGACATGATAGGCTGAAGCATTATAGCTTCCCCGGCAGTTGAATTAAAGGAATCCGGTAATAATTCTGAATCAATAATGCCCTGCCCGTCTGAGAAATAGACAAGTACACTGCCTGCCATTATAAGACCGATATTGCCGACCATTCCAAGAACAGGATAGAATCTTTTAGCTTTAGACGTATCAAAAATGTGATTAGCAAACTGCCAAAACATTAAATTTATTACTACTGCACTCCATAATTCCGAGAAAATATACATAAGTGCATAACTCCATTTACTACCTATCTTAATGAACCATTTAAAATTAGGGTATGAAGCAATTAAATTATTTATCATTTCATCATTAGGATGATAAATATCTTGATTTGGATAAATAATATAGGCAAATAATAAGAAAAATAGTAAAAAACTGCCGACTATAATGTAGAAAATATATTCAAAATTTAATTTGTTACTAAGTTTAACGTAAAGTACGGTAAAGATTACGCACGAGGGTAATACTAACCATAATTTTAAGAAGCTAATAATTTCAGCACCCATAGATGGTACTACTAAGCTATCTTTGATAGATCTTAAAGCCCCAAAATTAAAAAGGATACATAACATCATTAAAGCCATAGGTATAAATAGCTTTAATTCTTTCCTTTCTATAGGCCAAATTATTTCTTTAACTTTTTCAAAGAAAATTTTAGGCGGTAACATTTTTATTGTAACCTTACATATTAAAGTTAACTTTTAAATCTCTTAAGTGCTAAAGTCAATTAAAATAATCAATTTATACTGTTCCAAGGTGTTATTTCTCTATATCGCCAGTAATATTTTGTGATCTTATCTAACTTGTCCTGATTTGTCTCCCATAATTCCTGCTTATCTCTAGTCCATGGCTTAAGCCCTGCATAATGCAGAATAAAGTAAGAAAAGTAAGGGCTTTTATTATCAAAATGCGTACAAAAGTTCCATCTCATTGATAAAGGATACATATAATCATGAAAAGCAACATTTAACAAATCTTGATCAGGAAAAGGAAATTTACACTTAGAATTTTGTAGTGCTTCTAAAATCATATTATTACCGGATTCTTCTCTTATATTTTTTAAGTTAAAAAATATAAGACCGCTATTTTTATAAGAACTAACCATATTCCTATTACATTCATTCATTACTTTATCACTACAACATGTAAAAGGCGTGTCTATACTACCTGCCGCAATATAATTACTCATATCTATTTTTTTAAGAGAATTTAAATCACGCAGCACTACAATATCTGCATCAAGATATAGTATAGAATCTAAATTTGGAAAAACTTGATCAAGATATAAACGATACATTACTAAGGAGGGCCACATATCTGAAAATTTAACTTTCTTATCAGTTAACTCTTGATTCAATATATTTTCAGGAAAAGAAATAAAATCTATGGAATAATCTCTTATATATTTCATGGAAGCCAATTTTTCCATTGATTCCCCAGTAACAAGGTCATTAGGATTCATAACAATATGAAATCTATAGAAACTATCTAAATCGCTATTCAGTAAACTAGAGGATATTACCGCTCCCGCATGAACGGCAAATTTATCATTAATAACCAATGCTATATCTAATATATTATCCTGCTTAATGCCGGTAATTTTAATCACTTTTTGTATTTCTTCTGTGGCAAGCTTATAATCGGTTTTTATAGTTTTTTCATTAAAAGATGACCTACCTAGTAAATGAATTAAGCTAAGCCTATATAAACATCTAGCAGTAAGTTCCGGTATATTAAGAGAGATTAAACTGTTTAAAAAAGGAATCTCATCCGCTGTATAACCGCTATAATATTTTAGGAAATCATCATCATTTTTTATTTCTAATATTTCTTTTACTTTCCCTTCATGACATAAAATAATGAGTTTAGCTAAATTAATTGCAGCTTTTTTAGTATATAAAGTATCTAAACCGTAACTACCGTTTTTAATTGCTTTATATTGCTGAATTAAAGTAGCATTTTTGTCTAGATAAAGACGTAGTAAGCAATCATAACCCTTTGCTACCTCTAAACGTACCATTCCGTCTTCTACTTGAAAAGAACAAATTTTTTCTAACCTTGCTTTATCTTTTGAGTTTAAAGATTCGCTATCTTCTAATTGCTCAAGTACTAAATCGAAATTTAATTGATCTTCACGTATGGTACTATAGAATTTTTTATAACTATAAGTCCCAATATCCATAATACAACTTGTATTTTTATGCATTCTGTAATTACTTATGAAAAAAATAGAAATAACTATTATCATTAGAAAAATAAAAAAGGACAATATTAGATTCGTACGAGACATTTACATTTATAAAAAATTAATGTACGGATTTTAACAATTAATAACAAAAAGAGCAATAATTATTACAAATAGCGATACCTATATTATAAAAAATTTATTAGTTATTTATATACTCATAATAAAGAACCTTATATAATATTTATTTGTCAAAAAATAACATTTATGTCTAAAAAGAAAAATAGCAAGCCCAAACATGAGGAGGTTATAAGAGCTGCATTTGAAAACCCTATAGTTACTCAAGAATTCTTTGAAACCTATCTACCGCCACATATCAAAACTTTACTTTCTTTTGAAACTCTTAGAATGGAAAAAGATAGTTTTGTAGAGCGTAATCTAAAGAAATCTATAGTAGATATTTTATTTTCAGCTAAATTTAATAATGAAAATGGATATTTGTTTTTACTTTTGGAAAACCAAAGTACTCCTGATCCGTATATGGCTTTTCGTTTATTTAAACATATGTTAAAAATTGCTGAATACCATAGGAAAGCAACGGGAAACAAAAAATTTCCTTTTGTATATCCGTGTGTGTTCTACAATGGTATACAAAACTATAATGCTCCTACTAGCTCTATGGGAATTATTTGAAAATAGTGAACTTGTAAAAACAACTTAACTTGGACTAATGATTATCAATTAATTAATGTTCAAAATATTTCTGATGAAAAATTAAAAGAAAAAGCGTGGTCTGGAATCTTGCAGTTTTTTTTAAAACATATCCACGAACGAGATTTATTAAAGAGATGGCAAGAAGTAGCTGATCTTTTACCTGAATTTATTAAAGTTAATATTGGTATAGATTATATAGAGCTAATTTTGTCCTACACCTTGAATAAGATTAAGGAAAATGATAAAATAGAAATAGAAAGAATGCTTAAATCGCATTTAAACCCTGAATTAGGAGAAAAACTTATGAATAGCTTAGCTCATAGCTGGGAGCAACAAGGTATAGAAAAAGGTAGAAAAAAAGAGAAAATTATTATAGCTAAAAAGATGCTATCTATAAAAGAGCCTATAAATAAGATTATAAACTTTACAGGTTTAAAAAAAGAAGAAATTGAGAAATTAAAATAACATAATTACATTACATGCCACAAATAAACAGAATACTCACATTTTTGCATATTAAGCCTATGGAAACTTAGAGCTACAGGCATATATAAAATTCATGTTAAATAACTCTCGTTTATGTATTATTTGGTTGTTTGGGCTTATTAGCGGTTTTAATATAATGATTACCGGTAATACTTTAAATTATTGGCTTGCTAAAGAAGATATAGCACTGCAAACAATCGGTATATTATCATTCATAACGCTTCCCTACTCTATTAATTTTTTACTAGCACCGATTTTTGATTCTCTGCAAATTAAATATTTGAATAAAATATTCGGTCATAGATTATCTTGGATTTGCTTAACTAGTAGTGCATTAATATTTCTTATATATATTTTCAGCTTTCTAGATCCTCGTACTAATCTAGTATTATTTGCCTTTATGGCTTTAATTATCTCTTTTTTTAGTGCTGCACAAGATACTATATTAAGTGCTTTAAGAACGGAAATAGTACCTAAAGAATCGCTTGGGTTTACTTCAGGAATATATATATTCGGTTATCGGATCGGTATGCTTTTAGCCGGTTCCGGAGCTATTTATTTATCTATTTACTTAACATTTAATGAAATATATAAAATCTTTGCCGGTTTAGTATTTATTTATTTAATTTTACTTATTTTAGCTGCTAGATATACTAATTATTTGAATATCGTTGAAGAAAAAATATACCATCCCCACGGTTCCTTGCCTCTCCTATGTCATTCCCGCGAAAGCGGGAATCCAAAAAACAATATAAACAAAAATGAATTTTTTATAAAACGTTATTATAATTATTTTAAAAACTTTATAGCTTCGTATGTCTTAAAGATTTTTCTGGATTCCCGCTTTCGCGGGAATGACATTAGCGTTTTATATTTCATTATTCTTATATTAATTTTCCTAGTATTATATAGATTACCGGATAACTTAATTAATGTTATGATTAATCCGTTTTTGCTTCATCTTGGGTATGATGCTTTTGAGATAGCAAGCGTCGGAAAGTTTTGGGGCGTGGTAGGAGCGATGGTTGGCGGATTACTTGGCGGTTTTATTATGAAACATAAAAATATATTAAATAGTATGTTTTTATTTGGTATTATTCACGCTTTAGCTCACATATTATTTATAATACTTGAAATAAGTGGAAAAAATTCTTCATTATTACTTATTGCAATAGGAGTAGAAAGTATCACTGGTGGTATGGCAATGACAGCTTATATCGCCTTTATTTCTTCACTTTGCCAAGGTAAGTTTCGAGCCACCCAGTATTCTTTCCTTTCATCGATGATGGGGATTTCGCGCTCAATTTTCCCTATAATTTCAGGCTATATGGTAGTAAATTTCGGTTGGCAAAATTTCTTTTTATTTACTACTATTATAACTATCCCCTCTTTACTAATATTATTAAAAATAAAAACTAAATTACAATAATGAATGAAATATTAAGTGCTTTTTTACATGGCATCGTTTTAGCACTCGGTTTAATAGTACCGCTCGGAGTACAAAATATTTTTATATTTAACCAAGGAGCTACACAACCGAAATTTCAAAAAGCTTTACCAAGTATCATAGCTGCTTCGTTGTGCGATACTATCCTTATATGTATTGCTGTTCTTGGTTTATCTTTGATAATTTTTGAAATTCCTGCACTAAAACTAGCTATATTTATTGTTGGATTTATTTTTTTAATTTATATGGGATATAATACTTGGAATCAGCCACCTATTGATCTTACAACGAATTCTGGGGTTTTTTCAGTTAAAAAACAAATATTATTTGCTATATCCGTATCAATATTAAATCCACATGCAATTATGGATACGATTGTAGTAATAGGTACTAGTGCCTTAAAATATAGCGGCGTCTCAAAGATCATATTTACGTTAACCTGCGTCACCATCTCTTGGATATGGTTTTTTTCTTTAGCAGTTGCAGGTTATAATATTAGAAAATTAAATAAAAGTAACACGATTTTAACTATAATTAATAAAATAGCTGCTATCATTATTTGGATGGTTGCTTTTTATATAGGAGTGCAAATATTGTATGAAATCGGTTCTATTAACTAGAAATATTGAAGAAAACAATGAAACTATAAAGGAAATAAGTAAATATAATTTAGATTTACGTTATATTTATTGTCCTTTAATTAAATATAAAACATTAGATTTTAATATTAATATTTTAGATAATTACTCAAATATAATAATCACTAGTAAATATGCGGCAAGTATCTTAGCTGGTCATAACTTGAAACAAGATATTTGGGTAGTAGGTAATAAGTCAAAACAATTATTAGGCAAGAAAGTAGCTTATGCCGCTAAAAACGTCGAAGATTTGATTAAGTATTTTCCTTCTGATTTATATGAGCAGGCTATATATTTATCTTCAAACGAAATTACTAAAGATTTACCTAATAAAATAGCTAGACATATCATTTATAATGTAGAATATTTGAATGAGCTGCCCTTATCTATTATAAAAGAATTTAAAAGCAATATTGACTTTATTTTACTTTATTCTCAAAATAGTGCTAAGACTTTAGTAAAGTTATTACTTCAAAATAATTTACTAGAGTATACCGCAGATACTTCAAAAGCCCGCAGTCAAATAAGCGGTGAGCCTGCGGAACGTATAATAGACGTACCAAATCTTGAAGTATCAAAGGTATATTTACAAGATAGTTTAGTTGTAGCTATAAGTTTGAAAGTCGCAAATATAGTTAGACCTTTTATAAAAAATGTGGTTTATTGTGATGATCAAAACCCTAATGATATAATCAAGTTATTATCCGAAAATGCAAAAATTTGATAGTTTATTTAAAAGTAAAAACATCTTTTTTATAGCAATAGTAATATTTGTCTTATCTTCTTTTACCTTATACCATAATAGATCCGATATTTTAAAATTGTTTAAAAGTGATGCCAAAGATTTAAGTCAAACATTTGATACAGTAGAAGAAAGTAAATCAAATATTAGTGAAGAAAAAAATGAAGTACCGCTATTATCTACTAAATCGCTCTTAAATTATGTAAGTTCCTTAAAGTTTCCTGAAGCACCGCCCGAACAAAAACTTGAAACTATAGTCAATTCAGCCTCATTCGGAAACAAGGAGCAAGGAGCGAAGCCTATAACTAATAGGAAAGTGATGAACGATAAAGTAGGCACATTCAAATCAATTGACTATACCGCAGATACTTCAAAAATATATACTCTAGATTATATTCACTACTTATTAAGCGTAAATTTATTAGTATATAATTTTATGCAAGATAAGGATTATAATAAGGAGCTAAGAATAGTAAATTCCTATCCGTTACCTCAAGATATCAGGAATATTTTAGCTAATTTAGAAGCATATAATAATAATTATCTTTTCTCTAAATCAAGTAGTACGGAAGTAATTTTTCCTACCAACCATAAATGGCTGGAGAAATTTATCAAAATTGAGAAAAAACCTTCTGCTATGATAATAAAAGAACAAGATAAGGCACTAATTTTAGAGAAATTAACCTATCTAATCGATTTTCTTTATTCAAAAAAATTTATGCAGGAGTTTGTAAATAAAGATGTTTAGATTATTGTTAATATGTGCTATTTTTTTACTGCTTTATTTCGGGTTTACTTTAATAGAGAGTTTTGATTCAAAAGTTTTTATTAGTTTATACGATTATAATATTGAAACTACGTTGTTCTTTAGTCTTATTTTAGGGCTTTTATTACTAATTTCTTGTTTTATTGTCATTAGATTTCTAATATTAATTATCGATTTACCGTCTAAAATACATAATATTTTTAATAAACGAAAAATTAATCATGATAGATATGCTTTAATTTTAGCTTTTGCCGAATATATCATGAGTAATAAAGCTAAATCTGCTTCTATTGCCCGCAAAAATTTATCTTCTGAAGATCTAAAAAATTCACAAGAATTCCATAATTTAATCTTAGCCGTAACTGAAGAGGATATAGATACAAAAATTTCCTATTTTCAAAAACTTATTATATCTAAAGAATTTGTTTTTTACGGTAGCAAAAACCTAGCGAAGCTTTATTATGAGAAATCTTTGTATAGTGAAGCAGAAAATTATGCAATAAAGGCTTATAATTTAAATGAATTTGATAGTGAAAATTTAATTACTTTAATGCGTTGTTACGCTAGACTTGTTCTATGGACAAAATTTACTTTTATAACAAACAAGCTTACAAAATTTCATAAGCACGGTTCTATACTACCGCAAACTCAAGAAATTGCTGCGTATTATTTATTAGCAGCGAAGCAAGAAGTAGAAAGTAATAATACGGCTAATGCTATAGATTATTTGGAAACGGCGGTGGATTTAAATTTTTATAACAGTGAATTGCTAGAGTTTTACTTTAATTTAAATGATAAGCTTAATATTAATAAAAAGAGCAAAATATTAAAAGATGCCTTTCGTATTGTCCCCTCTTTAAAATTAGTACAGCTATTTAAAAAATTTACAGCTCTATCAGATAGACAAATTTATGAAGAATTAACTCAAGAGTTAGATGTTAAAAAAGACGAGATATTAATTTTGGCAATGGAAGCTTATTTAGAATTGTAAAAATTTATTCTAGATACCTTGACTTGACCACGGTATCCAGTTCTTTTTAAAATTTTTTCTAGATACCGTGGTCAAGCCACGGTATGACACCGAGCGGGTTTTTTGAGCCATGCAACAAAGCCGATCAAGTCGCGAGATGACACTGGAATTACCAAGCTATACAACAAAAACTAATATAAAAATAGTTTCTTTTGACTCTTACTAATTTCTTCATTCATACTATTATTATTATTTTGATGATAGTTAGATTGGATTGTTATTAAATAATCGCTTATTGCTTTAGCAAACTCTTCAGTTCTAAGACGAAAGAAATGGTCAGCTCCGGCGATAATTTTATAATCAACTTTAATATGTGATTGTTGCTTAGATAATCTATTTGCTAGATCTTTTACATCATCTGCCGATACTATACTATCACTATCTCCTTGTAATATAAATCCAGGAATAGGACAAGGTGAAAGAAATGAAAAATCATATTTATGAATTGTATTAACCGGAGGTGAAATAGCAATAAAATGATTTATTTCCGGACGTCGCATTACAAGCTGCATAGCTATCCATGCTCCGAACGAAAATCCTACTATTAGATTAGACTGAGCATTTGGGTTATTCTGTTGCAACCAATCAAGGGCTGCCCCTGCATCTACAACTTCACCGACTCCATTATCAAATTTACCTTGTGATCCCCCTACCCCTCTAAAATTAATACATAAGACGGTATAACCGTTATTTGATAAAATCTTATAGGCGTTAAAAACTACTTTATCATTCATATTACCATCATATAAAGGATGAGGGTGAAGAACTAATGCAATAGGAGCGTTAGACAATGCAGCTTTTGCATATCTTCCTTCAATTCGTCCTTCCGGACCGTTAAAATAAATTTGCGGCATAGTTACTCATAATATTTAATTTGTTCGATATGATATTTTACCACTTTTTCTTATTAGTGCAACTATTCTTATATTTTAAGCCATTATCATTAAAATATGAAATTTTTTGTATCATACAATTTATATCTAATATTGTTTTACAAGGATTTACTCAAAGCCAGAAATTATCGCTGGTCTATTCATCCACAAGAAAATTACAAAGCTTGGATGATTGAAACTAGCGAAGATAATCAATCTTGAGCATGAGTTTAACTTCTTACGCTCTTCCATCTACCCTAACCCTTTCAGTATTCCGGTAAAAACTATAACTCCTTTTAATATATTTACTTAAAATAAAAGCGAAATATGTTTAACATTAAGTAACTTAAAAGTTACAGTTTATTAAATTATATTACTTTTTATTTAGATTAATATTTGTAATTTTAAATTTATAGTTTAATTTTATAAATATATCTTTAATTTATTTTTCAATAAATACTCATCTAGTTTAGCTCCCTAGTACAGTAACAAGTTAGAGACCAAATGGTTACTTTTAACTATATTTGTACTTATGCGGAGAATTTTTATGAAGAATCATTCCTACACAACTATACTTCATATTCATTATAAAATAACTCTGATTACCAAAAACAATTAAAAAAATTGTTTAGGTTATGTTGCAAAAACAAAACATATCTTGCAAAAATGTTAATAATTTAGTAGTTTGTTAAGAATTCTAGAGCATGATCATTGCTTCAGAAAAATATCACAAATTATAAATTTAAAATAAAAGTTTAATATGCCTATTAATTCAAAACACCCATTAGAAAACAAAACTCTAGAAGAACTAGATCATACCAAAAATAAAAGACAAAAAATTAGTGATAATCCTATCATAGAGGAAAAAGCTACTCCTAATAATACTAAGATTTTTGAAGAAGTAAAAAAAGGGAATTTTGAAGGAATAAAATCATGCGTAGTACAAGGAATAAGTATCGATACTACCGATCAATTTGGGATGACAATACTACATCGAGTTATACAAAGTCAAAAAACAGAGCTAGCAACTCGAATAATAAATGAATTAAAGCCAAATGTAAATATACAAGCAAAAAACGGTTGGACTCCACTTTATCTCGCTTGTATAAAACAAGAAGTAGATTTAGCAGAATTATTACTAAAAAATAATGCTAATCCTAACTTATATTATTTCTCAACTAAAATTTCTCCTCTTTATATTGCTTCAGAGAAAACGAATATTCCTTTAATGAAATTACTTCTTAATTATGGAGCAGACGTTAATTTTGAAGGACCACGAGGTATCCCTTGGTAATCCTCCCATTTTTAATCACAGTAGAGAGTAGAGAGTTAAGCTGCCAAAGCTAATTTTTGTATTGGCGTTATACCACCTATAGCCATATTAGGTCTTTCGTTATTATAAGACCAAA
>JBEGTS010000023.1:0-9234 GCA_041179265.1 Pseudomonadota bacterium
GACCAAAAAATGGTCCATGCCCATCCCAAATTGGAATGCGGCTATGGCTCATTTTTTAATAAAATTTGAAGAAAGAATATAGTCCTTTGGAAAAGTTTACACACTTAATTGGGAGGACTCCAAAAAATGGTCCATGCCCATCCCGAATTGGAATGCTGCTATGGCTCATTTTTTAATAAAATTTGAAGATAGAATCTAGGCCTTTGGAAAAGTTTACACACTTATTTGGGAAGACTCTGATTTTTTGAAATAGAAACATTATTGTTAAACAGATTAGCAACTGCAGCGAATTTTGAAGTGTTTAAATCCTTTAGTTTTCCGGGTTCAATCTTTTTATCAGGTTTAACTGATTTTGATTTATTGTCACTTTTATTAAGTTCTTGCTCATCTTCATAATCCAAGTGCATATGTTTACGTCTTGCACCAAATGCTTGTACCAGAATACTTTTGATAGATTCACTTTTCTCTTTGGGTTTATTGGCTTGTTCCAGCGGTGGTGAAGCATCTTGGCTTGTTGAAACTTGCAACTCTATGTTTGGCTCAGTCTTAATACCTTCCTTTTTGGTTAATTCTATTTCTTTAGCTTTAGCCTCTTTCTCGGCCAATTTTTTACGGTCATCAGCCTCTTTAGCCTGTTTTAGCTTAAATGAGTCCTCTTCTTCTGCCCACTCATCCCTTTCCTTAGTCTCGTTTGTAGCTTTATCTTTATCTCTAGCTTTAGCACCTACGGCTCTCATTGCTTGTTGGAGAGCTGACATTATATCACCTGATGCTTCAACTTCAGCCTGTCCTTGAGCTTTTTGTGGCTCATGTTTAGCTAATGTTATCCCCTGAGTTATTTGTTCAAGTAACGCTGTACGCCCTTCTTGCGTAGCATCTTTAGCCGCTGTTGCTTTTGACTCAGTTTCTTTAATATTAGTTTTCGTAACCGCTGTAGGTTGTTTGTTCTGAAAAGGAGGCGGTGGCGGTGGCGGTGGCGGAGAAAAAGAGCTTTGAGATGGTTCGGCTATTGCTGATTCTTGCACAGTTTCTTTAAGAGAAGATGAAGACGGAGCATCAATTGTTGTGGATAATCTTTCAGGAGCTAGCGGAGGTGATGCTACTACAGTATGTTGCGGCGATAATTCAGGCGTTAGACTGGTTTTAACTTGACTAAGCGGTTCCATTTTTTGCTTTGCTTGAGTCAATTCTGTATTAAGCTGTGCTTGTTGCTTAGGTTGTTTAAAAGAGGGAAAAGGAGGTAAGGAATATTCTTCAGCTTCAGCCATAACTCTTTGAGGCGGTTGCTCAGCGATTCCTGTATTTTTTAGCTCAATAGAACTTTGTAAATTTTGTTCCAGTTTTGTTAAAGACTGAGAAATAGAGTTAAGTGTTTTATCAATTTCTTTACGACCATCAGTAAATTTTTCGATAGGAGTGTTATGAAAAATATTCTTTATTTTTGAAAATGGAACTCTAATATTTTCAAAAAAACTTTTAGGGACATTAGCGTCTAATTTTTTAATTTCAGTATTTAGTTCAACAAGTCCTTGAATTTTATTTTTATGCTCGGTTGTAAGATTTAATAGATTAAGTTTTATGTTTTCTAATTCTTTAGTAGAAGATTGTTCTCTTTCTTTAGGTTTAATGGTTTCTTCAAATTTATTAATTATATCATTAAATTGTTTCTTTTGGTCATCTGTTAATTTGTTACTTTTACTCTCTAACTTTTTTTGACAATCCTTTATTTCTTTTGCAATAATGTTTTCTAGCTTTTCAGAATTTTTAGAAATTTTTACTAAATCTTGATCAATCTTATTTAATAAATCATGATTTTCTCTTTTTGGCTCTTTATGAGTTACAAAGTAATATTTTATATTTGTAACAGCATTAACTAGTTTTTTTAAACCGCTTACGGAAGGAGTTAAGTCTTTTAACTTAGCTTCTTGTTGAAGCATAGCTTTAAGATCTTCATCCTTATTTTGAAGATCAGTAATTTTATCTATTATACCTTTAAAGTTTGTTTCTTCGTGAGCTAAAAGGTTATTAATTTTTTGTTCTTCCTGTTTTAAACGATCTAAGTTGGTAGCCATAATAAAACCTATCTATAATTATTAAAATATTGAAGACTTTATTTAACTATATATTAATATTTTTTTACTTAAAAAAGAAAAGCTCAAATTATTGTTAAAAATTAATATGAGTCAATTTAGATATATAGCAAATTAAGTAGGGTTGTGTACAATTTTTACTTAATTTACTATAGCTATTTTAACACACTTCAAGCATAGAGCCTAATCATCGGATAATAGCTTTCTACTCCTCATTTTTCGTTTCTTTTAAAATGGTTAGAAAGGCTGCATGTGAAGCTTATTAATAAACTTGACAAAATATTAGTACGAATTGTACAATATAGTTATAATTAACAATATAGGTATATATGTCTAATATTACTACTTCAATTGCTAGGGAGCATTTTTCAGAAATAATAAATCGTAGTAGTTATGGAAAAGAAAGAATAGTTTTAAGCCGTAGAGGTAAAGACTTAGCCGCAGTAGTGCCTATAGAAGATTTGAAGCTAATAGAAATGATTGAAAATAAATTAGATTTACGGGAAGCTAAAGAAGCTATTAAAGAAGCAAAGCTAAAAGGTACTATTTCTTTAGAAGAATTTAAAAAAGAAATATTATAAATATGCAAGCTGAATATAGAATTGAGCTTGCTCCAAATGCTCAAAGGCAACTCAAAAAATTACCTAAACAATTACAGCTCACTATAATCCAAAAACTCGAAGATTTAAAAACTATATCTTTACCTGTAAGGATAAAAAAACTATCCAGTATAGATAATTTATACCGTTTAAGAATAGGAAATTATCGAGTAATTTATCAAGTAGAACATAAAATATTATTAATATTAGTACTAAAAATAGGCGATTGCAAAGAAGTTTACGAAAACTTAAACTCCTTATCCACTAACGCCCTTAATAAATTTTAATGGTAAAAAATATATGAGTGAAAATTATATTTTAATTCGTGATGCTAATAGTAGTGATATTGCAGCTATGGTTTCTTTATCTTACACTAAACGCCGTAGCTATGAAAAAGCACAACCACAATTTTGGCGATATAAAGAGAGAGCTGAAGAATCGCAAAGTAAATGGTTTAAGGAATTATTATTACAAGATGATTATATAATACTAATTGCAGAAGATGAAAATAAAATGCTCGGTTTCATTATAGGAAGATTAATAGAAGCACCGGAAGTTTATGACCCAAAAGGACTAACTCTAATGATTGATGATTTTTGTGTTGAAACCGAAAATGATTGGTCCTTTGTAGGAGAGCAGTTAATTGAAAAGATTAAGCCCAAAGCTAAAAGCAAAGGTGCTAGCCAAATATTAGTAGTTTGCGGAGTACATGATGAACCTAAACGCCAATTTCTAAAAGCACTTAGATTAAATGTCGTTTCAGAATGGTATAATGCTGCTATATGAACATAAGCTTTGCCCCGCTTTCTACTTCTCATTTTTCGCTTCTTTTAAAATGGTTAGAAATGCCGCATGTGAAACTATGGTGGGATGAGGATATAAAATGGAGTTTAGAATTAATCGAACAAAAATATTCAAGTTATGTCAGAGAGTATAAGCTAGAAAATAATGAGCCTAAAAATATACAAGCTTATATTATAGAAGCAGACCGTACTCCTATAGGATACATCCAAATTTATAATGCTTACGATTTTGAGCGCTCAAGCCCATTAATTAATTTGCCTTCAAAACTTGCAGCAATTGATTATTTCTTAGGTGAGCCTGAATATTTAAATAAAGGGGTAGGGCTACTTACTCTAAGAACTTTTTTAGAAAATTTTATAGATAAGCAATATACTCATGTTTTAGTTGATCCAAACAGAAAAAACATCGCTGCTATTAAGACTTATAAAAAAGCAGGATTTAAAATAATCCAAGAGAATAACGACGTGCTAATGCTTAAAGAATTAGAGCAATAATTCTAACTTTGGCAATATATCTTATAATTTGTATATTTCTTAAAGCCTAATTTTTTAGCAAGCGAAGTTGCCATCGGTGAAGTTTGAATTATTGCCTTATCTATTCCCATTTCTTTTAATATTTTAAACCTAGCCTTATATAAATCACTTGCAATACCACGATTTCTATATTCCGGCATCGTTGAGCCATTATAAAAACCTGCTATGCCGTTTGCAAAAATTATAGAGGCGGTTGCAACAATTTTATTTTCTTCATATGCTGCGAGCGGAATAAATGTTTTATTATATCCAATAAATTTTGATAATTTATCAAAATAAAGATTATAAACATCATCACTAAATCCAAATGACTCCATTAATACTTGAATCCATTCCTTATACTCCTCTATGTCAGTAATAATTTTAATATTTTTATTATCTATAGTTTGTTTATGATAATCTTTAAGCTCATAAACCATTCCTGGTACGTCACCAAAATCATTATATTTACCATTTTGGAAACGCTCAAACATTTCAGAAGATAGATTCTTTTCGTCAACCCACCAAGCAAACGGTAAATTCTTAAGTTTAAATATCTCTTCCATTTTATCCATTTGGCTTATATTCACTTTATCAGGCAGTACAATCATGTTCCATAAAGGATGATTGCACCCTGTATGTATTAAATAATAATTTACCTTATCTATTTGCATTTCTTGCAATCCAAAATATCCAAATGCTCCTATCAAACTTTGATTTATTAACTCAGCATTATTACTCATAAATTTATCTAAGTGTATTAATTATATACTAAAAGTTATAATAAAAATTAGGAAATAGTAAAGAAATATATTTTGCAAAGCTAGAAATATTGTTATAGATTATCCATAAAGCAGAATTAGTAAGAAAATGCCAAAAAACCAAAATTTAGATATAGAAAGAAAGCAAGATCATATTGAAATTAACCTTACAAAAAACGTTGAATCTACACTAAAAAGCGGTTTTGAATCTATTCAATTTATTCATAATGCCTTACCGGAAATTAACTACGATAACATAGATACCACTACTACTTTCCTTGAAAAATCTTTGCAAGCACCTATCTTAATTTCTAGTATGACCGGAGGCACAACTAGAGCTAGAGATATTAACTATCGACTCGCACAGGCCGCCCAGAAAGCCGGTATTGCTATGGGGCTTGGCTCTATGCGAGTCCTGCTAACGGAAACAGATACGATTAAAACATTTGCCGTAAGACATATAGCTCCCGATATCCCTTTATTAGCTAATATCGGGGCAGTGCAGCTTAATTACGGAGTAACGCCAAAAGAATGTCAGTATTTAGTTGATATTACCAAAGCCGATGCCTTAATTTTACACCTGAATGTATTGCAGGAGCTGACGCAGCCGGAAGGTAATAGAAACTGGGAAAATCTTTTACCTAAGATAAGGGAGGTGGTTAATTACCTCTCTGTCCCGGTAATTGTTAAAGAAGTAGGATACGGTTTATCTCAGAAAGTTGCTGAGAATCTTATAAGGGCAGGGGTTAAGGTTCTTGATATTGCAGGGAGCGGGGGAACATCTTGGAGTCAAGTAGAAGCTTATCGTGCTACAAATTCGTTACAAAACCGTATAGCTAGTAGCTTTATTAACTGGGGAATCCCGACTTTAGATTCTCTAAAGATGGTGCGGGAAGTTTCAAAAGATATTCCGATTATTGCCAGTGGCGGGTTAAAATCAGGAATTGATGGGGCAAAAGCAATTCGTATGGGAGCTAATATTTTTGGACTTGCCGGTCAATTTTTAAAAGCGGCAGATACATCAGAAAGCTTGCTTTCCGAAGAGATACAATTAATAATCGAGCAGCTTAAAATTACCATGCTATGCACCGGCTCACGTACTTTAAAGGATTTAACAGAAGCAGAGATAAGATTATAGTGTTTATTCATAATATATCGGTATCAAATTCGAAAATAACTCTTTCAGCTTTATAATCACTCATTTGAATAAGTTTAACTTCTTCAAGATAATTACCTTTAGTAAATTCATTAATGACTTTTCGCCAAAATATTAATGCCGGTTTATTTTCAGGAATAACTGAAACCTCCCAAAGTCCTTGGTGCATTTGCCAAATTTGCTGTGCTACTTGATACCCTACACCTTTACCTTGAAATCTAGCTATAATAAAAAATTCCCCCATATTCCAATCGATTTTATCATGCGTTCCAACCTTATTAAGCAATGCAAAACCTGCTATTTCTTCATTTACTTTAACCAAATATGCTTTTCGATCTGCTTCTGTAAAATATTTTTTAAAATCATTAGCTTCATACAAACCGTCTTGCGGCAATGTCCAAACATATTCATCTGAGGTAAAACCACAATAACGTGATATATCATATATATAAAACCGTGCCATGTTTTGGATTAGAGGATAATCAGCGAGTGTTGCAGGTATCAAATGTATATTCTTTACAAATTTGTTATTCATAACTCTTTTCTTAAATATAATTTAGCCATTTCTCCTGAATTATAATAACCAAGTTTTTTATAAAATATATGAGTGCCATCTTTTGCTCTGCGAGTACCAGATACAAGATCGATAATTACAGGGCTATATTTTTCTGCTACTTTTTCTAAATATTTTATAAGTTTTTTGCCGATTTGTTGTCCTTTATAATTTTCATCAACAATTAATGCTTCAATATGAATTCTAGTTTTATTTGACACAAATAATATAGATTTAGACCAAGCAATAAACCCAACTATTTTATTATCTAAACTAGCTAAAGCAACACCGTATCCATCATTATTTATAAAATTTTTAAAACGAGTTGTTAAGTCATCTAAGCTAGATGGATAACCAAGTTGTGACATTAACGGTAAAATATTTGGTATATTATCAAGAGTTGCTAAACTAATATTTACACCACTCATAATTCTTTTTTCCTTCCTTACTTTAACAGCCCAATTTATTTACATACTCTAAAATTTTCTCAGCGGCGGCAACCGCTGATAAATCACTAACGTCAAGCTCTAACAAATAAGGATGCGTTACATTAATTAACTCCGCACTACCTTCAACCCTTAGAGATTTATAACGCAAAGCTCTTTCAGGATTACATATGCGTTTATTATTTTCTTCTTCTGAAATGAGTAGTTTTACCGGTACGAAAAGAGAGTCGTGCTGTAAAGCCATATTCTCTACTTGTTTAAAAAGCTTATGATCCCCTTCGTTTTCTTCTAAGACATTTTTTAAAGCCATCATATCCAAGTAAAGCAAAAATAGGATTATTAATTAACTGATTATCGCATATGATATAGACGCTTTCGACAAGCTCTTTTGCGATAGTATATTTACCCGTTCCAGGCTTTCCTATTAAATAGATTATGGTTGTCATATTTTTGGAATTAGAAAATTACGAATTTTTGGATACATTTGAGTATGTAGTACTCTTATAACCATTATACCTTTTTCTTGTTTTATATAATAAATTATATGTTTTTTTATAGGAAAGCTAAGTAAATTTGTATAGATATCAGGACGCAATATCCCGATGTTAGGATTAATACTTAAATCAAGTGTCTTTCTATATATTTCCTCTAAATATTTTATGGTTTGTTGTCCCCCCCAATGTTTTAGAGTATAATCCATAATATCTTCAAGGTCACGTTTAGCACTATCAGTAAAATTACATATATTCATTGATTTTCATCTTTAAACTATCAAAAACATTCTTATGGCTATGTATTTTATTTTTTTCTAAGTCGTCTAACCCTTCAGCAATAGCCATTTTTAATATTTGTTCTTTAAAGGCTTCAAGCTCCTGAAATTCTTTATTAGAAATAATTACCGCTACAGGCTTACCGTTTTTAATAATACTAATAGGCTCCGCTTGAGCTTTAATAAGCAATTCCCCAAATTCTCGCTTTGCTTCAGTTGCATTTAATTGCTCCATACAAATTGACCATTTTAATTATTTTAATTATTTTAATTATTTTAATTATTTTAATTAATTAAATCATAAATTTTGAATATAATCAACTTAAATTAATATTATTTTATTTTTCTAAATCTTTCTTCAAGTTCCTTATCTAAAAGCCAAACATGCTCCTTTTCAAGTATTTCATAACGTAATTGTTCTTTCTCTTTATCAAGGATAGGCAAGAGGGCTATTTTAGCAGCTCCGTAATGAATACCCTGAAAAGTGGTATTCAGTTCATGGCAAATTTTTTCAACCGATTTAAGATATTCTAAATCATCATCAATAAAAATAATCTTTTTAAAATGTAAATTGAATTTTTCAAGGACAGCTTTAAGTACTAAACCTTTGTCTGCAAGAGCCGTTAAAATAACCCCTAATTTTAACATAGGAGTGCCGCCTTTATTTTTAAATTCCGGAAAAATCATATCTTCTTTAAAAGGTGAAGTATTAATAAAGGAAATATCTACTTGTTTTAAACCTACAAATCTCAAATTTTCCATTTCAGCTATTTTACCATACTTTCCTGTCCACCACCCAGTCAAAGCAATTGCTGGAATATTTCGTTGTTCTAAGTGGTTAATTAAGTCTTTCATATTTGAATTAACAGGTTGAACCGTACGTCTTTCAAAAACGCAGCTATATAAATATGTAAGCTCATCTTTTGAATATCGTTCTTTTAACTTTTGTGTTAGTTCTTTTCTAATAGGAGCATTGAAGGCAAATTCATCGGTTGGCATCATTAATACGTCATCTACATCAAAAATAACTAATGTATCCTTGTCGGCTTTGTTTACATGCTCCTCTATTACATTGAAGTCATTAGTAGGGATGATTTCAGCAAAGCAGTTATAAGATAAACAAATTAAGCTTAAGAGGATGATATTTAAAGGTTTCATTATTGTTATATTTTTAATTTGGGAAGTGGAAAATTATTTGTAATATAATCTTAAATCTACATATATTATAAATATCGCTTAAATAGCATAAATTTATCTTATAATCAATTGCAAATAGTTTTTTATTACTATATTTTTATATCAAAAATAGAGAAATAATTATGAAAAAATACTATTTAATTTTTAATTTATTAATAACTCTTGGTCAGATTAATCAAGTTTGGGCATCAGAATTGAAAAATTATTTTAGTGAAGGGGTTAAATCATATGGTAATCCTCCCCAAAAACAATCGACAAAAGGAGTAGAATTTTCTAGGAACAAAGAAGGAGATTCTATAAATGACAATATCAAAGCACAGTGATAGCCAAATCATGTCTATCTTAAA
>JBEGTS010000024.1:2500-30584 GCA_041179265.1 Pseudomonadota bacterium
GGATAGAGAATATTGCTCTAATGCTTTATAACGTGCAAATAAATATTTTACTTTTTTATTTTTTCTATCATATTTATAATATTTAGTGGGACTAATATCACTATAAAATACAACAAACCAAGTTTGATCGTCTATTGTACGGTTAATAATTTCCAATTCTCCTAAATTTAAATTTTTTAAAAATTGAATATCCTCTCCAATAGCATTATCTATTATACGATATTTAGGTTTATCGTAATTAGTAATTACCGCTTGAACTTTATTGGTGATAGGATCAGAAGTAAAGTTGTAAGAATCAGTTTTTTCATTTTCAGCAATTAACTCTGTTTTTCCGTTTGCTAAATTGACGGACTTAATAGCTATATTATCACGGCCTTGACTATCATATAAATAAGCACTGTTATTTTGAGAATTACAATTGAAAAATCTTGTATCATAACTATCTTTAAGCGGTATTTTGGTAAAAAGCTGCCATTTATTATCTATAAACCGCCAATATTCTTTTTCACCTTGCTCGTTATACTTCATTCCAAAACAAATTTGTAAGTTATCATCAGAAAGAAATTGCCAAAATTTATGATCGCTATTATTTACTACTAACTCTTTACTATCATCAGTAAGATTAAATGAATAAACATCAAAAAGTTTCTCATTATCTTGCGGTTTTAAACCGATCAATATTTTATTAGGATTTTTAGGGCTTGCAGCAATTAATTGAGCGGTAATATTTTTATCGGAAGTTAATAATTTTGTTTGTTTGGTTTTTATATCATAGCTATAAAGCTGATTACTATTTACACCTCTTTCTAAATAAAGAATATGCTGATTATCATGACCCCAAGCATAATTACATTTACCGGATTTTATGTCTATAGTTGCTATAATATTATCCGGTTCTTCACTATCCACTATATAGATATATGATTTATTACCTTTCTCTGCTATATAACTTATATACCTACCTTCCGGACTAAAATTTAATTCTTTATATTTAGGCAAAGTAAATAATACTTTTCTTGGTATAAGATCATACTTAACATTCATATCTGCTTTAATAACAGGATTTATTGTTATACAAAATATAATTATAGAGATAATTTTTGATAGCATAATGATACCTTAAAATAATTTATGGTTATTTTATCACTATAAGCATAAATTATTACTTTATACAATAAGTTTTTATAAAATAATCTGTAGTTGAGCAAAAAAAAAATAATCTACTAGTTGAAGGTAAAATAACTTTCACAACATAATAAATAAATTTTAAGGAGGTTTTATGAGTAAGGGTAAAGGAAGCGACTTTAGTAATCTAGGTTCGGTCGGCAGAGCAGCAGAAGCAGTTTGCTTATCAACTATGGGACCAGCACCTCTACAAGACTGGCAAACTGCACTCTGTGCAGAAGTAGGGCGAAAAGCCGATGCAGCGGTAAATCATAAAGATAATAATCATTCAGTAAATATAGTAGGTAATGTAGGTCATTGGGGCAGTGGGTATACACTATATAACCCTGATAGTGCGTCTAACAACCATCAAGATTGAT
The DNA here is from genome assembly GCA_041179265.1 of Pseudomonadota bacterium. GTDB lineage: Bacteria > Pseudomonadota > Alphaproteobacteria > Rickettsiales > Rickettsiaceae > Rickettsia. Next base: position 4,045 of record JBEGTS010000024.1, read on the forward strand.
TAATTATTATAATAACAGGCTTTCTGAAAATAGAAATTCAATGGACAATTTTTAGAAAGTCTAGATAATACTACTTCTACCCTATTTTTGACATTCAGCCTTTAAATTCAGTTCTTTTAAATCAAATTTTATATCGATTATTGCCCCCTCTTCTTCCCTATTTGCAATATCTAAAACACCGCAATGCTCTTCAACTATCCTTTTAACTATAGCAAGCCCTACCCCCATACCTTTACTGCTGGTCGTCACATAGCTTTCGGTAGCTTTGCCTATTAGCTCAGGCGGGAATCCCTTACCGTTATCTATTACGTTGATACTAATAAAATCATCTTTAGCATCTATAGTAACTTCTATTTTTCCGGCTTCTCGTCCTTCTATCGACTCTTCTGCGTTTTTCAACAAATTGATCATAACTTGATTTATTTGGGTAGCATCACACATAAAATCAAACTGATCTACATTAGACTCAAATTTATACAAAATATTATCATTAAGTAATTTACGTGCTTCAACGATGTGTTTAACTAAATAAACTAGTTCACTCTTCGTAAATTTAGGTGCAGGAAGACGTGCAAAAAGAACAAATTCGGACACTATATTTTTAATATCGTTAGTATGGCGAATAATCATTTTCAAATAATTTTCAAATTCCGCTCTTTCTTTTATTTCCGGGCTAAATTTCTTAAGCAGCCTTTCAGAAGCAAGTAAAATAGGAGTTAACGGGTTTTTAATCTCATGAGCTACTTTTTTTGCAACATCCGACCAAACCATCGCCCGTTGGGCTATAACTAAATCACGTTGCTGACGGGAAAGCTGCTTAATCATTCTATTAAATGCAGTATAAAGCGTTCCTATTTCGTCTTTATCCACTTCACTTTCCGACACTTGTACCGTTAAATCACCATCTTTAACTTTGTCGGTTGCAGTAACTAATTTTTTAATAGGATTTACTATTTTAGCAGTAAATATAACCCCGAAACTTATAGCTACAAAAAGAAGCAATAAGGCAATAAAGATAAACATTATAGAGAACTTAATTTGTATATTATCTATTTCATTTTTAAGGCTATGATACTCGGCAGCCGCTCCGTTAGTTGCATCTATATGATCGATAATTTTATTATCTACTAATCTACCGACCAATAAATATACATCATTATATTCTTTTAATTTAATCAGCATCCTTATTTTTGTCGGATCGGATTTTACTTCTACCGGTTCACCTAAATCAGCTTTTTTAATTAAATGTGCAGGAATAGTTGCAAATGATAGTGAAAAACTTAAATAACTATTAGCTACTATAGTATTGGTAGATTTATTTAAAACTATAGCTTCATCAAGCGAACGCATCTCTGCTTCGGTATTAAGCGTTTTAGTAAACAAAGCAGGATTATGAATTAAATCGTAATACATATCGCCTAAATCTTCGGCAACGGCTAAAGCTGTTTCTTTTAGCTGTAATTTATGCTCGGCAATATAAGATTCGGCAACTATTACGGATTGATCAAGAACTGTAGAAATCTTCTTATCAAACCAAGCTTGAACACTAAGATTAAAAAAATAAACAGAAAATACTGAAACAATTATAGTTGGAATAGCAGCAACTAAACTAAAGGCAATTACAATACGATTTTGTAATTTAGAACTATCGTTATTATTATTCTTAGTAAAAAATTTTTGAGTTAGTAAAATACCTAAAATCAAAAAAATTGCTAAATCAACTAATAAAAATCCAATAATCGTACTAAAATTCTTCGATTCTAAAGATATCACATAAAAAGTAGCACAGGCAAAAATAACGGCAGCCGCTATTAAAGTAAGAATTAGTACTCTACTAGAAAAATAAGAACGTAGATTTTGTTTAAGATAACTAAGCATAAATACTGTTTATATGACTATAACAGTTCTTTATAACATAAAAAAAGTTAATTGGAAATATTGTAAAATTCTTAATTTATCGGATTGACTAATCCCATAATTATTCTATTCTAAACATATACTAAATATTAACAAATTAAGAGTTATTTTATGATTAATGAAAAATCAAATCCAATAAATAAGGAATTTATAGAAGCCGTACTAGGCAGTAATACAGAGAAAGTGTTAGAGCTTTTAAAGAAAGGAGCTAATATTAATTTTCAAGAACGTACGGGAGATACAGCTTTTCATCATTCCACTAGGGATAACAATATTTTAATGACTCAGCTATTGCTTGATAATGGTGCTGATCCTAATATTACTAATAAAAAATTATGCGAAACCGCTTATATGCGTATCTTAAGATTTAATGATACAGATAAGGAAATGAGAGAATTTCTTGAAAAAAATAGTGAAAAATATAACATCCAAGTAATGGATATAGAACCAAGTATTTTTTTCACGACAGTTGAAGAAGGAAATCTACAAGAAGTAAAAAAGCTTTTAACAGAACATAAAATTATTTTAGATATTAGACGTAAAAATTTTGACACTGCGTTGTATATAGCAGCTCAAAAGCATAATAAAGAGATGGTAAAACTACTAGTAGAACATGGTGCATCGGTTAATATCCAAGACTTTAGTGGAAATATGCCTTTAGATGTAACAAACGATCCTGATATAATTAAGTTTCTTATAGAACACGGCTCAAAATTAACTAACGATATAGCACATAAAGCAGCTAGCAGTGGTAATACAGAGTTAATGAAATATCTTATAGAAATAAAAGCACCTCTTGATGGTAAAAATGAATATAATAATACCCCTTTAGATCTAGCACGTATTAAAGGGCACACAGATATCGTAAACCTATTAAGTAACGAAATCGGTATGTTTAATAGTATAAAATCATATTGGAAAAATACACTAGGTTACATGAGTTTCTCTGTAATTAATAGTCTTTCATGGGAAAAGGAAGTATGGCATTGGGAAAACGAAGATTCACACAATAATATAAGTCTTTTGGATGCTATTAAATGCAGTTCCTCTAGATTTGTAGAACAATTCGGTATTAATTTAGGCGGTGAGCATACTTCTACTACTACACACGAACAAGAGTAAAATAGTCGTAAAAAACTAGGAATATAAATATACTAAATTAAGAGTTATTTCATGATTAATGAAAAATCAAATGTAATAAACGAAGAGCTAATAGAAGCTGTAACACAATATGATATAAACAAAGTCAAACAACTGTTAGAGCAAGAAGCTGATGTTAATTTTAAAGATGAAGATGCACTTCCAGCAATATTTTATTCTATTACTAGTCACCAAATTGAGATGACTCGGCTATTACTTGATAATGGTGCTGATCCTGATATTATTATTAATGGATTAGGAGAAACTCCGTATAGGCTTATGTTAAGAACTAAGTGTACGGAAGATAATGAAATAGTAAAATTTCTTGAAGAGAATAGTGAAAAATATAGCATCAAAGTAATGGATGTAGAACCAAGCGTTTTTTTCAAAGCAGTTGAAGCAGGCAATATACCGGAAACAAAAAGGCTGTTAACAAAACATCCAACTATTATAGATATTCGAGATAGAAAAAACTGTGATACAGCTTTACATATAGCAGCTAGGAATTTTAATGAAGAAATGGTAAAATTACTTATTGAGCATGGGGCATCAATTAATTTAAAAAACTGGGATGGCGATACTCCTTTAGGTGATGCAAGAGGACATTTAACAATAAGTAAATTTCTTATTGAACATGGCTCCAGCTTAGAATTAACCGAGGGTAATAATATAGTTCATCGGGCAGCTAGCATTAATGCAGTAAAATTAATGAAATATCTTATAGAAATAAAAGCACCTTTAAATACTAAAAATGAAGATAAACAGACACCTTTAGATATAGCATGTATTAACAAGCATGCCGATATGATAAACTTATTAAGTCAGGAAATTGGTATAGCCGGTAATTTACAATCATATTTTAACGATGAATGTACCGAGAAAAAAGTTAACTTCTTACAGATAGAAGAAATAGTGAATAAGCAAGAAGTCGATTCAGTACCTTTAGAAAACTTGCGGGAAGAAATAAACCTTTCAGGCAGTGCATTATTAGATTATACATTTGATACTAATTTAGCCGGCACAACAACTACCCCTACTCAACAGAATCATGAGTAATAGCGGGAATGTTGGTGATATAAATGCCATTCCTGCGGAGGCAAGAATCCAGTTTTCTCTGGTGTCATGCCGTTACTTGATCACGGGATCCAGTCTTTTTTAATTTTTTTAGATGCCGTGATCAAGTAACGGCATGACAATAAAAAAAGCTAGAAATATAAATATTTCTAGCTTTAATTTGGTATAGGCTTGTTTGAAATTTTATTCATCAAACATTTTTTTACGAGCAAATTTTCTTATTCTTCTCGCTGCTTCTTGCTCTTTACGAACTCGTTTCGCTGAAGGCGGTTCATAATAACGCTGTTCTTTCATCTTACGAAAATAAAGCTCTCTTTGTAGCTTTTTCTTAAAATTCTTAAGCGTATTATCACAATTACCGGCGTGAACATTTACTAGTATCACTAAAATTACTCTCCTTAAAAGATATTATAGGTTTGGACAACAACTTATATTATCTATATAATAAGTTATAATGTCAAGGTTAAAAATATGAACATTCAAGAAGAACACTATATCAAAAAATTAAGCTTCGTGCAATCTTTATTAGAATTATTACCGTTTAATGAATGGAATAGTACACTACTTGAAGAAGCAGAAAAAAAATGCGGCTTTGCAAAAGGCTATGCTTTAATAGTTTTTCCGGAAGGGTTATCTGAAATAGTAGAATTCTTTGAGGGCTATTTAGATAATATTCTGCTAGAAAGCTTAACCAAGATAGAAGAACCTGCAAAAATAAGAGAAAAAATATCCTTAGCCGTAAAGATTAGGGTCAAAACCGTGCTTCCTATTATTCATAGTAAGAATGCCGCTTATTTTGCATTAAACCCAATGCAAGGAACTGAAGTTGCATTCCGTAGTTGCGATGCTATTTGGCGTTATGCCGGCGACAAATCTCTTGATTTTAATTACTACACTAAAAGAGGTTTATTGCTCTCGGTTTATATCTCATCTATTCTTTTTTATATCCAAGACGAATCGGATAATTATGTTGATACAGATAAATTCATTGAGACTTCCGTAGAAAATATAGTAAAAACTTTCTCACAGATGAAAAAACTACTCGACCCTTCAAATATCCCGATAGTTAGGATGTTTACATAGATATGCTTAATGGGTAATATTAACTCCATATCAAATATAGAAATGCTATGAAACTTATAATAAAGTTAATAATGAATTACATTTAATCAATTTTCATAAGGCTGTAAAAGAAGCTCAAGCATTGTTTAAACAACATGGTTCTAAATCAGAATCATTTGTCGATGAATTTTTAAAGCAGAAACATCAAGAAGCAAATAAAGAAAATTCTAAGTTTTAATTTGTGGTCCAATAATGTCTTCTCATAATGATAAATCTGCGGTTTTGGATTCTTTTTCCTTAATGGCTTTATTTGCTGAGAAAAAGGACAAAAAAAATTATCCGATATATACACCGGACAAAGCTTGGACTAGCTTACAATTAAGTTACAATATTGTTTTGATTCACTAATTCACATAATATGAAAACTCAATTTAAAGAAGAATGTTCTAATAAAGAACATGATAGAACATTAGTTAACAATCAAGTTATCCCTATAAGTTATTTCGGTAAAAATTCAAAAACAATAAAGATACTTTTCTCTGAACTTGCTAAAGCGTATAAAAATAATTTAGATCTTCAAGAGAAGATAAATGATGACAAATATTATTCTTATACAACAGAAAAGAAATATGTAGGTTTAAAAGAAATTGCCTATACCGAAGAACAACAATATTTAGAAAAAGAGTTTATAGAAGAAACTAAACAAATCGAGCCGAAGCCAATTTATACTTATCCACCTAGGAAAAAATTAAAAACTTATGATGATATTTCTTTAGCAAAACCAATTTATACATACAGCCATTTAAATTATAACGTATTTGTAAGGCAAATTAAGGGCTATGAGCCAATTTATAAAAAAGTACGGATAGAGAAAGAGACGATAAAGAGCCGTACTGTTACTAAATGTAAGAATGTACCTGAGTATAAAGAGATTCAAGTGAGAAAATTTAATGAAGTGAAATATAATGATGATATTAATAGTATAAAGATAACAATAAAGAATTTAATATTTAAAATTTGTGATTTTCTAGCTCTTATGAAAACTATTAATTTAGAGCAAAAACAAAAGCTCCCACTAAATTTAAGTAATAAAGTAGAAAGTGATGCTAAAGCACAGTGCCTTAACGATTTAACAAAATATACTGGAGTCGAAGTAATGTTTAAATATCTAAATGAAGAGTGGAAATATTTAGAATACGAAGCACAAATATTATGGGGTTATGAAGCTGAAATGATAGGTAGTAACTAATAGTGAAATGAATTGAGTTATAGTAAAAGAAGTTGAATTATAGTACAATTTATACATTATCTTTTAATTTTTTAAAAACATATCTCATACCGTAAATGGGTTAGCATTAGCGGCATTCACTATATTCTTAAAAAAATAAAATATTTCCTATACATAATTCAACTTCTTTTACTATAAACAAAATTTCTATATCATCCTTTAATCTGTAATACACCTTACTACTTTCTTAAATACCTTAAAAATTCTTGTATTATTACCTCTCTTGCATATAATTAAGATATTTTTAAAAATAATTTCTAAAACAATGACAAATACTAAATATTATCCTGAAGTTAGCTCGAATGCAGATTTTGCAAGCTTAGAGCGAGAAATACTAAAATTTTGGCAAAACAATAATATATTCCAAAAATCTATTGATGACAGGAATGGAGAGTCAGAATTTATTTTTTATGACGGACCACCTTTTGCAAACGGTTTACCGCATTACGGTCACTTGCTTACCGGTTTTATTAAAGACGTATATGCTAGATATCAAACCGTAAAAGGTAAGAAAGTCGAGCGTCGCTTTGGCTGGGATTGTCACGGTTTACCTGCTGAAATGCAATCAGAGAAAGAACTTAATATTTCAGGGCGTCTTGCAATAGCTAACTTCGGTATAGATAAGTTCAATAGCCATTGCAGAGCTTCGGTAATGAAATATGCCGGTGAGTGGGAGCAATATGTAACACGTCAAGCAAGATGGGTGGATTTTAAAAATTCTTATAAAACAATGGATAAGAATTTTATGGAATCTGTTCTTTGGGCATTTAAGGAGCTATATAATAAAGGATTATTATACGAATCTATGCGGGTAATGCCTTATTCTTGGGCATGCGAAACTCCGCTTTCTAATTTTGAAACAAGGCTTGATAATTCTTATCGTGAGCGAGCAGATAAAGCTGTAACGGTGAGTTTTGTACTATGTCATACCGTGGCTACGACCACGGGATCTTTTAAAGAATACCGTATACTCGCTTGGACAACAACCCCTTGGACATTACCATCGAATCTAGCACTTGCAGTTGGTAGTGATATAAATTACGCACTAGTCCCTAAAAATGATGTTTGTTATATTATAGCCGCCTCTTCCGTCTCTAAATATGCTAAAGAATTAGGGCTTAGCGGTGAAGAAAATTTTGAGATAATTAAAGGTTCAGAACTTCAAGGATTGAGCTATAAGCCTTTATTCAACTATTTCGAGAATCATCCAAACAGCTTCAAAATATTTGCAGGCGATTTTGTCGTTGAGGGTGACGGCACGGGTGTTGTTCACATGGCTCCGGGCTTTGGTGAAGATGACCAAATACTTTGTGAATCAAAAGGCATAGAGCTAGTTTGTCCTGTTGATAATAGCGGAAAATTCACTAAAGAAATTCCTGATTTGGAAGGCTTGCAAGTATTCGATGCTAACGACAAAATAATAATCAAACTGAAAGAACAAGGAAATTGGCTAAAAACCGAGCAGTATATTCATAACTATCCTCATTGCTGGCGAACAGATACACCTCTTATATATAAGGCTGTTCCGTCATGGTATGTAAAGGTTACACAGTTTAAAGATAGAATGGTAGAGCTTAATAAGCAAATAAATTGGATTCCACATCACGTTAAAGATAATTTGTTTGGTAAGTGGCTTGAAAATGCCCGTGATTGGTCGATAAGTCGTAATAGATTTTGGGGAACGCCTTTGCCTGTTTGGAAGTCTGATGATCCAAAATATCCACGCATAGATGTCTACGGTTCTATAGAAGAGCTAGAGAAAGATTTTGGCATTAAAGTTACTGATTTACATCGTCCGTTTATTGATGAACTTACAAGACCAAATCCCGACGATCCAACCGGTAAATCAACAATGCGTAGAATCGAAGACGTGTTTGATTGCTGGTTTGAAAGCGGCTCAATGCCGTACGGGCAAGCACACTACCCTTTTGAAAATAAAGAATGGTTTGAGGATCATTTTCCGGCTGATTTTATAGTTGAGTATTCAGCTCAAACACGGGGTTGGTTCTATACTTTAATGGTGCTATCTACCGCTTTATTTGATCGCCCGCCATTTTTAAACTGTATATGCCACGGCGTGATTTTAGACGCCACCGGTCAAAAGCTATCAAAGCGTCTTAATAACTACGCCGATCCGCTGGAGCTATTTGATAAATATGGCTCTGACGCAATAAGAGTTACTATGCTCTCTTCAAACGTTGTTAAAGGTCAGGAGCTACTGATTGATAAAGACGGTAAGATGGTATTTGATACGCTTCGCCTATTCATCAAGCCTATTTGGAATGCCTACCATTTCTTTACAATGTACGCTAATGCCGATTCACTTAAAGGTGAGCGGGAGTTTACTTCCAAAAACGTTCTTGATGTTTATATATTATCTAAGCTTAAAATAGCAGTAAGTAAAATTGAAGAAAGTTTAGATAATTTCGATACACAAACAGCTTATAATGCAGTTTCAGAATTTTTTGAAGTATTGAATAATTGGTATATAAGACGAAGTAGAGCAAGATTTTGGAAAAGCGAAAAAGATGCAGATAAGCAAAATGCTTATAATACTCTGTATTCATGTTTAGAGACCATGGCTATTGCGATGTCTGCACTAGTGCCTATGATTTCGGAGGCGATATATTTGGGGTTACGTCATTGCGTAGATACTATGTCATCCCGCGACTTGATCGCGGGATCCGGTAAATCAATAAACAATCTAGATCCCGTGGTCAAGCCACGGTATGACATAGGGAGTGACGGGAATGACATATCCTCCGTCCACCTATGCAATTACCCCGATCTCTCAAGCTTTGAGGTAAATCACGAGCTAGTTGCTACTATGGATAACGTGCTTGATATTTGCAGTAATAGCCTATTTATTAGAAGTACTGAAAATATCAGAGTAAGACAGCCGCTTGCTAGCATAACTATTATCAGTAAACATAATGATAAACTTAAAAATTTTGAAGATTTAATAAAAGACGAAATTAATGTTAAGGCAGTAATTTATCGTGATAATCTAGAGAATTATGCAGCTAAAAAACTATCGGTTAATTTCCCTATGCTCGGTAAACGTCTGCCGCATAAAATGAAAGAGATTATAGCCGCTTCTAAAAAAGGTGAGTGGGAAGCTACTCTAGGTGGTTTAGCTATATGCGGCGAAACCTTAAATAGTGAAGAATATAAGCTAGTTTTAGAACCATATTCACATATCAAGGGAGCAGCAAGTTTTGAGAATAATAGTAGTTTGTTAATACTTGATTTAGAGCTAACACCTGAATTAATAGAAGAAGGATACGCAAGAGACATTGTACGCTTCATACAACAAGCTCGTAAAGATGCTGATTTCTCTATAACCGACAGAATTTTAATTGATATAGATTTGCCAAAAATAACTAATATTTACGGCGACTTCATTAAAGAGCAAACTTTAGGCGAATTTGCTAAAGATTTTACTCCTGATCATATTAGTGAAATCGAACTAGAAAACCATCAAATACAACTAAAGATTAAGAAAATATAACAAATAGTTAATTTACTTATATTTAGTTAATATCTTGTATTGATAATTTACCTTTATTACTATATAGTATGCCCGCTATAAATTAATTTAAGGTAAATTATCATGCACAACTCCTCCACAGCTCCGGGGAAAGGTTCTTGGATTAAAAAACTTTTAGGAACTAATACCACAGGAAATACACTAACTCTAGAATATTTAAAACAATATTTTAATGCGTTTCATCCTAAAGATGGAACAGCATTAAATATTATAGCTAGCTTAGATGATCCAAATTTAAATAAAATAAATATTATAAACAAACTTATATCGGATGGAGCAAATAAATACAAAGCATTAGAATTTGCTCTTCAAAAAAATAATGAGCAAGCTGAATATTTACTTAATAATCTTACGTTTGAACCTAATCCTAGCCTAATACAAGCACTACACAATAAAAGTTTAACTTTAGTAAAGTATTTTGTAGAAGAAAAAGAGGCGAATGTAAATTATAGTTATTATGGTTCTAATATACTAAGCATTGCTGCCGGTTTGGAAGAACCTTACAAAACAGATATTACATGTTATCTTTTAATAAAAGGAGCAACTTATTTAAACACAACCTTAGAAGAAGCAGAACAAGGTGGTAAAAATGTAAACAATCTTCATAAGCAAATCTTTTTTAAAGCAATAAACGAAAACAAACTTGAAGTAATTAAAAAATTTGTTGAGATATATGGTTTTGATGTTAATACTGAATATTATTCTAACACACCATTAAGTACCGCAATTAATTTAAAAAGCAGAAAAGAAGTTGTAAAGTATCTTTTATATAAAAATGCTAATTTAGATGTAGCTCTAGAAACAGCAATAATATAAGGTAATTTAAACGCAGTAACAACATTATTAGATGCAGGGGCAAAGATTAACGGCAATGAAGAGGCATCACCTTTAATGCTTGCATCAGAGCACGGACATGCCGCAGTAGTAAAATATTTACTTGAACACGGTGCTAACTATAATGTTAAAGGATGGGAAAAAGATAACTTACATAGCGATGTATCGTTTCAACTAACTCAAATCACTGAGATTTCTATATTGTGTAAAAAAGCTAATAATCCTAATTTTAAATATATATTAGAGAGGATATCAAAAACAAGTATATCATCACATTATGACGGATATAAGAATTTATCATTAGAACAAATAAAGCAAAAATTTTCTAAATTCAAAAAACAACTATCTAAAGATTTACAAAATTTCACTGAAATAAAAATTTCATTAGAAGATTATTCTAGCGGAAGAAAAATTCCAATAAATACAAATATTGTAGTAGATGACGAAGTATATTTTTCTGACCATAAATTTAAAGCTATAGATGAAGCTGAACCTAAACCGACAAAAACAGGTTCTAGATTAGAGCATACTCCTTCTAAATCAGGTATATTTCGTACTTTTTCTCTTGAAGGACTTAGTGAACTTGATGAAGATCAAGCTTATTTAGGCGGTAATACAAAAGATATATTTGATTCTGAGTTTTAATAAGTATTCAATGTCATTTCTGTAGAAGCGGCTTTGTTGCATGGCTCGATTTTTCCATTGTCATCCCGCGACTTGATCGCGGGATTCAGTTAAAAATACTAAATTTAGTATTTTTAAATTATATTTTTGGATACTGTGGTCAAGCTACTAGATGACACCAAGTGCGTTTTTAGAGCCACGCAACAAGAGCAATAATAAGAAAGATACATCTGCAACAAAGCTTAAAATTAACAGCCAAAAAGAACAAAAATATTGTCTCTGCTATAATTTTTCTAAATTCAAATTATAAAAATAAAATAAAAAATCTCTTGCACATTTATTAGATACATATATATTACCACGAAACATGGTTATCACATTTCATGGTAATATATACTTTTTTATAAAAAATCTAATTAAAATATAGAGGGAATATGTCTAATCCACATCTTACGGAAGGAAATAATCATTTTAAGACTGGTAAGTATAAAGAAGCTATAGAAGCTTACAGCAAAATAGGTAAAAGTAGTACATCTTATCCTTATGCTCTGTTTAATATAGGAGAGTGTTACTTTCAACAAGAACAATTTATAGAAGCTATAAAATATTATAGTCAGATCCCTAATAACCACGCACTTTATAAAAGTGCTTTATTTAATTGCGGTAGTTCTTTTTACAATCTAGATAAATACCCTGAAGCTATAGAAATGTATAGTAAAATACCTAAAAGCTCTAATTATTATCAAGAGGCACAATATTATTTAGGAGAGTGTCATTTTAAAGCTATAGAAATGTCTGATAAGGTAGAGGTAGACAAATCAACGATTTCAGATATTGAGAAAAATTTTAACTTAATTGAATATATCCTCGAGGAAGAAACTAACTTTAATATTTTATGTATTGGACAAAATTTTGACTTAATTAATATGGATATATCTGAATAGGAGATAGACGAAGTTTAATTTGAAAAAAGAGCAGAGCACTCCGCAACTTTTGACCACAGCGTAGGTATACTGAGAATCAAAAGCAAGAAGTAACGTAGCCGATTTTTCAAATTAAATGAGTATATTATGCAAATTCTAATAACATCTGTCCTCTTACAACATTATCCTTTTCATTTACAAAAATCTTGGCTACTTTTCCATCTCTTTCGGCTAGAATAAGATTTTCCATTTTCATAGCAGTTAGGGTCATAATTTCTTGTCCTGCCGTCACTTCCTGCCCTTCTTTCACCTTTATTGCAGCAATTTGACCGCTTAGAGGAGCCACAAGTTCAGAATTTTCCTCAACAACTACTTTTGAGACCATCAACGCTTCAAGCTCGGATATGCGAGGGGAACGAACAAATGCTTTTACACTAATACCTGCATGTGATAATAGATAACCGGTTCTGATATTCTCTATTTTTACATTTGTCTTTTTGCCGTTAATGATAGCCGTAAAAAGTTCATTACCTAAATTCCAGTTACTACGAATATATATTCGATCACTTTCATGACGTATATTATAACCATTTTCGACAGGTGTAATTAAGACAGGAAATAGTTTATCATCGATAGTTACCACCCACCTTGTACCTATTTTGTTAGCCTGATTGTTAATATTGCCGGAAATTAAAGAAGCCCGTCTTTGTTCCGATATATAAATAAAAATAGCTGTTGCTAAAAATACGGTAGTTACTTCTGAAGTTAGACTTGCTCCTGAAAAACCGTCCGGATATTCTTCTTGGATAAAAGCAGTAGAAATATTGCCGCTAACAAAGCGAGGATGCAGCATTACTGCTTCTAAGAAACTAATATTATGCGAAATACCGTTAATGATGTATGAGCTTAAAGCAGAACGCATTACTTCGATTGCCTCTTCTCGTGTTTCACCGTAAGTACATAATTTTGCAATCATCGAATCATAAAACATACTTACTTCGCCGCCAAGCCCAATACCTGTATCTATCCGGATATTAGGACTCTTTGCCGGTTCAGAATAAGCAGTAATTCTACCGCTAGACGGCAAGAAACCTCGACTTGGATTCTCAGCACAAATTCGTGACTCAAACGCCCATCCTTTTAATTTTACGTCATCTTGGGTAAATGATAATTTCTCACCGGCAGCAATTTTTATCATCTCTTCAACAATATCTATGCCGGTAATTAATTCGGTAACAGGATGCTCAACTTGTAGTCTTGTATTCATTTCTAAAAAATAGAAATTTTTATCGTTGTCTACTATAAATTCAACTGTACCTGCCGAATAATATCCAACCTTTTGAGATAAAGAGATTACCTGACGGTACATTTCTTGTCTTACATCTTCGGTAATAACGGAGCTAGGTGCTTCTTCAATCACCTTTTGATGATGACGTTGTATAGAACATTCACGCTCTCCAAGACATACGCTATTACCATACTGGTCGGCAAGCAGCTGAATTTCGATATGCCGAGGTGTTTGAATCAATTTCTCAATAAATAATCTATCATCACTAAAACTATTTCCTGCTTCAAGCTTTGCAGACTCAAAGGCATTTGCCATTTCAGCGGGATTATTCACCACTCTCATTCCACGCCCGCCGCCACCGGCTGCTGCTTTCACTATTACTGGAAAGCCTATTTCTTTCGCAATATCTATCGCTTGTTTAATGTCATTTATAGTCCCCATATAACCGGGAACGGTACTAACGCCCGCCTCTATTGCAATTTTCTTTGCTTCGATTTTATCACCCATTTTCTTAATGGTTGTAGCACTAGGACCTATTAAAACTACTCCTTCTCTTTTAAGAATATTGGCAAAATTCGGGTTTTCTGATAAAAAACCATAACCTGGATGTACTGCACTTGCTCCACTTTCACGAATCGCTGAAATAATATTTTTAATAGATAAATAGCTTTCTGTTGCAGGAGAATCACCTATATAATAAGCTTCATCCGCATGTTGCACATACATTGAATTGGTATCGGCTTCCGAGTACACGGCAACTGACCCTATTCCCATTTTCTTTAGAGTACGGATGATCCTAACTGCAATTTCACTACGGTTAGCAATTAAAATTTTATCAAATAATGGTTTAGTCATAGTTTTTTATTACAATTTTAGTTTTTGTCATTGCGAGGAAAATTACAAAGTAATTTGACGAAGCAATCTCAGGAATTTGTTATTGTTTCATGAGATTGCCACACAGCCCACGGCTGCTCGCAATGACGATTTAGTATCCCCAAAGAAATAACATATTACAACGGCAAATTATCATGCTTCTTCCAAGGCAATTCTACTTTTTTAGTACGTAAGAAATTTAATGCCTTACATATTCGCCATCTAGTATTTTGCGGTCTTATAATATCATCCAGATATCCCCTAGATGCCGCAACAAAAGGTGAAGTTACCACTTTTCTATATTCATCGATTTTTCGTTTTTTAGCTTCAGGCTCTTTACATTCTTCCTTAAATATTATCTCGGCTGCTCCCTCTGCACCCATAACGGCGATTTCAGAATTAAACCACGCATAATTTATATCACCTCTAAGATGCTTAGAATTCATAACTATATAAGCACCTCCATAAGCCTTACGGGTAATCACGGTAATCTTCGGCACCGTAGCTTCTGCATAAGCATATAAGAGCTTAGCACCGTGCTTAATAATACCGTCATGCTCTTGAGACGTACCGGGTAGAAATCCAGGTACATCAACAAGGCTTACTATAGGAATATTAAAAGCGTCACAAAATCTAATAAATCTTGCTGCTTTTCTTGAGGCGTTTATATCTAAACATCCCGCTAAATGCAAAGGCTGATTAGCAACAAAGCCTACCGGATAACCTTCCATATAACCAAAGCCAATAATGATGTTCTTAGCAAAATCAGGTTGTAGTTCAAAAAATTCTCCCTCATCAACTATACGCTCAACAAGCTCTTTCATATCATAAGGCTTATTAGGAGTGTTAGGTATTAACGTGCTAAGAGACATATCGACTCTATCGGCAGGATCAACAGTCGAACGAACGGGAAGAGGACTACGATTGGATGACGGCAAGAAATTAAAGAACTTACGAATTTCGAGCAATGCTTCTATATCATTGTTGAATGCAAGATCGGCAACGCCGCTTTTAGTAGTATGCATCCTAGCACCGCCTAGTTTTTCTTGGCTTACTTCTTCACCGGTTACGGTTTTTACTACATCAGGACCGGTTACAAACATATAAGAACTATTCTTAACCATAAATATAAAATCGGTTAAGGCAGGAGAATATACCGCACCGCCGGCACAAGGTCCCATAATTAAGGTAATTTGCGGAATAACACCAGAAGCTAAAACGTTACGCTGGAATAATTCACCGTATCCAGCAAGAGCATCAACCCCTTCTTGAATTCTTGCTCCACCTGAGTCGTTAATACCGATTACGGGAGCACCAGTTGCTATAGCTTGATCGATAATATCGCAGATTTTCTTAGCATGATATTCGCCGAGAGAGCCGCCGAGTACGGTAAAATCTTGGCTATAAATAAATACCAACCTACCGTTTATCGTACCGTGTCCTGTTACAACGCCGTCACCTAGAAATTTTTTATCCTGCATCCCGAAATTATCGCATCTATGTGCTACAAACATACCTGTTTCGGTAAAGCTATTCGGATCTAATAATACTTCTATCCGCTCTCGTGCGGTTAATTTACCTTTTTGATGTTGTGCGTTGATCCTAGCTTCACCGCCTCCTTGCCTTGCAATATTTTTTCTTTCATCCAGTAGCTCAGGAGAGATTATATTACTTTGATTCATAGATATTTATAGTTTTATTTCCCAAAATACCCATAATATAATATAATAATGCTAATGTGAAAAGATAATTATTTATGTCATCTACCGAAGATACTAAAGAAAAACCGAAAAAAGCCAAACCGGCAGCTAAATTTAATAACTTATCAACTGCTTTAAAAAAGAATTTACAAAGAAGAAAGAATATTAAAAAGAAGGATACTATAAGCAAAGCTTTAGCTGAATTACAAACAATAGTAAAAGATTACACTGATTCCACAAAAGAAAATATATCTCTTACTGATGAATTAATAAAATTAAGACGTTTAGAGGCAGATCATGAATAAGCATTAAATTTGACATATTAATATAAATTGCTAATATTTGGACTTTAGAGCTTGTTATGGCTCTGATGTCATCCTCGTGAAAGCAAGAACCCAGAAAAAAACAAAATTATTTGAGCTTTTAGCGAAGAATGACATTACATTTAACAAAACCGGTATTTTAAATATTTTATATAATATGGACACAAACAAATTATATCTTTTCAAAGATAGACGATTTTTACCGAATTTTATAATACAATTAGGCGGTTGTCTTAACGATAATATATTAAAAAATGCTCTGGTAATCCTTATAACTTATGGTGTTGCCGGTTCTTTAAGTAAATATAATAATCTACTGGTTTTAATTGCTAATGCTACTTTTGTACTACCTTTTATAATATTCGCAAGCATAGCAGGACAAATTGCTGATAAATACGAACGGGCAAGTCTTATTAAAATTATTAAGATTTGCGAAATCGGTATAATTGCCTTTGCAATTTATGGATTTCATAATAATAATCTGCTAATTCTGTTTTGTTCTATTTGCTTAATGGGTATACATTCCACTTTTTTCGGTCCAATCAAATATAGCGTATTACCAGATCATCTAAATAAGGATGAATTACTTGGAGCTAATGGCTTTGTTGAAGCCGGAACTTTTATCAGTATTTTTATCGGTACTATAATCGGTAGCTATTATACAATCAGCAATAATTTTATAATTTATTCCTTAATTACCATTACCTTTCTCGGCTTCATTACAAGCCTTTTTACACCAAAATCTAAAAATGCAAATCGTGATATTAAAATAAATTTTAATATTATAGATGAAAGCATAAATATGATTAAATATGCTAAAGCAAAAAAACAGATATATTTAGCTATACTTGGTATTTCATGGTTTTGGTTTATCGGAGCCGCTATAATTTCACAAATACCTTTACTTGCTAAGATAACTTTTAAAGCCGATGAGAATGTTGCTAACTTATTTTTAGCGGTTTTCTCGCTTGGTGTTGGTGTCGGGTCGTTTTTATGTAGCAAAATATTTGAAGATGAAATTACCGTTAAATATCTATTTATTTCGGCACTAGGTATTAGTATTTTTGGTATTGATTTATTCTTTGCAAGTAGAATTAGTTCAGTTAACTACGAACCTACTCAGCTAAAAAGTATTTTGGTATTTTTATCTAAAAGACATAATTGGCGAATAGTTATCGATTTATTTTTCTTAGCAGCAATAGGCGGATTATATATCGTTCCCCTTTTTGCGATATTACAGCATTACGCAAACCCTGCACATCGTAGCCGAATTATTGCCGTTAACAATCTTATCAATTCCATTTTCATGGTGGGATCAACAATTATTCTATCTCTATTATTTTATCTAAATTTCACTATACCTTGGATTATATTATTTATTAGCCTAGCTAATATAATCGTCACTATATATATTTACCGCTTAATACCTGAAGTTAAAATTATTCCGTTTAAACTATTGCGGAGAATATTCCAAATTTGTTTTGATCTTATGTATAAGGTTGAGGTTAAAGGATTTGAAAATTTTCAAAAAGCAGGTAAAAAAGTAGTAGTAGTTGCTAATCATATTTCATATCTTGACCCCCCTCTAATTGCTACTTACCTAAAGGAAGAAATGACTTTTGCAATTAGTCCCGATATACAAAAAATATGGTGGATTAAACCGTTTTTACGTATGGCAAAAACTTTGCCGGTTGATCCAAGTAATCCAATGGCAATAAAGACTTTAGTAAAAGAAGTACAAAAGGACCAAAAAGTAGCTATTTTCCCGGAAGGTAGAATAAGCGTTACCGGCTCTTTAATGAAAATTTACGAAGGTCCTGCAATGATTGCCGATAAAGCCGGTGCTACAATTTTACCGGTTAGAATAGACGGCACTCAATTTACTCACTTATCAAAATTAAAAAACATATTAAAAAGAAAAATATTTCCTAAAGTTACTATAACCGTTTTACCACCGGTAAAATTTGCCGATATAGGTACTGCATCCAGTCAAGAAAGACGCCAATATATCGCAAGGACTCTTTATGATATCATGGCTGAGATGATGTTTGAGAGTTCGGACTATAAAAATACTTTATTCTCTTCTCTTATAGAAGCTGCTAAAATTCATGGATTTAAGAAAAAAATAGTTGATGATTTTGAAAATAATGCGGTTACTTATCAAGATTTAATATTAAAATCTTTTATCCTCGGTGATTTAATCAAAACGAACAACATCTTTGGCAGAAATTTAGGCTTAATGTTACCTAATACCACGAATACGTTAATTGCTTTTTACGCTATGCAATCTATCGGTTATGTTCCTGCTATAATTAACTGGAGTAGCGGCATAGGTACTATTATTAACTGCTGTAAACTTGCACAAATTAAAGTAGTTTACACTTCAAAACAATTTATCGAGAAAGCAAATTTATATGAATTAATAACTAACTTATTAGATTTCGGCATTAAAATAATATATTTAGAAGATTTTAACAATCAGATTAGTACTGCTCTAAAACTAAAAGCCAAAATAGGAAGTTATTTTGCCCAAACTTATTACAATTATTTTTGTCGTAATCGTGATGACGAAAAACCGGCAGTAATAATTTTTACTTCAGGTACTGAAGGTGAACCTAAAGCCGTATTACTATCTCACAAAAATTTACAAACTAATAGATATCAAATAACTGCTAAAATACCTTTTAGCCCTGAAGATATAGTATTTAACTCCTTACCTTTATTTCATTGTTTCGGTCTTGGAGGTGCGATTATTACAACTTTAAACGGTATTAAGCTGTTTCTATACCCCTCTCCGCTAAATTATCGCAGTATTCCTGAAGTTATATACGATGTCGGAGCAACTATATTAATTTCTACCGATACTTTTTTAAACGGTTATGCTAATTACGCTCACCCATATGATTTTTACTCATTACGCTATATATTTGCCGGTAGCGAAAAATTAAAAGAATCTACAAGACAATTTTGGCTTAATAAATACGGCATACGTATTTTTGAAGGATATGGGATTACAGAAGCCGCACCTATTATAGCTTGCAATACCCCTATGCATAATAAAGCAGGCACAGTCGGAAGATTATTACCAAAAATTGATTATAAGCTTGAGAAAGTAGAAGGAATAAATGAAGGAGGGCGTTTATTCATTAGAGGTCCTAATATCATGCTTGGTTACTTAGACTTAGAAGGTAACCATACTTATAGTGAATGGTATGACACTGGCGATATAGTCAAAATAGATTCTGAAGGATATATAACAATATTAGGGCGTTTGAAACGCTTTGCTAAAATAGCGGGGGAAATGATACCTCTTACAAAAATTGAAGAGCTTGCAAGTGAAATTGATCCTGACTCTCTGCATGCCGCTATTTCCGTTCCCGACAAAACACACGGAGAAAAGATTATTTTATTTACTACCGGTTCCGGTATAAATAGAGAAAACTTTGCAGATGTCGTATCTAAAGCTCAAATTTCTTTACTACATTTACCGAAAGTAATTATTACCGATTCAGAAATACCTCTGCTTGCAAACGGCAAAATTGACTATCTTGAAATGATGAAAAACCACTCGTGTCACCCCGTGGCTTGACCGACATCGTTGCATGGATACCCGAGTCGTCATTGCGAGCAGCCGTAGGCTGCGTGGCAATCTAGGAAAAATAATAAAAGATGCTGTAAATTAGCATTTTTGACTGGATTGCTTCGTTGAATTACTGCGTAATTCTTCTCGCAATGACGGAAAAACCGACCCACACAATAACGCCAATCAAGCCATGGGATGACATTTATTTTTCTTTTGACTATTGATAGCAGCATTCAAAGCTAATTTAAACCACTTACCTAATAACTCTTGATCTTCCATAATTTCAGGTAACACCTTCCAGTATGATAGAGTTACAGTTTTATTTTTACTTTGATATACAAATGGCTCAGAACCGAAAGATTGAAAATATTCATAAGTGCTTACGTCTGACTTAAAATACAATTCATTGCTCATAATAATTCCTATCATACAACCACCCTTATATATACCATATCCACCAAACATTGCACGAACGGTTACTGAACAATATGGTTCTAACAATTCTTTGACATATTCAGTAAATTCGTTTTTGTTCATAATAATTGCTTTAAATACAACAAACTATAGATAAATACCCCTATTATAATGACAATTGGAGTTAAAGGTAGGTCAAAATAGAAAGAGATAAGTGCGGCACAAAAATTAATAAATAAAGAAATAAGAACTGATATTATAATCATCTGAGAGGGGCTATATGCTATAAATCGTGCAATCATTGCAGGAATAAGTAAAATAGCAGTTACCATAAGTGCTCCTACAATCTTTATAGCAGAAAATACAGACAATGAGAGAAGAAGTAAAAATATTAGCTCAATAATATTAACTTTTAAGCCTTTTATGACCGCGATATCTCTATTGATAATAATAAGGAGAATTTGGTTATAAAAATATACTAAAAAGCTTATAATGGTTACTAGTACTATTGCAAGTATAACCAAATCATTGAAAGATACGGATAAAATATCCCCAAACAGTAAATTTACTATATTATTCTGCGAAGAAGTAAAATAATTGATAACTAAAGCAACAGCCAGCATAAAACTGGAAATCAAATTAATAACTGCATTTTTTTCAGAATTGTTTTTAAAGATAAACACAAAAAGAGAAAAAAGAATTGCAACGATTAATCCTGAATATATTAACGGGAAATGTGCTATGATACTAATACTAGCCGCTAAAAAACTACTATGAGCAAGCCCATCACCGAAATAGATATAACGTTTCCATAATGAAATACAGCCAAGGGGTGCGAATATTAAACTAATTAAAATTAAGGCTAGTATTATTAGAGTCATCTTATTATATTATAAAAGCTATGTCTTCAATCGATAAAAAAGAATTAGAAAAATTTGAGAAAATTTCTCATAAGTGGTGGAATAAAGACGGGGAGTTCGGTATCTTACACCGCATAAACCCTATTCGCCTTGAATATATAATAGAGAAAATAACATCTCATTACAATAATATTTCTAATTTAGAAATCCTTGACGTCGGTTGCGGTGGAGGATTAATTGCAACGCCTCTAGCGGCTCAAGGTTTTAATGTTACGGCTATTGATGCACTGCAAAGTAACATTGAAATAGCCACTGCTTATGCTAAGGAAAACGATGTAAAGATAAATTATTTACAATCTACTATAGAAGAATTAAAGAGCGACAAGCTATATGATGCGGTAATTTGTCTTGAGGTTATTGAGCATGTAGAAAACGTACAGCAATTTATACTGAATCTAGTGAAGCATATTAAGCCAAACGGTATAGCAATAATCTCTACGATTAACCGTACTAAAAAAGCATATTTGCTTGGTATAATAGCAGCTGAATATATTTTAGGCTGGGTACCGAAAAACACTCATAATTATAATAAATTTCTGAAACCGTCAGAAATATATGAAATGCTTACAGATACTAATGTTGAAATTAAAGAGCTGAAAGGTTTGGTATATGATATGGCTAAGAATGAGTGGAAATTAAGCGATGATATAGAGGTGAATTATTTTATGTGTTTGGGGAGAAAAACGCATTCGGTGTCCAGTATCTTTTAATGTCATCCCGCGACTTGATCGCGGGAGCCAGTAAAGATATCCAAACAGTGTACATTGCAAATTGTTTTTTTGGATACCGTGGTCAAGCCACGGTATGACAAAGTTCTGAGTATATATTTAAAAAAGATAATAAATGACTAACATAATTACTAGATTCGCTCCGTCACCGACGGGGTTTTTACATATAGGTTCAGCAAGAACCGCTTTATTTAACTATTTATTTGCAAGGCATTATAACGGTAAGTTTTTGCTTCGCATTGAAGACACCGATAAAGAAAGATCAACTGAAGCAGCAGTAGAAGCCATATTTTCAGGGCTAAAATGGCTAGGCTTAAACTGGGACGGGGAAGTTATATTTCAGTCCAAACGTAATGATCTTTACAAAGAAGCAGCATTAAAACTACTTGCAGAAGGCAAAGCATATTATTGCTTTACTAGCCAAGAAGAAATAGAAAAACAGCGACAAAAAGCTTTAGAAAGTAAACAGCATTTTATTTTTAATAGCGAGTGGCGTGACAAAGATCCATCTACCTACCCTACTGATATAAAACCGGTAATACGTCTAAAAACTTCAAGAGATGGAAGTATAAAGGTTCATGATACCTTACAAGGTGATATAGTAATTGAAAATTCTCATATAGATGATATGGTATTATTGCGTAGTGACGGCAACGCTACTTATATGCTAGCCGTTGTAGTAGACGATCATGATATGGGCATAACTCATATTATTAGAGGTGATGATCATTTAACCAACGCAGCAAGACAAATTGCTATTTATCAGGCTTTCGGCTATGAAGTACCAAGCATGACTCATATACCGCTAATTCATGGAGCAGACGGGGCAAAATTATCCAAAAGGCACGGAGCTTTGGGCGTTGAAGCTTATAAAGATATGGGATATTTACCGGAAAGTTTGTGTAATTATTTATTGCGTCTTGGTTGGAGTCACGGCGATGATGAAATTATTTCAATGGATCAGGCTATAAAATGGTTTAATCTTGATTCGCTCGGTAAATCACCTTCTAAGCTTGATTTTGCTAAAATGAATAGCCTTAACGCTCATTACTTAAGAATGCTTGATAATGATAGCTTAACTTCAAAAACTGTAGAAATATTGAGACAAAATTATAAGGTTAATGAGAAAGAAATAGGTTATATAAAACAAGCAATGCAAAGCTTATTAGTTAGAAGCGAAACATTGCTCGATCTAGCACGGCTTTCTCAAATTTATCTCATAGATTCTCCTATTACTTATGAAGAAGATGCAAAGGAAATTATAGAAAATTGCGATAAAGATTTAATCAAACAAGTTATAGAAAGTTTAAACAAACTTGAACAGTTTGATAAGGAATCCGTGCAGAATAAATTTAAAGAAATAGCAGCAGCAAACGGCTTAAAATTGAATGACATTATGAAGCCCGTAAGAGCTTTAATAACAGGTATGACGGCTTCACCTAGCGTGTTTGAGATTGCAGAAATTCTAGGAAAAGAAAATATTTTAGAGCGTATCTGTAAATAAACTTTAACTGGTAATTAAAGAGATTTTTTGGCGAAAATTAATAAGATTTTTGAAGGAATAGTAGTTCCTATTTCAAAAAAATCTTATAATTTGCAGCAAAAAAGAATTGAATTAGTATTAAAATTTGTTTATAGATACGCTCTTAAGGAGGTTAAAAATTATATGAAAGATTGTATAAAAAAAATTGCTTTTGTTTTTAGCGGGTTATTTATAATAACCGGTACTTTTGTTTTATACAGAATAGAAAACGTCGACGCATCAACGACACCAAAAAAGTACGGAGCTTGGACTTTAAATTGTACTCTTAATAATGAGAAAAAACAACTTTGCTTCTTATCACAACAAATTAATAATCTAGAGAAAGATAAAGAAAAGGAAATATTAGCCATTTATCATATAGGCTACTTTAATCAGGAACAAGAAGAACAGGAATTAAAGATAATCGAAATAGTCCCGTCAAACGTTCAAATTCCGGCAGGTACAGTTATTAATAGCGGTGACAAACAAATAGCAGCCGGAAAATACGTAAATTGTACAATAAATGGCTGTCAGGCTTTGGCTGTTATTACAAAAGACGATTTAGACATGATTTTATCTAATGATAATTATGTAGAACTAATTACCGCAGACGGCAAACAAGCTAGAATTTCATTTATAAAAGACGGCTTGAAAGAAGGTCTAAAAGCTTTGAGTAGATAATTCAACAACTAATTAAACAGGCTGATAACTACTTATCAACCTGCCTAACTACTCTTCACCATTAGCTCAACTGGTGACTAGCATAGATTTAAACCAGTAAGATATTGACACCAAATTTAATGTCAATATCTTATTAATTTTTTCTATAATTTTAACTTTAATGACAATGATGATGATGATCTGCGTGACCTAGTACATCATAAGCTGGTTCATAAGCAGCAACTACTTTACTATAGTCATATGCCTCAAAACCACCGCCGCCTTTTTCAGGATATTTATCTATTGAAGCATCCCAACCATTTACGTTGCCAAGACCTTTAGCACCAACGAAATATTTATTTATTTCTGCTTGATTCTCAACGGTATTTATTTTTCCATTAAGATGTTTAGCATACATTGTACATAAACCGGTTAGCTTGTAAATTTCCTTATCACTTAAATTAGTCCAAATCTCCTTAATTTGCTTTATCGCTCCTCTCTGACTTCCATCAGGATTTGGATTAGATGCTCCTTCAAGAGACAGTCTAGCACACTCAAAAACATTAGTGCTTGAACCTTGACCAAACTCCATTGACATACCGTTAATAAGAGATGGGGTAATACCGGCATCATGTAATTTTTTAAGGAATATTTCGCCATTCCCGTTGAAACCCATTAAACCAGGAGCACCGTCTACAGGTAAGGTATAAGAAATTTTTAACGTAGGTTTTGCTTTAATTACTTCTGTTATTGCTGAAATATGTCTATCTAAAGCATCATTATGAGCTAAAAAACCACCTTCAAAATCAAAATCTATTGCTGTTAATGAATAATTTTCGATAGTTTTCAAATAAATATCAACAATCTTTTTAATATCTGTCATTGGTCCTTCTATTGGCTCATTTGATGCACCACCAAAAGACAGAATTATATCACCGCCTTTTGCTCTTATGTTATTAATATAAGATTTGTAGTAATCAGAAACCGTTACATCTCCATCGTAACTCTGCTGATTATTTCCATCATAGATGCTCAAACTACCACCCCAACAAGCTTTTACTTCTGCAGCATTTTTGCTGGTATAACCAGTGCTTTTACTAGTAAGAGCCGCTGTAACAAATCCTAGAAAATATCCGTCTACCCCTGAGTCGTTAGACCACTGATCAATAGGAGGCGTTGGCCAAGAAGTGGCATCAACAAAAGGCGAAGATTTAATATGAACACCGCTCTGCCAAGATGCAGGACCAGTTAAAGGCTTATCGGTCGTAACAATAGTTCGACCAGGATGAGCAGATTGGTTACCTGCATAATCAAATGCATGAATGTTCATTTGATAATTTGTACTAGGAGCTAGACCTTTTAAAGAAATACTATTAGTTCCAGTATGTACTTCGCTAATTACCGATGAATCATTAGTTGGTACATATCTAATTGAATAGAAGTCAACGCCTGTATCAGCATCTTCACTCGGTTCCCATGTCACAGATAAACTGGTAGGACCTGCAGCAACTAATTTTATACCTTTCACATCTGTTGGCGGAGTATGATCTTCAGGTATTACTACAGGTTCATGATTGAAAGTAAAATTAGTAGGTAAATGTTGAGGAGCAGTAGCATTAGTAAAATTAAAGCCAAACGTTAGTGATGTAGAGCTTTTAGCTTTTAATATAGAAAAATGCTCTGATAAATTACCAGAAATAATAGGCAGTGTAACACTGTCTGAAGCAAAACCTGTATATGCTCTAATTTCACCAGTAGCATTTTCTACTTTACTAGCATCAAAACTTATGTGAGGGTTATGAACATCTTGCTCTGTATTATTTATTATTGTAAGAAGGTACGGGTTATACCACGCAGCTTCTTCTTTTTCAAATTTTCCTTTAAGTATATATTTTAACGGCATAATAACCTCTTAGTTTATTGTTAAAAATTATAAATATTCTTAAAAATAAAAATAGATTGAATAATAATCTACCTTTACAATTAACAATGCTTACTAAATTTTTGATATATTGCAAGAAGTTATAAATCATTACATTGAAAAAAATATTTGAAAATAAATAGAAAAAAGCATTTTTTTATTAAATTTTATTAATTATTTTTTTATTTTCATATAA
>JBEGTS010000025.1:0-23631 GCA_041179265.1 Pseudomonadota bacterium
CCGTTTTAGATAAATTAAAAGAAGCAGTAAATGATTATATATCTGAGCTACAAAATGAAAAGCTATCTAAAGAAACATCTCCTAAGCAGGTTAATATAGACAACGTTTTACCCAAAATACGTAACTTATTTAATGATGAATTATCTAAACAAACAACTCCGAAGCAAGTTAATATAGACAACATTTTACCTAAAATACGCAACTTGTTTAATGATGAATTATCTAAAGATACATCTCCTAAACAGGTTAATATAGATAACGTTTTACCTAAAATACGCAACTTGTTTAATGATGAATTATCTAAAGACACATCTCCGAAGCAAGTTAATATAGACAACGTTTTACCCAAAATACGTAACTTATTTAATGATGAATTATCTAAACAAACAACTCCGAAACAGGGTGAGACAATAACTCATTCAATGCAGGAAGCAATATCAACTCCACCTACTCTTTCTTGGCACACTCATCCTATGTTCGGTGATACGCTAAAGTTCTTAAAAAGATTTAAAGAGGATACCGATAAATTTCCACAAGATTATACTAAAGCCTCCACCATAACTCTATATTTAAGTAATCTTAATAGAAATTTAGGAAGAAGTGTATTTTTAGAAAGTATGGTATCGACTTCTCAAAAAGATGAGAGCATTAACACTATATTAGATAAGCTCCAAAAAATTTCTACTAATTGCAGTAAAATAAGTAATAGTGACGATAAGTTTAATAAAGAGGTTAAAAAATCTTTTGTAGAAATTAATAACACATTAAAGAATATAATAGAATATAAAGGAACTGAAATAGAATATTTAAATTCCAATATAGAAAAAGTTCAAAAGAGTTTATCTAATTTAGAATTTTTTACTTATGAATTATCTAAACAAACGACTCCGAAATACACTAAGCAATCAACCCAAGATCAACCTAAAATATCTACAGGAGCAGTTACCGGTCTAAAAGATAGAATAGCAAGATTTGAAGCAGACTCTGACAGCAAAATCAAAAAATACTGGACAGAAGAAAAAAAACAGACTGTAGAAAAACAACATGAAAATACTCAATCTGACTATATAACACTTAAGAAAAATTTTGAGTTTGAAAATCAAGGTAAAGAAATTAAAGAGAATAGCACCAAAAATTTAATAAATAAATTTGAAACAGGCTTTGATAGTAACATAACAAGATACTGGACATCACCGGAGGAATGGAATAAATGGGAGGAAGAAAAACAGAAAGGTACAGGGAAAGAGAATGAACTAATAAGACCTCGTACAAAATTTGCAATAGAACATTCTAAACATACTCAATCTAAAGAGCCTATATATCATCCAACTCCTGAAAAATTGAATATTAACGAAATAACTCACGATTTAAATCTAAAAGATAATACAAAAAACTTAAAAGACAAATTTGAAAACTTAGCAAAAGAAGCGAAGCAAATTGGAACACAGGCACAACAAAAATCCAAATCTTCAAGTAATCCTAGCATACAACCTACAGGTCGCAGTAAAGACGGAAGAAATATCTAAGGTAATTGAGGTTATTCTTGTTTTTGGGCCTTGTTGCATGGCTCGTTTATGTCATTCCCGCGTAGGCGGGAATCCAGTAAAACACATAAAAAACAAGTTTTTTTATGTGTTTATTTTGTCAAATATGTAACTTCTGTATCAATATTGAAGTTATTTTTCTGGATCCCCGCCTACGCGGGGATGACATTGAGTAGGTTTTTCAAGCTGCTTTGTTTTTACAAGGATGACATCCTACGTAAAACTAATACTGTACTAATTAATATTATAAGCAAAAATATGAAAAAACTTAAAGTTAAGGATAGTGACTTAAAGTTTTGCCATAACAACATGCTAAAAAAAGGAGTAGTTGAGGATAGAATAATACCGCCAAAAGAATGAGATAAACTATAAAGCCTCATTTTAACATTAGTCTTAAATAAGGATTGAACAATAATTTGTAGCGGCACTGCATAAAATGCTGCAAGCCCTATTAATATAACGGGACAGAGAATATTAAATATTTGTTTATATAACATTATTTGCATTCCTAAAGCAATAATAATACTGGCAAATAAAGCCCATGTAATCTGTCTTAAAGGGTTTATTTTATCGGCAAGTAATCCTGCAAAAACGGCCGATATTCCATAAGTAATAATAAGAGCTATATTTATAAATCTTATTTCAGGATGATTTATAAAAGCTATTTTTGCTAAAAAAACTCCCAAGAAAATTACTAAAAAGTGATATATTCCTCCAATAGCACCGTTTACTAATAATGCTATTATAAAGGATAGTTTATTATCTCGTATAATTTGCCGCACGCTACTTTTTGATGACATTCTTAAAAACGAGCTACTTTCTTTAAAAAAATTTCTCATCAAAATAGCAAATAAACCAAATATTGCACCGATAAGAAAATTAAAACGCCATAAATATTCGATATTAGAATTACTAGCGTAATAATAAGCTATAGCCGCAAGTAATGCCCCTATTTGACTACAACATGAAACTATCCCTATATTTAAATTTTTCCGATTATATCCTGTTTGTTCAGCTATATAAACCTTTATTCCGTCAACTTCTCCAGCAAGACTTGCTAAAAAAACCATTCGGCATAATGTTAGTATTACTGTAGCAAAAATACCTATCATCTCAAAGGAAGGGGTAATAGCAATTAATACGGTAGAAATGCTACTTATGAACATTGATATTTTGATAGATTTAGTACGCCCGTATTTATCTCCGATAAATCCAAAAATTAAAGACCCTAAAGGTCGTACTATAACAGCTGCACTAAGAACGGCAAAAAAACCGAGTAGTTGCTTATCCTGCCCTATATTAGGCAAAAAATTTTGTGCAAGAATACTAGCCGATAAACCGAATAAAGTATAATCGTAATAACGGATGATCGTTGTAAAAAATGCAACTAAAAAAGCTGAGTTAAACATATAATATTTTCTTTTAATGAAAACATCATATGATATCAGATATTTAGCTTCAATATAGAAATATTTTATTTATTTTATGGCATTGCTCGATGTCATTCCTGCAGAAGCGAGGATCTAGTAATTAAAGGCACAAATACAGTAAGTTTTTAAAACTAAAAGCTCGCTTTATCTCGCTTTTTTTGGATTCCCGCTTTCGCGGGAATAACATCAGAATCATACAACAATACTCTACAAAAATGACATTACGGTCAATAATTCTTGAAAAAATATAACCTTTTTAAAAATCATATAGTATTATTAACTACATTCCTCTTCCTGTAGATTCTATTTTTCTTCTTTGTGTCTCCATAGCTTTTGCAAATCCTTCTTTATGCTTATTTTCTCCTTGAGGTATTTGTTTACTAATATTTTGGGCTTCTTTTTTTACACCCTTTGGAATTGATGGAAGTGGAGGCGGCGGCGGAGGTGGTGGTGGAATAGGAAGACCACTCCCAGGCATTGGAGGTGGCACTGGTGTACCACTAGACACAGCTGGAGCATTTTTTGAAGGTTGATTAACAACTTCTGCTTGCTGCTCTTTTATTTTCTCTTCTTTCATACGCTTTATTGCTGCTAATGCCCTTTGCTGCTGTAAATCTGCTGCTGTCGGTTCTGCTTTCGTAGGCGATGAGGGATTATTTTTATTATTAAATTGTTTTTCTCTATCTGAAGCACTATTAATATTACTACGTTCTTTTTCTAGAGCTTTAAATTGGTTATTAATAGATTCCAATTCTGCAACAATTTTCCATCTTTCTTCTCTAGTAATATTAGAATTGGCTTTTTTTTCTTCAAGCCCCTTTTTCTTATCTTCTAATTCTTGCTGTTTTTGCTTTAATTCTTCTAAACGTTTTGCATGATTATCTGTTTGTATTTTAGGTTCTTTATTTTGACTTATTGGAGTATCAACACTTTGCTTTCTTTGTACATTCTTCCATGCTAACTCTTCTACAAAAGAATTAAATTATGGCTTTTCTACTGGTTGAGATGAACTCTTTATTAATACATCTACCGGCTTTATTCCTATTTCTGCTTGTGTGAGATCTTCAAAACTCCCTTTAGAAGCCAAAGGTTTTTCAGGTATTTGTTGATCTGTTTGCTGTACAATTTCTGTAATTTCTTTAATATTTTTATGTAGTTCTGCAATAGAACTAGCTCTTTCTAATTCTTTTTTAGGATTTCTAATATTCTCATACCGATTCTTTAAATCTTCCTTTAAATAATCATAAGTTGCTTTAATAGATGTTACTTTAGTTTCAAAGCTTGCGGTAATTTGTGCTGCTAATTTTAATGATTGTTCTGAAGGCTGCTTTCCTTCTTCACTTAAAGGCTGAATTATGATTTTAGACTTTTCTCCTGAAAACCATCTTGAAAATACACTTGGTTTATAGACTTGAATTTCTGCCTTACCGCCTTTCTCATCTTTAACTATTACAGTCCCTTCATAACCGGTAAACTTATTAAGTAATGTTTTAGGATTTTTAAATTCTGCCGTTAAATTATTATTTTGTAATTTAGGAAAGACGTCTTGAATATTTCTTTTTTCTTCTAAGAATTTACTTAATTTTTTAAAAGTTTGATCATTTTGCGAACTTATATTATCTATCTCATAACCAGGACTACTATCTACAAAATTCAGTACGAAAGGTTTGGCTTTTATCCCGTCATATATCTTTTTCAAAAAATTATCATTAAAATTTTGACTTTCGTTAGTACCTTTTAAATTATTCTTTAATTGCTCAAAAGTCATTTTTTTCGGTTCGGCAATGCTAGGATTATGCAGGTCGGTATTAAGCATAATTGTTTGGTAAGCTAGTATATATGCGGTATCCTTACTTTTTATTTCACCGTTTAAATTTTGTTCATAATAGTTTGTCCCAAAATTTTCGACTAACCTATCTATTTTCTGAGCTTCTCCCGGTAATTTAAATGATTGTAAAAACCCACGTAAACTTTCTAAATAATCTTTTTCTTTAAAATCAAATTGCTTAGCAAAACTCTCTAGTACTTTTTTATTATCACCTCCGTCTGTTCCAAGATAATCTCCTACAAACTCTAGATTTAGATTACTTTTTTCTTCATAAAAAAATTTAGCGGTTTCTTCTGCAAAATCTTTATTATTATCAGCACACCATTTTTTAATTCCTGCAATTCCGCTTTTTGGCTTATCATTAAAAAGCTTAATTACTTCATTTTTTACTAATGAGTCCATATTTATCTCTCACGAGTTAATTAAATATGTAATAATTAAAAACCTTTTATAGATTCAACACAAGTAAAAGCCGCAATTTTTAATATTTTACTAGCTGTTACTGTGGCTTGTAAGATTTTATTCAGAAATAAAGAATTAAATTATCGGTTAAAATTTATTTATAGACAGCCTCTTAAACCTCTTTTATAGCCTCAATACAAGCAAAAGTTGCTATTTTTAGTATTTCATTAGCTGTTGCTGTAGCTTGAAGTATTTGAACAGGTTTTTCAAAACCGTTTGTTATAGGACCTATAAAGCTATTTGAAGAAAATTCTTGTAATAATTCAGTAGAAATAGCAGCAGAATTCAAACCCGGCATAATTAATACATTCGCAGTTCCTGATAATCTACAAAATTTATATAATTTACGTAAATCACCGTCTAAAGCCACCTTAACCGACATTTCACCATCATACTCAAAATCTACTTTCATGCCGCTCAGCTCTTCTTTGTCTTCGCTAAAATTGTCGAGTATATTTACGGCTTCACGTATCCGAGCCGTTTTTTCTTTAGAAGAATTGCCGAATGTTGAAAAAGAAAGAAGTGCAACTCTTGGAGTAATACCCATATTTTTAGCAATTTCTGCCGTTTGGGTTGCTATTTGTGCAAGCTCCCAGCTATTTGGATATTCGGTAATACAATTATCGGCAATAATAATATTATTGTCCTTAGCAATCATAATTGAATAGCCTAATATTCTACGATTAGGTTTTGGTGAAATGACTTTCATGATATCTTCTAAACTATCAATATAACTTTTTGTAACACCGGTTAAAAGAGCATCACCGTCACCGCATGCCACCATACAAGCAGCAAAAATATTCTTATCTGTTTTAACAAGCTTTGCACAATCACGATATAAATAACCTTTGCGTTGTAGTCTTTTATATAAATAATTAATATATTTCTCTAGGCTATCAGTTAAAGCTGCATTCATTATTTGAATTCCGTCTAAGCTAATATCTTGACCTATCTTTTTTAATGTTGCCTCAATTCGCTCTAAACGACCGATTATAATCGGATGACCATATTTCTCATCACGCATCATAAGAGCGGCAGAGATTACTTCTTCTTCTTCCCCTTCAGCAAAAACAATTCGTTTAAGCGGTGCATTATGAATTTTTTCAGATAAAAAATTCATATAGTTAGCAGTAGGGTTTAATCTGCTACCTAATTCTTTCTTATATTTACTGATATTAAAGTCCTTAATTCTAGCAACATCACTTTCTATTGCAGCAACGGCAACCGCCGCTGCTACTACGGTAATTAAACGTGGATCAAACGGTACGGGAATGATGTATTCCTTACCAAAAACCATCTTACGTCCTGAGTAAGCTTTATACACCTCTTCCGGTACAGGTTTACGAGCAAGTCCTGCTATAGCTTTTGCAGCAGCTATTTTCATTTCCGTATTAATAGTCTTGGCTCTTACATCTAACGCTCCTCTAAAAATATACGGAAATCCCATAACATTGTTAATCTGATTATTATAATCAGATCGCCCTGTTGCTATAATCGCATCATCTCGTACAAGCTTTATCTCTTCCGGAGTAATTTCCGGATCAGGATTAGCCATAGCAAAAATAATCGGATTATTTGCCATTTTGCTAACCATCTCTTTAGTTACTGCCCCTTTTACCGATAACCCTATAAATACATCTGCATTATTTAAGCTTTCCGCTAAAGTTCTAAGCTTGGTATCGCTTGCATATAGCTCTTTCCATTTATTCATACCCTCTAGGCGTCCTTGATAAACAACACCTTTTGTATCACATAAAATAATCTTTGATTTATCAACTCCAAGAGCAATTAATAAATCAATGCAAGCAATAGCGGCAGCACCTGCACCGTTAACTACGATTTTTAGATCTTCGAGCTTGCGATTAGTAAGATATGCTGCATTTATAAGCCCTGCTGCGGTAATAATTGCCGTTCCATGTTGATCGTCATGAAATACCGGTATATCCATTAAAGATTTTAATTTTTCTTCTATAATAAAACATTCCGGGGCTTTAATATCTTCAAGATTAATACCGCCGAAGCTATAACCTAGATATTTCACGGCATTAATAAATTCTTCAGGGTCTTCAGTATTGACTTCCAAATCAATTGCATCAATATCGGCAAATTTTTTAAATAATACCGCTTTTCCTTCCATAACCGGTTTTGACGCAGCCGCTCCCAAATTACCAAGACCAAGTACAGCAGTACCGTTAGAGATTACGGCAACTAAATTACCACGAGCAGTATATCTATATACTTCCTCTAGATTTTTAGCAATTTCAAGGCAAGGAGCAGCGACTCCCGGTGAATAAGCAAGTGATAAATCTTGCTGAGTAACTAAAGACTTGGTTGCAGTAATAGCAATTTTACCTGGTTTATCTTTTTCATGATATTCAAGGGCCTCAGCATAATTTATTTTATTCATTTCATCCATTTTAGAAATTCCTGTTTTATTATTTTTCTTGTGTCACCCCGTGGCTTGACCACGGGGTCTTGTATCACAGGCTGCGTCCTGAGATACCGCGATCAAGTCACGGTATGACATTCAAACTCCCTACCCCATTATATACATAATAATTGATATAGTAACTACCGAGAAAAAAGTAGTAAATGTTATAATTGACGCCATAGAATCAGGATCACCGTCAAGCTGACGGGATAGAACATAAGCAGTACTTGCACAGGGAAGACAGCTATATAATATTCCTACCGATCTATCTAGTCCATCAATTGACATTAACCATAGTACTACTACGCTAACTAACGGGAATGCAACTAATTTAACAAAGCTTGTAAACATTACATTATGTAAAAGCTCTTGTCTAATAGTAAAATTAAGCCCTGCCCCGACATTTAACATACCGATAGCTAAAGCAGCATTTGAAAGACTATCTAAGGTTTTTTTAAGCCCTAAATGTAATTCAAGATTTGAGTAATTAAAAATGAATCCTACTAAACTTGCGATAATTAACGGATTACGCACAATTAATTTCATCATTAAAACAAAACTAGTTTTAATAGTGTTAGTAACGGATTTATTAGGGATATAATAAGCGAAAATCATTACCGATAAAATATTGGTAAAAATAATCATATAAGAAGAAATAACGGCGACGATGGAGAGCCCACTAGGACCAAGCAGCGGGCTACTCACCCCAAAAAAAATGTAGCTATTATAACGAATTGAACCTTGAAAAATGGAAGTAAATTGGACTTTATCTATTTTATATTTTTTTTGGTAAACTATAAGACCAAGTGATACAAGAATAGTAGATATAATAAGAGCCACTACTAACTTAATTATGGATGCAACGCTTAAGTCGGCAGTAGATACGTAATTAAACAGCATGGCAGGGAATAGTACAAAATACGATAATTTTTCAATACCACGCCAAAATTCTTCCGAAGTTAACCATTTATTTTTGATAATACTACCAAGAAGTGTAATTAAAAAAATAGGTAACGTACTACAAAAAATTTCATTCATTTGTTTTCGATGTCATACCGTGGCTTGACCACGGTATCCAGTTAAAAATACTAAAACGATATATGCTTTGGGTTGTTTTATGGATACCGTGGTCAAGCCACAGTATGACCCTACAACTTCGCTTCAATTAATTTCATCGTTTCTTTTATACCATAAAGCTTTATAAAAGTCCCCAGCCTTGGACCCTCGCTTTGTCCAAGCAATATTTGATATAAATCTTTGAAGTAATCACGCAGATTTTCATACCCCGCTTTCATTCCGATATCATATATAGCTTTTTGAATGCTTTCAGCCTCGGTTTGATCGGATATATCAGATAACATACTTAAAATATCCTGTAAAATAACCTTATGCTTTTCAGAAGGAGCTAAATATGATTTATATGCTTTAATAAAGTCATTATAATATCTTATAGCAAATTCTGTTAAATGGTCAAGATAAGGGCTAGTATTTGAAGTTGCTTTTGGCTCATATTTACTAATAAAGCCCCAAAGCACCGATTTATCCGAAGGGTTACACACGGAAGTAAGATTCAAAAGTAATGAATATGTAATTCCAAAAGTCTCAATTTTTGGTACATTTCCGTGATGTATATGATAAACGGGGTTTGCAAAACGCTTTGCCCTATCCTCTTCTAAATTATATTTCTGATTAAAAGTAATATATTCATCGACATTTTTAGGAATTACATCAAAAAACAAACGCTTAGCTCTAGTTGGGTTTTGGTACATAAATAATGCCATACTTTCAACAGGAGCATATTTAAGCCAATCATCAACACTAATACTATTACCTTTTGATTTCGAAATTTTCTCACCGTTCTCATCTAAGAATAGCTCATAACATAGCTGCAGGGGCGGTTTACCGCCTAGGATTCGGCAAATTTCAGAGTAAATTCTGCCATTTGCCAAATGATCTTTACCATACATCTCGTAATCGACCTTAAGAGCTGCCCATCGCATACCAAAATCCGGCTTCCATTGTAATTTACAATGCCCTCCTGTTACCGGTACTTCTATATAATTACCGTCTTCGTCTTTATAGGTAACTGTCCCTGCTTTAGCATCCCACTTCTCTATAGGTACTTGCAGTACTTTACCTGTTTTCGGGCATATAGGCATAAAAGGCGAATATGTAGCTTTTCTCTCCTCTCTAAAAGTCGGGAGCATTAGCTCCATTATTTCGTCATATTTCTCAAGCACCCTTATCAGCATCTCATCAAACATACCAGCTTTATAACAGTTAGTACTGCTATAAAACTCATACTCAAAACCGAATTTATCAAGGAATGAGCGAAGCTTTGCGTTCATATAATGCCCGTAACTTTCACATTCCTTGAACGGATCAGGAATAGAGGTAAGCGGCATATCCATATACTGTGCTACCATTTCAGGATTCGGTATGTTACTTGGCACTTTACGAAGCCCGTCCATATCATCAGAAAAGCAAATTAGTTTAGTCGGGATATCGGATAATTGTTCAAACGCTTTCTGTACCATTACCATACGGGCATTTTCACCAAAAGTACCGATATGTGGCAAACCTGACGGACCATAACCCGTTTCAAATAATACATACCCCTTCTCAGGAATTTTACCGTTTAAGCTGTCTAATATCTTTTTAGCTTCTAGAAAAGGCCAAGCATTTGACTTAATAGCGTCTTCCCAAATTTCCGACATTTTATTTTTCTTGCACTTTAATTAATTATCAGTGACAATATACTAAATTTATTTATTTGTAAAATATCACTTGAATTTTTTAATGTCATACCGTGGCTTGACCACGGTATCCAGTCTTTAATTTTATTTTTTTGGATCCCGCGATCAAGTTAGCTAGGATGACATTGGATTCATATACTTAAACATAACTCAAAACCCATGCCATTTAATACTACTATAAATTACATCAGAAAAGATAGTTATAAAGTTCTACATTTAGGGCTGATTGCAATTTCTATAATAGCACTTGCTACCGCTTATATTGCCGAATATATATTCCATTATACACCCTGCCCTTTATGTGTTTATGAAAGATTCCCATATTTAACTTTAATAAAAATTTGCTTAACTGCTTTAATTATAAGACAATTAAGCAAATATACTTTAATATTTATCTTCCTAACTATTCTCAGCTCGTGCATATTATCAACCTATCATAGCTTCGTAGAAAGGGGAATTGTACAGCCAAGTGCTCTTTGCTCATCAATGATCCGTATCCCGAAAGGTCTATCCATCCAGCATATCAAGCAAATGTTCTACTCACAGCCAATCACTTCCTGCACTAAACCCGCCATCAAAATCCTCGGTATTTCTATGACAGAGTATAATCTACTCTTAAATATCGGTCTTTTAATCTGCTTACTCCTAGTTTGGTTTTACCCAAAAGCTAATAAATAGTTAAAAAATTAATCTATAATGACTCTTCATTTTAATTTTTTAAAAAAGGGGAGAGCAATGAAGAGTGATAATGAAAATAATTTATTCGCAAAATTAGTTTATGGCGATCTTAGTGAAGTTCAAGCTTTATTAGAAAGCGAAATTCATCCTGATGAATACAAAGATGAGTATGGAAATACGGCATTATTTAATACATTATTTTTGGGAGACCTAAAAAGAGCTAAATTATTACTTACACATAATTCTAGTCCTAATATTAAGGATAATTACGGACAAACGATTTTAGATAAACTCGTATCATCTAATTCTATGGATAAAATGGAATTTTTACTTCAAAATACTACTAATATTGATTTAGAAATAAAGAATAATTACGGCTTTACTCCTTTATACTCTTCAGTACTTGATGAAAATATCGCGGCTATGGAGCTTTTACTTAAATTCGGCGCAGATATTAATAGTAAAGATAGTTATGAAACGCCTGTTTTAAATTGTGCAATAAATAATAATAAGCTAAAAGCTGCCGAGCTTTTACTTAAGTACAAGGCTAATCCTAATGCTCAAGATAACGGCGGATGGACTCTTTTATATTGTTCAGTATTTAACAAAATCGAAGCTGCAAAACTTTTAATTAAATACGATGCTGATGTTAATGTTGGAAGCAATAATAATTTTACTCCTTTAGATAATGCAATAATAGGGCAGCAAAAAGAATTAGCTGAACTTTTCCTTAAATCTGGTGCTAATATAGCTGCCGACATGGAGTTACATGGTAAAATTCTAGACCTTCTTAATATAAATGTAAGTGAGGAAGTCATAGCTAACTTATTATTAACCTCTAATACTATTCTAGATAATATAAAATTTAATATCTTATCTTCGACACCGCATTTTACAAAAGATGTACATCACAAAGTAATAGATGGTCATCTTAAATATGCAATGGAAGAATGGCGTAAAAATGGAATAACAGAAGAAAGTTTTCATAATAACAAATTTAAAGATATTATAAAAACCTATAAACAATATAAAGATTTTGCTATAGATTATCGTGAGCAAGCTGGTGCACCATGTCCAGCATTTGAAGATTATAATACTGCCTCTCTTGACGGTCTTATGATACCTAAGCCTACCGATTTTGCAGAAGAAATTGAAAGCTTATATAATTTACATCATGGTACAAAGAGCCTATATTATTTTACCTTTAAAAAGCTTTTATCTTCATCTAATAATTTGAAAATTACACAGGACAATAATGTTGCTTTATCCACCGATGCTAACGATAAAAAATACCAGCTGCATATTAAATATAATATAAAAAAGCAAGAAGTAGAATCGGTTTGTTTTTATTTCCCAACTCCGGATCTTACCGAAATAACTTGGGATGATAATAATTCTCAGTCTATTTTAGCTAATCTTTTTGAAACTGAACTAACAGGCGATATTTCTTAGTTCCTATGTCGTTGTCCGCATGGCTCGTTTATGTCATTCCCGCGAAAGCGGGAATCCAATACTTTTCGCTGTCATACCATGGCTTGACCACAGGACTCAGTAAAATAAATAAAAATACTAATAATTTTAGTATTTTTAACTGAATCCCGCGATCAAGTCGCGGGATGACAGGGGTAGAATCGCACCACGCAACAAGACCCCTTTCGCAGGAATGACATTTCCACAAATATTAAATTTAGTTAATCATTAATTAAAAAATTAATATTTGGTTTGCAGAAATTGAAAATATCGTGTATAATGCCTACACGACAAAATAATATTTAAACATAAAGGAATATTTATATGATGAACCAACCGACAAATGATGCTAATTACAGACTTCCTAACGGTAGTACAGTTTTACATAATGCGGCACGTATAGGAAATGTAAATAATGTTAGACTTTTACTTTCACAAGGTGCAGATGTTAATGCTCTAGATGCTCAAGGAAAAAAACCTATAGATTATGCATCTAAACCGGAAATTAAAGAAATACTAACTGATTCCGCTAATGCACGCTTGGCACTGCCTGAATTCAAAGCAGAACAAAAACTTGCTGAGATGAAGAAAAATATTAAAAATGAAGATGATAAAAATAAAATTATCAACGGATTAATTATGAATCCTGAATTTTATTCTGATATAGATGATGCTACAAGAGAGAAATTAATAGAAAAGCTTTTTAATTATAATATTAACGATAATAATCCAGCAATAGCTCCGGTAGCGGTTGCAGCACCAGCACCGATAACAACCACTACTTCTACAGCAATAGCAGCAGCAGAGGATGATGTACGTGCACCGATTCCTGCAAGACACGACACCTTAATTGAACAACCTGAAGACAACCGTAAACCACTTGGTATAGCAGCCTCAACCGGAAATACAGATATTGTTAAAGAGTTAATTGAGCAAGGTGCTACTATAAATGAGAAGGATGAACACGGAAATACGGCATTATTTTATGCAAGCACTAAAGAAATAGCTAAAATTTTATTAGACAAAGGTGCAGATTTTAATAATGTTACAAATAACTGTGGGCATACACCTTTACATTATGCGGCAGGAACAGGAAATAAGGAACTTCTTACTTTTTTACTTGAAAAAGGCATGAATGTTAATATTACGAATGAACACGGACTTACACCTTTGCATTGTGCAGCTTTTTCTAAAGAATTTGCAATAATTAAAGTTTTATTACAGTCCGGTAGTGAAATTGATCTAGTAGATAGCGTTGGAGCAACTCCTTTCTTTTATCTTACTAGAAATCATCAGCCGGAAGAAAATAAGGATTTAATTGAGTTCTTTTTAAATAATAAGGTTAATCTTAATATTAAGATAGACATTACTATTCCAACCATTGGAGGAGAATCAATTTTTAATCATGCGTTACAATCAAAAGATAAATGGTTACTTGAGAAGTTATTATCTAAAGGTGTTAATATAGGAGAAGGCATTCTACTCCGTAACCCATTCGATCACAGTATAGACGAGCTTGTAAAGATAGGTGTTGATAAAGAAACAATAGTTTACGCATTAAAAAAATATAATTCTCATATTGATGAGCAAATAAAAATTAACACCATACAAAAATATTTGGGTGAAAAATCAGCTAGAGATTATAAAAACATGGATGTTAACGATTATAATTATGATGCACCGACTCAAGAAGAGTTAGCAAAAAACACAAACGAAAAATTATTAAAAGATATTACTCAGCGTCTTCAAAACGGTGAAGATAAAGATGGCATTATTAATACATTAATTGAGATTAGTCTTAATGACGATACAAGAGCAGAG
This sequence comes from Pseudomonadota bacterium, assembly GCA_041179265.1. Taxonomy (GTDB): domain Bacteria; phylum Pseudomonadota; class Alphaproteobacteria; order Rickettsiales; family Rickettsiaceae; genus Rickettsia. The sequence goes on from JBEGTS010000025.1 coordinate 14,421, forward strand.
TTAATAGAAAAAGTTTTAAATTATAATGTTAATGATAATAATCCTGTAGCAGCTCCAGCATTAGTTACTCCTGTAGCAACCCCTACAGTAGTACCAGCTCCCTCAACTTCTGTTTCAGAAGGAGCGTTATCAGCTGATATAAAGGTACGTCTTTATAATGGAGAAAGTAAGGAAGATCTTATTAACTTTGTATTTCTTTATCAGGGTATTAGTGATGATGCAAGAGATAATTTAGTAAATGAAATTTGTGATTATTCGTTTGGCACTGCATTAGCCGGACAGATAGCTACAGATATTCAATTCTAATTTAATATCTCTTTCAATTCTTTCAAAGAAAAACCAAGTGGTTTTAGGTAGTCAAGTACTACCTTACCACTATCTAGTACTATAAGTCTCTTACCGTAATTTACGGCATCTTCCAAATTATGCGTTATCATAACGGAAGTTATCTTATGCTTCTCTATAATCTCTGCTGTTTTTTTCATCACTTCCAAAGAAGCTTTCGGGTCTAAATTTGCGGTATGTTCGTCTAAAAATAATATTTTAGGCGGATGAGCTATGCTAAGTGCAAGCAGTATAATCTGCTTTTCTCCGCCGGAAAATTTACCAAGCAACTGTGAAAGTAATGGCAAAAAGCGTTTAGGCGAACCTGTAAGCTCTAACACCTCGCTACTTGTTAGCCGTTCATTACTAGGAAATCTACTTTCCCACAAAGTAATATTTTCTTCAAGGGTTAACTCGGCAAACAGCCTATCTTCAGCCTTTTGTGTTATCGTAATCAGGGTAGAAGCTTTCTTAGCTTTAGGCATTTTATCAATCCTGACTTGGTCTAGAAATACTTTTCCACTAGTAGGTTTCAAATAACCAGCAAGTATTTTAGCTAAAGTAGACTTACCGCTACCGTTATGCCCCAGTATTACAACAAACTCCTCTTTAGCAATATTTAAAGTAGTTTCAGCAATTATAGGCTCACTTCTTTCCTTAAGCTTAAATTGTATTTTTTCTGCATATAAATAAGGTTTCATAAAGCCTCTCTTTTTACAGAACTCAAAGAAATAAACAACACTATCCCCAAAATAAGCTTAAGGTTTATCGGATCAATACCAATTCGGAGTAAAACACTCAAAGCAATAAAGTAAAATAATATACCTATAAAACAAGAAAATATCTCTTTAAATGCATTAAAATTATTAGCATGGATTAAAATATGACGCCCTATAACAATTGCACCGATACCGACTAACGCTACCCCAAAACCCATATTTATATCGGCAAAACCGTTTACTTGTGCAGATAAAGTACCCGTTAAAGCAGCAAGGCAATTACTTATGCTAAGACCAAGCGTGCGGTAAAGCTCGGCAGGTTTTCCTAAATTAATCAATAAATCTTTATTAAAACCAAAAGCTCTAAGCAACAAACCAAGCTTCCCTTTCAATAAAATTATAACTACAAATATGATAAGACAATTGATTATTACTAAAGGTATTAACCAATTTTCGACATTTAATATAGATAAAAGAGTCGGCATACCGAGAACCGATATATTAGGACGCTGCATAATTTGTAAGTTAACGGAATAAAGCATAAAGCTTGCAAGTATGCCGGCTATAAGCCCATTGATGCGGTTGTTTTTCTGCATAAAACTAACTATGCTACCAATAATTCCGCCCGCTATCACGGCAAATATTAGTGCAGGGAATAACCCAAATGAAATAGTGCGAGCAAATACTGCCGCACCAAGTACATAAGTACCGTCTACGGTAAGATCGGTAATTTTTAGAATCCTATAACTTATATACATTCCTAAAATAAGCGGTAACATTATTAAGGATTGCTCAAGAGCAGTAACTAAAATGTTCATGTTATTATACTTTTATTCAACAAAGAGTAGTATACGAAGATCAACTTCAAAAAGAGCTAGGAGTTAACAAGGCGAGGAACGCAGCGTATACTTAATACGTGAGTACCGCAGCTCTTGTAGAACGACAACGCCAATTTTTGAAGTTCATCGAGTATACTCTTCGAGTTCTTTTTTAGTAAAAGGAAGTACGGATAAATTTTCTTTAGTTAGAATATCTTGCTTAACAAATGATTTAAGGTTAATAAATAAAGTTAAGTCTTTCATACCCCCAAACGGAATATCTTTTGGTGCTATTCCTTGCAAGATTTTTTTTGCCATTAAACCTGCTTCCACACCTATTTGCTTTTCTTGCACTCCTACAGCAATAGTTGCCCCACTAATTACCGAACCTTCATCGGAAGCAATGACCGGAATACGGCGTTTAAATGCTTCTTGCTTTAAAATATTAATTCCGCTGACTATCAAATGATCTTTCAAAATTATAAAACTCTGCGTATTTTCAGGAGCATTTTTTACAGCCACCGGCATATCATTTAAATTTTGTATCATTGCCGTGTGCAGAGAAATATTATTTTTTTTAGCATATAATTTTAACATTTCTACTTCAGGTATAACTTTCTCGCTACTGCTATAAATTAAAGTGATATTCTGTAAAAAAGGTAATTTACTAATTGTGTTGGTGATTTTTATTTCATCATTAACACCGGTAACTAAAGGTAGGTTTTTACTATTAATCATAGCAGCAGCACAAACAATCGGTTTATTTGTTATATGAGAAATAACAGTTTGACTGGCTGTCGTACCGATGGGAATTATTACATCAATATCCTGATCTTTTATTTGCTTTATAAGGGCAAGTAAAATATTAGAATCAGCATGAGCATTTTTAACTATAATTTCTGCATCTATATCTTTTAGCGACTCTTTAATTCCCAATATAATCTCAGTCATTGCGGCATGTTCAAGAGGAACAATAACTGCTACTTTTTTTTGGTCTGCATAAATCGTAATAGTTATAAGTAAAGGTAATAAAAAAGAGAAAATTTTGTGAAAAATATTAGAGATAAACATTTCAATATCCTGTGTTATATAGTTAATTCAGTTGAATTTTGTGACAGGCGTGAGGAACGCAGCCTATAATAATAGGCGAAAGAGCGATCAACGAAGCACAAACTTCAAATCAATTGACTAGAAGTTATAATTTAATAATCAAAATTTAAATTTGCATATAGCAAATCCATAAGCGTAAAGAGTTATCTACGCCAACGCCAATTTTGTATTAAACTATTAACCTTTAAAGATATCATAAATATTTTTAATTGTAGAAATATAAAGTAAAGGTAAGAAGCCTATCTTTCTGTGACTAGAAGCTAAATAGTCAAGAAAGCTCTATTCTAGAGTAGAGGCTATCTGTAAATAAATTTTAAGGCTAATCTAATTCTTTTTTGCTGCAAATTATAAGATTTTTTTGAAATATTAGATGGTGTTCCTTCAAAAATCTTATCAATTTTCGCTAAAAAAGCTCTTTAATTACCAATTAAAACTTATTTACAGATAGCCTCTTAACTTTATATGTTTAGCACTATTTTAAGATTATGTCAATAACCAATAAATGGCATTGCCTAAAAAAGGTGGCTTTGTTTTACACAACTCTTGAAATACTTTATTCGCATGAAGAGACTTTGTTACATAAATTCGATATCATTCCCGCCTGGCATTGTTGCGTGGATCAATTCCACCTCTGTCATCCCGCGACTTGATCGCGGGATCCAGTTTAAAATACTAAAAATTTAGTATTTTAAGTTGTTTTTCTAGATACCGTGGTCAAGACACGGTATGACACCGAACGGGTTTTTTGATCTATGCAACAAGACTTACAAAATGAAAAAAGAATTCATTTCTCAAACTATGCATTTTCTGTTTGTTCTAATACCTCTTGCCCTAGTAATTGTGATAGAACATCTTGACTTGCTTCAGTCCAGCTTACAGGAGGCTCTTCACCTGTTAAACCGGTACCATAACGTGTATTAAACATTGAAGCAAAATGAGTAGTTTCTTGATTAAATTCCCCGGCAACTGTAACTTCTACTCCGTAACCATGATTTTTTAATGCTTTTTGTAAATCTACAACTCTATCACCTTCATCTTTTTGACTTACTAATACTTTATTTCTTTGTTCTTCAGTAGTCTCGACATATTCACCATAATCTTTTTTTGCTAACTCTTGCCATGGAAAAAATTTACCAGGAGCGACATGTCTTTCTGCAACTTCACCAAGACCGACTAAATCATGTTTTAAATCTAAATCCGGATATCTTACTTTTATATCCTCAAGAAATTTACATAATTGCTCTATTTGCTCTTTTGGAAAATCACTTTCTGCATTATTAATAAGCATAACCCCAATACCAAACTTATTAACACCCACTTCTCCTTTCCAACTACTTTTACCTGCATAAAAAGCTTGATCTGTTAAATCATTATGATATTCTTTTTGAGTCCCATCCTTATCAATTATGTAATGAACACTTGCACCTCGCTCATCCAATGCTTCACGAGCAGACTTAATATCCTTGCTTACAGAATAAGTAATAACTACACAACTAGGTTTTACTCCTTCCGGTCTTGGAGCCATATATTTACCGTTTGGACTATTTGTATTACTAATACCGTTATTTTCTATAGCCTTACTTTTACTCATAAACTTTCTCCATGTATTTAATAATTGTTAATGGTTCAGAATTTACTAAACCTTAACAAAAATTAATACTTTGGTAATGTTAAGTCAATGAAAATTTAAATATTATTTACAAGGTATCGATACTGATCTGACAAGTTCAATTATTATTTTTCTAATATTTGGATTTTGTACTCTAGTAAATGCTCTAGTTAACGATAAAAGTTCTCTTTCCATAGTCCTTGATAATTCTTTATAATCAAAAGAGATTTCATTTTCATATTGCACTTCTTCTTCAGCAATATTATTTAAGAAATCACTTTCTATTTCTTTGAATATATATTCAATTTTATTATTAGAAGTATTTTCATCGTCAGTTTTTAACTTTTCTTCTTCAGAACTATTAAAGAAATATTTTAGAGGTGTATTTAAAACTTTTGCAAAAACATATAACCTACTTATAGGTATATTACTTAAACCTTCTTCATATTTTTTAACTTGGAGAGCACTAATGTCTAATGCTTGCCCTAATTCTTTTTGGCTAATACCTACAGCAAGACGTCGTTCTTTTAAACGTTCACTTGCGAGTTTGTCTGGATGTTTTATTGAATCATTCATTTTAACAATGAGCTTTAATTATTAAAAATTAATTATTAATAAAGTCTATTCAACTTTAAATGTAGTATATATATTACTTTATATTTAATCAAGCAACTTTATTAAAAATTTAATATAATAATGCTAAAACCCTTTAGTTATCAGGAATCAAGGCTAATAAATAATTAATTAAAAGTATAAAAACGATGAGTAATAGAAGAGTAAAATTACCGAATTGTGAGAATATAGTAGGAGAGGTTAGTTTTTTAGGAATTAAACCTTGGGTATAATTTATTTCATTTAGATTTAGTTTTTTTATTATTCTGCCAAAAGGATCTATTATAGCTGAAATACCGTTATTAGCTACTCTAATCATAGGTAAACCATTTTCTACGGCTCTACTTCTACTAATATGAAAATGCTGATATGGACCGCTTGATTTACCATACCAGGCATCATTTGTAACATTGATTATTACATCTGCACTTTCATTATTCGTTCGAACAAAATCAGAGAAAATTGATTCATAACAAATTAAAGGTTTAATTTTTAGATCATATTTTTCAAGATAAACAAGCCCTCCGTCCCCTTCTTTATAATCGATTAAACCGTGAGTTAATTTTTTAAACGGTAGTATCTTTTTAAGAGGCATATATTCACCAAAAGGTACTAAATGCGACTTATGATACTCAAATAATTTATGACCGTTTTTATCAAGAGCATACATAGCTGAGTAAAGTTCAAATTCATTGCCTTGTTTTTTATTATCTGAAATTCCTCCTGATATCAAAATAGCATTTGTTGAATTTAACACTTTTAATAATTCTGATTTAACTTGCGGTACATCAAATGGCACTACTAACGCTGCTTCAGACCAAATAATTAAATCAGTAGGTTCCGAATTTTCCGATAAATTAATATGTAGCATTAAATTATGCCAAAATTCTTCTTCATTCCATTTTTCGGTTTGAGGAATAGAAGGCTGCACTAATCGCACTTTTATATCAGTGAAATCTGTAGGGTTATTACTTAGCCTTACTGCTCCGTAAATGACAATTACGGTTAATACTAGGACTGAACTAGCTAATAATATTTTTAACTGAGTAAATTGCTTGCTAAATAAAGGATAAGCGGAAGTGGCAATATATATAACTATAAAACTAAGCCCATATATCCCTATTATACTTAAAGGCTGTATTAAAATATCCGAAAACGAAAAAGCATAACCGATCAAATTCCAAGGAAGACCGGTAAAAATCCATGAACGTACCCACTCAAATAATACCCAATATAAACAGAATATAAATTGGTAATATTTATTATTTTTAGCGAAAAAACTAAGCGAGCAACTTGCCGATATAAAGAAAGCTAACACTATAGGTAGTCCAAATAATGCAAAAGGAATCGCCCACCAAAAATCTGCAATATAAACGCTAACACCGATACTTATCCAATATATTCCACTTAAAAAATGCCCAAAACCAAATAAATAACCAAATTTTGCAGCTTCTTGCCAATTTTCAGATTTTTGAACTATGTAACATAGATAAGATAACGTTAATAATGCCGGTATAAAGAAAGTCGGAGCAAAAACTAAACCGCTTAACATCCCGAATAAAAAGCAAATAATTTTAGATCTATACATTTTATTATTTTAAATAAGTAAAATTTGTTTACAAAATAATACATCATGCTATCATTTCAGCAAGTTTTTAATATAACGAGTAAATAAATGACTACAGGGTTACTACAAGGGAAAAAAGGCTTAATTACAGGTATTGCAAATAATATGTCAATATCGTGGGCAATTGCACAGCTTGCTAAAAAACACGGGGCAGAGCTATGGTTTACTTATCAATCGGAAGTGCTAGAAAAACGAGTTAAACCGCTTGCTGAGGAAATAGGTTGTAATTTTGTTAGCGAACTTGATGTTACAAATCCAAAATCAATTAGTAATTTATTTGATGATATAAAAGAGAAATGGGGTAGTTTTGATTTCTTACTTCACGGAATGGCTTTTGCCGATAAAAATGAATTAAAGGGACGTTATGTTGATACTAGCTTAGAAAATTTTCATAATTCTTTACATATATCATGTTACTCTCTTTTAGAACTCTCAAGGTCCGCAGAACCCTTAATGGATAACGGCGGAAGCATTGTGACCTTAACTTACTACGGTGCTGAAAAAGTTATACCTAATTATAATGTTATGGGAATAGCTAAAGCAGCATTAGAAGCTAGCGTAAAATATTTAGCAAATGATATGGGAACTAATAATATTCGTGTAAACGCTATTTCTGCAGGTCCTATTAAAACCCTAGCAGCCAGTGCAATAGGCGATTTTAGTACTATGCTTAAATCTCACGCAGCAACCGCACCTCTAAACCGCAATACTACTCAACAAGACGTAGCGGGAGCAGCAGTGTATTTATTCAGTGAATTATCCAAAGGCGTTACAGGTGAGGTCCATTATGTAGATTGCGGGTATAATATTATGGGAAGTAATAAATTATTGTAGGAGTTGATGTCATTTCCAAAAAAAGCTTGCTTGTGTGAACCAGTAAAATCCACTGTGTCACCCCCGTGGCTTGACCACGGGGTCCATAAAAACAATAAAAAATACTAATAATATTAGTATTTTAAGTTAGATCCCGTGAATAAATCACGGGATGACAACTGTATTTTTCAAACCATACAACAAAATCATCATAATCCGTGATTTCTTTTTTTGAGGTGTTCAGGTTTTGGAGGAACAGGCGGTTTTTTAGATTTTGCCTGAGCCTTTTTAACCTCTGACGGCAATGCCGGGTTATTTAATCTATTTAACTCTTTTGAAATTTGTTTTAACTGTTCTTGTACTTCTATCTTTAAAGGAGTATGAGAATTTTTAATTTCACTATTTATTGTTTTTCCTATTTTTTTAAGATTTTCTTTAGAAATGAAATATGATTTTATACCTATATAATTAATAATCTTTGACCACCAAGTTTGTCTTTTATTTAATTCTTGATATATTACATCTACTAAATCATTTTTTTTGAATGTTAATATATAATCAGAAGCTCCTTCTAAGGATTTAGATAAATGCCTTTTTATTTCTCCTCGTCTCTTATCTTCAATATTTACCTTTTTGTCTTTCTCTAAGGTTGTTATTGCTTTTTCAATTATTGAAGATATTTTAGTCTCTTTTCCTTCATTTGCTTTATTTTCTAAATTTTCTTTGGTATTAAAATGTGTACCGGTTCCTATTTTAGCATCTACTAATTGTTTAACATATTTACCGTTAGTGGCTTGTATTTCTCGCTCTACCTCCGCTGATTTTAATCCTAATTTTGTATATATCTCTGATTCTCGGAAAAGTGGAGCATATAATAAAAAATTAATACTTTGAGCTATTCTACTATCTACCGAATCTTTAGAATCTCTTTTGGGATAAAATTTTTCTTGTAAAATACGATAATGATCTAATATTTCCTGAGTTATATCTTTTACATCAAGAGGTTGTAATTCTCCCTTAGCATTAAATTTTGCTTTCATACCTGAGCGTTTTGCTTCCAATAATAATATTTCTTGAAAAACTTTATTATTAGGAGTGCGACAAACGAAATTAGGATCATTATCCGGCATTAATTCATTTGCATTTTCCATTATTGCTTGATTGAGTTTATGTAATTGCTCTTTATTAAGCTTTTTATCTAAAAAACTTATAAAAGCTTCCCTTTGCTTTTGCTTACTCGCAGTACTGAAGGCCTGCTGCATCTTTTGCAAAACACCAAAATCAAAATTTTCGTTACCTATTTCTTTGATGACTAAATTTGCTAAATTTTTTGCTTCAGTATTCACTGTTTCTTTTTTATTTTTTGTAGCCATATTTAGTATTAATCTAACCTATAATTATTTAAATATTAATGATAGATTAAATTAATTTCTAGATGTTTTTACTATATTTATAATCAAAACTTTAAGACAGTATCTAGAAAGTCATACTAGGCCTTCGCTATTTCCTAGAATTTCTATTGATTCTATTGTTTCATTATTTGATTGATTCATAACTAAATCTAAAATATTTGAAGCTA
>JBEGTS010000026.1:0-18807 GCA_041179265.1 Pseudomonadota bacterium
CTTTAAGATAGACATGATTTGGCTATCACTGTGCTTTGATATTGTCATTTATAGAATCTCCTTCTTTGTTCCTAGAAAATTCTACTCCTTTTGTCGATTGTTTTTGGGGAGGATTACCATACCTATATGCCTAAAAAGATTAAAAGTATTTCATAAATTTGATGATGAGAATTACGTACCCGATGAAGCGTTAGCGTCTCATAAACTCATCAATAACTTTTCTAATTTATTGAAGCATTTTAAACTAACTCCTCTTATAGATCCTACTGATTCCAATCCTAACTATTTTATGGTATGGAGTTGGGCAAAAAATTTAGGAAATATTCCTAAATATTTTGGTCAAAAGTTAAAGCGTACTTGTAATAATATAGAAGAAGCAGAAAATTATTGGGAGAGTTATGAACCGGAGGCATTCTCTAATTTTTCTACATTTCATGAGTTCATAAGTACAGTAACACACTGTAATGATGCATTATTAGGTTGTAGAGATATTATATCAGATATATATTATAATGAACTGTAGTGATCGCCAATAGCAAATTACTTTCATAATTTGCTATTGATTAAAAAGCTGTAGAAATTGAGATTCGAAGCAGTTCTTCATCACGATTTCAAAATAAAATTTTATTCTTTTTATCCGACAGCATATTTATTTTTCTTTAAACCGCTTCAACACACATCGCCATACCCATACCGCCGCCGATACATAAAGTAACTAAGCCTTTTTTAGCTTTGGCTCTTCTTAATTGGTGTATTAAAGTAATAAGCACACGCCCGCCGCTTGCCCCGATCGGATGACCGATTGCTATTGCTCCACCGTTAATGTTAACCTTATCCATATCCCATTTCATTTCACGATTAACATAAATACTTTGGGCAGCAAACGCCTCATTAACCTCGATAACTTCCAAATCATCCACACTCCAACCTGCTTTACTTAAAGCTTTTTTCGATGCAGGAACGGGAGCAGTCCCCATAATATTTGGATCAACACCGGCACTAGCATAAGAAACAATACGAGCAAGCGGCGTTAAATTATGCTTTTTCAAAGCTTCTTCGGAAACTACCATAAGGCATGCCGCACCGTCATTGATTGAAGAAGCGTTACCAGCCGTAACTACACCGTTTTTATCGAAAGCAGGACGTAATTTTCCTAGAATTTCAAGGCTGGTATCAGGTCTCACCGTTTCATCGCTATCAAAAGACGTAACAGTTTTTTTAATCGTTACTTCGATAGGTAAAATTTCATCTTTAAAAATTCCTGCTAGCTGTGCTTTGGCTGCTTTCTTATGAGAGCTTAAAGCAAATTCATCTTGTTCTTCTCTAGCAATATTAAACTGTTTGGAAATATTTTCAGCAGTAATACCCATAAATACTCCTGAAAATACATCAGTTAACCCATCATACTGCATTAGATCAACCATTTTAGTATCGCCGAATTTAGCTCCTGCTCTGATATAGCTACCGTGCATACCGAGAGACATGTTCTCCTGCCCCCCTGCTATAACTATCTCGTTATCGCCGGTCATAATTGAATTAGCTGCAAGGGCTACACTTTTAAGACCTGAGCCGCATACTTTATTAATCGTATAGCCCGGCACTTCTTTCGGTATTCCTGCATGAATCAGAGTTTGCCTTGCCGGATTCTGCCCGCTACCGCCTGTTATTACCTGCCCAAGTATTACTTCATTTACTATCGCCGGATCAATCTTACTATTTTGTATCATATCTTTTATTAAATGAGCAGCAAGCATAGGTGCAGGTGTTGTACTAAGGCTACCCATAAACGAGCCAAAAGCAGTCCTTTTTGCATAAGTTATATAAACCGGTTTTATCATAATGTGTACTCCTTAAATAATTTATTTACTCATATTGAAAGTAGTAATATAATAAATTTACCATATAATTTAAAAATGTAAACTTTTGAATGGTAGATTACCATAGTAATAGTCAATCTATGCATGAACTTAGTGGCTCACTCTCCGATTACAACAAAAATACTACTCTTTCTTTTCAAGAAATACGAGAACAAGCTTGGCAAGAAAATATAAAAAAGTTTAGCAAGCGTAAAAAGCTTTTCCGTATGGATACCACATCGTCATTGCGAGGAAAAACTGTAAGTTTTGACGAAGCAATCCAGTAAAAAATTCTGATTTACAGAATTTTTTTAATTATTTTTTCTGGATTGCCACGTCGCTTCGCTCCTTGCAATGACGATGAAACAACCACATCTGCAACCTTCAAAACCTAACAGTAAAGTTTGTCATACTCCTTAAGCAATCTATCTAGTTTATCATTTATCAAATAACTAATATGTCCGCCTTTCACTTCTATAAGCTTAGAGTTTTTTAATAATTTTTGCAAAGGTAAAATGGAAGATTTAGGCACTATTTGATCATCTTCCGCTGTTACTATATATACAGGACAAGCAATTAAGCTCGGATCAATAATAAAATTATCGATTTTCCATTTAAGATTCATAAATATATTCTCATCTAATATATTTTGCATAATTTGATTATAAACTCCCTTAGATATATTATTACCTGACATAAGCCAATTCTCTATTCTAAATGCTAATTCTTGCTCCTTATCGGAAGTTATAGAGAAAAATTTATTTAATTTGGCATTGAAATAATCAGGAAATAAAAGAAAAAATAAAATTTGAATATGAATTTTAGGAATCATCGGCAAGTTTTCTACATAGTAATCTAGTTTTAAATATTTGTGTAGCATCCTTATATAAAAAAAATGAGAAAAATCCCACGGACAAGTAAGTAAAGTCAAGGTTTCAACTTTTTTTGGCACTATTATTTTTGTAGCTATCGCAAGGTTACCACCGATGCAATGACCTATTAAATTAATGTCTTTAATTTTCAAATTATCTATTACTTCAATTATTTTATGCACATAGTCGTCTAGTAAATATTTAGGTTCTTTAACCTCTAGCCAATCTATTAAATAAACTTCACCGTAGCTTCTCAAATTTTCAATAAAGCTTTTATCCCGAGCTAAAAAAAATATTTCCGGCGAGTTGAAGATAGAAGGAATGATTAGGAAATTCCTACTGTCATCCCGTGGCCTCTCCACGGGATTCATAGAATAATACAACACCCTATAATGCTCTGTTTGCATTACTATTTTACCGGATTTTAAATATTTATTACCAAGCTTATGTGTCTTTGTATAATTATTATATAGGTCAAAATATTCCTGTAGTTTATTACTATCTAGCATCACGAGTATATCCTAAGTAAATAAAGAACAGTATACGAAGATCAACTTTAAAAAGAGCTAGGAGTTCATAAGACGAGGAGCGGAGCGTATGTATAATACGTGAGCACCGCAGTACTTATAGAACGACAACGCCAATTTTTGAAGTTCATCGAGTATACTAAATCCTTGACAAAAGGCTGAATATATTATATAAGTTCAGCACCTTCAGAATGTAACAAGCAGTATATCACCTCAAAAATTTTAGAGGAAATATCTTTTCATAAAATCTTGAAGTGCTTAAGTTTTTTTTTTGTCCTTAGGGCTTTATAATGCTAAGTACCTCATCACGATCGTTTAAAAGCAAATTCAGAGCGGCATTTTGGCCTGTGCATAATTACGAACTCGGAAAATTTATTCCGATGAGTGCCTTAATGTTTTGTATTTTATTTAATCAAAATGTTTTACGAATCTTAAAAGATAGTATTTTAATCTCCGAGATTAGTGCAGAAATAGCAGGTTTTGCAAAAGTTTATTGCGTTACGCCTGCCGCCGCTTTATTCGTGATTATTTATGCTAAGATGATTAACCACCTTACATTTGAAAAAATCTTTTATTATTTAAGTGCATTTTTCATCAGCTTTTTTGTTTTATTTGCTTTTGTTATTTATCCTAATATCCATATTTTTCATATACATCCCGATAATTTAGCCGAACTAATGGAGCGTTATCCTAATTTTAAATGGTATATCTCACTAGTAGGAAATTGGGGCTATATAGTATATTACAGCCTTGCTGAGCTTTGGCCTAATATTTTTTACGTACTATTATTTTGGCAGTTTGCTAATGAACTTACTACTACCGAAGAAGCAAAAAGATTCTATACTCTCTTTTCGTTATTTGGCAATTCTTCTCTAATATTAGTCGGCTTTTTAATGATGAATTTATCCTCAGAAGATACTATTATTAAGAAGTTTATGAATATTTCGGATAGTAAAATCACTTTAGTTCAAGTATCCACGACAATTGTAGCAATCGTTGCCGTTGTTTGTTGTTTATTAATTCGGTTTATTAGCAGAAATGTTTTTACAAATCCGTTATTTTATGCTAAAGCAAAAAGCGGTAGAACAACCTCTGAGCGTATGGGACTAATTAAAAGCTTTAAATATATTATAAAGTCAAGATATCTATGGCTACTTTTAATTTGTTCTGCAGCTTTTGGGTTCGCTATTAACTTAGTCGAAGCCGTATGGAAAGCAAAAATTAAGGAACTGTATCCTACCGTTAATACTTATGCTGAATTTAACAGTTTATATATACTTTGGACCGGCGTTGCGATAATGGTTATGACCATCATCGGTAATAACGTTATGCGTCTGCATAATTGGTTTGTAGCAGCAGTAATTTCGCCGGTAATAATTATGGTTACCGGCATCTTGTTTTTTGTACTTATCGTATTTGATCAACAAATTTTATCATTATTTGACGGAGCAATTTTAATGTCGCCTCTTGCTCTTGCCGTTTCGATCGGCGGTATTCAAAATATTTTAGCTAAAGGTACTAAATATTCTATATGGGATACTTCAAGAGAAATGCTATATATACCGCTTGATGAGGAGCTTAAAACTAAAGGCAAAGCTGCTGTTGATGTGATAAGTGCGAAAGTCGGCAAATCCTCTAGCGGTCTTGTGCAATCTATTATTTTTACTTTAGTCCCAACCGCTACTTTTACCTCAATCTCACCAATTTTAATGGTAGTGTTTACTTTCGTATGCTTAGCGTGGATTTATGCAGTAAGAAAAATATATTTTGAATATCAAAAAATAGCATAACTTGTAATAGTATTTCTTATGATTATTAAATTTTAGTTAATTCTTTTTTAGTTTTCAATTTCATTATTTCCCAATAAATCCAACTTATACATATTATCCTTATGTTCTAGACGGTATTGTACTTTATTAAAAGTTGTGTTTGAAAGAATAAGTGGCTGATCAGGATATATTAAAACGCTGCTTTTCGGTTCTAAAACTCACACATATGAAGAACTTTTTATAAGCTCTAACGGATAATTTTTTAAATTTGAATGAATAACTACTTTCTTTATTTTAGACTCATCGTTCATAAAATCCTTCATAATTTAAATTTATAGTTTAATTTTAACTATAAAAATAGTATTAGAGGTTTTTTTCTTAAAATCAATAATTAATTGTCATCTGTTAAAAATTCTTTTTAATACAGATATATTATCATTTTAAATTTACCAACCGTAATGACACAAACTTTTCTATCATTCTAGTGACAGACCGTTCTAGCTCTATATTTAATTTTGAATAATCAGAAAAGTTAAACCATTTAAGTTCATTCGATTCGTTATTTTTTATATAATTATCATTATTTACTGTTTTTAGTAAAAATCGTACATCATAGTGATAATGAGCGAGTTCTTTATGAGTCTGTGGAATATAATGAACGTCGATATCAAAAATCTCCTTATTTATCTCTTTGATCTCATTAATTCCGGATTCTTCCATAGCTTCTTTAACCGCTACATTTAATATATTACTATCTCCATCACAATGACCGCCCGGCTGAAGCCATTTATCAAGCTTTTTATGATGCATCAATAAAAATTTAGTTTTATCATTATTAAGTAAGAAAGCCGAAGCAGTGAAATGTCCTATTTGTAAATCTCGGCTAAAAGGGTTTTCATATTCATTTAAAAATTCAAGCATTTTTGTTTTTGTAACAATTTCTTCAGGATATATACTACTGTAATTTTGTAATTTAATATGTAATTCATTCATAACGATAATTTTATATATATTGAGCTTCGATATTTAACTCAAATTTCTCTGCTAAGTCAAATGAAAATAATGCTGTAAAATCCTTTTTAAATTATTATTTTTACCATGTTTCGTGGTAATTATTATTGACAACTGATTAATATTTAGTTATATATTACGCTTCTAGGATTTAATAATTTTTAACTTTTTATTAAAGATGCTTAGATTTTAGCGAATTTAATATTAACCAATAAATTTATATTTATGCTTAAAGAAATAATCAATGATATAGTAACCGATAATACAAACCCTGGGTATGGTAAGCTTGCAGTAGTAGGAGCATGTGCTGTTGGAATTTATGTAGTAGTACTTGATCCACCTTTGAAATTTGCTATGGCATGTGCTGCCGGCATAATGGGAACATTGGCTGCAATTAAAGTAGGAGAAGCCTGTTATAATTATTATATGGAAACAAATACCCAAGAAGGACTAATCGGGGAAGTAGAATATAATACTGAAATACCATAATAAAATATTTTTAATGAATTTAGAGGTACTTATCTTCTAGGCTCTGTGTATTTTTTACTTAAAATTATATTTTGAGTTATTTTTTAGCGAAAATTAATAAGATTTTTGTCAGAATAGTTATTCATATTTCAAAAAAATCTTATAATTTACAGCAAAAAAGAGCCAAAATTAAATTAATGAGAAAGGTGTACAGAACCTAAATTCATATTTATTTAAAATTAAATTTTATCACTATTCAAATCGTTTTTAAGCCTAATTTTTACTTGTTTTAAAGAACGAGGATTTGCATCCGTAACTTCAATTTCAATATTTTCCGAAATATTTATCTTAGTACCGACTACCGGAACACTACCGACTCTAGTAAGTACTAATCCTCCTATCGTATCAAACTCATCATCATCATTTTTTAGCTTTTCTCCTATTATTTCTTCAAGCACTTCTACTTCAACACGTGCATTTGAAATAATTGTTGAGTTATTAATAACCTTGAAATTATCGCTATCTAATTGCTGATCATGTTCATCATCAATTCGTCCTACTATTTCTTCTATAAGATCTTCAATAGTAACTAAACCGTCAGTACCGCCATACTCATCAACAACTATTGCAATATGCGTTCTCTCACGACGCATTTTTGCTAGCAAATCTAATAATTTCATAGAAGGAGCTGCAATTATATGTTTACGTATAAGCTTTTTCAAACGACCGTTCTGCTTTGTAGCCAATGCCTTAAATAAATCCTTGATATGAATGAACCCTACTACATTGTCCAAAGTACCATCATATATAAGAGTTCGTGTATGTGGGACTTCTAACTTAATAGACTCACTTAATTCTTCTAGATTCGTAGTTAATTTTATTGCCGCAATATCAGAACGCGGTACCATTATATCCTCAATGGTCTTATCTTCTAACTTCAGTAAATTAGCTAAAATATTACGCTCATCTAAAGTCATTTTTTGACTATTAATTTTAAGACGTTTTATGACACCAAAAAAATTATCGGGCGTTTTTGTTTTTCTAAAAAAATTTTTTATCGGAGAGAATAATTTTTGTATAGTAAAATTGTGATTTTTTTTACTAGAATCTTCTTTTTTTGAAGATTTTAACATAAATTTTTTTATTTAGTTAATAAGGGGAAGAAATACCGAAATATGATAATATTTCAATTTCTAGATTTTCCATAATATTTGCTTCTGTGTCATTTTGATGATCGAACCCGATTAAGTGTAAAATACTATGTATTAAAAGATGAATAAAATGATTCTCAAAAGTTTTTTGTTGCTCGCACGATTCATTATATATTACCTCATAACAAAATGCTATATCACCTAAATGCATATAATCATAGTCGATTAACAATTCAAGTTTAGGGCTAACATTATTAAAACGTAAATCCTGCCAATTTAATTCGTTACTTGGAAAAGAAAGAACGTTAGTACCTTTCTCTATATTACGAAATTGTTTGTTTAAGGTCAATATTTCTGCAGTATTTGTTAGTAAGATTGATAATTCAAATTGTTTTATTTTACTAAAATTGTCAAATCGCAATAAAACATTTTGAGTTATTTTTTTGATTAAACTCTTATTTATCTGCTTATGCTCACGCCATTTGTCGTAATTTTTTATGATTTCTACATTTATCATTTTCTTAATTCCATCACATCAATGTCATTCCTAGCTCAGCATTGTTGCGTGGATCGATTCCACCCCTGTCATCCCGCGACTTGATCGCGGGATCCAACTAATAATATTAGTATTTTTTAGTTGTTTTTGGATACCGTGGTCAAGCCACGGTATGACACCGAGTGCTTTTCTTGATCCATGCAACAACGCCAAAGAAAGATTAATCTACTCACCATACTTTAAAAATCGTTTTCTATTAATCCTTCTACCCATTCATTGGCTTTTTCTTCAGCTTTTATATCTTTAGCCATGGCTTTGTAAGCGGCTCCAAGCTCCTCATTAATTACATAAGGCTTTACAAGTTGTTTCATAAATTATTTACTACTATAATTTGTTTTCTGGATACCGTGGTTAAGCCACGGTATGACGCTGCTGATAATTCTCTTTTAATTTTTGAAAATCCTCATCGGCATGATATGAAGAGCGGGTTAGTGGGCTTGCTGAAACCATCAAAAATCCTTTTGTTTTTGCCACTCGCTCTAGATATTTAAACTCTTCGGGAGTAACATATTTTGCAACTTCGGCATGATTTTTGGTAGGTTGCAGATACTGCCCGATAGTTAGAAAATTAACCTTTGCTTCCCTTAAATCATCCATAACCTGCACTACTTCGTTTATTTCTTCCCCAAGCCCTACCATCATACCGGATTTTGTAAAAACTTCAGGGGATAATTTCTTGATATTATGAAGTAAGCTTAAAGAATTATAGTATCTAGCTCCCGGTCTAA
Source organism: Pseudomonadota bacterium (assembly GCA_041179265.1). GTDB lineage: Bacteria > Pseudomonadota > Alphaproteobacteria > Rickettsiales > Rickettsiaceae > Rickettsia. Next base: position 8,939 of record JBEGTS010000026.1, read on the forward strand.
TCGTTTTGTATAAAGACGGGACCGTTTCGACATTATGGTTAAAAACATCAGGTTTTGAATTAGCTATTATTTCAGCTGCTCCCTCTTTTCTTAAAAAATCAGGAGTTAAAATCTCAATAGTAGTATTTGGCGATGATTTCCGGATTTCTCTAATACACTCCGCAAAATGCGTAGCTCCACCATCATCAAGATCATCACGATCGACAGAAGTAATTACTACATGCTTAAGATTTAACTTTTGTACCGCTTCCGCTAACCTTTGAGGCTCGTGCGGGTCAAGTAAATCCGGCCTACCTGTTTTGACGTTACAAAATCTACAAGCTCTAGTACAAACCGAACCTAAAATCATCACGGTTGCATGTCTTTTTGACCAGCACTCACCGATATTAGGACAAGCAGCTTCCTCACACACAGTATTTAATCTCAGATTCTTTATTAAATCTTTTGTATTATAATACTCTGCAGAATTAGGAGCTTTTACTTTTATCCATTCAGGTCGTTTATTTAAATTAGCCATATCTTTAAATTATTGTTTAACATTCATAATGCCTACTAGTTAATTACTTTTATTTCAAAAAATTTACTTATTATTTCAAGTAACTCTTCTTCTAAAGCGGTGTCGCTATCTTCGACTATGTAAACTTCTTCAGGATCATTCACTAGAATTTCGCACTCATAAAAATAACAATTTTTCTTACAGCCAAAAGTTGATATATAAATTAATTTATTACCTCTTTGTAGTCCTACATCACATACAGAATCCCAGCGGCTACTTATTATAAAACTGTCATTTCCAAATATTTTATTTATTGTGCTAAGTAATTTATTTATTACTTTACTTCTTTTTACTATTTTAAATTCTGATTGATCTAATAGCAATTTTCTTGCTTTTTGAGCAGGTTTATCTCCTTTTTTAGCTTGCTCTAAAATTTTTCTTATTGTCTTATCTAAATACTCCTTTGGAAATTCCTTAAGTATTTTAGATCCTTTATCTTTTTCTAACATTTTCTTTTGTTAATTATAAAATGGAAATAATTTAATTAATTTTGTTACTTCAGTTAGTACTTTCTGCTCAGCTTTGCTATTATCTTCATTATTTTTTAAGCCGTCTAATATATCGGCTATCAAATGGCCTACTAATATAAAATCCTTTTCTTTAAAGCCTCTAGTAGTGCATGCCGGAGTGCCAAGGCGAATACCTGAAGTGATAAAAGGCGAAGTTTCATCAAACGGAATAGCATTCTTATTACACGTGATCCCTGCTCTATCCAAAGAATTAGCAGCAAGCTTACCTGTGATTCCGTCTTTACGCAAATCCACTAAAACAATATGGTTATCGGTACCGCCGGTTAATATATCGTACCCTCTTTCTTGTAAGCTACTTGCTAAAGCTTTAGCATTACTTATTACCTGCTTGATATAGCTTTTATATTCAGGCTGCAAGCTTTCTAAAAAAGCTACGGCTTTTGCAGCTATGATATGCATTAACGGACCACCTTGTAGCCCCGGGAATAATGCAGAATTTATTTTTTTGCCCATCTCTTCATCGTTAGATAAGATTAAGCCACCCCTTGGCCCTCTAAGCGTTTTATGAGTAGTAGAGGTAACAATATGAGCGTAAGGAATAGGGTTTTGATGCTCACCTGTAGCAACAAGTCCTGCAATATGAGCAATATCTGCCATAAGGTAAGCTCCTACTTTACCCGCTATTTCTCTAAATTTTGCAAAATCAATATTACGAGGATATGCAGAAAAGCCGGCTATAAGTAATTTTGGTTTATGTAAATCCACTAAGTGTTCAATCTCATCATAATCAATTAAATAAGTTTCTTTATTTACGCTATACGAGACGGCATTAAACCATTTACCGGACATATTAGGGGCTGCACCGTGCGTTAGATGTCCGCCGCTATCTAAAGACATACCAAGAATTGTATCACCCGGCTGTAATAAAGCAAGATATACAGCTTGGTTTGCTTGCGATCCTGAATGAGGCTGCACATTCGCATATTTACAGTTAAATAATTTCTTTGCTCGCTCTATAGCCAAAACTTCAGCTTTGTCAACTTCCTCGCAACCATTATAAAAACGCTTACTTGGATAGCCTTCGGCATATTTATTGGTAAGAATTGAGCCTTGAGCTTCAAGCACTGCAGGACTTACGAAATTCTCTGATGCAATAAGCTCAATTACGCTATTTTGACGTATTTTTTCATGCTTTATTATTTCATCAATTTCTTTATCCGTTTCATGTAAATTATTATTAAAAATATTCATTTATCCTCATATTTTTTTGGTTTTATTGCATAGGTCAACGCTCTCATTGTCATACCGTGACCCCCTCCACGGTATCCAAAAAAATAAAAAAGACTGGATACCGCGATCAAGTCGCGGTATGACATGTGTTTATAAAATTAATCGCAATCTCAAGCCCACGTCCGTCTATCGAATGAGCAAGCGACGTTAATTTATGCATGCTATGAGCTATATGAAACTTAGATAAATAGTCTGAAGCATCATACATTTTACTAATACTAACCACATCATCAAGCTCCCCATGAATCAAACATATAGGAGTAAGCATATTATTAACTTCCATAGGTGGGATTACTCCTCCTGAAAAACCTATAGTACAAAAAAACGGCTCTTGCTGAATCAGAGTTAAGTATAAACCAATCATTGTACCTTGGGAAAAACCGATAATAATAGTATCTTTGTTTGTTAGATTTAGCTCCTCTTGTTTTTGCTTAATTATATCCTCAAGTTTAGAAATATTATTTGCAATTAGTTTTGCCATAACATTGAGACTGCGATCCTGCAAGCTAAACCATTGTCTGCCATAAGGCATCATATCGTAAGCCTCGATGCCGTGTGGGGAAATAAAATGACAATCAGGTAAATCATTCTTAATGTAAGGGACTAACCCTATTAAATCGTGACCATCCGAACCAACACCGTGCAGTAATACTACTAGCTTTTTTGGTGGCTGCTCTTTACTTTCTACTTCGGGGTATTCTAAATATTTGCTCATATTTTTTACAAAATTGTCATCCCGCGACTCGATCGCGGGATCTAGTTAATAAATATTTTTTAGATACCGTGGTCAAGCCACGGTATGACACCTTTAGGCTTTCAGCATCTTCTCAAGTTCGCCGCTTTGATATAGTTCTTTAGCAATATCACAACCACCGACTAGCTCTCCGTTAATATATAACTGCGGAAATGTTGGCCAATCACTAAATTTTTTTAAATCTTCACGTAATTCAGCATCAAAAAGCACATTAATATCACGGAATTCTACACCTAATTTATTCAAAATAGCTACCACGGTTCCTGAAAATCCACACGCAGGCATTTCCTTAGTGCCTTTCATAAACAATACTACTTTATTATTCTTTATTTCATTTTCTATAAATTTAAAATTTTTATTTTCCGCCATTCAAAACCTGATATAAATATTATTCTCTAAAATATACTCTTCATAATACATCATGCAAGCACAAATAGTTAATAAAATTTTTGAGATTTTAAGCGAGAATAATCCAAATCCGGAAACTGAGTTAGTATATAAGAATGATTTTACCTTATTAGTAGCAGTAATATTATCTGCTCAAGCAACTGATATATCAGTAAATTTAGCAACTAAATCTTTATTTGAAATTTACGATACACCGGAAAAAATTTTAGAACTCGGTGAAGAAGGGCTTAAAAAATATATAAAATCTATTGGACTATTTAACAGCAAGGCAAAAAATATTATCGCATTATGTAAAATATTAATAAGCGATTATCAAGCTTCAGTACCAAACAACTTTAAAGATTTGATCAAATTGCCCGGCGTCGGTAGAAAAACTGCTAATGTTGTACTAAATTGCTTATTCGGCATGCCCACAATGGCAGTTGATACGCATGTATTTAGAGTAGCAAAAAGGATAGGATTTGCTAAAGGCAACACTCCTGAAGCAGTAGAAAAAGAGTTGCTGCAAATTATCGATGAGAAATGGCTAACACATGCCCATCACTGGCTAATATTACACGGAAGATATATATGCAAAGCACGAAAGCCCAATTGTGACACCTGCCCTATTAAAGAGTATTGTGAGTATTATATTAATGCATTTTCAAGTTGACATTTTTTCGCTTAATTCATAATATCTAAACTCAATTTGATAAAGGTAAATTTATGCGTTCAGCACTTATAACTTCTATATTAGTAGCTGTAGCTTTCTTAACAAGTGCTTGTAATACAATGCAAGGAGCTGGTCAAGATATGCAGGCAGCGGGTAAAAAACTTGAGGACTCAGCAGAAAAAAATAAACCTAAAAAAGGCTGCGGCTGTCATTAGTATACTTACTGTGTGTTGTTAATTGTCACCCCGTGGCTTGACCACGGTATGACACCGAATGCGTTTTTCGAGCCATGCAACAACGCCTTTAGTCGCTCGCAATGACGCTTACTCTACTTACTCTCATTCACTAATTTATATATTTCTTTCTTACTATAAACATCTTTGAATTTCTCATAAGCAAGTTCGGTAGTGGTTTTGCTACTTAAGTTTTTACTTAAGCAAAGTTCTATAAATTTTTCTAAATTTGTTTGTTGGTTTTGTTCTTGTATATTCCCTGAAATCAACAATACTATCTCACCTTTTAAAATATTATTTTGATAGAACTTTATTATTTCATCTATATTTCCTGTTTTTGTTTCTTGATACAGCTTAGTTAACTCACGAGCCACACATATTTCTCGGTTTCCCAGTATTTCTTTAGCTACTGATAGAGTATTTATCAAACGAGGGGCTGTTTCAAAGAAGATTAATGTAGCTTTAAGATTTACTAGTTCAGAAAAAAACTTTTTCTTACTTTCCGTAGTTTTAGGCAAAAAACCGCAAAATAAAAATCGATCAGTAGGAAGAGCCGACAAAGTTAAAGCAGTAATCGGTGCAGATATCCCTGGTACTACATCTACATGATAGTTAAGCATACGTAAATCTCTACTTAACTTATACCCTGGATCGGAAATTAAAGGAGTTCCTGCGTCGGAAATTAAGCTTACTATATTACCTGCTTTTATCAGACTTATAATATTTTCTCTATCTTTCTCATCACTATGATCATTGTAAATTTGTAATTTAGTACGAATATCATGTTTTGCTAGCAATTTTTGCGATATTCTAGTATCCTCGCATAAGATAATATCTGAATTTTTTAAAGTTGATATGGCACGAAGCGTTATATCTTCAAAATTACCGATCGGTGTTGAAACAATATATAATCCCGGTTTTAAAATCATAATTTTTAAATTTTAAGTAATATTATGGCTAGTATAAAACATAAACTACGAATCGTTCTATCATTTTTTTGTTTGATATATTTAACGTCCTGTCAAACCCCTAAAGAAGAACCTATAAATTTTCCTAAAAAAGAACAAAAAGAAATTGAAATTGCAATTTTAATGCCAAATCAGGGTCCTGATAGTATTGTAGGTAAACAATATAAAGATTTAATTAAAATGGGACTTAATGACGGCGTGAAGTCCTATATCCATGTTACGTCTTATGATGCTTCAGATGAGAAAAATGTTCTTGCTGCTATGGATAAAATAGTAGCACGCAAAACCAAGGTTATTCTAGGTCCTCTATATTCTAACTTTACTTCTCTAATAGCCGAAAAAGCAAAAGCTAATGATATTATTATTATAACTATGTCAAATAATCCGGCTCTTGCAGAAGATAAATTATTTGTATTCGGTCATGCACCTTTAAAACAACTGATACGCATCATTAATTATTACGCAAGTAACGACCATAAAGATTTTATGGCATTATTACCTAAGGGGAAGCATTCGCAAACTATTAGTCAAGTAATGCAAAATATATTGATTCAGAAAAATGCATCATTATCACGCACTGAATTCTATGAGGATAATCCTGAATCTATAGCAAAAGCCGCAAGAAATATTTCAGACAATACCGATATTATAAATGAACGTAGCGACACGACAAAACCGGTTATTTATCTATCGGACGAGCCACAAAATTTAAACCTACTCGCTGATAGTATTCGTAAATATAATTTAGATAAAAAAGCTATTTTAATCGGTGATAACCGTATTGATGTCGATTACTCTGAAAATATTGATATTAGCTTTACCGGTTCTTTAAACTTGCTTAATAGTAATGTTCCTGAAAGAGCAAAAGACTTAGGTATTAACCATATGGGGTTCATGCATCTTCTTGCTTATGATTTAGGTCGTATGACTGCAAACTATATAGGCAATGAATTTGCATCCGAAAGGTTTTTAAATAGACTGAGCAGTAGACAACCTTATATAGGTTTATCGGGTAATATTCATTTCATCGATGGAGTAGCTCAAAGACAATATGATATTATTAGGAAAGAGCATGGTATATATTCTACTGTTTCAGGGAATTAGAGAAGTAGTTGTATCTTTGTCATCCCGTGGCTTGACCACGGGATCCAGTGAAAACAGCAATATTATAAGTCGTTTTTTTGAATCCTGTGGTCAACCCACAGGATAACAATAAAGATTAATTATTTATTTTTATCATTATCTTTATCTTTACCATCGTCTTTCATGCCGTCTTTAAAAGCTTTGAGCCCCTTAGCTAGCTCAGACATGACTTGAGGTAGTTTACCGGCACCGAATAATACAAAAATAATTAATAAGACTATTAATAAATGGCTAAGACTCATGCCCATGATATTTATTTGTATAAGTTAAAATTTTATTATATAAGATATTATAGCTCTAATCTAGAATAAAATAATTAAAGAAATGTTGACTAAAAAACAATTTTCAGAATTTTTTGCTACCTTCTTTTATATTGGAAAAATTAAATATTGCCCCGGCACTTTTGGCTCAATTGCTGCTTTTCCTTTAACTTACTTTTTAATATATTTTATTGTTAACAACAAAATAATTATTCCTTTCTCAAACTTAACCCTAGGTGAAGCACAGCTTGTAAGTATATTTATTATAAGTTTTAGCCTATGTTTAATATTATTAATGCTCGGCACTTATTTTACTAAAATATATTTAAATTACACGAATTCAGAAGACCCTAAAGAAGTGGTCATTGATGAAGTAGTCGGACAAATGCTAACTATCGTTTTAGTATTTTTTTCAGCTTTATTTGCTAATGAGTCGCATTTAGTAAAATATTTTAGTCCGCTAACAATAAATATTATATTACTTTTCATATTGCCTTTTTGTCTATTTCGGTTTTTTGATATATTAAAACCATGGCCTATTAATTGGTTTGATAAAAATATTAAGGGCAGTATAGGCGTTATGCTTGATGATTTGCTAGCTGCAATATTTGCTACAGTTGTACAATATGCAATTATATTTGTATTAATAGATATCATATAAATTATCATTGACTATTTTTTAATATAATAATATGATACGACAGATATTTATAAATTTTTAAAGAGATATTTTTCATGTTCGCAGTTATAAAGGCAGGTGGAAAACAATATAAAGTAGGCCAAAATAGCGTTATTAAGGTTGAAAAAATTGAAGGAGAACTTGGGGCAAAGATTCAGCTTGATCAGGTTTTAATGATAGGTGAACATTCAAAGCCTTCTTTTATTGGTACTCCTATGGTTAAAGGAGCTGTTGTCACAGCTCAAATTACTAATCAGTTTAAAGATAATAAGATTATAGTTTTTAAGAAAAAACGTAGAAAAAATTATCGTCGTAAAGCCGGTCATCGCCAAGAATTGACGGAATTAAAAATATTAGATATTACCAAGCAATAAAGGAGTTATAAAATGGCAACCAAAAAAGCCGGTGGTAGTTCTAGGAATGGAAGAGACTCGGCAGGTCGAAGACTGGGAGTTAAAAAAGCTGACGGACAATATGTAATACCAGGTAATATTATAGTTAGACAGCGTGGTACAAAAATTCACCCTGGAATAAATGTAGGACTTGGCAAAGATCATACAATTTTTGCTTTGATAGAAGGAAGAGTAGAATTTTTAACTAAGCGAAATCAAAAAGTCGTAAATGTTAAAGAAATTGCAAGTGCTTAAGTATTGTGGTTTGATCTACTAGTGTTACATAGAACGAAAAATACTTTTTATGTCATTGTTGCGTAATCGGTTTTTTTATTATTTTTCTGGATTGCTACGACTGCTCGCAATGACGAAGTAGTATTCACGCAACAATGCAGATACACTTCAAGTAAATGAAGAGTAGATATACGAAGGTCAATTTCAAAAAGAGCAAGAAGTCTGCAAGACGAGGAACAGAGCGTATACTTAATACGTGAGTACCGCAGAACTTGCTAGACGACGACGCCAATTTTTAAAATTCACCGAGTATACGGCTTCCTATATAATCTATGGCCTTAATAATTCAAAAATTCGGCGGCACTTCCGTTGCAAATATCGACAGAATAAAAAAAATCGTTCCTATTGTAAAAGCCGAAATAGCTAAAAATAACCAAGTAATCGTAGTAGTTTCAGCTATGGCAGGGGTTACTAATCAGCTTATTACACTGTGCAATGAAGTATCAAGCCTTAATCAAACTTCGCAATTTGCAGAATATGATGCAGCACTTTCTAGCGGCGAAATAGTCACCGCTTCGTTGCTTGCATTAGCTCTGCAAGAAGAAGATATCAAGGCACGATCATTTTTAGCGTGGCAATTACCGATCCTCACCGATAATAATCATAGTAAAGCTTTAGTGGAATCAATTAGTACAGGTTTACTAGAAAAATATTTACAGCTAAATACTATCCCTATAATAGCCGGTTTTCAAGGAATTAATAAGTTTAATAGATTATCTACTTTAGGCAGGGGAGGATCCGATACTACTGCCGCCTTAATCGCTGCAGCTATGAAAGCCGATAGATGTGATATTTATACTGATGTAGAGGGAATATTTACTGCTGATCCAAGAATTATTCCAAATGCAAAGAAGATAAAAGAAATAGATTTTTTAGAAATGTTAGAACTAGCATCAAGTGGAGCAAAAGTATTACATCCTAGAGCAGTAGAGTTAGTAATGCGATATAAGATAGATATGCGTGTTCTTTCAACATTTTCACCGAATACAGAAGGTACGTTAATTACTTCAAGGGATAAGAATATGGAAACCGGCGTTATTAGCGGTATTACCTCTAATAAAAATTTATTAAAACTATCTATAAAGAGCGTTTCGTTAAATTTTCTGCAAATTGCAAATATGATTACGCAAAACAATAATCATATTGAGTTTATGCAAGAGATAAAAAGTAATGAAGAATATAGTTTTATTACAAATTTAATCGATAAAAATAATTTACAAATTTTACTTACTAATTTAAAAGATAATAAGCAAATACAAGATTTTACTTTTGATACCGAAATTGCTACAATCTCCCTTATTGGTTATGGGATTAAAAATGATTGTAAATTACTTGAAACGATATTAGCAAAGTTAACGGAAGATAATATAAATGTTAACATGATACAACTATCAGAAGTTAAAATTACCTTATTAATAAATGATCAAGATGCAGAGAAAACAATTTTTAATTTATATAATCTTTTTAAAATATCTTAGATTCTGCATCTGAAATTTAATTTATATTTTAAGTTATTTTATGTTTAAATTATAAGATTTTGAAAAGACAAGGCTCTATTTCAGAAAAATTTTATAATTTGTGACAAAAAAAGTTAAAATAGATTAATTTAAATTTCATATATAAGACCTAAATACTTAATTAAATAGCTTAAATTTATTATTTTCATTATAATTATCTTCTATTTACCATTTATTAGTTATATATTAATAAATAAGTCTAAGAGGCTATTTATAAAGTTATTTTAAAGCTAATTAAATTCTTTTTTGCTAT
>JBEGTS010000027.1:0-69211 GCA_041179265.1 Pseudomonadota bacterium
TCAGCAAAATGCATATATTGAAAGATATAATAGAACTGTAAGATATGATTGGTTAAATCAGCATTTATTTTATAATATACAAGAGGCACAAGATCTTGCTACTAAATGGCTTTGGTCTTACAATAACGAAAGACCTAATATGGCTATAGGTGGTATAACGCCAATACAAAAATTAGCTTTGGCAGCTTAACTCTCTACTCTCTACTGTGATTAAAAATGGGAGGATTACCAAGATACGCTATGTAATTACACAGGAATAAGAAATTTTAAAGACGCAAAGCTGCAATGTAATCTCAAGTTAAAGACTTTATGTATGCTTTCCCTAATAACTAACACAACTTATGAAGATATTAATTCTTTACCTCAACCTGTAAAAACAGAGCTTAGTAAAAAATATTTATCCGAAATAATTTATAGCACAAAAACAGTTAAAGATACTTCTTGGTCAAAATATAGCTGGAGCGAGATAGCAAAAATCTCATTATATTCTGCCAAAGCTTTATTAAGTGAAAATTTAAATCTTTTATATATAGGATTACTCAGCGGTGATTTAAAACTTATTAAAAAGATTTTAGAAGTTGAGAATATTGAGATTAATGCCGCCATAGACCAAGGAAAAACAGCACTTCATATAGCTAGTTTAGATGGAAATTTAGAATTAGTGAAATTTTTAGTAAGTCAAGGAGCCGATATAAATGTAGCTACCCCAAAAACAGAGCATGATAGTATTGTATATAACGAAGATAATAATACTCTAAGCACAGGTACAGTAATCTCAGGCGGTGGGCCTATTATAGAATTGAGTGTTAGCAAACTTGATTTGGAGATGACTAAATATTTTCTTAAATTAGGTATGAAATTACCTCAAGTAAATACAGTAATATTAAAAGATTCAGCAAATCCTAAAACTGGAAAAGAGTTTTTGGAAGAACTAATAGAATATTATCAAAATAAATGCTTAGAAGACTCAAAATATTAAACTGTTTTAGATCAAATTAAAGAACGACAAATAGAGTTTCTAAGTAGCAATGCTCCGGTTGAAACATTAGTAGAGTCTTTGTTGGGCATTGATTCAGCTGACCAGCAGAGTCAAAATAATGATGGATCAGAAGTTTTAGGCAATAACTCGACAGAAACAGAAGATAATTGATAGAGGTATTATTTATGAAAACATTATGGTACATTTCTTGGTCAAAATATAGTTGGTGGGAGTTATGGACAATTTTTAAAGGATATATAACCATTATTGGTGATATAGAAATGCCTGAACCTTTTAATAGTAACTTGCTTCATATAGGGGCTAAAACCGGAAACATTAAACTTTTTAATAAGATTTTATTAGTTGAAAATATTACTGATATTAAAGAGCGGGATGGTTGTGGAAAGACGGTTTTAGATATAGCTAGATGTCTACATTATACTGAAATGACAGCTTTTTTAGAGAAAGCTATGTACGATACTATAGGCAACAATACTCAGCATATTGATTAAGGTAAGATATGAAATCACTGTGGAACATTTCTTGGTCAAAGTATAGTTGGGCGGAAATATGGCAACTTTTACTACAATATCCAAGTTTAGCGGATGATTATACTTCACCTAATGGCTGGTTTGATAGTAACCTTTTACTTTTAGCAGTTAAAAGTGATGATACTAAACTTTTTAAAAAAGTTTTAGAAATCGAAAAAATCAATGTTGATGAGTTATGTATAGAAGAAGGGTGGACAGCTTTGCATATAGCCTCGGCTCGTGGTAATCTTGAAATGGTAAAATTTTTAGCTGAAGAGGGGAAAGCTAATATTAAAGCTAGAACTCATCATAATCAAACTGCTATAGATCTGAGTAGTGGAAATCTTGAGTTTAAAGTAACTGTATATCTTCGTGAATTGGGAGAAGAAATACCAAGAAGACCATCCGGTGGATCCAGTATCGGTAGAAAAACAAGCGAGAATTTTGAAAAAAAATTAAAAGATTATGATAAGTTTGAGGAAGGATTTCAGTAAAAAAACCTTAATGAAGTTTTAAGTGATAAGTCAATTGCAGATGACCGAATTAAAAAATTTATCAAAAATAAAATAAATATACTCCCAAAAGATTTTAAATATGATGTTAAACTTTTTTCACAGCATATAGAACGCTTATATTCACTAGAGGATTTTTTAGAAAGTAACGACCATTTTGAAGATATAAAAGAAGAGCTAATAAATAAGCTAGCTGAATATGTAAAAATTCCAAATTTAGAAACATTAAATAAACCAATACTAACTTTAAAAGCTCTATGCATGTTTGATATTATAAGCAATAATAAACCTATAGATACTTCTAGGATACCTGAGGATATATTAACTTATTCTGAAGAACAATATGGTATGGATTTAAAATTACTAGGGAAAGAAAATATATGCTTAAAAAATATATTATAAATTTTGTTTTCATTATAGTTTTGTCAGCTGCAATGTATGGTAGTGAAGGGAGTCTAAAACTAAAAGAATTGTTAGCAGTTGCACCGCAAATAGAGGGCAGCACTCCTTCCTCTTCGGTTAACTCACAAATTTGTAGCTTGAGAGTTGTTATTAATGGCGTTAATTATGAAATTAGGTATTTTAGTTTTGAAGATACGCAAAAATCTTTACCTAAAAATATGACCTTTAAAGAATATACGGAAAAACAAAATCTACTGGATATGAAAAGCTCGCATTCAAGCCCATTACCTAGCATAGATTTTGAGTCTTTTGACTTCCGCACGGTAAACCTCGGGGATGGCGTATATTTCAGCATGGCTTTAAGGAAAATAGAATAAAAAATATTAATTGAATTATGAAGGTAAATATGCAAAATGATCAAGCTGTAAAAGATGAGTGGCAAATTATTAAACCGAAAGAAGATACAGATATTAATGATGAAAGTTCCTTTCTAGGTGATTGTTACGGTCTAAGAGTATATTTAAAACAATCTGCCAGCTCATCTGATACTATACATATTGATGTACAAAAATCTTTAAGTTCTGATAATCATTATTTGATGTTAATAAAAAATTTTAGTAAGAATTGCTATAGTTACTTAACTGGTTCACCTTTATCTCTGGATTATTCAAAGCTATTAGCAATGCTTACTATAGCCGCACAAATGCCTATTGAATCAGCAACAAGCGATACAGGGCCATTGACAGACGGCTGGGCTATGGCGGCGAAGTGGAACATGCACAATAATAGTACGATACTAAAACAGTTACAGCAACAATATCCGGAATGCTTGAAAATTATCCTTGAGCCACCAGTCCACATTACCGGTAAAGAAGGCAATATATTTGAGGCTTTTGAAACAGAAGGTATAACTTTATCTGGAGTTTGCAATAGTGATACCGGTTATAATGGGGAAATAGAGATATGAAAAGCTCTTACTCCCACCCTTTACCTAACATAGATTTTGAATCCTTTGACTTCCGCACAGTAAATCTCGATAATGACGTATATTTCAGCATGGCTTTGAGGAAGGTAGAATAGTATTACTTAATATCTTATTGCAAAATTTATTAATTTATTATATAATATCATTAATTTTTTAATTAAATATTAATGATATTATGTATGAAGCTTGTCTTTCTGATCTTAATAATACTAAGAAACTTGCTGTAATTATAACTGCACAATATGATAGTGAAGGAGTGTTTTCCAAAGATAAAGGATATTATAGGGCTAATAAACAGCTATTAATAGATAATAATTATCAAGTCATAGAAATAGACAATATTAGTAACCAAGAGGAAATAAAAGAAAAATTATCCTCAGTATCTTCTCAATTAGATTTCTTTTGGATTAGGGGGCATGGAGCACCCAAAGCAATACAATTGTCAGCGACAAATAATATATCTAGTAAAGAAATTACAGACAAGTTTAGTTGGTTATCTGAACGATTAAATGATAATGCTATAATATATTTAGATTCTTGTAATACAGGTAATATAGAACAGGATTTTTATAATAATATACAGTTCAGTTTTGCTAAAGCGACCTTAGAAAAGCCTAATATTAAAATAGCCGCCCCATCTAAAGTTTCACATATAAGTTTTTTTGAAATAAAGAATAATGAGTTTAAATTTTTTTCAAATCATGGCTATGGCAAGAAAAATGATATAGTGGTTTTAGGTACGGATACTAAAAAATTACTAAAAGATTTGGACAATCAAAATGAAAAACTTCTAGAGTGTAAAAAGCAGCTTTTAGATACACTAATTACCGATAAAGAAGAAGTAACTTTTTATGATAGCTTATATAAAAATTACCTAGAAGAATGTAATTTAGTTATTAGTAAAGCTTTTAAAAAAGCAGTACTAGCAAAAGATTTAAATGCAACAAGACAGTTAATAGAAAAATTTAAATTAAATGTAAATTCTCCTTTAGATAAGAAGTTTTCTTCTGATTATATCCCTTTATGTTGGGCTTTTGATAGCAAATCCCCTGATATATTAAAAGAGATTCTTGAAGGGGGAGCAGATCTTTTTTCTTATACAGGCAAGTTATCGCTTAACTATTTGATGCAAAAATCTTATAATTCTAACGATATATTTTACTTTAATACATGGTCAATGCTTGAAAAGCACTTAATGCAAAATCAACCATCTGATTTGAAAGAGTTCTATAACATGCGTACAAATTACATGTTTTATAAGACACCTATTATAGGTAACAACGAGTATATTACTGACTCTGTTTTTTAGGCTTATATATCTTAGCAAAATACGGCAGCTTTGATTCCACTTGAAAAAACTTTTTTAGGCAATCTACAGACTTAAAACCGACTATACCATAAGGAGCATATTTTGCTTTTTGACCTTGCCATGTCATGCCTTCACCGAAATAATCAATCTCATGCCACTGACGCCCGATAATATGAGAGGTATTATTTTCAAATGCTGCAACATTTTGGAAATTATAGGATTTTATGAATTCTTGCAAATATTTTGCCATTGGGTCAGCTTCTTTTATATCTAATCCTCTTTCATTAACAAAGATATCACATTTTCAGAAAAAGCTAAAATAAAAGACCAAATAGAACAAATGCATATATATGTTAAAGTGCCTTATATAATGAACAAAAGCGAAGAAGAAACCTTATACACTTTCATCTACTTGGCTAAAATGATGTGAATATAAATTTTACTATGCCGCCGGTCATAAAACAATCGGTTATGGACATGTGATAGAGCCGCACGAATCTATAACCGCATTAATAAGAAGCAAGCCGAAGAACTACTTGAGAAAGATATACGAAAAGCTGAAAGCATATTACATAGATATTGCAATGTGCCATTAACCGAAAACCGGCAAGCCGCCCTAATCTCATTTATTTTCAATTGCGGTGGCGGTTCATTCCAAGCATCAACATTACGGCAAAAACTCAACCGAGGCGAATATGCAAACGCTGCCAATGAATTACTGCGTTGGGTGCATGTTAAAGGCGGTGTTAAACTGCAAGGCTTAGTAAAACGTAGGGCAATAGAGAGGTCATTGTTTTTAAATGAAGCAGGTACAGCCTCAATAGCTAATAAGTTTGTCGTTACTTCAAATGTAGAAACTGATTATTTAAAATAATTAACTAATATACTAAATTATCAATTGTAATTATTACCTTTTATTAAAGCTCTCTATTATTTCCTTTAATCCTCTATATATTCATAAATCCCTTAAATCCATCCCAACTCACTTATTCATACTTCTAATTAAATTTCTATTGCATTCTTAAAGCTCTTCATTATGATTTGTTCATATTTTAGCTCATTTTTAACAAAATATTAAGATTTATAGAATTTAATAAGGATAGGGATATGAAAGAACTAATAGAATTTCTAGAGAAAAGAAGATTAAATGAACAAGCCGAAAGTTTAAGAAATGGAGGAACTACGCTTGACCTTTCTTGGCACTACATAGGAGATGAAGGAGTGAAGTTACTTGCTGAGGCTCTAAAATCCAATAACTCTTTGACGTACCTTAACCTTGAAGGCAATAGCATAAGAGATGAAGGAGCGAAGTTACTTGCTGAGGCTCTAAAATCCAATAACTCTTTGACGTACCTTAACCTTACAAAAAGTGATATAGGAGCTGAAGGAACGAAGCTACTTGCTGATGCTCTAAAATTAAATAAGTCTCTGACTTACCTTAACCTTCAGAATAACGACATAGGAGCTAAGGAAGCGAAGTTACTTGCTGATGCTCTAAAGTCCAATAATTCTTTGACGTACCTTGACCTTAGAAGCAACCACATAGGATCTGAAGGAGCAAAGTTTATTGCTGATGCTCTAAAGTCCAATAATTCTTTGACGTACCTTGACCTTAGAAGCAACTACATAGAAGCTGAAGGAGCGAAGTTATTTGCTGATGCTCTAAAATCCAATAACTCTTTGGCGCACCTTGACCTTAGAAGCAACTACATAGGAGCTGAAGGAGCGAAGTTACTTGCTGAGGCTCTAAAATCAAATAACTCTTTGACTTACCTTGAACTTAGCGACAACAAAATAGGAGCTGAAGGAGCGAAGTTTATTGCTGAGACTCTAAAATCCAATAATTCTTTGACGCACCTTGTCCTCGATAGTAACAACATAAGAGATGAAGGAGCAAAGCTACTTGCTAATGCCCTAAAATCTAATAATTCTTTGACGTACCTTGACCTTGGAAGCAACTACATAGGATATGAAGGAGCGAAGTTACTTGCTGATACTCTAAAATCAAATAAGTCTCTGACTTACCTTAACCTTTCTTGGAACTACATAGGAGCTGAAGAAGTAAAGTTTATTGCCGATGCTCTAAAATCAAACAACTCTTTGACGTACCTTGAACTTAGCGATAACAAAATAGGAGCTGAAGGAGCGAAGCTACTTGCTGATGCTCTAAAGTCCAATAATTCTTTGACGAACCTTTACCTTGGAAGCAACTACATAGTAGATGAAGGAGCAAAGTTTATTGCTGATGCTCTAAAGTCCAATAATTCTTTGACGAACCTTTACCTCAAAAACAACAAAATAGGAGCTGAAGGAGCGAAGTTTATTGCTGAGGCTCTAAAATCCAATAAGTCTCTGACTAACCTTAACCTTTGGGATAACAACATAAGAGATGAAGGAGCGAAGTTACTTCTAGAAGCTTTAAAATCCAATAACTCTTTGACGTATCTTAACCTTGAACGCAACAACATAGGAGCCGAAGGAGCGAAGTTACTTGCTGAGGCTCTAAAATCTAATAAGTCTTTGACTAACCTTAACCTTGGAAGCAACAAAATAGGAGCTGAAGGGGCGAAGTTACTTGCTGAGGCTCTAAAATCCAATAATTCTTTGACGAACCTTGTCCTCGATAACAACAACATAGGAGATGAAGGAGCGAAGTTACTTGCTGATGCTCTAAAGTCCAATAATTCTTTGACCTCTCTTAATCTTTGGAATAACAACATAAGAGATGAAGGAGCGAAGCTACTTGCTGATGCTCTAAAATCCAATAACTCTTTGACGTACCTTGACCTTAGAAGCAACAAAATAGGAGCTGAAGAAGAAAAGCTTATAGAGAGTTATTTACAAAGAAATAGAACTATAGCAGGAAAAAAAGCAGAAAACTTAAAGACAGCAGGTAATGATTTATGTAACCAAGAAAAATATGCGGAAGCTATAGAGAAATATAAAGCAGCAATAAAAATTACAAAAGAATCTTTACGTAAGGAAAACAAATTATATGAAAAAAATAAAGTAATAGCAGAAAAGAAATATGAAGAACAACAAGCCGGTCTAAGTCACGATATTATAATAAACAAAGTAGAGGAAATAATTTATGACAAACCACTCTTAAATAATTATCCGAAATTGCTACAAGCTACCGTAAATAGTAAGCTAATAAGCTCTGATTTTATCCACGAGGCAATTAATAATAATGATGAGGAGCTTATTTTAGCCGGATTACTAAGTATGGGGTATGATATAGAGTCGATTAAGTAAATAAGGACAGAGGCAACTTGCCTCCACCCTTTAAATTTTTATGCTGCCTGTAAATTTTGTTGCCTAGAAAAATGCAGTATAGAATTAGGCTAAATACTTGCTTAGTTGTGAGCCGGCATTAAGGCATAAAAAGGCTTAAGCGTAGCCTGAACCAAGGCTAATCTCAATTGGGTAAAGGTTCGCATAACGTACCATACTCTAAGGTTTTAAATTATAATTTGCTAGGCAGATAATGATAACTCGTTTTTTATAATCTTGTCTAAAATCGTCCGCTAGGGTGTACCATTAAAATTAAAACGCATAAGCCTCTACTTTCAACGGAAATTTGAAGTTAACCCAGTAGCAACAAAAAGCGAAATATAACGCCTTATCGTTTCTTATTAGCAGTTCCATAATATTTTCTTTTTAATAATTAATTGATATAGTATAATTAACATTTTAATAAATTGTAAATGTTATATGTATTATAAGCTACTAATTAGTTTTCTTATTGTTCTAGTTATATGCTTTCGTAGTTATTTACCTAAAATATCATTTTTTAATAATAAACCTCAAACTCTTGAGAGCAATCTAAATAAGCACGAAAAAGAGCTTGCAAAATATGATGAAGCAATAAAATTAAATCCCACTAATTCTAAAGTTTATTACGATAAAGGCATAGCACTAGAGCAATTAGGAGAATATGAGCTAGCAATTGAGTGGTTTAGCAAAGCATTAGATTTAGATACTACTAATGCCGAAGCATATAATGAATATGGACAAAGGTTGAATTTGCTTGATGAATATGAACTTGCTCTTACAGCCTTTAATAAGGCTATTGAGCTAGATCAAAGTAATGAAGATTTTTATTTCGGTAAAGGCTCTGTCTTAATTTCATTAAAAAAATATGATTTAGCTGTAGAAACATATGATAAAATCATCAAATTAAACCCTAATAATATATATGCATATAATAATAAAGGCGAAATATTTAGAGAATTAGAAAAATATGATTCAGCATTAAAATTTTATAATAAAGCTTTAGAAATTAAACCTAATTATATTACTGCATACTTAAATAAAGGTAAATTATATAATGAAATTAAGGAATATGATTTAGCATTAAAAATGCTTGATAAAGCAATTAAATATGATTCTAAATATATTGATGCATACTATTTAAAAGGAGTAATTTTAACTAAAATACAGCAATATAATCAAGCAATTCATTGTTTTGATAAAGTAATTATTTTTGATCCAACTAATGCTTATGCATATTTTAATAAAGGTTACGCATTAGTTACCTTAGGTAAAAATGAATTAGCAGTAATAGCTTATAGTGAAGGTCTAGAAATTGCCCCTAATGATTCATTAGCTTATTTTTATTTAGGTTTGGCATTACAAAATTTAAAAAAATATGAATTGGCTTTAGAGACATATAACAAAGCTATAGAATTAAACTTAGAGATTTCTACATTATATTTTAATATTGGTAATATATATTATGATTTAGAAAAGTACCGTCTTGCTATTGAAATGTATAACAAGGCTATTCAATATGATGTAAATGATTTTATTTTTTATATTAATAGAGGTAATGCTTATAGCAATCTTAATCTATATGACAAGGCGTTTGAATCTTACAATAAAGCGATTGAACTTAAACCTGATGATTTTAGAGCATATGTAAATCGTGGAATAGTTTTTAATTACTATGATAAATATGATCTTGCAATTGAATCTTATGGTATCGCTCTTAAATTAAATGTTAATGATTATAAAGCACATTACAACAAAGGTATAACCTTATTTAACCAAGCTAAATATCATTTTGCTCTCAAATCTTTTGATAGCGGTATACAATTAGAACCTGATAACCCTCATACATATTTTTATAAAGCATTAACTATGGAAAAATTAAAAAGGTATAAAGAGGTACTTGAGCTATATAATATAGTATTAGAATTGGACCCCAACTACCCTGAAGCAAAAGAAAAAAAGCAAGAAATATTAAATATGCAAAAATCTAAATGATTTAGTCAGCTGTACTCGGACTTATGAAAAATATTTACCGTTATAATGATAGCCAATTTTTGAATTCATAATCTAATTATCTCTAAACGGTTTAGTAGGTTTACAATAAATTTTTGCAGCATCAACAGCAACTAATTCTTTTTCCGGATAACGAAGTGCAGTAAGTTTACCTCCAAATACACATCCTGTATCAATATTTATAGTATTATTAAGCCACCGTGCTTCAGAAACAGGGGTATGGCCATAAACAATCAGCGTATTTCCTTGATATTCTTGGTCCCACGGATAACGAAGCGGTAAACCAAACTCATCGATTTCACCGGTGGTTGCACCATACATACAAAATTTACTTATTCGCTCAGAACTACGCCCTAGATCTTTTTCTTAAATGCCGGCATGTGCTACTGCTAATTTTTCATCATCTAATATGTAATAGCTACTTAATTTTTCTAAAAATTCAAGAACACAGATGCTTTAAATTCTGCCGGCTCGTTTTCTAATTGCTCAAGTGTTTTCTGAAGCCCATGAGCAATAACAACATTTCGCCCCTGAAGTTTTCGTTTTAGTTTGTCATCATGATTACCGTTAACACAAAAAGCAATAGATGAGGAAACACTATCCATTACTAAACGTAATACCTCTGGTGAGTTTGGACCTCGATCTACTAAATCCCCTACGAAAATAATTCGTCTTCCTTGAGGATGAGTAATAATATATTTATTACCTTTTTTAATTCTATAATCGAGCTTTTCTAATAAGTTTTTTAACTCATCAAAACAACCATGTACATCACCAATAATATCAAACGGCCCTTTTTCATGTTCTTTATTTATCTGCATTAACTGATGTTCAATTTCTTTATTTTCTTATATTTTAATATATTTTTAAGCAAAAATTAATAAGATTTTGGAAATTTATTTTTTTAACTATATGGAAGAAAAAGCAGCGGAGTATAAATTACACCAGGAACAGGAACAAGAAGCGAAAATAAATAATAAAACAGAATGAAGTTATTTAAATACAATGTAACTAAATAATTTAAGGATTAATTTAGTTGGATTGAAAGTTAATTTATATAAATATTTAAGTTCCTTTGTAATAATTGGTATATCTAAAATTTTATATTAATTTATTTATAAGCTATCGATTCAATCAAAAAATTTACTCATGTTCTATTAGCGGCATAATAAAATATGTGATAAATAAATAAATTTCACTTTCAGGTTGATAAATAAAAAATATTATAATACTGTAACTTGCCTCAGTAATTAGAAAATTATTTTAAAAAGCACCAGTCATTTCTATTAAATCACAACTAATGATTAAAAATCATTGACTTATTTTAAGTATCTTTATATCGTAATTTACTTAAATGATATTTAAACTCTATCATTAATTTTTAATAAACTTAAGACATGGTAACGTATGGAAAATAAAGAAGAAGAATCAAATATACTACCTGAGTTTATAATTGATGAAGAGGAAGAAAAACGATTAAAAGCTGCAAACTCTAGAAAAGAACTTAAGTTAATATTAATAACGTTTGCAATCATTTTAACTAGCTTTTTAACTTTTTGTTATTTCTTTTTTAACTATATAGAAGAAAAAGCAGCAGAATATAAATTACAGCAGGAACAAGAAGCAGAAGCAAAAAAAGTGGATAAAGCTGAATGATGAAAACTTATAACATTTCAGCAACTCTCAAATAATCTTGAGGAGTAAGATTTTCAGCACGATAATTATCATTAATTTTCAACTGAGTTAATACTTCATGTATATTAGGTACAAGATTTTTCAGTGATGATTTGATCATTTTTCGTCGTCCTGCAAAAGCAAGCTTTGTTATTTGCTCAACTTTATTTATCAGAGCAATAGACGACGAATTTTCTAAAGGTATTAGTTTAACTATCGCAGAATATACTTTAGGAGGTGGATAGAAAGCAGTCGGTGCTACATCAAAACATTTTTCCACTTTAGCTATTAACTGACATATTACTGATAACCTGCCATATGCTTTAGTTGACGGCATAGCACAAATACGTTCTACTACTTCCTTTTGTAACATTAGCGTCATACTAGTAATTAGCCGCACTTCTTTCAGCCATCTAATTACTAATTCAGTACCTATATGATACGGTAAATTAGAAATTATAGTTACTTTATCATAGCCTAAATCAGTTAAATTTATTTTAAGAGCATCCTGCTTTATAATATTTAAATTAGGGTAATATTCTTTAATCTCATTAAGTAATGGGATACATCTCTCATCTGTTTCTATAACAGTTAAGGATTCAGGTTTTTTTTGCAATATTGACCTAGTTAACCCTCCTGTACCGGGTCCTATTTCTAATACTCGGCTATTTTCTTCGAGGTTACTCGCACGTACAATTTTATCACATAAACTACTGTCAAAAATAAAATTTTGTCCGTGCTTTTTAAGAGGATTAATTTGGTGTGAGGCTGCATGTTTTGCAATTGATGGGAGCATATATACTTCTTTTCTTT
The DNA here is from genome assembly GCA_041179265.1 of Pseudomonadota bacterium. Classification (GTDB taxonomy): domain Bacteria; phylum Pseudomonadota; class Alphaproteobacteria; order Rickettsiales; family Rickettsiaceae; genus Rickettsia. The sequence continues at coordinate 12,491 of JBEGTS010000027.1, forward strand.
CAAAAGGAGTTACTCCTTTTGAAAGAAGTTTAAACTAATTATGTTTTTATTCTAACTTACTCCAGGTAAATGAGTAGGTATACGAAGATCAACTTCAAAAAGAGCAAGAAGTTCACAAGGTAAGGTGTGCTGCGTATACTTAATACGTGAGAACCGTAGAACTTGTAGAACGACGTAGCCAATTTTTGAAGTTCATCGAGTATACTAAACTAAGACGGCAACATTATTTTTATAGCTGCTTTCTTACGCATATTTTCAAATAGTTTTTGTGCTTTTTGTGAAATCTTTTTATTGGTTAGGAAGTTTACTACATAATTATTTTCATCTTCATTAACATTTAAGATTTTTTTATTACACACTAATATTATTTCAAATTTGTTATTTACTTCAAAAACATTACTTGCTTTATCAGGACCTAAATCCTTTACGATAGTTTGTTTTACGCCTTCTATCTTGCTAAGCTTATCGGTAATAGTTTGCATAGTAGCAAAATTATCATAAAGCGATTTTTTGACATCGGTGCATTTTTTTAATCGATTTTTTAAATTATTCATCTGAGTAAACGCTTTATTGCCTTTATCTTTAGATGTAAATATTTGCATTGAAATTTCTACGTCTTTTTGATCGCTAGATAAAATTGCTACATCTATTTCTTTATTACTTACTTGCACCGACCTTGATAAGCTTGACAAAATATTCATTTTAATCAACTCGGATTTAATTTGAGAAATAAAACTATCAGGGTTGACCGATTTGCTTTTTAGATATTGAAGAAGAGAACCGTGAGGCATTTTATTACGATCTTCAATAGATTTGATAGCATTATCTATCTCTTCTTGCGGGATTTCTCTATCTCCAGCATATTGAAAAAGCAAAGATTCATCAATTAAGCTCTTGATTGCTAAGTCACTTAGCTGCTTATCTTGAGCAGGCGTTAAACTCTCAACATTGTTTAGTGCCATAATCATTTTTTTTCTAGCACGAAACTCGTTAAGAGTAATAGGTTCATCATTTACGGATGCTACTATATTCGGAAGCGATGCTTGTGCTACATTAAAAGCAAAAAAAACGGTAATGATTAATAATAATTTTCTCATATTCATATATATTCTTAATAAATAATAAAGTAGATAGACGAGTATACTCCAAGTAAATGAGTAATTATACGAAGATCAACTTCAAAAAGAGCAAGGAGTCCATAAGACGAGGAGCGGAGCGTATACTTAATACGTGAGCACCGCAGTACTTATAGGGCGACGTAGCCAATTTTTGAAGTTCATCGAGTATTTACATATTTAATACTTTTAAACCAATAGAAATAGTCGGTGAAGAAGTAGTTTTTTTAATTCCTCTACTTCCGTCGGCTAGATAATCGGAATAAATCTTTGCAGTAATTCTAACACAATCTTTAGCATATGTCACCCTAATAGTTCGAGTAAGCAAATTTGGAGATCGTCTAGAGAGATCAATACGTGCACCGAAGCCTACAGTCCAATTTTCTGCTATCTGATAATTTATGTCTCCATAAAACTGCCGCACTCTATTATTTGAAATCTTTATACTTTCCACGGAATAATATTTTTTAAGATTTGTAAGTTGAATGAAACTACCTAAAAGGTTAATTTTATCATAGTTAAAATTTCCTCCTACCTCATCTCTGATAGGTGTGAAATATTTATCTTTCCGAAAACTATAAAACAATTCTAAATTATTAGAAATATTACCTAAAATTTGACCGACATTTTCCGTATCATCAGCCGGCAAATCTATACTATATCTTGTATTACGGGATTGTCCTAAAAATAATTTTAAATAATTTTCTTCTTTAGCAATACTAGTATTCAAGCCGTAACTTAATCTATTACCGAAATCATGACAATCAATACCGCTATAACGATTGGATAAAAAGATATTTTTTTCGGATAATTCATATTTAGCAGGATCAATCATAACAAATTTTTTATCTTTCTTAGATAATTTACGTCCCATAGTAAAAGAAACTACCGGCTCAATAAGTAAATTTATCGTTTTTGTTATATTACCTACTAATGGGTAACGCCATAAAGTTTGTAATTCTGGTATATTCCTTTGAAATGATTTACTTTCTCTTGGCTTATCTAAATAAGCCCGTCTAGCAAGATAAAAATCACCTCTATCTTTTGCTACAAAATCAAAAATTTGCCCTGAAGAAGTCAGCACATTATGCATAAAGGATAATTGCAAAGAGGTTCTAGCAAGTTGTTTTCCTATTCTTTCTTTGTACATTAACGTATTATTTTCAACAACGATATGGCTGTTGTCGTTATCATTTAAATTTATCACGTTTTTTGTATTGATTTTCGGTAATACTAGCGGGTCAGTATACTTACTATCATTACTACCTAAGCCTTGAAAACTTAATCCTTCAGCTGAAAAATAATTTGCATCATAAATTTTATTTGCAAATATTCTAGAAGTTAAATATGAAGCATAATTATTATAATAATTTTTCAAATAAGCTTTATCCGATGTACGCTCTACCCTAAAACCATAGTTATAAACTTTATCGGTACTAATAAAATTACCGTTTGCTATATAATGATAAGAAGAAACTTTTTTATTTTTTACCACTACTCCATCTTTTTCTAGAAAATACGGCAATTTACCATAACTACCTTGAAAGTTCATATTATCGGTATCGTTCAGGCGATAGCGTCCCTCTAATTCAAAAGTTTGATATTTACTAAAAATTCTTGGAGTAAGAGTAAAGTCCATATTGGGCTTTGCACGTAGATATAACGGTATACCGAATCCTTTGTTTTTTACGTCGGGTACTAATAGCCCTGAAGTTGCAGGAGCCGTAGGAGTAGGATGGAAAAAATACGGTAAGAAAAAAATCGGTACGCCGTATACTTCAAAAAACACGTTCTTATAAACTATTCTATGCTCTTCGGAATGAATATAAGTATCCTTGGCAACAATTTGCCAAATAGGGCTTCTATTACAAGTAACATCACAAGGGGTAAACTCCGCATGATGTAGCTTAAGATTGTTTTCATCTATTCTTTCAGCTAGCCTCGCAATTAAAAGATTATTATCACCTGAAAGTAAAATGAATTCCGATATGATACCTTTTTTAAATTCATCTTTTAAAACTGCTTTGTCACCCTCTATTATTCTGTTTTGTTTATCCTTAATTCGGATATTACCTTCTGCCCATAAAATATCATTTTCTATATCATAAAGTAAATTATCTGCCGTTAATAAATACTCATCCGTGATAATTTTTATATTACCTTTAGCATATATCAAATCCTGATTTTCATTATATTCTACAAAATCGGCAATTAGATTATTTATTTTAACGCTTTGATTTTGCTTAAACGGTTGAGTAAAACTAGCTAGAGGAAATAGTACGATAATAATTAGGTATATTAGTCGCATTTATTATATTATCTAAATATTCAATAGTAGAAAATAATAGCAAGCTATTAATAATATAGCAAATAATAAAAATTTTTGCTTGCTCTTTTGCAGTGCAAGATTATTCTATAGAGAGATGTATGTCATTCCTACGAAAGTAGGAATCCAGTAATCTAAGCTTTTTTAATACGGTATCAAAAAAGTTAGCAATATATAAAAAATCTTTAAAATCAAGATTTTTTAGCCTGGGTTCCTGCTTTCGCAGGAATAACATTGGTCCTTAAACTGAATATCAAAATGCTAGATAATTTCATTGCGAATCAAGCAACCAAAGAATTTTCAGTCAGTGAGATTTCTAATAAAATTAAAGAATTATTAGAAAATAATTTTGGCTATATCAAAGTAAAAGGAGAGATTTCCGGCTTGAAAATAGCAAGCTCAGGACATGCTTATTTTAACTTAAAAGAAAATACTGCTATTTTAGCTTGTACTTGCTGGCGTCCTATTTTAGCTAAAATTAAATTTCCGTTAAATGACGGCATGGAAGTGGTGATTAGCGGTAAACTCTCAAGCTATGCAGGTAATTCACGCTATCAATTATCGGTAGATAATTTGCAGCCCGCAGGGCTTGGTGCTATGCTACAAATTCTAAATGAGCGTAAAGCGAGGCTCGAGAAAGAGGGGTTGTTTAATAAAAAGCGTATTCCTATACCTTTTTTACCTGATAAAATAGGCGTTATCACATCAATAACTGGTGCTGTTATTAAAGATATTATTCATCGAATCCGTGAACGCTTCCCGACTCGTATAATAATATGGCCGGTTAGCGTACAAGGAGAAAATTCTGGCAATGAGATTGCCGAAGCGATTGAAGGATTCAACAATTTAGAAGGGGCAAATAAACCGAGTGTTATAATTGTTGCAAGAGGCGGCGGTTCTATAGAAGATCTTTGGTCATTTAACGATGAGATATTAGTACGTGCCACTTATAACTCAAAAATTCCTATTATTTCCGCAGTAGGTCATGAAGTGGATTATACTTTAATAGATTTAGCAGCCGATAAAAGAGCTCCAACCCCTACTGCTGCCGCAGAATTTGCCGTACCGGTACGATCTATTTTAAATAATACTCTACAATCTTATGAAAAAGTATTATTGAATAATACTAGCCAATTAATTAAGTATCACGAGCAAAATATAGTAAATTATGATAAAATACACAGATATCTCGCTCACTATATAAATAATAAACAACAATTACTGGACGAAACCGGTTTTAATTTACTAGATGCTTTACCGTCCTTTATTGAACTACAAGAAACAAAGCTTAAATCTTTTTCTAAAGAAAGAGTTAACCCTGCTAAAATAATCAATTACAAAACATTAGAATTAACACATCAAACAGCTTATCTATCAAAATCGGCAAATAATACTTTGAAAAACTTTGAGTATAAATTAGAATTAAATAGCACGTTACTTGCAAGCCTTGATTATCATAACGTATTAAAACGAGGTTTTGCTATAGTTAAAGGAGAAACGGGTAATTTTTTATCTTCTAAAATTACTGCTGCAAACGAGAAGGCTCTAAACATTAAATTTTTTGACGGCGAAATTAAAGTGGTATTGTCATCCCGCGACTTGATCGCGGGATCCAAAAATATAACTTAGAATACTGCTAATTTTAGTATTTTAAGCTGGATCCCGCGATCAAGTCGCGGGATGACAGGAGAAGAATCGATCCATGCCGCAATACTGGCCTGACTACAGGATGACATTTTAATTTAAAAAAAATACAGACCATGAAAATTTTAAAGCTTTTTATTTTTATACTTCTCATCTCTAAAAATTTTTATGCTTTGAGCATAGGAACAAACGAACAACAAGCAACTTTAGAATGTGAAGGAATAGCTGATAAAAAAACTTTGATAAATGCATGGTATACAAATGAGCCTTACCAATATTTAGTTACTACTTCAAATAATCATACTAACGTTTCCGGTATGGATATAGAATTAATTAATGCTATTGCCTCAAAAATAGGTATTAATATTGAGTACAATCAAGATAGCTGGTATCAAGATCAATTAGATATTCAAAGCGGCAATGCCGATATGGCTGCAGGGGCTACTTATACTACTGAGAGAAGTAGCTATGCTTATTTTTCAAAACCTTATCGTCTCGAAGAATTATCATTATTTATTATTGAACCACTTGCCAAAAAGTTAAATTTCCAAAATGTTAATGAGCTAATAGCACAAATACGCTTATTTAATCTTCAGTTAGGAATAGTTAAAGGTACTGTATACGGAGATCCTAAATTTACAGAGTTTTTATATAATGAGAAAAACCAGGATATAATTAAAGTATATCAAAATGATATGGAATTAGTAAACGGAATAATCAAGAAAGAAATTGACGGTTTTATTAGTGATAGAATAGTTGGTTCCGTTAATATATTAGGAAGATCAATAGATCGGAAAATAGTAGAAGTTCCTTTAAATATAAAAGCTCCTCTACATTTAATGTTTAGCAAAAAAACCGTATCTTTAAATATAGTCGAACAATTTAATTTTGCGATAGATGATTTTCTTGCAAGTAACGAGTACAAAAAAATTATTAAGACATATATATACCATATTCTATTACCTAAATCTATAGATTCTCGTTGGTGCCATATTATAGGTTTACTTGGTTGCCTTGCTTTTGCTTTTTCAGGAATTATTTTAAGTAGCAGACAAAATAGTACTTTATTCGGTACATTTTTATTTGCGGTATTACCGTCTATTAGTAGCTGTATAATACTCGACTTAATAGTAAACCATGATACCGGGCATTTAAATTTCTATTTTACTCCTTCTTATTTCTATTACATATTTGTAGTAGTTTTACTTGGTTTTACAATTATTAAATTATTCAGCTATTATAATAAACAAATTGCAGAAGATAATTATTTAGAACAATCATTAAATAATATAGTAGCAATTTGTGATTCATTCGGACAAGCAACCTTTATAATTATAGGAGTTGCTGTGGTTATTATTTATAAAATTGAACCTTTAAGTTTTTGGGGACCGTTTTTTGCTTTTATGACGGCTAACGGCGGAGCAATATTACGGGATTTTATTATGAAAGAAAATTCAATTAAGAGAACACCAAGAGGGCTTAGTATCGAAATAACTATATTATGGGGCATAGCCTTTAGTGTATTATTAGACATGTACGGTACTAATCCAAATTATAACACAATAAAATATTCAATGATTATAGTAATTTCCGGAGCATTCATTACTAATCTTTTAGTTTATCATTTTGGTTTTCTTGAGTGGCGATTCCGTAATGAAAAATTAGAGTTAGATACTGAAAAATGAAGATAGCTACTTGGAATATTAATTCCATAAAAACAAGACTCAATTTATTGCGTAATTTTTTATCTAACGAAAACCCTGATATTTTATTATTACAAGAAATAAAGTGCGAAACCGAGAAATTTCCTTTTGATGAATTATCAGATTTACCGTATAATTTTTATGTTCACGGACAAAAATCATATAACGGTGTTGCTATAATTTCAAAATTTCCTGCCGATGAAATAATTAAGGATTTTCCGAATAATTACTGCAGTGATCAGGCAAGATTCCTAGAAATAAAATTATCATTACCTATTGGATTTTGTAATATAATCTCGCTCTATGCTCCTAACGGCTCATTTGTCGGTAGCGATAAATTTGCTACAAAATTAGCATTTTATGATAGTTTTATCAATTATCTATCAACTAAAAAATCTTTTGACGAAAAAACTATCATCGGCGGTGATTTCAATATTGCACCGTTCGATATAGACGTATATTCACCTAAGCTACTTGCTGAAACTACTTGTTTTACTGAGGTTGAACAAAAAAAATTACGAACTATTCTAAATTCCGGATTTGAGGATTTATATAGAGTGATGCATCCAAGTAAACAAGAATTTTCATGGTGGGATTATAGAGCCGGATGTTTTGAACAAAATAAAGGTATGAGGATTGATATGATCCTTGGTTGTAATAATAGTATTGACTATTTAGAAAATTGCTATATGGATTATAATTTAAGGACTCAAGAAAAACCTTCAGATCATATACCGGTAATTGCTAGTTTTAGGAAATAGTCAGTGTTAAAATGTCATTCCCGTGTGGTATTGTTGCGTGGATCAGTTTTTCCAGTGTCATCCCGCGACTTGATCGCGGGATCCAGTTTAAAATACTAAAATTTTAGTATTTTAAGTTACTTTTATGGATACCATGGTCAAGCCACGGTATGACACCGAATGCGTTTTTCGATCCACGCAACAATGCTTTCGCAGGAATGACATAAACCACTTTTTAAGAACAAAAATAAAAATATGTCTCCAAAATTTATAAAATTTTACGAAAAATACATCACAATTGTCGGTACAGTCGGTAATTTTATGTTTTACCTACAAGCTCATAAGATTTTCACCTGTAAATCTTCATCTTCTGTTTCTATGCCGGCTTTTACTATAAGTGCTATTGCTCTTTGTAGTTGGCTGGTATATGGTATTTTAATAAAAAACACACCTATTATAATAGCAAATATAGTAGGTTTTATAGGGGCATTACTAGTTCTCTTAACCATAATAATATATTAATAAATGACTAAGAAAATTATTGCTTTAGTTGGACGTCCGAATGTCGGCAAATCAACGCTTTTTAATAGATTAAGTATACGTAAAAAAGCTATTGTTCATGATCTACCAGGCGTTACTAGGGATAGAAAATATACAGACGGCAAAATCGGCTCTTTTGAATTTTTGCTAATTGACACTCCAGGGCTTGAAGAGAATCCGGATGATATGGGTAAACGCCTGATGGAACAGACTACTAAAGCAATTTTAGAGGCAGATTTAATTTGCTTTATGGTTGACGGTAGAAGCGGAATATTACCGGATGATAAATTATTAAGTAATGTTGTTAGAAAATATAATAAACCTGCTGTATTGGTGGTTAATAAATGCGAGAAAGCTTTTGATTTCGATAAAGAATATTACAAACTCGGATTTGATAGTATGGTCGCTATTTCAGCCGAGCATGGCACAGGTTTAATTGATTTATATGACGAAATTATTGCTAAGTTGCCTGAAGAAGAATCAATCGAGACAAATATAGCCGATCCAATTAAAGGAGATTGTTTACAGATAGTAGTTAGCGGCAGACCCAATGCCGGAAAATCTACTTTTATAAATGCTCTTATTAACGATGAAAGGTTATTAACCGGTCCTGAAGCTGGTATTACTCGTGAATCAATTGAAATTGATTGGCACTATAAAAATAATCATATTAAATTGATCGATACGGCAGGACTCCGCAAGAAATCTACTATTACTGAATCATTAGAGAAATTATCGGCATCAGACGCTATTAACGCTATTAAATTTGCTAATACCGTAATCTTAATGATTGATGCTTTAGCTCCTTTAAAACAACAAGATTTAAATATTGCAAGCCATGTAGCAAATGAAGGAAGAAGCATAGTTATAGTAGTGAATAAATGGGATTTAGTTAAAGAATCTGACAAAGAAGCATTCCAGGAAGAGTTTTATTATCAAATAACTACTCATTTACCTCAGGTTAAAGGCATTCCTGTGCTATTCATTTCAGCTATAAATAAACAAAATATTGAACAAGTGCTAGATGCTTGTCTTAAAATTTATAAAATTTGGAATAAGAAAATAACTACTAGCAAATTAAATGAATGGCTTAATTTTACTACGGAAGCACATCCTCTACCTCTGCAAAAAGGCGGTAAAAGAGTACGTGTAAAATATATGACGCAAACAAAAACTCGCCCACCTACTTTCAAATTATTCTCCAATAATCCGGAAAAAATTACTGATAGCTACACACGATATCTAGTAAATAATATGCGTGAAGCTTTCGATATGCCCGGCATTCCTATAAGATTTACTTACGTAAAAACTAAAAACCCTTATGTGTAAAGTTTATTAAATTTTATTTTTAAAATAATAGACCATTCCATAAATCTGATAGGAATTCTTCTACTGGATAAATTACGATTTTTTGATCGGCAAATTTTATAATACGCTTATTCTCTTCAAGGCTAACTACAATAGAATGCTTGGGATTAAATTCTTTTGTAAATTCCATAATATTTTTTAATTCTTTCTTTGGAACAGAAGAACTAATTTTTACTTCTATAGCCACTTCACCCTTTCCAATAATAAAATCCACTTCAGCTCCATTTTTAGTACGCCAATAAGAAATATCATAACGTTTTTTGTTTAACTCTTGATATGCTTTAAGCTCAAGAAAAATATAATGCTCAAAAGCATGACCAGCATCTGCTCCTTTTAACATTTTTATTTCTTTTTGAAGTAAATATAGCGGTATACTAGTATCAAAGAAGTAAAATTTAGGACTACTAATAATTAATTGACGTGAAGTTTTAGGAGCGAAGGGGCGGATAATATAACCAAGTAACATATCGCACATTAATTCCGTATAACCCTGTACAGTTTTAAGATTAACATGACATTCACGTGCTATATTTGAATAATTAAGAACTTCTCCATTACTAAATGCTATAGCTTCAAGAAACCTTGAAAAAGCACCTAAATTACGAATTCGCCCTTCCCATTGGACTTCCGGAATAATATAATCAACTACATAACCTTCTAAATTTCTTATAGGAATAGAAGAAGAGAGATAATGTTCAGGTAAGAGTCCATAATTAAATATTTTTAAAAGATCAAATTTAGGTAATTCCGGATAACATAATGGTAAAAATAATTGCCTCCAAGCTCTCCCTCCCAAAAGATTTGAACCGGTGTGTTTTAATTTACGCAAGCTTGACCCACATAAAATAAAAGATATATTTTTATTATTTTCTATAAGAAAATGTACCTCATCTAAAATTTCAGGTATCTTTTGTACTTCATCTATAATAATTGGCTGAGATAAATCGCCATACGCCTCAATTTCTTCCTGTAATATTCCGGTGGATTTGCTATATCTTAAAAAAGTACTGTGATGTAATAGGTCTATATAAAAACTGCTAGGAAAACATTTTTTTAAGTAAGTTGATTTTCCTGTTTTACGAGCTCCCCATAAAAATAAGCTTTTTTCTTTTGGAATATCCAATTTTAATTGTCTATTTAGCATAAGAGTACATAATAGTATTACTATTTTGTAGTATAATACTTATTAGTATAGAAAGCAATAATATACAGAAATTATTAGAAAACTTGTTAGTTGCTTATCAAGCCGCCTGATTACTCTAAACACTATTAGATTAACTCGTAGTTATAGCACTTTAACCAAGCTGTAAATTAGATAAGTTCTCTATTCCGACTACACTTATTTTTTCCATTTTTTTATATGTATTATTACCGCTAGTAATAATATATAAATGCTCTAACTGCAAATCAGCAAGGACAGTATGAATTGATTTAGTAATACTAGGAGCATCAGCATTTTTTACTTCAAAGCCGTATTTTTTACCGTTCTTAATAATTAATAAATCTAATTCTGCTCCTGTTTGCGTTCGCCAAAAAAAATATTCTGCATCCGTTTTAAATTTACGTATTAACTCCTCTATTACAAACCCTTCAAATGAAAGACCGCGTTTAGGATGAACATACCAATCATGTTCGTGAACTCCTAATAATGCATGTAGTATTCCACTATCTCGTATATAGACCTTCGGTGCTTTTACTTGACGTTTTGAGATATTTTCATACCAAGGTTTTAATAACCGGATCATAAAAGTTTGCTCTAATATTTCAGTATAACGTCTGATAGTCATATACGTTAAACCAAGAGACCTTCCAAGTTCACTATAATTTAATAATTGCCCTTGGTTATGAGCAAGCATCATCCATAACTGCCTCATCACATGTGCATTAAGAGATATTCCTAAACTAGGTAAATCACGCTCGCTAAAACTAGTAATATAACTATTACGCCACCTAAGACTTTGAACATAATTTTTTGCTAAATATGATTTAGGAAAACCGCCTCTTAACCATAATTCCCTAAAATCATTTATCTCTGTTAAATTGAACGGGGTAAGCTCCGTATATTCAATACGACCGGCTAATGATTCCGACGATTGGCGTAATAATTCTTCTGAAGCACTGCCTAAAATTAAAAATTTTTTGTTTGAATAATCAGCAAGAGCCCGTAAATAAGAAAATAATTCCGGCTGTCTTTGGATTTCATCAATTAATATTAGCCCATTTAAGGGCTCAAGAGTTGTTTTAGGATTTTTAAGTTGATCTAAGTGAGTCGGGTCTTCAAGATCAAAAAAGTAACTCTTTTCATCTTCATTAAGTTGTTTAATATAGGAATGAGCTAAAGTAGTTTTACCGCATTGCCTTGGACCGAGAATGGCACAAATAGGAAGTATTTCAAAAGAATCTTTGATATGTGCTAAATAATAATCTCTTTCTATTATCCTTGTAATTTCATAATTATACTATGAATTTACAATATAATTTTAATCAAAAAATAACAAGATTTTTTACTAGGTTCTATGAAGATTTCTAATTGATTTGCTATTTTGAGGTATTTTTTAGCGAAAATTAAATCTTTTTAGAAACCTTCACAGAGCCTAGAACTCTTCTATTTTTCTATATAATTCTTCTAAATGATGCTTTTAAAATAATAACAAAACTTAATGATTTTTTATAATAGTGATATTTTTATCCCTTCTAACATATCTTAAATATTAATTTTTCTAAATATTTCTAACTTTATCTCACCTTTAAAGCCCATGATAGAAATTATAGCTTCCAATAGTTATTAATAAAAATTATATTATTTGTAATATTTAAAAGTTGATTTTTCTTATTATCTCACTTATTTAATTCAATATCAATAGGTTGTAATTTCTTGATTAGTTTTTAATTGAATCATAGTGTCTAAATTAATAAGGGTAATTTATGGTTATCTTTATTGATCTTAATTTCAATTAAAATTTAAGGAGTTCTTATGCCTAAATTAAATTACGATATTAACGCACACTGGGAATATAATATCCCTGCACGTTACAATTACTTGAAGGTTAATGTTAGAAATTTTACTGATACTGATGTAGATAGACCGTCAATAAGTTTTGATGTTAGCAAAATAGGTTCGATAACAGGAGAAATTAAAGCTACAAACTTTGATGCAGAAACTACTACTTCTCCTGTAATTAAAGGGTCCTTAGCTAGCGTATTAACAGCTTATTCAAATACAACTCTAACATTTGGGGTTAATTTTGCTGTTATAGAAGGTATACCAAAACTACCTGATAATTTTACATTTGAGGGTAAACAAATAATAATACCTGAAGATCTTGAACCTCCTACTAAACCCGGTGCCCCTGTGTTAACAGCTGCAGGACCTTATCACCTTTCCGTTAAATGGGAGAGCCAAGTACGGACGATGTTGCTGTGGTAGGATATAAAGGAGTACTCGGAGATCATACTAATGGTATTTTTGTAACGGATTTCTTTACCTCTAGCCCTAACTATACATTCACAGGGCTTACACCAAATACAGATTATAGAATGGCCTTTCGGGCTATTGATTATAGTGGAAAAGATGGTGGGAGCATCACTTCTCCTGCGCGTCCTGATGCATTTCACACTATAAATGGAGCACCTATAGATTTTGATAAAATAATTGCTAAAATGGGAGCTGAAGATCATACACCTCCTACCAAACCGGGTAATCCTGCGTTAACTGCTGCAGGACCTTACCATCTCTCTGTTCAATGGACCCCAAGCACTGATGATGTGGGCGTGAGAGAATATACAGGGTTTATCTATGACCTAAATCATAATGTTCAAGCAGGATTCTTTAATACTCCTGTTTGTAATTATACATTCAAAAATCTTAGACCAAATACGGAATATAAAATAGGTTACCATGCTGTTGATTATAGCGGAAAATTTGGTGAATTCGCTTTTTCTCCTGATCACCCTAAGGCGTTTTTCACTATAAATGGACCACAACAAGCGGGTTTCGACAAAATAGTTGCTGCAATGTCTGAAGACCATGCGGCTCCTACTAAACCCGGTGCCCCTGTGTTAACGGCTGCAGGACCTTATCACCTTTCCGTTAAATGGGCTCCAAGTACTGATGATGTGGGAGTGAAAGAATATACAGGATTTATTTATGACCTAAATCATAATGTTCAAGTAGGATTCTTTAATACTCCTATTACTAGTCATACATTCACAAACCTTAGACCAAATACGGAATATAAAATAGGTTACCACGCTGTTGATTGTAGTGGAAAATTTGGTGAATTCGCTTTTTCTCCTGATAAACCAGATGCATTTCACACCATTGCAGGACCACAGGCAGATTTAAGTAACATAGTCGCTGAATTCCAAGAGTATGAACTAAGTGGAGCATATCATTGTCATCATGACGCTTAACTAAATTAAATGAACACGAATAACAAATTATTTTATAATCTGCTATTCACGATAAAAGAGGAAAGAGACAGTTTTTATCTCTTCCTTCTACCAGTTACGCCTGCTATTTTACTATATCCTCTAATTTACCTAAATAATGTTTTAAAAATCTTAGGATTTTTGCTTCCGGGCTTAGGTTTTTCACTGCCCATTTCTTAATCCAAGGTTCGGCGAGCTGCCACATATTAACGTTCTCGTCTAACTGTCTGCCTATCCCTTCAACCATTATCAAAGTCTTTTGTAATAATAACAATTCAGGTTGTACTTCCATGCCAAAATCTTCTGTGATTTTAAATAAATGTGCTAGTAACTTACCTATGGAAATATTTTTTGTGGGTGTACCTACTATAGGCTCGGTAACTGCTCTACAACTTTGAGCGAATAAATCTAAATCAGTATTTGATGGGATGTAGCCCGCTCTTAAATGTACTTTAGCAACTAATTTATAATCACGCTTTAAAAAGCCGAATAGACTTTCGGCAACGGCTAAGCGGTCTTTTTCTTTAAGTCTGCCCATAATACCGAAATCAAGCAGGATTATCTTACCTTGCTTATTTACTAAAATATTTCCTGTGTGTAAATCTGCATGAAAAAATCCGTCTCTATAGGCTTGATTGAAAAACATTACGGCAAAGTCCTGAGCTATTTTTTTTGGCTCTAAGCCCATTGCCTTTAGCAGCCTGGTATCATATATAGAAGTTCCGTCTAACCACTCGGTGGTTAGTATATTTTCTGATGTTAAATCCCAATATATTTTAGGGATTATTACATTCGTATCATTTCGCATATTATCAGTAAGCTCAGAAGCTGCGGCTGCTTCTAGCCTTAAATCAAGCTCAAATTTCATAGTCTCATGAAATTTATCAACTACTTTAACCAGTTTTAGCCTTTTAACTTTAGAAAATTTTGAGATAATTTTTGCAAGGAAATACAGCAACTTAATATCTCGGTTATATTTTTTGTGAATATCAGGACGCAGAATTTTTACCGCAACATATTCACCGGTTGCTAGCTGTGCTTTATGTACCTGAGAGATTGAAGCAGCAGCTACCGGGTTGTCGTCGAAATGTGAGAAAGGAAGAGCGTCATGACTCACAGTCGTAGACTGCGTGGCAATCTTTTGTTTGTTTACCGAGATTGCTTCGTCGACATAAATGTCTTCTCGCAATGACGTTATCAACTTTCTAGCCACACCACTATCAAATGGAGGTAGCTTATCTTGTAATAATCTTAAATAATCCGCTATCTCTGCTCCTACTAAATCGGCTCTTGTCGAAAGAGTTTGTCCGAATTTAATATAAATAGGTCCAAGGTTGCTTAAACAATCTATTAAGCGTTTGCCATAATCTTCACGTGGTTTTTTGATTAACGATAGTGGAGCAAAAAATAAGGCTAATATATAACCAATAAACCTAAAATATTTAGGAATTCTAGCATCAATTAGAATTTGCTTTTTACTAATGATACGACAAATTCGTATTAAATTAAAAAAATTATAAATCATAATTTATATGCACTATGAATAGCAACTATTCCTCCGTTTAAGTTTTTATAACCGACTTCCTCAAAACCGGCATCCTTGATCATTATTCTAAAGTCATCTTGTGCCGGGAATAAATCTATACTTTCGACTAAATACTCATATGCCTCTTTATTGCTCGTAATCATTTGACCTATAGTAGGTATAATATTAAATGAGTAGAATTTATAGAACTCTTTTAAGCACCCTTCTTTTACTTTTGAAAACTCAAGACATATAAACTTACCCATCGGCTTTAAAACCCTATATGCTTCCTTTAAAGCCTTATTTATGTCAGGTACGTTTCTAATACCGAACGCTATAGTATAATAATCGAAACTATTATCTGAAAAAGGCAATTCTTCAGCACTTGCTACAGTAAATTTAAGGTTTTGAAATAAATTAAGATCTATTGCTTTTTTCTTAGCTTGCTTCAACATTTCTTCATTAATATCGCTTAAAGTTACAGAGATATTATTGCCTCTATCTCTTGCTTTTTTAGCAAGCTTTAAAGCGATATCACCACTACCGCTAGCAACATCTAATATATGAGAGTTAAGATTTGGAATCTGCCTAATAAATTCATCTTTCCATAAGCGATGTAATCCAAAACTCATTAAGTCATTCATTAAATCATACTTATCAGCGACATTAGAAAAAACGTTATTTACTAACCCTTGTTTTTTAGTGTAGTCTACTTTTTTAAAGCCAAAATTTGTTTGGTTCATAGTTTTTTATTATAATATAGTATCAAATGCCAGAACTTCCTGAAGTAGAAACTCTTAAAAACTCTCTAAAAGATAAGCTAATTGGGCTTATTATAGAAAATGTAGAGTTAAAAAGAGACAATTTACGTTATAAATTATCTCCGCTTTTAGCTACGGAAATCTTAAATACTAATATACTGGATGTTAGGCGTCGTGCAAAATATTTAATTATAGATTTTAATAATGATTATTCTTTAATCTTTCATCTGGGCATGAGCGGTAGGTTTACTTTACAGCTTTCTAACTATGAAGCTAAAAAACACGATCATGTAATTTTTGATTTAAGTAACGGCGAAAAGTTAATTTTCAACGATACTAGACGATTCGGTATGATTTATAGTTTTAAGACTGATCTCTTAGAAAAAGAATTTTTTCATAATCTAGCAATAGAACCGCTTTCTGATTTATTAACACTCGGATATTTAAAAAGCAAATTAATTACACGAAAAATACCGATAAAAAATTTGATTATGGATAATAGAATTATAGTTGGAGTCGGCAATATTTACGCTTCAGAAAGTCTTCATTTATCTAGAATTCATCCGGATAAATTAGGTAGCAATTTAAGGGATGACGAAATAAAAAATTTAATTAAATCGATTAGAGAAGTGTTAACTAAAGCTATAACTGCCGGCGGTACTACTCTTAAAGATTTTGTAAACGGCAATAGTAAACCAGGTTATTTTACTCAGCAACTTATGGTTTATGGTAGAGAAGGACAAAAATGCTTGAACTGCTCTGGTACTATTATCAAGACAAAACACTTAGGAAGAGCTACTTTTTATTGTAAAACTTGCCAATATACTTGACATATTTTTTAAAGCCATATATAAGGCTTTCATTATTTATTCAATTAATAGTTGTAAAATATATGAAAGCAGACCCCTTGCATAACCTATCTTATAAAGAGGAATTTGAAGGAGACACGAAACGCAGCACCGCAGCGTACAAAAAGGTACGTGAGGATGCGAGTATCGGTTCGACGTACAAATTACCTTTAGAAGGAGGTTATGCAAGGGGTCTAATAAAGCCGGTTATTATGGCAGGAGGCAATGGTAAAAGATTATGGCCATTATCATCTAAGGATAAACCGAAGCAGTTTACGAAAATAGTAGGTGAGCTAACGCTGCTACAAGAAACTTTAAATAGAAATAAATTTTTAGGTAAACCTACAATAATAACTTCCAAAAAATATGAATTAATTACTAAAGAACAAGCAGCCGAAATAGATGTAGAAATAAAATTAATTACCGAGCCTTTACAAAAAAATACAGCCGTTTGTGCCATTATTACAGCATTATCGGCTAAAGCACAAGGGTTTGATACCGTAGTGTTACTACCTTCGGACCATCATATAGCGGATAATATAAATTACCTTAATACTATAAATAAAGCTTTACATTATGTTAATGAATTCGGTATTTGCACTATAGGTATTCCTATAAATGTTATAAGTACCGAGTATGGCTATATAAACACAGGACTATCAATTGCAAAAAATATTTATCTAGTTGATCATTTCATTGAAAAACCTATATTAGAGCAAGCAAAAAAATATTTTCAAAGTAATGAATATTTTTGGAATTCAGGAATTTTTGTATACGATATTAACTTCTTCTTAAACTTAGCAATGAACCTTCAGCCTGATTTATTTTATATTGCAGAAAAAGCTTTCGATAGTGCTATACAAAACGAAGATACTATAACAATAAATTGTGATGCTTATAACAAAATAGAAGCTATTTCGATAGATAATGCCGTAATGGAATATATTTCGGGGATGGTTATGATAAAAGCCGATTTTGCTTGGAACGATCTTGGTACTTGGCACTCCTTATTACAGGTAAAACACCGAAATATCAACGACAATTATTGTGAGGGAAAAGTAGTAACAAGCAATACTACAAACTCTTTCATTAGTTCTAATAATAAATTAACTACCGTAGTAGGTCTTGACAATGTCATAATTATCGATACTATGAACGGTCTTTTAGTTGCCGATAAATCAAAAATGAATGAAATCAAAGAATTAGTAATGAAAATAGAGCAAAATTAAATGATATCTGATATTCTACTTAAAGCTCTTTTTAAGGGGAAGCTAGATTCATCACTAGATTATGAAATTTATGAAAAAGCTTTTCTGCCTACAGCGTCATCTTTTGAAAAAAAAAGCCTATACAAAAAAATATTAGAAATGTTTAAACTAGACGTTATGCAGGGTAATCATGAAGCTTGTCATACTCTAGCTAAAGTTTATAAACTTGGTTTTTATGTTAAAAAAGATGAATATACTGCAATTTTGTTAACACTAATTGGCTATGAATTAGAAAATGAACAACATAAAAAAGCTATTAGTGCCTGTCCTATAAAATGCAAAGAATGTGAGAAATTTAAAAACATTCCTGTTTTATCTCCTCCAGAGTACGAAATTTTAAAACCTACTGCTAATAATTTTATTTGCAATTATATAGGACGATCTGATATCACTTTTGATGATGCTATATTATCATCTGCTTGCTCCGATACTTTAAATACCTCAATGTTAGGAGACCAAAATTATAATAATATGTATAGTGAACTCAGTTGAATTTTGTGACAGGTACAAGGAGCGAATAATAGGCAAGACGACGAGCAACGTGCTACAGTATTCAAATCAGTTCGCTATATAACCTTATAATTTATCGCTAATATTCAAGGGTATTGACATAGCGTTATTGCTTATATATCCTATTTTTATGAGGCTTTAACCTCATCATTATAGTAAAAGAGGTTGAATTATGTCCAATTTATAGGAAATATTTTATTTTTTTAAGAATATAGCGAATACCGCTAATGCTAACCCATTTACTGTATGAGGTATGTTTTTAAAAAATTAAAAGATAATGGATAAATTGAACATAATTCAACCTCTTTTACTATAAATATAGCTAATCTTATAAATTTCAAAAAGTTATAGGAACAACTTAGTAATAAAGAGGTTCATTTTAGTTGAGTTACAACATGGAAAATACTACAGAAGAACAAATAATAATATCTGAGTTCAAAAATGATGAAGACGAAGATGAAGAAGAGAAACGATTAAAAGCAGAAGATTCACGAAAGCAACTTAAAGCAATACTAATAACATTTGGTATTATTTTGACTGGTTTTCTAACTTTTACTTATTTCTTTTTTAATTACATAGAAGAAAAAGCAGAAGAATACAAACAACAGCAACAACAAGAAACTCAAAGAACTAATAAAAGTTGAATTGTACGAACGTTTAGGCTGTCATTTTTGCTTTCGCAAGAGTGCATTGCCTGCTTCGTCATTGCGAGGAAATTACAAAGTAATTGACGAAGCAATCTCAGGATATTTGACAAGATTGCCACGCAAGTACTACGACTGCTCGCAATGACGGCTGGGTATTCCACGCAACAAAGCTTTCAGTCGCTCACAATGACGATTTTTTATACTGCCTTAAGTTTAGGTTGCTTGAAATTAGCTTTATCAAAATCATAGATAAAATCTTTGATGATAGGTACTATAAACTGCTTAAATTTACTTCCACTAAATACCCCATAATGCCCTGCTCCTTTCTGTAAATGATATCTTTTCATTGATTCAGGTATGTTTGGGCAAAGCTTTAAAGCAGCTTTTGTTTGTCCTACTGCTGCAATGTCATCGAGTTCTCCTTCAATACCTAGTAAAGCACATTTGGTAATATGTTTTAAATCGATCGGACGCTTCTCAGAAACTAACTTACCTCTTGCTAATGAAAATTGTTGGAATACTTCATCTATAGTTTGTAAATAAAACTCTGCCGGCATATCCATACCTGCTAAATACTCATCATAAAATTTAATAGTATGATCGGCTTTTTTATAGTCACAATTTAATAAGCTTTGCCATAATTCTAAATGCGAATCCATATGACGGAATAAGTTTAAACTCATAAAACCGGCAAGCTGGAGGAAGCCAGGATATACTTTTCTTCCATGACCGGGATAGTTTGGCGGTACCTGCATTGTAACCATTTTACAGAACCATTCTAAACTTTTACTTTGAGCAAATTCATTAACTGCCGTAGGGTTTTTTCTAGCATCGATAGGACCGCCCATCAAAATCATTGAGCTTGGAACATTTGGACTATTGCTTTCCGACATTAAACTAATGGCAGCAAGCAGAGGTACGGTAGGTTGGCAAACTGCCATAGTGTGAACATTTGATCCTATAAAATTGATAAACTCCATTACGTAATCAATATAATCATCCATATCGAAATGCCCCGCTTCTAGCGGCACATAACTAGCTTCCGTCCAATCCGTAATATACACATTCGTATACGGTAATAATTCTTGTACGGTTGATCTAAGTAAAGTAGCGTGATGACCTGCCATAGGTGCTACTATTAACAATTTAGGTAGTTCTTTTTTTAAACCTGTTTTTTCAAAATGCCTTAATTCACAAAAAGGCTTTTTTAGTATAACTTTTTCATTTATGTTATAGGTTTTATCATCAATGATTGTTTCAAGAATATTAAATTCAGGTTTTTCATATTTTCTAGTCATGCGTTCGCAAAGAGTTAAATAAGCATGCATAATTCTTGCAAAACCGTTATCTTCTAGAGACTCATGTTCATATGCTTCTTTTAGAATTTTTATGCCTAAATGCATTGGAGCAATTTGTGCTCTAAGCCCCTCTAACATATAATATGTATAATTAGTACTTAAATCACAGTTCATCATAATTTATCCCCAAATTTAAAAATAATTAATATAATTGTTTAGTTTAACATCAAAAATTTCTCAGTACATTAATTTTAGGATTCAAAGCTTAAATTTTTATAATTACGTGGTAATAATATTGGATATTTTACTTTTTCTTTTGCTTAAGAATAGCATGTTTATCAATATTATACCATATACTCTTCAGCACTTCTTCTGTCGGTGTTTTATAAAATATATCAACCTTATTTAAATAATCTCTAAAATCCTTATTTTCTTCTGCCAGTCTATTAGCCGTATTCCAATCTATTTCAGATTTTTCTCTAGCATAGATTAATATTTTACTATCTTCAGGGAAGTCCATATTGATTAAAATAAAACCTATCCCATGCCTAGAACATAACATTTCAAGTTCATGCTTAGTATCAGACGTAGTTTTATCTAGAGTAGGTGCAACTAAATAACCGTAATGTGCCCAGGATGAATTTGATAAAGCCTGAAAAAAAGACTCCCTTACGTTACTACGGTTGATCTTTGTTTTTGCTTCAAAAGACCAAAGCCTTGCTTGTTTTCCTCCATAATATTTAGCACAATCTTTGATTAGCGGACTCCATTTTTTATTAAGAACTTCTACGCCTACCCAATCCGGATGTAACCATATATTACTTCCTGTTCCTTGTTTATTTGAGGAAAAACTATGTTTAATTTGCCTATTATATATACCTAATTCATCAAGATATAATTCAAGTACCTCATATACTTTTTCTTCATTTATATCATTTTCTTTGCTTACTTTATTTTTAAGGTTTATTACTTGTTCGTTATTAATTTGATAATCAGGATTTTGACTATAGTACAACCTTACTTGAGGTTCTGACTCTATTCTAATGTTAGGCTTTGATTTCCACTCATCAAACCTACCTCTACTAATTTCAGCTGCATAAGCCTTTATAACTTCTTTAATTTTTTCTTCTTGAGTTTTTGCTTTTATTATTCTCTTATTTTTACTTGTATTTGCTTTGCGTCTAGCTTCTTCAGGATAATTTTCGACAAGCCATTTAGCTATGCCATAAGGGGTAAATTTCTGCTCTTCACGCTCTTTTAAAAAACCAATGATGGCATTTTTGCGATTAAATTCCATATTAAATATACTAATAATTGAAATACTATAAAAATACATAGTTATTTTAAAAATTTCAACTTTAAATTATCAATCTTGATAATTTTATAAAGTATTATTTATTTATACTATGAGTAAATGAAAAGTAGGTAGACGAAGTTTAATTTGGAAAAGAGCAAGGCGTCTTGAAGCTGATAACCGCAGCGTACAACTAGTACGTGAGGATTATCAACAAGAGACAACGTAGCCAATTTTTCAAATTAAACGAGTATGCTTTTCAAATTTAGAAAATAACGTATTGAAGTTATGAGTAGTAGCATTTGCTACTTCTTTTGAAGTGATATTTTTGAGTTCTGCGACTTTCTCAGCAACATATCTAACGAAAGCCGGTTCGTTTTGTTTACCACGCATAGGGGTAGGTGCTAAATAAGGTGAGTCGGTTTCAATCAACAATCTATCAAGCGGTACATATTTAACTATTTCCTGCAAATCGGTTGCATTCTTGAAAGTTATAATACCTGACATTGAAATATACAAACCGATATCCAACATTTTTGTTGCTAGACTTTTTGAGGAGGTAAAGCAGTGGATCAGACCAGGAAATTTGCTATTACGCATTTCTGAGGTTAAAATATCTATTGTATCCTCGTCTGCTTCTCTTGTATGAATAATAACAGGTAGGAGTGTACTAGACGCCGCATGTATATGTGCTACTAGCGAATCTTTTTGTAGTTTTTTATCGTAAGGTTCATGGTAATAATCAAGTCCCGTTTCACCGATTCCAATAATTTTCGGATGGTTGGTAAGCTTTATTATTTCTGAATCCGTAATTGACCGACTGCTTTCGTTAATTTCACAAGGATGCACTCCAACACTCGCAAAAACATTTTCATATTTTTCAGCTATTTCTAAAACAATCGGTAAATCTTCAATTTTAGTGCAGATAGTTTGCATATACTGCACATTATTTTCTAACGCTCTTTGAATGACAGAATCTAAAAGCACCGTGTCATACCGTGGCTTGACCACGGTATCCAAAAAACAACTAGTATTAGTTGTTTTAATATTTTTACTGGATCCCGCGATCGAGTCGCGGGATGACAAGTCAGAAAGCAAATTAAGATGACAATGTGAATCTATTAACATATTATACTCTTAGTAAATGTGTCATACCGTGGCTTGATCACGGTATCCAGTAAATAAAAAATACTATTTTTAAAATTAAAAGCTCAATTCATCTCGCTTTACGCTGGATACCGTGATCAAGCCACGGTATGACATACTATTCAAATCTTGGGAATATTATAGTAGGTTCTAAAATATTGCTTCCTGCTGTTAAAGCATAATCACGCACTAAATGCTTAAATAAACGTTCTTCTTTAGCTGCTCCTAACTGATCAAGCATTTTATTTGCTGAAGTCGGCATAAAAGGCTGGAGCATTATCGCAATATAGCGTAAAACTTCGAGTAAAGTATATAACACCTCTAACATCTTATCGAGATCAGTTTTTTTCAAATTCCAAGGGGCTTCACTATCAATATAAATATTTGCTTCTTCAGCTAAATTAATAATATTTTCAAGAATTTTATTAATCTCTGTTTTTTCCATCAATAAAATATTCTGCTCGGCAAATTTAATTGCAGTTTTTAAAATCGGCAGTTCATATATTTTATCTATAGCACTTTGTGTAAGAAGCGGCACTTTGCCGTCATTATTTTTATAAACAAAAGCTGTAGTACGCTGTAATAAATTACCTATCTTATTTGATAGCTCGCTATTAATCCTGGTAATTAAATTACTACGAGCAAAATTACCGTCTGCACCGAATGTTACTTCACGCATTAAAAAATACCTAACCTGATCAACACCAAATTCATCAATTAATTTAATTGGATCAATAGTATTACCAAGAGATTTAGAGATTTTCTGTCCCTCATTCGTCCACCAACCGTGAGCCATAACAGTTTTTGGTAGTGGAATTTCGGCTGCCATTAAGAAAGCAGGCCAATAAACGGCATGAAAACGTAAGATATCTTTACCGACTACATGTAAATCTGCGGGCCAAAATTTACCGTAATTACTTTGTTCATCAGGATAACCAAGCGCCGAAATATAATTAGCAAGGGCATCTAGCCAAACATAAATTACGTGCCTAACATCATTTTTGGCATTATTCGGTACTTTTATTCCCCAGTTAAAAGTAGTACGCGATACCGATAAATCTTTTAGACCTGATTTAACAAAACTAATTACTTCGTTACGCCTTGATATAGGTCTAATAAAATCAGGATTTGCTTCATAAAACTCAAGCAATTTATCCTGCCATTTTGAAAGATTAAAGAAATAACTTGGTTCTTTAACCCATTCAACCGGAGCTCCGGTTGGTGCTAGCTTATCTTCAGTTAGCTCTGACTCATCATAAAAAGCCTCATCCCGCACTGCATACCACCCTTCATAAAACCCCTCATAAATAGTGCCTTTATCTAGTAATTTCTGCCAAAAAATGGCTACGGCCTCTTTGTGTCTATTTTCTGTTGTCCTAATAAAATCATCATTAGAAATATTCATAGCAGTCATCAAATGACGGAAACTCTCAGAGGTCTGATCAGTAAATTTTTGCGGATCGATATTTTTGTTAATAGCTGCTTTTTCTACTTTCTGCCCGTGTTCGTCAGTACCAGTTAGAAACATTACATCGAAACCGCTAAGACGCATAAAGCGAGCAATAACATCGCTTGCAACGCTAGTATAAGCATGACCGATATGGGGAACATCGTTAACGTAATATATAGGGGTCGTGATATAGTAAGTATTCTTCATAAATGCTTTTTTATTAACTCATGTACTTCAAGCGGACTTAAATCTGAAGCTTTAATTGTCTTTATTCTCTTAGGAAATTTATTACTTAATTCTTTAAAGCAATCATAGATTTTTGTATAAAAATCTATACCTCTTACATCAAATTTATTACTCATATTTCGTAAATTTACTCTCTTAATAGCAGTATCCGGCTCTACATCAATAAAGAACGTAATATCCGGTATAAGAGGAGGCATTAAAGTTTTGTGCAGATTATAAACTAAATCTATGCCGTTTTCTAGCTCTAATCCTTGATAACATGCCGTTGAGTCAATAAACCTATCACATATTACAATATACCCCTCTTGCAGAGCGGGCATAATCTTCCGTACCATATGATCATAACGTGCTGCCATAGCTTGCAATAACTCAGACATTGGCAATAATTCTTCATGTACTAGGATTTCACGCATTTTTTCGGCTACGATAGTACCGCCGACTTCACGAGTTAAAATAACTGGGATATTTTGAGATTTTAAATATTCATAGAGCATTTGAGATTGGGTAGATTTGCCGATTCCCTCCCCTCCCTCAAATGTAATAAACTTTGCTTGTTTCAAATTATTCATTAATTACAATTACTTTAAGCTATAACTTTATAATAATATCTTTTAAAAAAATATTTACAAGAAAGATTACATACTTATATACTGCTTGTATTTCAAGAAATTATTAATAGATGAATAATTCATTAAGCAAAAGGGATTTTTCGATCCTAATCGGTAATGCGATGGATCATTTCGATACTGCACTTTACGGGTTTCTTGCTCCGCTACTTGCCGGTATTTTCTTCCCGAATCATGATAAAGTTGTAGCCTTAATACTTACCTATAGTGTTCTTGCTACCTCTTTATTTACACGTCCGATCGGCTCTTATTTTTTTGGCGTTATTGCTAAAAAATACGGCGGTGTTTTTGCTTTATCTCATTCTCTAATCGGCGTTGCCTTAAGCACCGCCTTTATCGGAGCAATCCCCTCCCATGCACAAATAGGATGGCTCGCTCCAATGTTATTAGTTGTGCTTAGAACGTTGCAAGGTATATATTCCGAGGGTGAATGTGCTATTGCTAAATTATATATTTTAGAGAATAAAGATGAAACAAAAGCATTTAAAGCTTCTTATCTTTATCAAACTTCTACAATGGTTGGGATTATTCTTGCTTCCTTTGTTAGTACTATAGTTTTAAATATAGAGTATAATGAGTATTGGCGTTTATGTTTTATATTTGGCGGAATGACTGCACTTATCGGTTATTTTTTAAGGAAGAGTGCGGATATTATAGTAAAGCCCTCATTGTCATCCCGCGGCTTGACCGCGGGATCCAATAAAAAATATAAAATTACTTTACGTAATTTTTGGATACCGTGGTCAAGCCACGGTATGACACCTAGGTCCTCTCCTCGCAATGACGTAGCATCATCACTATTACTCGACTTAAACACAATTTGGAACAACAAACTAAGTATCTTAAGAGTTAGTTTTGCTGTAGGTTTTTCGTATATGACCTATATCGTACCTTTCATCTTTATGAATAGCTTTATTCCGCTTATTACCGATATATCACTTGAAACAATGATGAAGTTTAATACTGAATTTTTAGTTTTTGATATGATTATGATTCCGATCATAGGGCATTTAGCCAAAAAACTACATTATCTTAAAATACTAAGCGGCACTCTTATTATAATGAGTTTAAGCATAATTCCTTTATGGTTATTCTTGAATAATTCATCTATATGGTATGTTAATTTTGTGCGTGTTTGGATTATAATACTAGGTGTTGGCTTCTTAGCACCTTTAAATTGCTGGCTAAATGATCTATTTAAAACTGCCGATAAATATATGCTAGTTGGTATCGGCAGTAGTATAGGCTCTTCACTAATCGGACGCCTTACTCCGTCAATATGCCTAATGCTTTGGCATATAACCGGCAACTCTTTATCAATTGCGGTTTACATAACTGTAATATCGATTGTAACACTATGGGCTGTTAGAGCGAGAAGTTAATGTTGTCACCCCGTGACTTGTGAACTAGGTCCAAAAACAATATTTTTTTCTGGATACCGTGATCAAGCCACGGTATGACAATAATTTATTTTTAACAAAACGCCATACTCAAAACTAATCCAACATAATTATTAGCTCTGAACCTTGTCATACAATTGGCAGGGTTTCGGGTATCAAGAGTTGCTACTTGCAATATTAGTAAAATTAGAGCAGCTAAGATGGGTAAATAATCAATATTATAATTAACTATTTTTGTCGCTAGGATAAATAGCAGTATAAACCCTATATAACATACATAAAGCCAAAACTTAGGATGTTTGTTCTCTAAATATATACTTAAAGATTTTACTCCTATTTTCTTGTCATCTTTGATATCTGCAAAGCCATAGATTGTATCATATCCGATTATCCAACTAGCACAGGCTAAATACATAATTATGACAGATAAATCTATTGTATTTTTTACTGCTGCATAACCTATTAGCACTCCTAGTTTAAAGGTAAAACCCAAAAAGATTTGTGGAAAGTAAGTAATACGCTTCATTAGCGGATATATAGCAATCATGATAACGGCAAATAATCCTATATATATAGCTGTTCTGCTTAATGATAGCAAAATGATTAAAGAGATAATAGCAAGTATGATGGCTATAGTAATAGCATAGGAAACAGACAAAGCCTTGCTAGCTAAAGGTCGATCTTTAGTCCTTGCAACATGTTTATCAAATTTTCGATCAAATAGATCATTAATAATACACCCGGTACTCCTCGCAATTATGCTACCTAAAATAAATAACGGCAGTAAATGTGCTAACTCTGATCTTGAAGGATTTGCAAGTAATAACCCAAACAAAGCAGGAAAAAAAACTAATGAATAAGCTACCGGCTTATCCGCCCGCATTAATTTTAAGGTAAGTACAGCACATTTCAGAAAGCTTGATACAGGCGAATTTTGCAGAACTCGCCTGTGCTCACGTAGTTTTCTACGCTGCGCAGGCTCGCCTTTAAATTCATCTTGTCTGAAGCTTTCTGAAACATGCTGTAAAAGTTTGTTTAGCATTTCTATTTTCTTATTAATTCTTTAGCAAGCTCTGCTTCTAATTCCTCAATGGTTGGGAGTTCGCTTTTTATCTCTTTAGGTAAATTTTCAGTTATTTTGTACTCTGCAAGTCCAATAGGTTTACTCATATCACGCAATGCATATTCAGCAAGCACATTATTTTTTGATTTGCATAAAATTAGCCCAATAGAAGGGTTATCGTTTGGATGCTTTAAAACATCATCTACAACCGATAAATAAAAATTCATTTTACCGGCATATTCCGGTTTAAAACCCTTATCTTTAAGCTCAATTACTACAAAACAACGAAGTTTTAAATGATAGAATAATACATCAATATAGAAGTCTTGTCCT
Source organism: Pseudomonadota bacterium (assembly GCA_041179265.1). GTDB lineage: Bacteria > Pseudomonadota > Alphaproteobacteria > Rickettsiales > Rickettsiaceae > Rickettsia. The sequence continues at coordinate 40,773 of JBEGTS010000027.1, forward strand.
CCTATTTCTAAATGATATTGTCTGCCGACAAAAGCAAAACCTGCTCCGAGCTCAATTAAAAATTTTTCTATATGTTTAGTTAATTCTTTTTCTACTTCTCTTTCCTGTGCTTCATTCCCTACACTTAAAAAATCAAAAACATATGGGTCTTTGAGCGTATAATGTGCTAAATCAGATTGTGGCGATGGCAGCTTATTTTGAAAATTTGTTATTGCTTGCCCTTGCCTTTTATGTAGCTCCAGTTCTATTTGCATAGTCAGTACACTACGTGACCATCCATGTTCCACTGTTTTTTTCATATAAAATATTCGGTGCTTGTTATCTTTTACCTTGTCTAATAAAACAACTATATGAAACCACGGTAATTGTGCAGCAACCTGCTGCACAAATTCTAAATCCTTATATTCTTCAGCAAAACGTCTCATATATTTAAGATTTCTGCTACTAAATCCTTTCATTCAGGAAAGGCAGAATGTAGGTCACAGCTTAGTTTATCTATTACTTTTGCACCCCAACCGTATTTTGCTTGTCGTTTAAGAATTTCGCTGCCAATATGATAATAAAGCCTTATTAATTCACTATTTACTGACCTTGCGGCTTGATAACGACTTTCAGATACTCGAATTTTTAATTGCTCTACAAATTCTAAATACTCTGAATTAATGATATTTTTATCCATAATATTTTTAGTTTAATAATAATTGACATTATATACATGAATTTTTACATTTTCAATCATAAGTTTATTATTTGCTAAATATTATTAGCGATAGTTCTATTGTCATAATCACATATAACCTTTATAATAATATTCTTAACAAGAATAAAGCATATGAAAGAATTTCCAAAGAATTATAATTTTATCGAAAATGAAAAAAAGTGGCAGCAGATTTGGCAAGAGCAGCAAATTTATGCGTATGATCCAAATGTTTCAAAAGAGAAGACCTATGTAGTAGATACGCCGCCGCCGACTGTTTCGGGGCAGCTACATATCGGGCATGTTTACAGCTATACGCAAACCGACTTTATCGTACGTTTTCAACGTATGATCGGTAAAAATATCTTCTATCCTATGGGTTTTGATGATAACGGCTTACCAACAGAGCGTCTTGTTGAAAAGCAGAAGCAGATCAAGGCTTACAATATGAGTAGAGACGAGTTTATAAATATTTGTGAAGAAGTAGTAGCAAGTGAAGAAGAGAAGTTTAGAAGCCTATTTAACCAAATAGCTTTGTCGGTAGATTGGAGCTTAGAATATCAAACTATCAGCCCTTTATCTCGTAAAATATCACAAATGTCTTTTCTTGATTTAGTAAGGAAAGGTGAGGTTTATCGTAATAATCAACCAATCTTATGGGATCCGGTAGATTGTACTGCTCTTGCACAAGCCGATATTGAGGACAAGGAAAAAACCTCTTTCATGAATTATATTACGTTTAAAACCGAGCAAGGAGACCCGCTTACAATAGCAACTACAAGACCGGAATTACTGCCTGCTTGCGTCGCCGTATTTTATCACCCTGATGACAAGCGTTATAATCATCTAGCAAGCAAATTTGCTATAACTCCGCTTTTTAATGAAAAAGTTCCAATGCTTGCCGATCCTTTAGTACAACAAGATAAAGGTACGGGGCTAGTAATGTGCTGTACATTCGGTGATCAAACCGATATTACTTGGTGGAAAACGCATAATCTACCTTTAAAAACTATTGTCACTAAAAAAGGTACGATAGATTTCTCTCATGATATTGCTATAGACGGATTGAAAATTAAAGAAGCTCGAACAAAAATAATAGAGATTTTAAAAGAACAAGAGTTGCTTACTAAGCAAGAAGAGATAACTCAAACCGTTAAATGTGCTGAACGATCAGGTGCACCGCTTGAGATATTAACCGTGCCGCAATGGTTCGTTAAAACAATAGACCACAAAGATGAACTGCTTAAAAGAGCAAACGAACTAAACTGGCATCCTAAAAATATGAAGACTCGTTTAGAGAGCTGGATTAATGCCATTAGCTGGGATTGGTGTATCAGTAGGCAGCGTTATTTCGGTGTACCGTTTCCTGTTTGGTACTCTAAAAGAGTTGGTGAGGAAGGAAAGATCTTATATGCCGATATTACGCAACTACCTGTTGATCCGTTGAGAGATTTACCGATTGGCTATAGCAAAGATGAAGTAGAGCCGGACTTAGATGTTATGGATACTTGGGCAACTAGCTCAGTTTCTCCTCAGCTTACTACGCATGGCATCTCTGACGATTTTACCGTTAATAAAGATAGACACGATAAATTATTTCCGATGGACTTAAGACCTCAAGCACATGAAATTATCAGAACTTGGGCATTTTATACAATCCTAAAAGCCCATCTACACCAAAATACTTTGCCGTGGAAAAACATCATGGTAAGCGGCTGGTGTTTAGCTGAAGACCGCAGTAAAATGTCAAAATCTAAGGGCAATGTTTTAGTTCCTGAAAAGCTGCTAGAACAATACGGTTCTGACGTAATACGTTATTGGTCGGCAAATTCAAGGCTAGGTGCCGATACTGCCTACTCTGAAGATGTTATGAAGAACGGCAAACGACTAGTTAATAAGCTTTGGAATGCTGCTAAGTTTGTATCGTATCATTTTGATAAATTAAAAGATGAAGATAAAAAAGCAAAGCTTTTAGATGTTAAAGAAAAAATCACTAACGAGTTTGATAAGTGGATGATTAATAAGCTAGTAGAGCTAGTTAAGCTAGCCACAAATGAGTTACAAAATTACGAATATGCAAATGCTATGCATCTGACGGAAAAGTTTTTTTGGTCGGTATTTTGTGATAATTATTTAGAAATAAGCAAAAATCGAGCTTATGACGAGGAAAACAAAAACCCTATAGGACAATATAGTAGCATACTAACTTTATATTATGTTATGCAAACGTTACTGAAACTATTTGCACCGTTCATACCGCATATTACCGAGGAACTATATCAAATATTATATAGTGAAAATTCTATTCACGTTAAAGGCAGCTGGGTAAATTATAGTGATTTATACTATGAAATCGATTCACAACAATCGGAAGGATTAATTGAAATCCTAGACATCGTTAGGAAATTTAAAGCCGAAAAGAATTTATCTATAAAAGCTCCGATAAAATTGCTTGAAGTTAGTGGTATAGAATTATCTGAAGAGCTAACAGAAGATTTAAAAAACGTCACATCAGCAGAAGAAATAAAATTTGAGGGTCAAGGTGATAAAATTAAAGTCGATATTATCCTTTAAAAATATTTTAGGCTTAATTCTTATTATCTTTGCCGGTATATTTTTTTATGCTTATATATTAGAACATGACTGGCGATATGTAACCTTAAGCGATGAACAAGTAAAAAAATACAGAATTAGCGAGAAAAAAGCTATTGCCCTTTATCAGCTAATGAAAGACACTCATGAGTTACTTGGCAAGAATAATATTAATTATTGGATAGAAGGCGGCACTCTACTTGGAGCTGTTAGACATCAAGGCATAATTCCTTTTGACGATGACTTAGATATCGGTATTATGCATGAAGACGAAATACGCCTGCAGCAAATATTATCGCAGTTTGAACAGCTAGGTTATACTGTTTCCTATGAGAGAGCTTATAGTATATGTAAGGCAGAGTGTTTAGATATTTTTATTTTTCATAAGGAAAAAGATAAATTTATATATACTAATTTAGTCGCTCGCAATAAGTATCCTAAGAGTTCATTTTATGATAATGAATTATATCCTTTAAAAAAATACAAATTCGGTAGTATAGAGATTTATGGTCCAGCTGATCCTATAGGGAACCTAAATAGGCAATATCCGGAATGGGATAAGTATGCAGTGATAGAACATTCTCATAGCTTACATTTGCCTTTTTTATCGAATATCGAGAAAAAAACTAAATTTATATTAACGCCGGAATTATTAAAACCGGCTCAACCACTTGGACCGCTAGAGGATAAAGTGAATATAGTCAATTCAGCTACATTTATTGGTATGTGCGAGGATATAGCTTATAATTAAATGTCGAAATGGTCACGTAAATTACAAAACATATGCCTTATTTATTACCGACTATCATAACTACGCTACTTATTTTATTAGCTCTAATAATTTGGTTTTATGTAAAAACTAAAACTTTAAAAGCTGAGTTAAAATTTTTGACCGATCATAATTTGGAAATAACTAATAACAACCAGCTACTGAATCAGGAAAAAATAACGTGTTTACAAAAAATCGAACAGCTTAGCTGCAAAATAGAATATCAAGAGCAAACTATTAAGGATTCTGAAAGAATAAGAAGCGAGTCATTTTCATCGGCAAAAGCTGCTTTATTTGATTTAGGTAAGGATTTATCCAAACAATTAATCGAAATCCATAAAATGGAAAATACGGCAGCAAGAGAGCTTTCGGAGAAAAATATTGCTACTGCATCAGGAAAGTTTAACAGCGAGTTTGAGCGGCTAATTACGATGGTGGGAGCATTAAATAAAGATATAGAGCAATCAAAAGGTACGGTTGATTTAATCAAACAGTCGCTACTTTCTCCGATCGGTGCAGGATTACTTGCCGAGATTACGCTTGAGAATATTTTGAAATCGTCAGGCTTACGTCCTAATTTAGATTTTATTATGCAATACGGCTTAACTACGACAGATAGTGGAAAGTTAAGACCTGATGCTCTTATCTTTCTACCATCAGGTAATTTAATGGTTATTGATTCAAAAGCTTCAAAGTTTCTAGTTGACGCACAGGATAATAGTGGGAATCTTAGTAAAACTATGAATTATCATTTAAAATCTCTGACTAATAAAGACTATGCCGAAAATATTTTAACCAATCTAAACAAAAAGGATCAGAGTTTTAATAATGTTATTACTTTAATGTTTTTGCCAACCGAACAAGCCGTTGAGAAAGTTATCGCAGCTGATCCTGAATTTTTACAAAAAGCTTGGAGCTGTAATATCTTTCCCGTAGGACCTGCAGGACTTATGAATATGCTATCATTTGCAAGATTCCAAATTACCGATCATAGGCGTTCAGAAAATTATAAGGTTATCATAGAAGAAGTTAGAAAGCTGTTAAGTTCAATAGGTACTATAGCCGATTATTCTCAGAAAATGGGTAATAACCTGCACACTATGGTTACTAATTACGATAAATTTGCTGCCTCGTTTAATCGCAACTTTATGTCGAGAGTTAAGAATATTCACAAACTCGGTATTGATTCAGGGAATAAAGCCATGCCGGCAGCATTAGAGCGTTATCAAATTGTTTCCTCTAAATCAGAGATTATTGAAGTAGAGGCGAATGAACAGCCCCAGATAGAGGATAAATTATAAATAAATTTGGCATTGCATACCTTACTTGGCGTTATAATGCTCATAACGAATCATTTGTGCTGGATTCATAAATATCCTTGCATTATGCTTAGAACGCATACACTCATGCAGATACACATGTTCGCAATCTTCTTTTATGGAATCGTAAGAGCAGTTTTTAAAGAATTTTCTTTTATATATGGCAAGACTGTTAAAACACGAATTTACCGGTAGTAAATCTGAATCTGGAAGATATATTTTCTGCATGGGGGAAATATTTTCCGTAGGATAATAATTCTGACCGGTTTTTAAGTTATATTCAGCTGGTGTATTGGAAAATTCTTCATTACGGAACGCAAAAGCATCATACATTTGCCCTTGGGAGTTAAATATTCCATTTGAGCATATAACATCCCAACGATCAATTTTGCTAAAACTGTCTTGTATTCCTCTAATATCAATACCGTAACCCATATCCATATCGACAATAATTACTATATCAAACTTATCAAATTCATTCGTGTTTAAAATTTCCAGATATTTATTCCTAATATCCGCTAGAAACTTTATAGAAGGTCTTTTTTGGTTAAAAAAGTCCTGTGATATAATTTTTACTTTATGATTTATTAACTGCCACAAGTTTAACATTAATTTTGTAGAATCGGTAGAATCGTTTTCAAAGATTATTATTCTGTAATCTGAAAAAAACTGTCCTATATATTCTATATTACGCATTGCGTTTGGTAAATGAGGAGCATTATCCCTTGTAATGCCGGCAAAAACAACCTTGTGTTTGCTCATTTCCAACTTACCGACTTGCAGGTTTTCATTACTAATAAAATCCAGTTTAGCAATTTTTTCTATAGGTAAAAATCTATAATAAAAAAAACGAATAAATGAAGAGTCGTACACATTTATTGATCCCCAAATAATCATAAAAATTATAAGTATAACTTTATACATTTGCTCCCTAATTCTCCTGACTTATAATTTTATTATGCATATTAGCTACGTTTGTAAGTATTTGTTCCATAGTAAATTTATCGAGATAAATCTGATGAGCTTTTTTTGCCTTTTCATAAGCTTCTTCAGGGTAAGCCTTAATCCATTCTAAATGTTGATTTATTTGAGAGTATATTTCCTCAGGAGATTTGTTTAAAGTTTCTATATATAGTATATTATCGCCAAAAGTTTCTTTTGCCCATGGAATTTCATCAACAATTACCAATGCTGAAGAACTAACAAGTTCTAAAACTCGTCCAGAAGGAAAATTTTCAATATTGTGCCCTTCCGAATGAATTGCTAAACCAATACCACTTTTTCTTATTGCATCAACAAATAGTTGATCGTCATATGGTATAAATCCTCTATATGAATTAAGGCCATTCCAGGCTTGCTTAGGGCCGTATATATCAACATCTTCGCGTTTATCAAGTAATTGATATAATTTTTTATATTTAAGCCCAGAGCGAGTATTATCCCAATTATAGCCACACATAAATAATTTCAAATGATTAATTTTAATAAATTCTGTCTTAGGCCGTGAAAATTTAAAATCAATTATAGGTATAGAAATACTTTTATAATATTGATTAATTTTTTTTAAATCCGTAACGGCAAGTAACCCATCATACCGAAGAGGGTTCGGACAATAGTATTTACCTAAATCAGGATTAATTAAACAAGGAAAATGCAAAACCAAATAGCTCTTAACACCCGCTACTACACCAAAATCAGCTGCAGATATAGTAAAATCAGGGTTAAATTGACTAACTATACCATGAATTCTAATTACATCTAGTGGATGAGTTGTAGCTGAAATGAGCAAAGACTCCCATCCAAGGTTGCTTGCTGCTTGTTGTATTCTTATACAAGCCAAAGGATCATATCTACACAAAATTGCAATTCTGTAAGGAATATTTGGATTTTTTGCTAGTTGTATAGTGTAATTTGATTTTTCTAACTCTTCTTGTAATAACGGTGATGAAAAATTGTAATAAAAAAACCCTCGATATATGTTATTCCTATAGAAACCATTTCTGCTTATATCATAAATTTGTAATAACAAAAATGTTGGTAAAATTACTGCTAATAATATAAATGGAAAAATTAACAAAAGTTTTGATTTATTTTTAATATGTATAAATTTTCTAAAAAAAGAAGTTACTAATATTGTAGTTTTTTATTTTTTAATAGACTACTAGGTTCTGTGAACATTTATAATTGATTTTCTATTGTGAGATATTTTTTAGCGAAAATTAATAAGGTTTTGCAGCAAAAATAGCCATAATTATGATTGTTCTATTAAGAAGATTCAATTATCTTTGAAATGGGAAGAGCACATTAAATAACGTAAACTTCAACCTAGGCATGGTACTTCTTCTGTAGGATCAATATTAATAACTGTATCATCGTTTGTGTCTGAAACAATCTTATTAAGCCAAGTAAGAGTAGTAGCGGTTTTCTCAGCAATATTCTTGCCTGCACTACTAATTGCCTTACCGACATTTAAATCTGATATAGCAGTTGTTAAAACATCTATTAAAGTTGCAAGGCTTAAGAATTTTAAATCTTTAATAGACTCAAACATTATTAACGGTACTATCGCTACGGTCAGTCTTGCCGCATCATTATAGTAAAACTTTTGGAAGAATACGTCATTAGTTAATTTTTCACCGGTGATATTTTCTATAACTTTATTACCGCAATATGTTGATACTAATAGAGAAGCAAGACGCATTAATTTAATAGAGGTTGAGGCATAAAACATTGGATCTTCATAGAATTCTAATTCTGAATTACGAAAGTAAAAACAGATATAATCCAAAATAAGTGTGGCTATCGCTGAACACATAGTAGTACTCTTCCATCCATGATAGGTACTAATGTCTGATTCAATATTGTTAAAATCTATATCTTGATTTGTAAGTTTATTATATATTGCTTGAAGTTTTATTTGCGTATTCTTATCTTTTTCGGAATGTTTATATAGTAACTGAAAATAAGGTTTAATTTCTTCAGGTGCAAGTTCCTTATTCTCAATTAAAGCCGGTACAATTTTATCATGCAAAAATTTAATTAATTTATTTTGCATAAAATTTGTAACTTTACTTTGTTCTTCTACTACTCCTGCAGCTGCAGACCACCGTAAAGCCGTATATACAATTATACGATTAATAATATCATTATTTAATAAATCAATAGGCTGCAACCCTAAATTAGCAGCGTATCTAAAGCAAATTGCAGTTGTATTTACGGCATCATTAGCAAAACTTGGAATGTGATCAAATAAAAATTTAATATCTTTAGCATTCGAGTTCTTCCCAAACTCTACTTCTAGAGGTAATTTGTACGTCGATCCTGTACTCGCATCCTCACGTATGTTTATATATGCTGCGGTGCTGTGTTTCGTGTCTCCTTCAAATTCCTCTCTATAAGCGACTTTGGAAAGAACTCGATTTCTAGTGTTATTTTCTAATGCTTGAAACATATTATTATTAATCTCTTTAGTTTGTCTATTTGATAAGACCGTACCTGGAAAAGATAATAAAATTTGTAGCATTGCAAGACTAGTAGTAGGTAAAGCACATAATTCATACCAAGGATCCTTTTCGTCAATTACATATGAACGTAAAGCAATTACACCTGCTATAAGAGAAGCGTAAGTAATTGCTATTTTACCTGAATGATTAATAACTAAATCTGATTTTTCCGTTAACCAAGAAGCAATTTTGTAATCTTCATTATACTTATCAGTAGCTTTTTCTATTCTAGTAAGACTTTGCTCTAATGAATTAAGATAATTTGCAAAATTTAAATGAGCTTTTTTTACTATATTAAACTCGGTTTCATAAGAGGAAGATACACTTAAAGTATTTGTAAATAATATTGCTTTAGCTATATAGCGGTATAAAAAATACTCGCTCGTCAGAGGGTATGCAATACTGTCGATTTCTTTGGCTGCTTTAATCAATTTTTCAGATTGATCTAAATTATTTTTTAAAAATACTTGGACTTTAGTAACTAGGGTACTAAACTCTAGTGAATTTATATCCCCTATACCATCTAGCATAGAATCAATGATATTCTTGTTTTCTACTCCTATTAGCTCTTGTAGCTTTATATATAAAAAATGATCTCGATTATTTATCTCTTCAAAACAATTTTCCCATTGAGAATGATCGATATTCTTATCTTGATACTTTCCGGTAGTTGCTAATTTACTTAGCATTGTTTCTAAATATTGAGTATAAATAAAACTTTGATCAAGTAGCGTTAAATCTTTAAAATTTTTATCACAAAACCATATTTTCAATACCTCGCCTAAATTAAAACTAGCAAGTGCTGTAGTAGTTTTCCATAATCTTACGCTTAAATTTGATATATCATTATAATATTTTATTATTACTCCTAGTCTATTACTCATAATTTCAATTAAATAAATGTAAAGTTAAAATATAAGAACCTCTTAATTTTTATTCAAATACTTTATATGTAATTATTTACAATTTTTAATTATTTTGTTATGAGATAACATTAAAACCACACACTATCAACATCAGTTTAGGATAAGAGAGAAGAGTAATTTGTAAGCATAATATATTCTTTTTTATCTTCTATTTGCAACAATACCTGATTAATGATATAAAAAATGTCAATACCTGAATCGTTTATATTATAATGAGAATACTAGTAATAGGAGCTAACGGCTTTATTGGATCATATATTACAGCTGAATTATTAAAGAATAATTATGAAGTAATATGCTGTGTTAGAGATGTTGAATCTACCAGGAAAAAATTCCCTACCGCAGAAGTTATATACTGTGATTTTAATATAGACCTACAACCACAAAGCTGGATAAATAGACTAAATAAAATAGATATAGTTATTAATGTATCAGGTGTATTAACGTCTAGTCATGCTAATAATATTGAAAATGTTCATGTCAATGGTCCAAAGGCTCTATTTAAGGCTTGCACCCTGACTAACGTAAAAAGAATTATTCATATTTCAGCTCTTGGAATAGATGATGAAAAAAACACTGCTTATGCTTTAACTAAAAAAGCAGCTGAAGAATATTTACAAAAATTAGAAAATATAGATTGGGTAATTTTACAGCCATCTCTTGTTTACGCAAGCGGCTGTTATGGTGGTACCTCGCTATTTAGGGCTCTTGCAACATTACCGTATTTTATTCCTTTAATAGGTGATGGTTTACAACAATTTCAACCTATTCATATTGATGATTTAACGAAAGTAATTATTCACTGTATAGAAAGGGAAAGAAAAATCCATAAATTATTAAAAATAGTTGGACCAGACATAGTTACCATGAAAGATATCTTGCTTGGATTTAGACGATGGCTCGGAGTTAATCCTGGAAAACTAATAAAAATTCCTCTAATATTCATTAAAATAGCAGCTAAATTAGGGGATTTTCTAAAAATAGGACCCATTAATTCTACTGCGTATAATATGTTACTTCAACCTAATATTGCTGATAAAAAAGATTTTATCGATTTTACTTCTATAATCCCTAGAAACTTGCAACAAGGTTTTGCAACCGAACCTTTAACCGTACAATCTATATGGCACGCTAGGCTTTATTTTTTAAAACCTATAATAAAAATTGTCTTAGGGCTATTTTGGATAATGACAGGAATTATTTCAAGCATTTTTGCTTATGATGCTAGTATGCAAATTATAATATCACTAGGATTTGATAAACAAATAGCACCTTACATATTATATGGAAGCTGCTTTATAGATATTATTCTTGGAATTCTACTAATTATCAAAAATAAAACAAGTAGGATATGTAGTTTACAAATTTTATTAATACTAGCTTATACTCTACTATTAACATATCTTAAGCCAATATTGTGGCTAGATCCGCTTGGTCCGATGTTTAAAAATCTTCCAATAATATTACTTACTTTAGTATTAATGGCTATAGAACGAGATAAATAATGGATTATCTTTTTATAAAAACTATCCATATTATTAGCTCCACCATTTTATTTGGTACTGGAATTGGTACTGCTTTTTTTATGTGGTGGGCAAATAAAACGGGTGATTTGAACGCAAAGGCATATGCAGCTCGCACTACAGTTATAGCTGATCTTCTTTTTACTACTCCAACTGTGATAATTCAACCGGTTAGCGGCATAATATTGGTAAATATGCTTGGCTATAATTATTCTGATTTATGGCTTACCTTAACTTATATCGGATACATAATCGCCGGTAGTTGTTGGCTTCCGGTGGTATGGATTCAAATTCAACTACGAAATATGGCACTTGAAGCATTAAAACAACGAACACCCCTACCGGAAAAATATTATAAATTATTTAAATTATGGTTCTACCTAGGCTGGCCGGCATTTATCAGTTTGATTATTATTTTTTTCTTAATGGTATTTAAACCATTATAGCACTAGTTTAGGATAAATTTTATCCTAAACTAGTTTGTCCCGTGGTCAAGCCACAGTATGACAGTAAACGCATTTTCCGATCTAATGGCACAGAGAGAAAATAATATTTATGCCGGTATATCTTCAATAATCGGTTGTTTTTTATTTGATTTTGTAGAAATGAGAGAGGTCATTATCGGTTCTACTAAGCCGTTAACTACCTCTTTTGTAATAGTAACACGCTGTTTTTTTAGCTCAGCAACCTTATACATACTATCAAGCAAAAGATGCTCAAGTATTGAACGAAGTCCCCTTGCTCCCGTCTTCTTAGCTAAAGCTTTTTCGGCAATAGCTTCAAGGGCGGAAATCTCAATTACAAGCTCAGCATCATCAAGCTCGAATTGTTTCTGATATTGCTTTACTATAGCATTCTTAGGCTTAGTTAGAATCGTAATTAAAGCTTGCTTATCTAATTCGTCTAAAGTCGTAACGATAGGTAACCTACCGATAAATTCAGGAATTAAACCGAATTTAGTTAAATCCTCAATCTCTAGGGATTTAAGAATCTCGCTATTATTTTTCTCTTTATCTATATTTACGTTAGCTGCAAAACCTATAGAACTGTGATTAGTTCTTGCGGTTATAATGCTGTCAATCCCCATAAAAGCACCACCGCAAATAAATAAAATATTTGAAGTATCTAGTTGAACAAAATCCTGTTGTGGGTGTTTCCTACCGCCTTGAGGAGGTACGGAAGCAACTGTTCCTTCCATAATTTTAAGTAGTGCTTGTTGTACTCCTTCTCCTGATACATCTCTAGTAATAGAAGGGTTCTCTGATTTACGGGCAATTTTATCAACCTCGTCAATATAAATTATACCTTTTTGTGCTTTTGCTATATTAAACTCCGCTGCTATTAATAAACGCAGTAAAATATTTTCAACATCTTCACCAACATAACCGGCTTCCGTTAAAGAAGTAGCATCCGCCATAGTAAAAGGTACGTCTAAAATTTTAGCAAGCGTTTGAGCAAGTAAAGTTTTTCCTGAACCGGTAGGACCAATAAGTAAGATATTCGACTTATTAAGCTCAACCTCATTATTGCCGGATTGTACATATTCAAGTCTTTTATAATGGTTATATACCGCTACTGCCAAAATCTTTTTTGCTTGATCTTGCCCAACTACGTAATCGTTTAGAATTCCACATATTTTTTGCGGTGTTGGAATTGAAGAAGTAATTTGCTTTAAGGCAACTTTACTTTCTTCTTTCATAATATCCATGCATAAATCTATACATTCATCACAAATAAATACTGCAGGACCTGCTATTAGTTTTTTTACTTCATGCTGTTTTTTACCGCAAAACGAGCAAACTAATTCTTTTTTATTAACTTCTACTACCATTAATTTTCTTTTTTATGTTTATACTCATTGTCATCCCGTGGCTTGACCAGGGGATCTTGTGATACAGATTACGTCCTGAGATCCCGTGGTCAAGCCACGGGATGACAGTATAATTCATACAACCCTACCATACATATAATAATCTTTATGCTCATTTGCAACTATTTCGTATTTTTTAAGGATTCCCTCCCTAACGAAACCACATCTCTCAAGAAGATTAATCGAACGAGAATTATCTGTAATAACTGTTGCTTGGACTCTTACAATGCCTATATAATCAGCAAATTTCAAGATATTTTTTATAGATTTTAACATTATACCTTGTCCCCAAAAATTAGGATCTAGATCATAGCTTATTTCTGCTCTATGATGTTCTAGATTTATTATATTAAAACCCGCAGTACCTATTAATTTATTATCGTCTTTAAGAGCAATTCCCCAATAAAAACTTCTATGATTTTTATATAAACTAGACCAATAACGTACTTCGCTTTGGGCTTCTTCTAAGTCTTTAGGCCTATTACTATCAGTTATATAAATAGCCATTTCCGACTTACTCATATAATTAAAATAATCCTGCACATCCTTTTCGACTAACTCTCGTAAAACTATATCATTTAGATCGATAACAGGAAAAGGAGCATATAAATATTCTCTATTTATCATACATACTTAATCGGATCTTGTACATTATTCTTTTTAAAAGCATCAAGCCTTATCATGCAAGCAAGGCAATTACCGCAAGATAAATCACCTTCCGTAGGGTCGTAACATGAAATTGTATTTTTGTAGTTAACTCCAAGCTCAAGCCCTGTTTTAATTATTTGCTCTTTAGTCATATCAATTAAAGGCGTATTAATGGTAATTTTTTCTCCATGCACCCCTATATTAGTTGCTAAATTTGCCATTGCTTCAAAAGACTTAATATATTCAGGGCGACAATCAGGATAATTTGCCGAATCACTAGTATGTACACCGATAAAAATATCTTTTGCTCCTATTACTTCTGCATATCCTAGTGCATAACTTAAAAATATAGTATTACGAGCAGGTACGTATGTAACTGGCACATCTTCAGGTAGTTCGTTTGTATTATGGTAATGCGGAATATCTATATTATCATCGGTTAAAGCAGAACCGCCGAAAGCCCGTAAATCTATATCAATAATCTTATGCTGCTTAACGTTATATTCTGTAACTAACTCCTTAACTCTCCGAAGTTCTGCATTGTTACGCTGCCCATAGTTAAAACTTATAGCATAGATTTCATAACCCATTTTTTGGGCTATTGCAAGAACTGTAGCGGAATCAGCTCCACCGCTAACTAAAATAACTGCTTTTTTTACTTCTTTCATTTATACATACTAATTATTTATAAAAATAATTATAATATAATTAAATAGAAATTACATAGAAATTTTTATGACTATAAAAATATTACCTAAAGAACAATCTACTACTAAAAACAAAGATGGTGTTTTAATTAAAAAAGAAAAAAACTTTAGTCCAAGAGGTATAAAATTAATACAACAATTATCGGGTAAGAGTACATCAAATATTTCTACCGATGAAATAATGAAATTAACACGAGGTGAGTTCGCATAAATAGATTAAGTGTCATTGCGAACGACTAAAAGGAGCGTGGCAATCTCAGGAATTCACCCGAGATTGCTTCGTCAATTACTTTGTAATTTCCGTAGCTCAGACATTAAAATAGTCATAAATATTCTTGACTAAATTCTTATAATAATCTAAGGTTACGTTGTTAATTTATGGCGGGTGTAGCTCAGTTGGTTAGAGCATCAGGTTGTGGTCCTGAGGGTCGCGGGTTCGAACCCCGTCACTCGCCCCATATTCTTTTCTTCATACAAAATAATCAATAGACCTCTTTCATAACCTATCTTATAAAGAGGAATTTGAAGAAAACACGGAACGCAGCACCGCAGCGTACAAAAAAGTGCGTGAGGATGCGAGTACCGGATTGACGTACAAATTACCTTTAGAAAGAGGTCTAATGGATATCAAACTTTTATATAGACTTGCTAAGTATCTAAGGTTCTATAAAAAAGACTTGATCATCGTTATGATCTCTTTACTTAGCGTATCAGCTTCATTATTACTAATCGGTAGTGTTTTCAGAAATTTAGTTGATAAAGGTTTAGCTGAAGATCATATTTTATCGGTTGATAAATCTATATTATATATTTCCTTATTAATTATTATCTTAAGTATTGCCAGTTTTTTCCGTTCATATTTTATCAATAATGTTGCTGAAAAAACCGTTAATCAAATAAGAAAAGAAGCCTATAGTAATTTAATTAATTATGAAATTGAAGAATTTGAAGAATTAAAAATCGGAGATATAATTTCACGTTTAACAAATGATATAGATCAAATATCTACGCTCATTGTTAATTTCTTATCTTTTTTTATTCGCAATTCGGTGATGCTAATCGGCGGCATTACATTAATGTTTTTTGAAAGCTTTAAACTTGCTTCTATAGTAATTATTACTATTCCTATCTTATTAATTCCTTTAATTAAATTCGGCAAGCATGTTAAAGCTTTGTCTAAAAAAGCTCTAGAATCTAAATCACTTTTGGCCTCAGATATTGATGAAAGTTTTAATAATATTAGAGCTATTTATGCTTTTAACAATCAAACAAATAAAATTACTGATTTTGATACTAAACTACAAAATTATTTAACATACTGCAAAACCCGTTTAAAAATTCGTGCTTTATTCTTTGCGATTTCAATATCTGTTATATTTCTTGCAATTACTTTAGTCGTTTGGATCGGAGCGTCGGATATAGTTAAAGGTAATCTATCAGCAGGACAAATTATATCGTTTATTTATTATGCAATTATTGCCGGAGTTAGCTGCGGCGGGATTTTTGAACTACTAAGCGAGATGCATTTACCTGTTACAGCCCTTGAGCGAATAATTACAATTATAGATAAGTCGCCTATAACACATAATGATTATTTAGAATTAAATAATTCCGGCTCAATCTCGATAGAATTTAAAAATGTAGATTTTACCTATCATTCAAGACCTAATTTAAGAATTATCAACAACATGTCTTTCAAGATAAATGCCAATAAATTTATTGGCATTGTAGGTAAATCAGGTGCAGGCAAAAGTACCATAATTCAGCTATTACTACATTTTTACCGGCAAGAAAGCGGCATAATTCTTATTAACAATCAAGATGCAGCTTATTTAAATCCTACCGAAATTCGTAAATTAATTGCTTATGTTCCTCAAGAAGCTAGTATTTTTTCCGGCACTATAAGGTCAAATATTATATTCGGTAATAGTGAAGCAAGCGACGATGAAATAAACGAGGTAATAAAAATTACGGGTATAGCTGAATTTGCAGATAAAATTCATGACGGTATCAATGCTAAAATAGGCGAAAAAGGTGTTAGACTATCAGGAGGGCAAAAACAAAGAATAGCTATTGCTAGAGCATTACTTCACAAGCCGCAAATTTTACTTCTTGACGAAGCAATGAGTGCTTTAGACAGTGAAAGTGAACAAAAGTTATTAAATGAGATAAGAAAAATAATGAAAGGAAAAATTATTATATCAATTGCCCATCGAATTAGTAGTATAGAATCTGCTGATAATATTTTAGTAATAGATAAGGGACTAGTAGCTGCTAGCGGAACACATAGTAATTTATCACAAAATTCAGAAATTTATTGCAATATTTGTAGAGAACAGCTAACAGTATAAAATATATAGTGATGAATATACGAAGAGCAATTTCAAAAAGAGCACGGAGTCCACAAGACGAGGAACGGAGCGTATACTTAATGTGAGTACCGGAATACTTGTAGGACGACGTAGCCAATTTTTGAAATTCATCGAGTAGATAATTGATATATTTGTTACAATAAGAGTTCCTTAGTGTAAAAAAATTTAAATGTTTAATATAATTTAGCTTGAAAGCTATTATGACTTTGTTATAATTGTAATTACAAAACAAAAAAGGTTTACAAAATGAAAAATTTATTAAAGATTTTATTAATTCTAGCTTTCGCAAGCCCAGTATTTGCTTCATCAATGCAAATGCCTGACCCAGCTTCAGTTACAACAACCCAAATACAAGCTATGAGTAGCGACGACCAACAGGCTTGGGTTGCTAGCTTAGTAGCAGCTGTAACTCCAGATTCAAATCCATATACTCAGCTAAGTCCTGATGTTCAAAAGTGGGTAATGGAGAATACTACCAATGCTCAAAAACAAGCTTTAGGAATTAATCAGTAATATTTTAATTAATTTTTAAAAGTGATATATGTTAGGAATAATTATTCTTAACATATATCAGTAAAAGCTTCTGCTTTCTCTTCCTTTTCAATCCTCCAGTTATCGTGTCATGTATAAATATCCATTTATTCTTTAGTGCAATAATACATTGTCATGCCGTGGCTTGACCACGGCATCCAAAAAAAAATTAAAAAAGACTGGATCCCGCTACAAGCTCGCGAGATGACAGGGATGGAATCGATCCACACAGCAACGCCTTGTGGGAATGACATTAGAGCCATACAACCACACTTTATTAAACTAACATTACTTATGAAATTACTTATTACCGTAATCATCATGGAAATACTCGCCGGAGCGGAAATAGATTTATTCGTTCCAAGTTTCCCTGAAATACAAGATACATTCAAGCTTTCGACTTTTATGACAGAGTTATTACTCGGTGTAAACCTAACCGCTTATTGTATTACTTCGCTTATAGTCGGTAATTTAGGAGATAGGTACGGACGCAGACCGATTATTATACTTGGTTTACTGATTTTTAATCTTGGTAGTTTATTTTGTGTATTTGCAAATAATTATGAAGCTATATTATTTGGAAGATTTTTGCAAGGATGCGGGATATCATCAGTTGCAGTGCTAGTATATGTCGTGCTTGCTGATATTTATTCGGTACAAGAACAGCAAAAATTAATGGGCATTTTAAACGGCACTATTACGCTTTCTATGGCTTTTGCACCGGTTCTAGGCAGTTACGTCAATTTATTTTGGGGATGGAGAGGTAATTTTGTTTTACTATTCGCACTTGGTTTAATTAGCTTAATTCTAGGTATATTTTATATTCCAAAAAGAGAAGTTAATAAAAAAGTACGTATTTCTTTAAAAGAATATATCCCTATTTTTAAATCGCGAAAAGCTATATATTATATACTTACTATGATATTTCTTGCACAAGGATATTGGATATTTATCGGGATTGCTCCTATTTTATATATGCAAGATTTAGGCGTATCTTTAGAACATTTTGGACTATATCAAGGATCAATGGCGGCTTTATTTTCTATAATGAGCTTTACAAGCGGTTATTGCTTTAAAAAATTCGGTATTAAAAATTGCTTCTATTTTGGCGTTATATTTATAATACTATTCTTGGTAGGAAATAGCATATTGGTTATATATAATATTAATAATCCTTTAATCATAACGATAGTTACGCTATTATTATCACTTGGTGTAATATATCCGATTAACATATTATGGCCTTTACTTTTGGAAGCTATTCCCGATGGTAAAGCTCGTATGACCGCTATTTTTACTTCGGCTAGATTGATTCTAACGGCATTTGGGCTGCAATTAGTAGGTTTTTTATATAACGGTACTTTTGTCCCTCTTGGCATTACTATATGCGTTGTTACGCTATTTGGGTTAGTAACATTACCTAAATTATTTAAATATGATAATGTTTTTGAGATTTCTGAGAGAGTGTAGAAAACTCCACTCTGTCATACCGTGGCTTGACCACGGTATCCAAAAAAAACAGCTTATAATACTAATAATTTTATAGATCCCGCGATCAAGTCGCGGGATGACAGCAAAAAAAATGATTAATAATAGTTTTATCTTCAAAATAGCTTTCAGATATTTTAGAGCTAAGAAAAACGAAAAATTTGTTTCTATTATTTCTGCCTTTTCTTTAGTGGGCGTAATGATCGGCGTTGCAGCACTGATAGTCGTAATGTCCGTTATGAACGGTTTTCATATAGAGCTTACTAAAAATATTATCGGGTTAAATGGGGATATAGTAATAAATCGACAAGGTGGTAGTATTGATAACTATGAAGAGATTAAAGCTAAACTCCTAAAGCAAGATTATATAAAACATGTAACATTTATTGCTCACGGCCAAGCTTTGGCTCTTGGTAATAGTAATAATAGCGGTGTGCTTGTTAAAGGTATAAAATTAAAGGATCTAAGTTTAAGAAATGAAATTTTTAAAAATGTGAATTTTGGTAGTTTTGATAATTTTCACGGCAAAAACGTAATAGCACTCGGAGAACAATTAGCAAGCAATTTAGGAGTAACTGTTGGGGATAAGATTAGATTAATTTCACCGAATTCAGTTTCTACCGCCTTTGGTAATATGCCAAGGTCAAAAGAATTTAAAGTTATCGCAATTTTCAATAGTGGTATGTATGATTATGATTTGACAACAATATTAATGCCGCTTACCGCAGCACAAAATTTCTTATCTCTTGGCGACGATATTAATTTAATAGAAATTAATAGTTTAGATCCCGATAAAGCTCTCGCATATTCATATAAAATACAATCATTATTAGGTCCAAACCTATACGTATTTAATTGGCAAACCTTAAATTCACAATTTTTAAGTGCACTTGCTGTTGAGCGTACTGCTATGTTTACTATCCTATCTTTAATTATTACGGTCGCCGCATTTAATATTATTTCGAGCTTATTCATGCTCGTTAAAGATAAGACTTCAGATATTGCAATTCTTAGGACTATGGGAGCAAGTACTAAGCAAATAATGCTTATTTTTATCTATAACGGAATGTTTATAGGATTGCTTGGCACAACACTAGGTGTAATCCTTGGTGTTACTTTCTCTTATAATATTCAAACTATCAAAAATTATTTGGAGCGTATAACCGGTACTAAAATTTTCGAGGCAGCCATTTATTTTCTTTATAGTTTACCTTCAAAAGTAAGAACTGAGGATATTATTTTAATTACCTCTTTATCTATAATATTGTGTTTTCTTGCGACAATTTATCCTTCTTATAGAGCCTCAAAATTAAATCCCGTGGATGCCCTAAGATATGAATAATACAGTCCTCATTCTAAAAAATATCTCTAAACATTACAGCCAAGGCAAAACTATTGTTAGGGTACTCGATGATCTTAATTTAACGGTTAATGAAGGTGAATTAATCGCTATAATAGGTTCTTCAGGTAGCGGCAAATCGACTTTACTACATATTGCCGGCTTACTTGATAAACCTACAAACGGGCAAGTCATTATCTCAAATAGTGAGTATAAGAAAAATCATCTAATTCGTCTTCATTATTTAGGTTTTATCTATCAACAACATCATTTACTTAAAGATTTTACCGCCCTTGAAAATGTTATTATGCCAAGACTTATTAGCGGTCTTGATCAAACAGAAGCAATAGAAGACGCAACAAAGATATTAGAGAGTCTAGGACTTGGGGAAAAACTCTATAATATGCCCGGAGAATTATCGGGAGGAGAACAACAACGAGTCGCAATAGCTCGGAGCTTAATTAATAAGCCGAAAATTATTTTAGCAGATGAACCAACCGGTAATTTAGACCCCAAAACCACAAATGAAGTATTTAATTTATTTTTAAAAGTAGCAAGGCAGCAAAATACCGCCGTTATTATGGTAACACATAACCATGAGTTAGCACATAAAATGGATAAATTATATAAGCTAAAGCACGGATTATTAAATATAGCTTGATTTAAAGCTCAAAAATTCTAATAATTATATATAGCTTCTGCGAACATTTCTAAAAAGATTTAATTTTGGCTATTTTTTGCTGCAAATTATAAGATTTTTTTAAAATAAGAATAACTATTCCTTCAAAAATCTTATTAATTTTCGCTAAAAAATATCTCAAAATAGCAAATCAATTAGAAATTTTCATAGAACCTAATATTCTTTTAATAAAGGTTAGTAATGGCTGAGCCTATTATATTTACTCTTTTACTTGGCAATAAAGATCAGATATTAGAGGAAATACAAAATCAGGAAGCTCAAAATAAACTACCTATTATCCAGCTTCAAGTTAATAAAGAATCCCATATATCCGATAAAGAACGTATTTTTGCGGAAATCTTAGAAAAATCTCGCAAAGAAGACAAAACACCGATTTTTAACATTCAACTTAATAGTAATAATGTAAAACCCATTTTTCAGGTACAAGATTTAATTAATGCACAAAATTTAAATATAAAAACTACTATTACTTTTGATCAATATAATTCATTAACTCAAAATTCTGAACCAGAAGCTTACTGGAAGCAAGTTATGGAAAAAGTTGATCATGTTTTTTTTACAAATGAAGCAGATCAAAATTTAGCCATAGCCGATGGTATAGTACCAAAAGATAAAACCACTGCAATTACGGATATAAGTTTAGTAACATCTGTTTTTAACAATCTTGTATATGATCGTGAAATTGACCATTTGCTCTCTGATACGATACCTGATAAAGCAAAATTAGATAAAATAATAAAAAATGCTAAAAATCAAGGTGGCAGAGTAATAATAGAAACTTGGCCTATCTCTACGGATGAAGCAACAAATCTTATAACTGCTAAATTCGGTATTACCTCTGAAGATCAAATTTACGGACTAAAACTCGAAATTAATGAAATTCTAAAAGATACAAGCAACGCAGCTCAGAACCTAACAAAGTATGTATCGCAAATATCAGCACAATTCCAAAAAGATTTAGGTAAAGCTGAGATAAATCCTATCGACTTTAATTTTAATACAGAGAAAGTTATGAAAGATAGACCTAGGGATATACAAGCAGAACAAACAACACCATATGAACCTCCAAAAGAAAACCAACCAAAACCACCAGGCTTCTTTAGAAAAGTTTTTAACTATTTTAAAGATACGGTAACTAGTTTTAAAGAAGCAATATTCGGCAAAAAAGAAGAGTCTAAAACTCAAGAATCAACAAACCTAACTGCACAAGCGGAACCAAAGCCTAAACCGACAATAACGCAAGAACAGCAAGTAGTTGCTGCCCCTACGCAGCAAGCTCCTATTAATGATCAAGAGCCATGGAAAAAACTAGGAATTCCACAGCAAATGTATGAGGAATCTCTAAAAGCAGAACAACAATTATCGAAGTCGGCAATAACACAAGCACAATCGGCAACTGTTATACCTCCTGTAAGTCAACCGCAACAACAGGCCTCTAAAAACTCTCCGGTTATAGGTTCAAGTCAAAAGCAACAAGATAAGCCATTTGATATGACAGAGCAAGACTATAAAGCGATGATGTCTGCTAGTGCTTCTATTAATCCACGTGATGATTTTAATACCAATGATTTTAAATACGAGCTTTCACAAGAAGATCTCAATAACATAAAAAAACCTAAATATTGGTATACTGAGAATGATATTGCAAATATCTTGACGGCAGCGTTAGATGATAAAAAAGTTTCAATACAACCGGCTATAACTTTAAAAGATATTGATCTTACAGAAGAAAGAATTAATTTTTCTGTAGAGCAAGATCGGTATGATAAAGCTTTAAAAGAAATTGAACAACAAAAAAATGACACTTATCCGGAAGGAAAAGTAAAAAATACGATGTTACATGATCTTCAAGTAAGAGAAGAAAAAATTATAAATAATTTCTATGATGAACAAAAGAGGGGAATTGTAAAGGAAATTGAAACAATTAAAAATGAACCGACGAGCGAAGAAAAAAATAAAAAGCTTCAGCAGCTTCAAGAAACCAAAGAAAAGCTAATTGATGTATCAGATGTGCAGCAAAGAAAACAAATTCTAGATGAGCTTATAGCTAAGAAAGAAATAGATCTAGATGTTATATATGAATCTAAAAAGCAACAAAAGCTAGCGGCAGTTGAAGCTACTACAGAAACCGTCACAGCTATTTTAAATAGAGGTGCTAAAGATATACAAGAAAATAGAAAAGAATGTGCAGTGATACCGGTAGAGATGGGTGGCGGACATTGGTGTAATTTATTTATGACTCATAGTAAAGAAGATAATCATACTTTTATAACTTTTAATGACTCCTTCGGGCATCCTATAAGTAATATATTAGATAATATAATAAAGAAAACATTTAAAAACCCAGCTTCCTATGACCTTATTGACGAACAAACCAAACAGCAAGATAATAATTATGATTGTGGCCCTTATTCCGTGGAGAATGCTATTAGAAAAGCTACAGGCCAACCAATACTTACTGAAAGGGAAGCTTTGAATAAAGGATCGGAATTAAGAGCAAAGCATGCACAGCTCGTTATAGATAAGCAGCAAGTGCAGCAAGTGACGAGTCAAGCCAAGGCAAATCCTATGCAACAATCAAGTAATAAATTTCAAAATATGGTTAGTCAGAGAAAAAATGATTCATCGATAAGACGCTAATATACAAGAGATAATAGACGAAGATCAACTTTAAAAAGAGCAAGGAGTCTAAAGCCCTCGGAGCGGAGCGTATACTTAATACGTGGCTACCTGCGATCTTATAAGACGACGTAGCCAATTTTTAAAGTTCTATCTTAGTATATGAAAAAAACATTAGGCAAAATCTATAATTCCTAATATAATTACTTATAGTTAATTTATATTTTAACAAAGAATGACTACCATACTTGTGATCGTTATTATAATAATGATTGCCTTATCTGCTTTATTTGCTGCTACCGAAACCGCTATTACAGCTTCTTCACCAGGGAAGATTCATAAGCTTAAAATAGCCGGTAATAAGCGTGCTAAAACAGTTTTGGAAGTTCTTAAGAAAAAAGAAAAAGTCATAGGAACTTTACTAATAGGCAATAGTTTAATCAATACGATTTGCACTACTATTGCTACTACTCTCTTTATTAGCTTTCTTGGAGATAATGGGCCCATTGTTGCTTCCGGCGTTATGGCTTTTATAATTATTGTTTTTGCTGAAGTAGTACCGAAAGCAATAGCCGTTGCTAAGCCTGAACAATTAGCATTAAAAATGGCTTCAACTATCGTAATTTTTTTAAAGCTTTTCAAACCTATTAATATTGCTCTTGATTACATTACAAAAATATTTTGCTTCATATTTCGTATTAATTTAAATCCTCAAATATCAGGAACGGAAGAAGTAAGAGGTGTTATTGAGCATTACCATCAAGAAGGCGGGGTTTATAAATCCGATCGTAATATGCTTGGCG
Source organism: Pseudomonadota bacterium (assembly GCA_041179265.1). GTDB lineage: Bacteria > Pseudomonadota > Alphaproteobacteria > Rickettsiales > Rickettsiaceae > Rickettsia. The sequence continues at coordinate 65,179 of JBEGTS010000027.1, forward strand.
GAATCTTAGATATACGTAATATGACGGTATCGGAAATTATGACTCATAGAAGCAGTATTATAGCTCTTAATATCGATCTACCTCATGAAGTAATAATTAAAACTTTATTATCAGGCTCTCATACACGTATACCTTTATGGCAAGATAATAGAGACAATATAATAGGTATTCTTAATTTAAAAGATTTGCTTAAAGCATTATACGAAAACAATAATGATGCAAAAAAAATTGATATTAATAAACTTCTAACTCCGCCTTGGTTTATCCCTGAGAATGCACTCGTAGTAGACCAGTTACATGCATTTAGAGAGCGTAATAATCATTTTGCTTGTGTTGTAGATGAGTATGGTACTCTACTAGGTATTATTACTCTTGAAGATGTTATAGAAGAAATCGTAGGACCTATTACCGATGAGCATGATAGGCTTAATAATGAAATTATCAAGAAGTCTAATACCGAGTTCATTATAAAAGGAACTACGACTATTAGGGATATTAATCGAGAACTTGATTGGAATTTATCAGATGAGGATGCAAACACTATCGCAGGATTAATAATCCATAAAATTGCTAGAATCCCAAATCAGGGAGAAGTAATAGAAATATTTAACTTAAAGGTAATTATTTTAAAGAAAATTGCCAATAAGATTGATAGTGTAAAAATTACTGTACTACCTACTACCCAGGAAGCACAAAACGGTGAGTAACATCGGTAATTTTTTACTGCTAGCTACGATGTGCTTAAGTGGTATGTCGGTTGTTTATGTAGCTTTTGTCTCATATGTCATCCCTGCGAAAGCGGGAATCCAGAAAAAATCTTTATTTTATAAAAGACTAGATTCCTGCTTTCGCAGGAATGACATATACCTCATCACTCTTCCTTTCTACATAGCCGCCTTATGTGCTATACTTGCTTTTGTTACCCTAATCTATGCTTTCATTGTTTCCGACTTTTCACTACAAAATGTTTTTCTAAATTCTAGTACTTTAAAACCATTAATATATAAAATAGCCGGTAGCTGGTCGAGTCACGAAGGCTCAATGTTATTATGGTTTTGTTTATTACAAATTATCAGTTGCTGTTATATATTTTTAGTTAAAGATAAACAGCTTAAACTTTTATCTATCATCATATTATCAGCTATACAATTACTTTTTAGCAGTTTTATTTATTTTACTTCTAATCCCTTTAATGTTTTTTCCTTTATCCCTAAAGAGGGGCTCGGACTAAACCCGATGCTACAAGATATTGCTTTGAGCATCCACCCACCTTTACTTTATCTCGGCTATGTTAGCTACGCCGTACCTTTTACTATTGTTTGTGCTATGTTACTTACTCCTGTCATACCCCGGCTTGACCGCGGTATCTCAGGACACAGCCCGCGGCACAAGATCCCGTGGTCAAGCCACGGGATGACACCTATCTACCTTCTCAAAATATTTTCACATATCGGCATCTTATTTACTACTATCGGAATTAGTCTTGGTTCTTGGTGGGCATATAGAGAACTCGGCTGGGGTGGGTTCTGGTTTTTTGATCCGGTAGAAAATATTTCGCTATTTCCTTGGTTATCCGGAATTATGCTACATCATTCTATAGTAGTTACTACCAAAACAAATAGTATAGACCCCTGGACGATAATTTTATCAATAGTTACTTTCTTGTTGGTAATATTTAGTACTTTTTTAGTACGATCCGGTTTTATTACCTCAATTCACTCTTTTGCATTTTCACCTGAGAGAGGGATGTACTTACTTGGGATATTTTTGATTATGGGGATTGGAAGTATAGGGTTGTATATAATAAAGAGTAGCTATACGAAGTTCAACTTGGAAAAGAGCAAGGAGTCTGTAAGCCGAGGAGCGGAGCGTATAATAATACGTGAGCATTCGAGGACTTACAAAGACGACACAGCCAATTTTTCAAGTGGGGCGAGTATACTCGGAATACTCCTCGGCAATATACTCTTCCTACTTAGCCTTATTGTGCTAATAACTGCCACACTTTACCCGCCAATTTACTCTTTATGGGGCGATAAACCAATTATTATTAGTGAAACGTTTTTCATTAATAATTTTATTATTTTCATTATTCCTATTCTTTGTACCATAGGATTATTTACTACCAAAAGCTCTATTAAAAAACATATTACTATTCTAATATTATCTCTAATAATTACTTATTTAATATCATCAAAAGTAACATTTGGTGTTATATCGATTTTAACTATAATAGCATCTATATTTCTGATGCTTCATAATGTGCATTATCTTTTGATTAAAACCAATTATTTTAGAAATAAACTTAAAGCAAGTAACGCTAGTATGATCCTTGGGCATTTTGGTTTTGCCCTGATTAGCTTTAGTATCACTATGAATGCATTATTACAAAGTGAAATGGATTTTACCGGCGAGGTGGGAACAAGTAAAACATTTAACGAATTTAAAGTAACATTGCAAAATATTAAGTTTGCTCAAGGTAAAAATTATTATAGACAAATCGCTGAATTTTGGCTTGAAGATAATAGCCGTAATATAACTATATTAAAGCCGGAAAATAGACTTTATATAGTTGAAAAAAGTTTATCGCAAGAAAGCGATATATATTCTTACTTATCATATGATCTTTACGCCGTTTTAAGTAATATAGACGGCGATATAATTCATGCGAAAATATATTACAAGCCAATGATGAGCTTTATTTGGCTTGGAATTATTCTTACCGTCTCCGGCTTTTTTATTGCACTAATCAGAAAAAATTCTAGGTTCTGTGAAGGAAAATTAAATTATTTGTATTTTTAGATATTTTTAAGTGAAAATTAATAAGGTTTTTGCAAAAATAGTTGTTCCTATTTCAAAAAAATCTTATAATTTGTAGCCAAAAAGAGCAAAAATAGATTAATTTAATTTTCTTTCACAGAGCCTAGCTATGATGAAATTTTTATCCATACCTCATTATAGTCATCATCATCCTCGTCGTCTGATTCTAAAATATACTCTTTGTCTAATAAAAATATATCCAATGATTCTTTAATATCATTTATCTGTTTAGAAAATTTTTCTAAACTTATATCTAGTTTTTTTTCACAGTTAAAACTTCCTGCTTCTGTCTTGTTCATAAAATATCCTTCCATTTTTATTGGTGCTTTAAGTAAGAACTTAATTACCTAAAGCATAATAACGCCAATCATTTAGGTTCTTTGTATATAAAAAATTTGTACATAAAATCCCTAAAACTTATTCAAGAAAGCACTTAAAACTTATAGCAAAGCGTGGTATCCTCTTGCTTTATTTAAAACATCTTGATATGCTTGTAATCGTACGATATTTTGGTCGTATTATATTCAACCAATAAGCACAATTACATATATGTAATTATGTTCTAGTACTTTTGAATAAAAAGTCAATAAATAATGTTTATTAATTGGTTTAATATTTATAAAAATACTTAAAATTTGTTATAAAAATACAATGGTAATTTAAAAACGTATGTCAGATACGGTATTACAAAAAAATTTGTATAAATTTATAAAAGAGCGTAATATTCAAATTACAGAGCTTGAAAGAAAGTCAGACTTAAAGAAAAACAGTGTATATAATATTATTAAAGGTATATCTAAAAAGCCTTCTGCAGAAATCTTGCAAACAATAGCTGATACGTTGGGTGTTACAATAAAAGATTTGTATGATCCTGCTATTAAAGTTAACGATTATCTTAATAAACATGACTATAGTTTATTGGAAAAAACTTTTCCTAAAATAATAAATACAATAAATGAATTAAATCTAGTAGTTTCTGAACTAGAATTTACTCAAGTTTTAAGTGAAGTATTTCGTTATTATCGTTCATTACCTGACGAAAATATTGATAAACAAGTTATTGAGTGGATATTACACCAACGCGTGCAAGAAAAATATAAGTTATGATCTATTTATATATTTAGTAATATCTAATATTCTGCCCATATTTTTATTAGACGCATTATTTGATTTATTTAACGGAGGATAAATAATTTCTATTATATTTGATCTA
>JBEGTS010000028.1:0-90243 GCA_041179265.1 Pseudomonadota bacterium
TTCTTTGTTCCTAGAAAATTCTACTCCTTTTGTCGATTGTTTTTGGGGAGGATTACCATAGCCTTTACACTACTTGATTTTAAGTGCGGTAAATCTAATATATGAATATTTTGTAATACAAAGTGAACTTGTTCTACATTTTTAAACAAAAAATACGGTAGCTTAATCTTGTTTTGTTGATTAAGTTGAAATTTGTAATCTTTGATTAAAAAATTATGTAAATCAGCAAAAAATTTAATTTGCAGCTTCATAAATCTGTAGAAATAGATTCATATCTTCTACATTACTTATATTACTTAATTTGAATGGATAATTAATTTTTCGGAGCATATTTGTTAGTACGCTTCCAGGTCCTATTTCTACTATATGGGTTACGTCTAGCTGATTAAATAGCTCTAAAGTTTCACGCCATCTAACTCGTCCGCATATCTGAAGAATTAAATTTTGTTTGATTTCTAGAGGATCGACTATAGGTTTTGCGGTATAATTCTGAATTACCGGTATTAGAGGTTTGTTAATTACTGTTTTATCAAGTGCTATTTGCATTTTATCTTCTGCCGGCTTCATTAAACTACAGTGAAATGGAGCACTGACTTTCAGCTTTATTGCTTTATAACCTAAATCTTTAATTATACTAATAGCATGATCTATAGCTGTGGTCTTGCCGCTAATAACTATTTGCCCTTCAATATTATCGTTGGCTATTTGGCATAAATTTATTTTGTTGATATCTTCTAATAGTTCTTCAAGCTTTTGAATCGGAATATTAATACAAGCAGCCATAGCTCCCTCGCCTTCAGGACATGCTTCTTGCATAGATGTACTACGTACATGAAGTAGTTTTGCAGTATCTGTAAGGCTAATACTTCCGGTACTACATAAAGCACTATATTCACCTAGAGAATGACCGGCAACATAATCGCAAAGACTATCCAAATTTTTACCGATTTCAGCTTTGATAGTATTTATTATTGCTATAGATACTGCCATTAATGCCGGTTGTGCATTAGTAGTTAAGGTAAGTTCTTCAGAAGGTCCATTAAAAATTATATCAGTGAGTTTTCGGTTTAGTACTTCATCAACGATTTGGAAGGTTTCTTTGGCAGGTTTAAAATTATCGTAAAAATCTTTTCCCATGCCGATCAATTGCGACCCTTGACCGGGGAAGATAAAAGCTGTTTTCATATTTTGTATTATCGATTGAGTTTATTAATAGATTTTATTAAAATTTCCTAAAATAGTCAAATTATTTTAAATATTTTAAAACTGTTTTTCAATTGTTACGCTATGTAAGATTTTTACAAAAGCATTAATTTTTCTTAGCTTTATAACTTGATTACTTTCAACTAGTAATATAAAGTTAAACTAAGAAAATATAAACAAGGAAATTAGTTATGAAGTTAAAAGAATATTTTGAAAAGTTAGAAAGTACAGCTTTTGGTCCATGGCTTGCTGCATTTAAAAAATTGTTTAGTAAAGAGGAGCTAAATGGTGAACTATCTGAAGTGCAGGATAAAAAGAAAAACGAAGAAAAATTTTTCGATAATGTCAAACAAGCATTAGATAAAATACAAGTCAATATGGAAATAATTAGATTAATAGAACCTGAGAATAGTACAATATCTGATAATACGGAAACATTTATTACTAATTTTAAATCAGAAAATTTTTCTATGCTATCACATATTAAGCATCAAAAGTTATTATTAGAGCAGAAAATTAAGGAAGAAATATCAACTAATTATAAGGTAGTTATTTTATCTAATAATGTTGTTAAAACAAATAAATTAGGGTTAGAGAAATTAGAAAAAGGACAAAAATTTGATTTGCAAACGAAATGTGAATTTAAAGATAATAAAATTTATAAATTAAACGATCAACATTTTATAAAAATTAAAGATGAACTTTTTAAAATAAATGAGTTACCAAAAGAATTTGAAAAAACTACACATATAATTTTAGAATATAAAGAACAAATAGTACCTGGTCTTAGAGTAATTACTAATCTTCAATTAGAAAAATTTGCAGAATTTATATTAAATCTTCCGGAAAATCGTTTAGAATATTACAATTATTTTTTAGTAGAAGAGGAAAAGGATGGATATTCTAAGATTGATGCTTTTAAAAATGTTGCTAATAAAAACAAGTTAGTTGAAAAATTTCAAAACTCAGATAAATATAATTATGAAGAAATAAAACAAAATGTTCGCACATTACAAGCTTATTTAGGTTCATATGAAGATAATTGTGGTATTCCTAAATCTGATTTATTAGGACAAGGTGATTATAATAATCATGGTTATGACAATGCATAAATTTTAGTAGAAATAATAAATGTGATAATATTTATTATTTAAGTTGAAATTTAAATAAATGTTACTACTATTATGTAGTATCAACTAAATTCTATGAAATTAATGATGTTTGACCAGTTAAATATCTTGTATCCTCTGTTAATAAGTATTTTTATCTTTTTTGTTGTAATTTTTATTTCTAAAATGACAAGATATAAAAAAACCTTAAAAGAAAAAAATTTAAGTATTATTCAATTTTATCTGGATAAAAAATTTCTTCATAATCATTTGAATAAAAACCTTAAAAGTCCTAGAGCTGAGAATTATGCTAATTCTTTTTTAGAAAATATCAAATCTTATTTTAAATTAGATGATATAAGAATAATTTCGCAGGAAGAGCTAGTAAATGATCAAGAGCTCAGTAGTTTATTTAAAGACAAGCTAGAAGAAGTTGCTATATCATTTTTAGATGAAGCAAAAAAGGATTTAACAGCATTATATGAGGTACTACATAGTAATAAGGATTCTCAGGATCAAGAAGAACATAGATTATATGTATATTTACTACCTGATCAAATAAAGAAGCAAGATGCTAAAAATCTTATTTATATAAAATCCCCTTATAAATTTACTAAGGATGAAATTGAAACACTGGATATTTACATACATCTAGTACAGCTATTTAATAATACTGCTTCGGAGGAAGCTAAAAAATAATTAACTTGCTCTTCTAGGTTCTGTGAAGGAAAATTAAATTATTTATATTTTTCGATATTTTTGAGCGAAAATTAATAAGATTTTTGCAGTAATAGTTGTTCCTATTTCAAAAAAATCTTATAATTTGTAGCCAAAAAAAACAAAAATAGATTAAATTAATTTTCTTTCACAGAACCTTGCTATTTCCATAGTACGAATACGATCTTTAATATATGGCCACTCGTTACGTTCTGCAAGCTCTAAGTCATAATGAGATTGCAGATTAATCCACATTTGAGCCAAAGTTTGAAAATACTTTCCTAACCGCAATGCCATATCAGCCGTAATTGACCTTTTGCCATGTACAATTGAATGAATACGACTTGGCGGTACATCTATATCACGAGCTAACCTGTTTTGACTTATATTTAAAGGCTTCATAAATTCTTCTTCTAATACCTCACCGGGTGTTACAAGATTGAGTAATTGGTGCATATAACCTTACTAGCTGAATTTAGTAATTTAAGTTTTCTTTGTGCTTGACGAGAGATTGAATTAAAACGTTTTGTAAATTTATTATAAAATAGTTTTTCGGTATCAGAGCAAACAAAAGATACAATCATATTTGTTATTATGTTAACAGTATTAACAAAAATATAACACATTAAATTTTATACCGTTTCAAGAAAATTTAAGTGAATTTTAGTTGATGCTCAAAAATATAATAAAGCCTAGTTGACTTTTTAAACTAGTAAGCTAGAATTCTTGCAAGAATAGCGGTAACGTTATTCCGGGGTATAGAAACTCCAAACTCAAAGTGGCATGGCATCAACCATAAAATGATGTAATCCTCGACCTTACGGTCGGGGAGATTTTAGGCATGTTCAGAGCTTAACGCAATGCTTTAAGCTTAAAACCTATAATAGCTGACTTTGAGCAGTTTTTCTAACTCCCCGACCACCAAAAATTATGCTCATTGGTGGTTAAAAAACTTAAAGTATTTCAAAATTTACACAGTCTTTCATATATTTTTTTTCCATCTGTGGTAGTTAATTTCAGTCCGTGACAATTTGTCACGACCTCACTTTTTTATTCATTTAATCTTTGTTTAAGCTTACGTCAATAAGCACCATCATCAGGACTATCAGTCAATGACCCTACTACACGACTACTGAAAACCGCCAAAATATTCTAAATAAATTTTATAACTTATATTAGGAATAAAAAATCTTTATTATAATTAAACTATTAGTTTAAATAAAATAAGTTATCAATTGACTTTTAAAGGAAGTTAGATATAAACTTTAACTGAAATAGCAAAACGCTATTTCGGGGTTTCAAAGCCTTTTGTAAACGTGGTTGGTATCTACCATTGAATGATACCATCCTCAACTTTATTACGGTTGGGGTGATAATAGCATATGTCCAAGGTATAAAATTTAATTTTATATCTAAAAGCTATTATAAACTGTCGTTTACGGTTTCTTTGAACGCCCCGACCACCAAAGTTAAACTTCGGTGGTTAAAACTTGAGCAATTTAAGTTTAATCAATCGGGAGTATCCGTATGTCCAACCAAAATACCAAAACCCTACCTGAACTCGTAGCAGAGTTTACTTCAAAAGAAAATTTAGAAATTCTGAAAGCAGAGATAGCAGATTTGCTAGAAAGACCTTTGAAAAAGAGAGATATCGACGCAATAGAGAAACGCTTAGCAGAACTAGAAAGAATATTTAGTAATGATTTATAGACTTAAAAATATCATCATCCCATTTTATTAACTACCTACTATAAAAATAAGCACTAAGATAATTTACAGTAACCATTATGATAAATAGTGCAAAACTGTAAGGTTTCTATACCCGTTTCATCATGTAATAAAGCCATTAATGTAGAGTAGTTGATGCTTTAAAAGGAGGAAGAACATACATAACCACACCCGCCAACACTAGCATGATTATTCCTAGAATAATACCTACTATATTGAAGGCATTTATAAAAGCAATATTAACCTCCTTAATTAATTCGTGAGCAGATGAAGGTGGTAGTTGTTGAGCAATAATTATTCCTTTGCCAATTGAGTCACGAGCTATTTCTGCCATTGATACAGAAACACCGTGAGGAATTACTATATTGTTACTATATATAAAAGACGTAATACTCACAATAACAGCTATACCTAATACATTACCTAATTCATATGCTGTTTCTTGTAGTGCTGCTGCACCTCCGGATCTCTCTGCCGGCACTGCATTCATCATAACTGTTACGGTGGTAGAGAGGCATAGACTACTTCCTGTACCAAGCAGTCCAAGATATATAGTATTCGATAGTAAATCTCTATAGTCTAATATACTAGGTAAAATCAATGATATAGTAGTAAAGATAAGCCCACTAAATATTATTACACGTGCGGTAAATCGGGTGAGTAAATATGGCATAACTAAAGAGGCAATTAAAGCAAAAACTGCTGCAGGCAACATATAAAGACCTGCATACAAAGGACTTAACCCTTTTATAAACTGTAACCATAAGGACATGAGATACATTATAGATCCTAAGACACAAGTAATCAGCAAATAAACTATTACTCCTATACTAAAATTGCTAATTAAGAATAAACGCATATCCACTAATGGATCATCACTTTTAAGTTGACGTAAGGTAAATATTATTAGTAATACAATACCAATTAAGAGCATTCCGCCTGATGCTAGATTCATAATACCGTATTTAGCCAACATCTTAATGCCTTGAACTAAAGCTGCCATACCAAAAAATGATTGAAATACTCCTATCCAATCCCATGGCTCATTACTAGGATTAGATGATTCAGGAATCCAAACTATGCCAAAAGCAATAATTACTAATGCAATGGGTGTGTTTATAAAAAATGCGAATTGCCAACTTAAAAGCTCAACCAATACTCCTCCTAGTACGGGTCCTATAGCTGCTCCTACGGTTGCCATTATTCCCCACACGGATATTGCGATCATACGTTCATGTGTATTAGTAAAAATATTACGCAATATAGATAAAGTGGAAGGCATAATCATTGATCCTCCTAACCCAAGTAAAGCACGGCATAATACTAATCCCCATGAGTCATCAAATATATAAACTAACATTGAAGCGATGGAAAAAACTAAAAGCCCCCAAAGTAATAATCTTTTACGACCAAATCTATCTCCTAGTGCACCTGCGGTAATTAGAAGACCTGATAATACTAATGCGTATGCATTGATTATCCATAATTGTTGTAAATTAGATGGTTTTAAATCAAGGATTATAGTAGGCATAACAGCATGCAAGATTGTAGCATCCATCGATACCAAAAGTAAGCAAACGCTTAAAATAATTAAAATATGCCATCTAAATTTATAAGACGGAGATGATGAATTATCTTTAGCGATATATTCAGTTTGCGGGAATTGTGATACCATAATGTGATAAGTTATTTAATAGGGGTTTTACTAAATCTATCTTTTTCAGGAAAAATAGGACTGTTAGTCCTATTTCAATTCAGTTGGATTGCATACAAAGATCAAGACCTATAATTAAATAGGAGAGCGACGAGTGACATAGTAGGCGAGTCCAAATCAATTGACTATAACACAAGTAAACTTAATATCTAAGCACCACCTAGTATGGAAGTCAAGATTTAACCTTACAAGCATAATAAAATAAATAAAATTTGATTTTTCTTTCTTAAGCTTATATTTTAATTGATAAGTTTATAATATGGAAATTTATGTCAAATACAGATAAAGAAAGAGCCATTGCCGCAGCACTCGCACAAATCGAAAAAAGCTACGGTAAAGGTTCGGTAATGAAACTAGGGCAGCGTCCGAATGTTGATATAGAAGCTGTATCGACAGGTTCACTTGGGCTTGATATAGCTCTTGGGATCGGCGGTGTTCCTAAAGGTAGAATAATCGAAATTTTTGGTCCTGAAAGCTCAGGTAAAACTACTCTAACATTGCATTTAATTGCCGAAGCCCAGAAAAAAGGCGGCACATGTGCTTTTATTGATGCTGAGCATGCCCTTGACCCTGCTTATGCAAAGAAACTCGGCGTAAATATTGACGAGCTTATCATTTCACAGCCTGATACAGGTGAACAAGCCCTAGAAATTGCCGATACTTTAATTCGCTCCGGTGGTATTGACATGGTAATAATAGATAGTGTTGCGGCTTTAGTACCAAAATCAGAGATTGAAGGCGAGATGGGCGATGCCCAAATGGCTTCTCAAGCAAGATTAATGAGCCAAGCTTTACGTAAACTTACCGCATCAATTAATCGTACCAATTGTATTACTGTTTTCATCAACCAAATTAGGATGAAAATAGGTGTCATGTTCGGTAATCCCGAAACTACGACAGGCGGAAATGCTTTAAAGTTCTACGCTTCTGTTAGGATAGACATAAGAAGAATTGGTGCAATTAAAGATAAAGAAGAGGTAATAGGCAGCCAAACTAAAGTAAAAGTAGTTAAGAATAAAGTATCACCTCCGTTTAAAACCGCAGATTTTGATATAATGTACGGCTCAGGTATTTCAAAAGAAGGTGAAATAATTGACCTTGGCGTTAAGCTTGATATCGTCGAGAAATCAGGTTCATGGTTTTCTTATAATAACGTACGTATAGGTCAAGGGCGTGAAAACGTTAAGCAATATTTAAAAGAACATCCTCAAATTTCCAACGAAATTGAGAAAATAATACGTGAAAGATCATCAAAAATTACTATAAATCTTGATCAAACGGAGGAAGAAAATGATTGATTTAACAGGTAAAACTTCCTTAATTACAGGAGCTTCAGGAGGCATAGGTGGAGCTATAGCGAGGTTACTGCACAAACTCGGAAGTCATGTAATTATTAGCGGTAGTAATGAGGAAAAATTAAAAGCCCTTGGGAATATTTTAAAAGATAATTATACGATAGAAATATGCAACCTTGCAAATAAGGAAGAATGCAGCAATTTAATATCTAAAGCATCAAAGCTAGATATTTTAGTATGTAATGCCGGTATTACTAGCGATACGCTAGCAATTAGAATGAAAGATGAAGATTTTGACAAAGTTATTGATATTAATTTAAAAGCAAATTTTATTTTAAATCGTGAAGCAATAAAAAAAATGATGCAAAACAGGTATGGACGCATTATTAATATATCTTCAATAGTAGGAGTTTCAGGTAACCCAGGGCAGGCTAATTATTGTGCTTCTAAAGCAGGTTTAATCGGTATGACCAAATCGCTCTCTTATGAAGTTGCAACTAGAGGAATTACGGTTAATGCAGTAGCTCCGGGATTTATTAAGTCTGATATGACTGATAAACTGAACGAAAAACAAAGAGAAATGATAGTGCAGAAAATTCCGCTAGGCACTTACGGTATGCCGGAAGACGTGGCAAACGCAGTCGCATTTTTAGCAAGCGATCAAGCATCTTATATTACAGGCCAAACTATCCATGTAAACGGGGGAATGTTAATGGTGTAAAATTTTGTGCTAGCATAAAATAATTTTTTGTGCTAGAAGTTCTTTTAAAGATAAAATGCTGTGAATATTTTAAATAAATATTCATACAGTTATAAATAAAGCCTAACAGCTGAATAACCGCTATTATACGGCATATAAAATTAAATGATTTATGGAGTTCAAAATTATGAGTACAACGGACAAGATCGAACAGAAAGTTATTGAAATGGTTGCTGAAAAGCTAAATAAAGATAAATCGATAATAACTACGGATTCGCGATTTATAGAAGATTTGAAAGCCGATAGCCTTGATACCGTAGAGTTAATGATGGCAATAGAAGTTGAATACGGTATTGATATACCTGATGATGAAGCCACTAAAATTAAAACTGTATCCGATGTTATAAAATATATCAAAGAACGCCAATCTTAATCTGCATAAATTAAATCCCTAATAGATAATTAGAAATGTCGAATCAACGAGTAAATAAAAGAGTAGTTATTACCGGACTTGGACTTATTACTCCTGTTGGGCTTAATGTTAGCTCATCTTGGAAAAATATTGTAACCGGGGTAAGCGGAATAAAAACTATTACGGCATTTGACACTTCTAAACTTGCGTGTAAAATTGCCGGACTTATAGATAACTCTGAGAAAGATGGATTTAAACTTGAAAATTTCACCCAGGCAGATGACGTTAATAGACTAAGTAAAATGGATAAATTTATCCATTACGGAGTAGCAGCCGCAACCGAAGCAGTTGAAGATAGCGGCTGGTTACCCGAAGATGAAAAATCACGTGATAGAACCGGCTTGATATTAGGTTCAGGAATCGGCGGACTTAAAATGATCGAAGATACCTCTATCAAACTTTATCAAGAAAATAACGGCAAAGTTAGTCCTTTTTTTATTCCGGCCTCATTAATTAATCTTTTATCCGGTCTCGTATCCATAAAATACGGCTTTAGCGGTCCGAACCAAGCAGCAGTAACAGCTTGCTCTACAGGGGCACATGCTATAGGCGATGCTATGCGTATGATAAAGCACGGCTATGCAGACGTTATGGTCGCAGGCGGTGCAGAAGCTCCCGTTACACCTGTCGGAGTTGCAGGTTTCGTGGCAGCTAGAGCTCTTTGTACTAAATATAACGATAATCCTGAAAAAGCATCAAGACCTTGGGATAAAGACCGCAGTGGCTTTGTTATGGGTGAAGGAGCAGGTGTTGTAGTCTTAGAAGAATATGAACATGCCATAAATCGAGGGGCTAAAATTTACGGTGAAGTTATAGGATACGGCTCGACAGGTGATGCATATCATATGACTGCTCCGCATCCTGAAGGTAGAGGAGCTTATAGAGCAATGAGAGACGCAATGCTAGATGCAGCTGTCACTCCAGGTATGATTGATTATATTAATGCACACGGTACTTCTACTAATCTTGGCGATGCCATTGAATTAAACGCTGTTCAAAAATTATTTTTAGAAGCGAATCCCCAAATTTTGATGTCTTCTACTAAATCATCAATAGGACATTTGCTTGGTGCAGCAGGAAGCGTTGAGTTTATCTTTTCAGCTCTTGCAATTAGAGATCAGATTGCACCGCCAACCTTAAACTTAGACAACCCTATGGATGAGGTTAAGATAGATTTAGTAAAACTAAAAGCTAGAGAAACTAAAATAGATTACGTACTATCTAATTCTTTCGGCTTTGGCGGTACTAATGCTAGTTTAGTGATTAAGAGAGTTTGATCGCATCGTCATTCCTGCGTAGCTCTTAATGTCATCCCCGCAACAACTTCTCTTGAAAGCAAAAATAACATATACCTCAAGTAAATGAAGAGTAGGTAGACGAAGTTTAATTTGGAAAAGAGCAAGGAGTTTATAAGGCGAGGAGCGGAGCGTACGTTTAGTACGTGAGCACCGCAGATCTTATAAAACGACGTAGCCAATTTTTCAAATTAAACGAGTATACGATATGACTCCAATTTATTACATTAAAAATGGTAATTTAAGTTTTGCAGATAAAGTAATTTTATCTGATTTAGAGCTTTATTTGTACAAAGGTGATAAGGTTTGTCTTATAGGTCGTAACGGCTGCGGAAAATCTAGCTTAATGAAAATAATATCAGGTGATTATGAGCTAGATAACGGTGAGCTATTTCAAGACCCTCTCGTCACAACCGGCTATTTAAGACAAGATATTTCTATAAAGGCTAATCTAACTGTTTATGATTTTGTCTTACAGCAAACAGATAGTACAAAAGAAATAGATAAATATCAAATCGATATAATCCTAGAAAAATTACAAATCAGCGGAGCGGATAACTTATCCACCTATTCAGGAGGTCAACTTAGAAGAGCAAGCCTTGCTAAAACTTTAATATTAGAGCCGGAAATATTATTACTTGATGAACCAACCAACCATCTAGATATTGAAACAATAGAATGGTTAGAAGAATTTGTTAAATCTTATAACGGTGCTATTATTTGTGTTAGTCATGATAGGACATTTCTCTCAAATGTTACTAATAAAATTTGGTGGCTTGATCGAGGAATTTTGCATAAGTCCGATAAAGGATTTAAATTTTTTGATGAATGGCAAACAATTATAATAGAGCAAGAAGAAGCTGCGTTGCGGAAATTAAATAAAAAACTATCTCAAGAAAATGAGTGGTTAAATGCCGGCGTTACCGCTAGACGCAAGCGGAATCAAAAAAGACTTGCCCAATTAAAATCCTTAAGAGCAATAGCACGTGAACATACTGAGAAACTAGCTCATTCAAAACAGAGAGTTAGGGCGGAACTTGCCGAAAATATAGCTAAAAGTAAATTTATTATCGAAGCGAATAGTATTACATTTAGTTATAATAATACTAATATTATCGATAATTTTACTTTTCGTGTAAAAAAAGGCGAGAAAATCGGCATAATCGGTGCCAACGGCTCAGGCAAATCTACCTTTATTAAATTACTGACAAAGCAACTTACACCTGACTTGGGTAAAATTATATATGGCGGTAATTTAGATATTTCATATTTTGATCAACATAGAGAAAAATTAAACCTTAGCCATACATTACAACAAACTTTATGTCCTACAGGCGGTGATCAAGTATTTTTGCCGAACAATAAAACCATGCATGTTGCCGGTTATTTAAAACAATTCATGTTTGATCCTAAACTACTTAATGCAAAAACTGCTATTTTATCAGGCGGTGAAGCTAATAGGTTATTACTGGCAAAAATTCTAATAAATCCAGGTAATTTGCTTATTTTAGACGAACCGACCAATGATCTCGATATGGATAGTCTAGAAATTTTACTAGATATACTTGCAGATTATTCAGGTACTTTAATCGTAGTTAGCCATGATCGTGACTTCCTGGATAGGTTAGTTACTAGAACTTTAGTCTTTGCTCAAGGTAAAATTCATGATTTAACAGGAGGTTATGAAGATTATAAACAATATTTTACTACAACTCCTATAATCAAAAAAGCTTCAAAGCCCCTCCCCTTAATTCCTCAAAAAGACCCTACCAATAAAAAATTATCTTATAAATATCAGCGTTTGCTCGAAACATTACCGAATGATATTGAAAAGCTAGAAATATCAATCAACAACCTAGAAAAAGAACTCGAAGACGTTAATCTATATTTAGATAATCCTCAAAAATATAACTGCGTTACTAGCCAATTAATTAATGATAAAAAGAAACTAGATGAGTTATTAAATCAATGGCTAGAAATACAAAATTAATTTTTATTAAAATTTTCTTGACTTAATTATTAACTTTTGTTAACGTTTCGTGGATTATGGAAACATACATAAAAGGTTATTGTGAGTAAAGTTACAAATAAAGAGTCTACACAAGAAGAAAAAACAATTGACCCTCAAGCCCTTAATGATATCAAAGCTATTCTTGCTCAAATTACCGCTACTAATAATCCTGCAGAATTAGGTAGATTAGCAAGTGCAGCTCGAAATATTAAAGCCGATAGTTCTTTTATTAATGATATAGCAGAAAAAGTAGAGGCTATAGCATTAAAAAAACAAGAATTAGCAGAAAGCCAGCTTAATTCTGAAATTACTCAAAAAGAGCTAGAACAGCTAGAAAAACAAAGAGAACGGGAAGAAGCAATAATAAAATATAAAATGGAAGCTGCAAGGCAAATTCAAGAACTTGGTGCTATCCATGATGGATTTAAGAGAAAATCAGAAGAATATAAAAAATTATCTCTTCCTATAGCCACAATGGTTAGAATAAATGAAAATGGAGAAGAGATAATCGATGAACAGGCGATTAATAAAAATATTTTAACTAAAGAAGAAATAGAAGAGCGTAGACAAAAATTTGCAGAACTTACAGAGGAACAAGAACAAGTAAATATAATAGTTAAAAAAGCTAATGAAGAAAAAGAAATTATAGAAAAAGAGATTAATGATTTAACTGAGAAATTAAAAGATAAAAATTTATTACCTGAACAAATTAAGGAATTAGAAGAGAATTTAAAAGTAAAGAAAGAAGATCTAGCAGTTAAAAACACTGTAGTAAAAGAAGCTAAAAAAGTTCAGAAACACGTTCAAGAAGAAATAGAAAGTGTTAAGGTATTTCACCAAGAAAGTCAAGAAAAAATAAATCAGCTTGGAGATGCTATAGAGAAATCAAAAAATACTCTAGATCCTAACAAACATCAAGAATTTAAACAGAAACATTCTTTACTCAATAACCAACAGGATTCAATAGTCAATAATAAAAATTTAAGCACTGAAGATCAAGATGTACGTAAAAATATATGTAGTAAAATTAATACTCAACGTGAAGCCGATAGAATAAAAGATTCTTTAAATAACCCACTAGTTACTCCAAAGAATCACCAAGTTGAGCAAAGTAATCAAGTTCAACAAAAAAAACAAAATAACGCACGGATAAGATAAAATTTAATAAATAAAATATAGGATAAAATATGAGTAAACAAAGTGATATGGATACATTAGCAGCATTACAAAGAATTAAAGCTAAAACAACAACTTTATCAACCGAAATAAAATCTAAACCTATGAACAATATGGTCAGCTCACCTAATGGTACCGGACCAACACATTATTCAGTGTATCACAATTCTGATCAACTGAATAATGATTATGAAGCTCAGCAAACAAAACTTGCCGGCAAAAGTGCTAAAAAAGGCGGCTGCGAAATAATGTAAATTATTACATCTTAAATAATTTACCCTGAAAATTAGAAGTACAGCCTCTAATTTTCAGGATAAGAAAAATTTTTTTGCTCTTCATATGATTAAATATACCAAAAATGTTGACATACGGATTTAGTTAAGCTTATCTTATACTAACGCAAATAGCGAATTATTTTTGTAATTTGCTATCCACGGTTATTTATATAGGTTTATACTATGAGCGAAAAACCATTAAAAGCTCTTTTAATTCTTGGTATTGATGAAAAACTTTCAAGCGAAATCAAGAAATTATATAATAGGAACGACTGTTTAATAATTGGAGATGGAGTAAAAGATATTTCAATAGCTGATATAAAAACAGAGCTAAAAGCAAAAAATTTTGTGCTAGATAATACTAGAATTGATATTTGTGCTCACGGTATACAAAACCAAAAAAATAAAAAACAACATTCTATATGGCTCAAAGATCAAACACTCACAAAAACACAGGATTTCTTTGCTGATTTAAGAAAAATTAGCGATAAACCTTTAAATGTACATTTGTGGGCTTGTCACGGTAGTACTGCTAATAAAGATGCAATATCCTTAGGTAATGGTTCTAGCTTAACTACTCATGTTGAATCGGATTATAGTAGTTGGAATGAACTAGCCGATTTTTCTCTTCAAAAATCTCTTAAGCGGTATTTTGATGCAAAAGAATTAACGCCTGAAGAACAATTTATAGTTGATTTTTCGGAAAATTTTGAGACTATGACTTTTTCTAAAGTCGAGAATGATAATAATATCATTAAATATAAAACTACTCGTTTTTTAAAAGATGATAGCATTAAAGACTTAGTATTCTTTCTTAAAAAAAATCCCCAAATTACATTAGAAGAGATAGTAAAAGATGATATTGACTTTAATAAAGAATTGTTTTCTAAAAAATTACCTAAAAATCTAGAAAATATTATAAAAAATACAGAAATTAAGCTAAATAATAAGCAAATCCAAGATTATATAGGAGGAAGATTAATCCATGCAGTTCAAAAAGAAATAATAAATGAAAACGAAGAGGTAATTAGCGAATTATTGAATCTACTAAAAAATAAAGGGTTTGTAGATTTAAGTTATCGTATAAATAATATACCTTTATTGCATTATGCTATAGAAAATAGTGAAATTTTTAAACAATTTATAAAAAATACTGATGACATTAATATTTCTAATGGCTATGGAGATACGACACTAATTCGAGCTGTATTAAGCAAGAGTACTGAATCAGTTAAAGAGTTACTATCACACCCTAATGTTGACGTAAGTAAAAAAGATCATGAAGGGAAAACATCATTAGATTTAGCTATAGAAGGGAATGAAAAAGATATAGTAAAAATTTTTCTTGAAAATAAGAAATTTAGCATATTAGATCTTAAGCTCGAAAATAGAAAAAAAGCTTTGGAAGTAGCCATGGAATATGGTTTTAATGTAAAACCGCCTATCGACCCTAAACCTGTTCTTACACCTAAACTCCCTGAACCCAAGCCTCGTACTATTTATACCACCTAAAGCTAAACCTAGAACTACCGCTCTAACAATACCTACAGCTGCAGTAAAACCACCTATCGCTCCTAAACCTGTTATTCAAGATAAGCCGCCTGTAACAAAAACTCGTACCGACGCTTCCCCTAAACCTAAACCAAGAACAACAATACCTAGTGCTGCTCCTAACATGATAACAAAACCTCCAATAGCTCCTAAGCCTATTCTTACTCCTAAAAATGTAGTAACCGAGGCTAAACCTGAACCTAAGCCTCGTACAACTATTACTCCTCCGGTAGCCAAGCCTCGCCTAACTCCTTCTGCTCCTAAACCTAAACCACGAAATCCGCATGGTAGAGGTTAAATAGTATTTGCTCTTTCAGCTATAATAATCGCATGTATTTTTTTAAGCGTATCATCAAAATCATCGTTAGTAACTACATAATCATACTCATTAGCGTGCGATATTTCGTTTTGTGCTGACTGCATACGTAATTTTATTGCTTCTTCATTATCGGTCGCTCTATTTCTTAAGCGTTGTTCCAGTATTTCAATACTAGGAGGCAATACAAATATAGCAACAACATTAGTAGCATTTTTCTTAATACTCCTTGCTCCTTGCCAATCAATATCAAATAAAACGTCCAAGCCTTGATTTAATAGCATTTCGACATCTTCTTTAGGCGTACCATAATAATTATCGTATATTTTAGCATATTCAAGGAATTGATTTTGCTTAACTAATTCTTCAAACTCAAGATCTGTTTTAAAATAATAATTTATACCTTCTATTTCTCCTAAACGAGGTTTTCTTGTAGTCGCAGAAACAGATAAACGCAAATTATTATCTATTTTCAATAATTCTTTAGCTAAACTTGATTTACCTGTACCTGAAGGAGAAGATAAAATTATAATCAGCCCTTTAGAGTTCTGCGGAAATTCTACTTCTAGAGGTAATTTAGACGTTGAGCCTAGACTCGCATCCTCACGCACTAGTGTGTACGCTGTGGCGGCAAGTGCTTCCGTGTCTCCTTTAAATTCCTCTCTATAAGCGAATTTCTGAAGAACTCTCTCATTTTTTGTTATCATATTTTATATTTTATTTTGCAGATACAGCATATTCACGAGCGGTTCAGACAAGATGAATTTAAAGGCGAGCCTGCACAGCGTATAAAAATACGTGAGCACAGGCGAGTCCTGCAAAATTCGCTTGTATCAAGCTTTATGAATTATGCTGTACTTTTCTTTTTATCACCTCATCCATAGTACAATTAAAATATTTTGCTATTTTTAAAATAGTATCTATTTCAGGATTAAATTCACGATTAACTTCTGCTCTCATAATTCTGCTAACGGTCGTGTAAGGGATATCAGTAACTTGAGCAAGATATTTACGATCTATCTTTTCTTGTTTTAATTTTTCTTCTAAAAATTCTTTTACTTTAGTAGCAAGTGCCATACTAATAACCTCTGAATAAATAAATAGATGCATACGAAGATCAACTTCAAAAAGAGTAATCGGTTCACAAGGCGAGGATCTCAGCGTATACTTAATACGTAAGAACCGAAGCTCTTGTAGAACGACAACACCAATTTTTGAAGTTCATCGAGTGTGCCATGCGTTTTTTATAATTATAGGTAATTTATAAGACCTTATAATTACCAAATCAAACCTGATATTATAATTTCTATATTTAGAATTGCTACTTAAAAACATTTCAGCAGCCCTAGTAATTCTTTTTTGCTGATTGAAAGATACAAATCTATCATCAATTTTAGAGCTTCTTGCCTTGACTTCAATAAAAACAATTTCTTTATTACGTAACGCAATAACGTCTATCTCACCGACATAATAACGTTTTCTATGATGCAGTATTTGATAAAATTTTAGTTTATAGATTATTATACAAATATATTCGGCAATAATGCCGAAATAATCCTTTTTCATTATTCTTTAGGCAATAATACTTGTACAAATTCTGTTTTAGATAGATCAGCTGCTATATCCACTATAACATCCTGCTGCGTAACTTTAGACACATAGCCTACTAAAATACCTGCAGGATAAATATTACCGTGTCCGGAGGTTATTATCTCCTCATCTTTCTGTACTAAATGATTGTTAGGCAAGTATAAAATTTTACTATTATTATTATTGCCTGCTAAAATACCTTGTTCTCTTGAAGAATTAGCTTTAATAGGTATTCTAGAATTAACATCGCTAATTAACATCACTTTAGCATAATTATTGCTAACTTCTATTATTTTACCTATTAATTTCCCTGAATTAACAACGATTTGATCAGGTTCAATACCTTGCTTTTTACCTGCAGAAATCAAAGCAGTTCTAGAAAAGGGATTAAAGGAAACACTCAGTAATTTAGTAGTAATATATTCAAATTCTTCTTCCTCAGCAATCGTTAACAAATCTTTTAATGCAATGTTTTCGGCTCTTACCGATTCTACTTCACTTTGCAAATGTTGTAATCTTGCTATTTCAAGCTTAAGTTCTATATTTTTTCGTTCTAAATCTTGAAAATAAGCAAATTTTTGTGTTATTGAATTTATATATTCAAATATATCTTCATAAACTGCTAAACCGGTTGATACTATACTACCGGTTACTTCAAGAGATATACTAGATATTTTTTTAGGTGTAGTAAAAAATAAATATACAGACAATCCAAGCCCAAATATAACAAAAAAACGCTTAAGAGTATTTGATATTATTCTTATTAATTCTAATGAATTTGAAGAATTTTTTACTCTATTTGCAAGTATTGCCATTTTTAATCCTGTTTAAATAGTACATGTTTTAGCTTTGTAAAATCTTCAAGTACTTTTCCTGTTCCAAGTGCCACACAAGAGAGGGCATCATCTGCAACTATCACCGGCAATTTAGTGGCTTCACTAAGAACAAAATCAAGGTTTCTCAGTAATGAGCCGCCGCCTGTTAAAACAATCCCCTTATCAACTATATCAGAAGATAATTCAGGAGGTGTTGCCTCTAGTGCCACTTTTACCGCTTCAACAATTTGACTTACCGGTTCAATTAGACTATCAGCAATTTGCTTTTCATTCAATACCATTTCTTTAGGAATACCGTAAATTAAATCACGCCCTTTAATTTCCATCTTTCTTGGTTCAACCTTTTCATCTACATAAGCCGTGCCTATTTCTTGCTTTATCTTTTCAGCAGTAGCCTCACCTATCAATAAATTATAGTGTCTTCTTATATATGAAATAATAGCTTCATCCATCTTATCACCGCCGACTCTTACCGACCTTGCATATACTATGCCGCCTAGTGATAAAACTGCAACTTCCGTAGTACCTCCTCCAATATCGACAATCATCGAACCTGTCGCCTCCGTTACGGGAAGCCCTGCTCCGATTGCCGCCGCCATAGGCTCTTCAATTAAATAGACATCCCTACCCCCTGCACTTTCTGCTGCTTCTTGGATAGCACGACGCTCAACAGGCGTAGAACCGGAAGGGACGCAAATAACGATTGTTGGACCAAAAAAAGAACGACGATTATGCACCATTCTAATAAAATATTTTATCATTTCTTCTGCAGCTTTAAAATCGGCAATAACCCCATCTTTTAAAGGTCTTTTTGCTTCAATATCCGTAGGAGTACGCCCAAGCATCATTTTTGCTTCATGACCATAGGCATAAGGTACAAAAGCCCCGTCTTTTTTTATAAAAGCAATAACAGAGGGTTCTCTAAGAACAACGCCACGATTTTTTTGATAGACAATAGTATTTGCCGTACCAAGGTCTATGGCCATACCGGAAGAAAATCCTTCCAAAAATTTCCTTATCATTTTATTTTTTCTCTCTAAATTCTAAAAACTTATTTTTTGATTCTTATTATCATCCCGTGGCTTGACCACGGGATCCAGTTAAAAATGCTAAAATAATGCGTATTCTAAATTATTTTTTGGATCCCGTGGTCAAGCCACGGGATGACACCAAATCGTTTGCTCGAACCATACATCAAACCACAACTAAATACATTATTTAAATTTCTTTATAATGTAAAATAATAAAATTACTAATAAAAAATATTAGCATACTAGGTAATAAAATGGCAGCAATTAAAGACAGATTATTATAAGTAAGTATTTTCAACAATATTTCTGATAACGAATATACTATAAAACCTGAAAATAAACCTAATATCAATATTTTTTCTTGTGAATTATCACGCTGTTTAAGACTAATAAAACAACTTGCTAAAATGACGGTTGCCATCATCATTATAGGCTTAAATAATTGCTTGTAATAATAAATTTGATAATTAATAGTCGGTAAACCTGAATTTAATAATTCATTAATTAATTTTGGTAAATTCCAAATAGAAACCATTTCAGGGCGAATAAATTTATTTACTAAACTATTAATTGATAAATTTGTCTGTATAGTTAAATTATTGTAGGTTGTGGTTTTCTCTTTTGTAAAAACCTTTACTCTATTTAAATGTAACGTTTTATTTTCAATAATACCGTATAATGCATCAATCCTCTTTAAGAAAGAATTATTACTATCAACAAATAAAATTGTAATATTATTCAATTTTTTCTCGGCAACATTAATAAATTGTGTTTGAATGATTTGATTTTCATCATTTAAAGCTTCAAAAAACAATAAACCGGATCTAGATATTATGCCTTCACTTAAGGCTTTTTTGGTCAGTTTTGCTTCTAATAAATCATATTTTTGTAAACCTATAGTACCGATAGGATTCAATATGGTCATAAAAACTATACCTAAAATTAAAGTTACGATACACGGAATAACAAGCACTTGCCAAATATGAATACCGCTAGATAATATAGCTGTTAATTCGTTATTTTTTGTTAGATTTCTAAGAAAAAATAACATAGCGGTAAAACTAATTAACGAAGATACTTGACCTAATAAATAAGGAATTTTATATAAGATAAGTCTCCAAAAAAAACTAAAAGGAACATAAATATTTTTGAATTTTTGCAAAAGATCAAAAATATTTGAGATAATTAACAGCCCGATTAAAAGAAATAATATAATAACGAAACACTTAGAATATAATTTAGTAAGATACCAAGAAAGTGTTTTTAGATTAATCATTATAAATTCAAGTCTAGGCTGTGTGAAAGAAAATTAAATCAATTTATTTTTGTTCTTTTTAGCTGCAAATTATAAGATTTTTTTGAAATAGGAATAACTATTACTGCAAAAATCTTATTAATTTTTGCTCAAAAATATCTAAAAATACAAATAATTTAATTTTCCTCCACACAGCCTAATGCGAATTTAAATTAAAAAGATTATTATTAAAACGTAGTTTGTTATGAATTAAAATAAGAATCGTGTGGTGGGGCTGGTAGGACTTGAACCTACGACCACACCGTTATGAGCGGCGTGCTCTAACCAACTGAGCTACAGCCCCTTTTCATCTGAAATTTATATAATTATTATGCAGTTAAGTCTAGTAAAATTTTTATGTTTTTTAGGTATTGACTAAAAATATTGCTTAAAAAATGGGACAACGTAGATCGAAAAACCTATTTTATGTCATTCTCGCGTGGCATTGTTGCGTGTATCAATTTCACTGCTGTCATCCCGTGATTTATTCACGGGATCCAGTAAAAATACTAATATTATTAGTATTTTATTATTTTCTAGATACCGTGGAGGGGCCACGGTATGACCCTAGAGTGCTTTTTTATATCCACGCAACAATGCCACGCGGGAATGACATAACAGGTTATAAATAAAAAAAGGCCGAGCTTGCTACTCGACCTTTTAATACACTATAATTAGTAAATAATTTTAGTGATGTACAACTGTTACAGCTCTACGATTATAAGCAAAAGCTTCTTCAGTATTACCCATCATAGCAGGTTTGTCTTTACCATAAGAGATTGTATTTAATCTGTTATGATCAATTCCCTTATGAGCTAAGAATTTTTTCGCTTCTGCTGCTCTTCTTTCACCTAGACCTAAGTTGTACTCTCTAGTACCTCTTTCATCTGCATGTCCTTCAACAGTAGCTTTTACTTCAGGATGCTTTGATAACCAGCAAGCTTGTCTCTCTAACTCTTCTTTAGCTTTTGGTGATAAAGAAGAACTATCAAAAGCAAACCATACTGCATTACCTGCATGTTTCTCGAAATCTTTCATTAATGATGTTTCTTCGCCTTGATTCATCATGCCGTCCATTTGAGGGGCTCTTTTTGTTGTATTACACCCTGCAAGCACAAATAATGCAAGAAAAGCTAATGTAATTTTTGTTATTTTCATAATTAAACTCCTTAGAAGATTATATATTTATTAATATTGAATTCATTTTAGTTAGTTATAAACTCAAACTAACCAAAAGCTATGTGAGTTAGTATATATTATTATTTTATTAGTTTAAAGGCTAAAATATTATAAAATGCAATTACTTCTGTATAAATGTTGTAAAAATATCATTTTTTTAATGCGGGTAGATATTTTGTATCAGTAAATAAGTGATAGTTCGAGTAAATGAAGAGTTTGTAGGCGAAGTTTAATTTGGAAAAGAAAGGCATTTCAAATTAAACGAGTATACTCACCATCTTATTAATGCACTGCCCCAAGTAAGACCCGCACCGATAGCTGAAAATAGTAGAATATCACCTTTTTTTATTTTGCCTGATGCTTTTAGAGTACTTAAAGCAAGAGGAATAGAAGCCGCTGAACAATTGGCGTGCTTCTCAACAGTCTTTACTACTTTATGTTCGGGTAGGTTTAATGACTCGGCAAGTTTATTAATAATACGTATATTTGCTTGATGAGGGATGAAATAATCAATATCGCTTACACTGAATTGATTAGCACGCAATAACTCTTCTATAGATTGTTGCATTTTTTCTATTGCATGACGAAATAATTTTTGCCCCTGCATAACTATTTTGCCACTAGTACCGTTCATACTTACACCGCCGTTTGTATGTAGTATTTCATAATCAGTCCCGCTTGAGAAGATATTACTGTCTATTAAACCGGAGTCATCACTACTACGCTGTAATATTACGCTACCAGCCCCATCACCGAATAAAACGCAAGTAGCCCTATCATTCCAATCTAATAACGACGTCATTTTCTCGGCTCCTATAAGCAAAACAGTTTTGTATTTACCTGATGAGATAAGAGAATTTGCTACTTGTAAACCATAAACAAAGCCGGCACATACGGCTTGTAAATCAAAAGACGGTATATTAGTTAAACCAAGATAACCTTGAAGTTTAGTGGCAACCGAAGGGAAGCTATTATCCGGAGTAGTAGTACATGTAATAATTAAATTAATATCATTTGCTGATATCCCCGCATCTGCTATAGCTTTTTCAGCTGATTTAAAAGCGAGATGGGAAGTATATTCTGTATCACCTGCTATATGACGCTGCGTAATACCTGTTCTTGTTCTAATCCATTCATCGTTAGTATCTACAAGTTTTGCAAGCTCGTCATTACTAACTATTTTTGAAGGAAGATACCCGCCGCAGCCAATAATTTTACAGGTCATATATTATTTAAGATGCTACTTCTTCTTCAGCTTCAATTTTTTTTGTTACTACTTGACGATTATTATAAGTACCGTCTACTGAAGAAATATGATGCGGAAGTTTATACTCACCTGTTTGTGAGTCAACTATTACGTTAACTTTACCAAGTGCTAAGTGCGAACGTCTCATATTACGTCTTGATTTTGATGTTTTCTTCTTTGGAACTGCCATTATTAGCCTCTCTAAATATAAATTAAAAAGTATTTGTCAAATTAGTGAAGCAGTATATTATAATCTTGTAACAAAATCTAGATAAAATTAAACTTATGAAAATTTTTATAACATACATTTTTAGTATATTAGCTTTTTTTTCCTTAAGCGGCTGCAAAACTATCGAAAATAGAGGGCAATCCATAGATGATTCGGCACTTGTAAAATTAGAATCTAAAAAACTAAATAAAGTGGAAGTCGTAGAATTAATCGGTACGCCTAGTATGGTACCGGAATATTCCCAAAATACTTGGTATTATGTTGAGAGAGTGATGTCTCAAAGAGCTTGGCTCAACCCAAAAATTGAAAAACAGAAGATAGTAAAAATTACGTTTGATGCTAATAATTTTATGCAGGAAGTAGTAATAATAGACGACTCTCATAAACAAGATATAGAAATGGTCCGTGAATATACTAGGACATATGGAACGGAACTTAATGGACTGCAAAAATTTGTTAAAAATTTAGGTAGATTCAATAAAACTACCGACGGAAATAAAAATAAAAGCAAGAATAAGAAGAAGAAATAGTTATTCGTCGCCATAGCTTACTATGTCATTCCTGCGAAAGCAGGAATCCAGTAAAAAATTAATGTCACCCCGTGGCTTGACCACGGGGTCCATAAAAACAATAAAAAATACTAATAATATTAGTATTTTTAACTGGATCCCGTGGTCAAGCCACGGGGATGACAGAGGTGAAATTGATCCACGCAGGCAATGCCTTCCTGCGAAAGCAGAAACAACACCAACACCCATAAAACAAAAACTATCTAATATGATTTCGATATTTAGTAAATTAAAACAAAGTTTATCTAAAACTTCTAATAAAATATCGGAAGGTATCGACAAAATATTTTACAAGAAAAAATTAGACGCTGAAACTCTAGAGGAGCTAGAAGAGCTGCTTATCTCAAGCGATATGAGCGTTTCAGTCGCAACTAAAATTATTGAAGAATTTAAAACAATAAAATTTGACAAAGAAATAGATAGTAACACAGTAAAAGAAGCCCTTGCTAAATTGATAGAACAGCAGCTATCAAAATCAGAAATTCCTTTTACTTTAAATGAGAATAAATTAAATGTAATTTTAGTTTGCGGTGTTAACGGAGCAGGAAAAACTACAACTATAGGTAAGCTTGCTGCAATCTATTCAGCACAAGGAAAAAAAGTAGCAGTTGCAGCCTGTGATACTTTTAGAGCAGCTGCCGTAAATCAGCTAAGCACTTGGGTAGATAGAGCAAATGCACTACTTATTACCGGTGAAGAATCAGCTGATCCTGCAAGCGTTGCTTACCGTGCGATGGAAGAATCGATAAAACAAAATATCGATATACTTTTTATCGATACGGCAGGCAGGCTTCATAATAAAAAAAACTTAATGGATGAACTCACTAAGATCGTAAAAGTTATAAAAAAATTAGATGACAGTGTACCTACGCATAGCATTTTAGTAATCGATGCTATTACCGGACAAAATACTTATAACCAAGTCGAGCATTTTGACAGTGCTACTAATTTGACGGGACTTATCGTAACTAAATTAGACGGCAGTGCTAAAGCGGGAGTAATTGTCGGAGTAGTGCAGAAATTTAATTTACCCGTGTACTTTATCGGCATAGGCGAGAAGATAGAGGACTTAAAAATATTCAACCGACATGATTTTGCTAAAAGTTTGGTTGGGTTGTGAGGTTTTGCTGCGTCATTGCGAGGAAATTACGTAGTAATTGACGAAGCAATCTCGAGAGAATTAAAAATAAAATCATAAAATGACTCAAAAAAATACCTTATTGCTCATAGACGGATACGGATTTGTTTTTAGAGCCTATTATGCACAACAGCCTTTAACTTCACCAAAAGGTGAACCTGTTGGAGCTCTTTACGGCTTTACTTCAATGCTACTAAAATTACTGAGCGACTTTAAGCCTAAACATGTCGCAGTAGTGTTTGACAGCGGCGGGAAAAATTTTCGCCATCATATTTATCCTGAATATAAAGCTAATCGCCCGCCTCCGCCTGAAGATTTAATTATACAATTACCTTTAGTTCGGGATGTTGCAAGCAGTTTAAATTTTCCTATTCTAGAAAAAAGCGGTTATGAAGCCGATGACATTATCGCAACTTTTGCTAATAAAGCCGCATCATTTGGGGAAGATGTAGTTATTATCTCTTCTGATAAAGATTTATTGCAGTTAATGAGTGAAAACATCAAGATATATGACCCGCTAAAAGGGAAATATATTACAGAGGATGATGTTGTTAAAAAGTTCGGCACTACTTCTGATAAATTACGTGAAGTGATGGCTTTAATCGGCGATAGATCGGATAATATTCCGGGCGTACCGTCTATTGGACCGAAAACGGCAAGTAGTCTTATAGCTGAGTTCGGTTCAGTGGAAAATATACTAAATTCTCTAGACCGAATATCAAGTATAAAACAACGTGAAACTTTACAAAGTTCCAAAGAAGCAGCTCTCATTTCATGGCAGTTAATCGGCCTTGATTCTAATGTTGATTTAGATTTTCAGCTAAATAATCTAGAATGGTCGCCTCCAAATAGCGATAAATTAACAGAATTTTTACAGAAATACGGTTTTAAATCTTTATATAAAAGAGCAGAAAATTTATTTGATTTCAAAATTAATGAGCATAAAGAGATAGCAGATAATAAAGTAGCGGAAATAAAAGAAATTAGTAATAAACTTGAACTTGAAAATTTTGCTAAAGAGACTGAGAAAATAGGAATATTCGGGATATATTTACTTC
This sequence comes from Pseudomonadota bacterium, assembly GCA_041179265.1. Taxonomy (GTDB): domain Bacteria; phylum Pseudomonadota; class Alphaproteobacteria; order Rickettsiales; family Rickettsiaceae; genus Rickettsia. The sequence continues at coordinate 25,733 of JBEGTS010000028.1, forward strand.
AGCATAAAGGAGATAATCTTGCTTTTATTTTATCACTACAAAACCAAAGCTATATTATTAAAATTTCAAATACTACCAATGACCTTTTTTCCTATAATACTAAAATTAATAATAACTGGTTTTCGGATATAATCTTCAATTTACTAGCCGATAAATCCATAAAAAAAATTACTTACTCTCTTAAACCTCTGCTTAAATTTTACGCAAAACAATCTCATGAGATTATGGCTATAGAGGATTTAGAATTAATGCAATATGCGTTATCTGCTGGTTTACCTCAAAAAAATTTATTTGAAGACGCTTTGAAAGAGGACAATTTAATCAATGAATCGGCAAAAATAGTAACTGATTTTATCTCACTTTATAAGCAAACTATATTAGAGCTTAAAGACAATAAAGCCTTTATGCTTTACAGCAACATTGATTTGCCTATTTGTTTTATTTTAGATAAAATGGAAAAGGCGGGGATTAAAGTAGATGCAAATTATTTAAATCAGTTATCCGCTGAATTTGGAGCAGAAATAGCTAGACTTGAAGAAGAAATTTTTGCTCTTAGCGGGATTAAATTTAATATCGGTTCACCAAAACAACTTGGTGAAATTTTATTTGAAAAAATGCAATTACCTTTTGGCAAAGCTTCCGCTAAAGCAAGTTCTTACTCAACAGGAGCAGAAATACTCGAAAAGCTTAGCGAACACGGATATCCTATCGCTGATTTGTTACTAAGATGGCGACAACTTACAAAATTAAAAAATACTTATACTGACAGCTTACCAAAACAGATAGATAATATAACTAGGCGAGTACATACAACATTTTTACAGACTTCTACCACTACAGGAAGGCTTAGCTCACAAGAGCCTAATTTGCAAAATGTACCTATTCGCTCTAGTGAGGGGAATAAAATCAGACAAGCTTTTATTGCTGAAGAAGGTTATAAATTAATATCCGCCGATTATTCTCAAATTGAACTTAGAATATTAAGCCATATCGCAAATATAGAGGCACTAAAACAAGCATTTATCAATAAAGATGATATTCATACTCAAACCGCTTGTCAGATCTTTAATTTGCAAAAACATGAACTAACTAGCGAACATAGACGTAAAGCAAAAGCCATAAATTTCGGTATTATTTATGGTATAAGTGCTTTTGGGCTTGCTAAACAATTAAATGTTAGTAACGGCGAAGCATCCGAATATATCAAGAAATATTTTGCCGAATATAAAGGAGTACAAGAATATATGGAGCAAACAAAAGCTTTTGCAAGTAGCAACGGCTATGTCACAAATTTCTTTGGCAGAAAATGTTTTGTACCTTTAATTCATGATAAAAAGCTTAAACAATTTGCAGAGCGTGCGGCTATTAATGCTCCAATTCAAGGAACTAATGCCGATATAATTAAAATTGCCATGATCAATCTAGATCAAGAAATAGAAAAACGTAAACTTAAAACAAGGTTAGTACTGCAAATTCATGATGAATTACTGTTTGAAGCACCGGAGGGTGAAATAGAAATCATCGTACCGATTATCAAAAAAATCATGGAAAATTCTACTAATATGGAGGTCCCTATTATAACCGAAGTAAGAGCCGGTAATAACTGGATGGAGATTCATTGAGTATACTTGATGAACTTCGTATACCGATTCATTCACTTACGTATAATACTAAACCACAATTTAAAAAAGAGAGTAATGTATGAAAAATTTTGTATTCACGTCTGAATCAGTTTCTGAAGGACATCCAGACAAAATTGCCGATCAAATTTCAGATACGGTACTTGATGAAATTCTGAAGCATGATCCAAACGGACGGGTTGCCTGTGAAACATTTGTAACAACCGGTCTAGTTTTAGTCGGCGGCGAAATTACTACTAGTACCTATGTGGATATTGAGCAAATAGTACGGAGTAAAATACAAGAAATTGGCTATAATAATCCAAATTATGGATTTGATGGTAGCTGTTGTGCCGTAATTTCGTCTATCATTAAACAATCACCCGACATAGCTATGGGGGTTGATAATAATAATGAGGATGAAATAGGAGCAGGAGATCAAGGAATGGTTTTCGGCTATGCTTGTACTGAAACAGAAAGCTTAATGCCCGCACCTATTTACTACGCTCATCTCTTAATGAAAAGACAAGCGTATCTACGCAAAAAAAATATATTATCTTGGCTTAGACCTGATGCAAAGTCACAAGTTACATTGAGGTATGAAAATAGTAAGCCAGCCCTAATTGATGCGGTAGTGCTATCAACTCAGCATCATCCGGAAATACAGCAAAAAGACCTTGTTGAAGCAGTAATGGAAGAAATTATTAAACCTACCTTACCAAGCAACTTGCTTCATAAAGACACTAAATACCTAATTAATCCGACAGGCAGGTTTGTTATAGGCGGTCCTGTTGCTGATTGCGGTTTAACCGGTAGAAAAATTATCGTGGACAGCTACGGAGGAATGGCAAGACACGGCGGAGGTTGTTTTTCAGGAAAAGATCCGACCAAAATAGATAGATCGGCTGCTTACATGGCACGCTATATTGCTAAAAATATAGTAGGAGCAGGAATAGCCGATCGATGTGAAATACAGATATCTTACGCCATCGGTGTTGCTACTCCCGTATCTATTTACGCTGAAACTTTTGGTACTAGCAAATTAAGCAACGAACAAATTACTAAGCTAATAACACAGCATTTTGATATGCGTCCAGGTAGAATTATTAAACATCTTAAACTTCGTACTCCATGCTATCAAAAAACGGCTGCTTACGGTCATTTTGGCCGTGAAGACGAAAATTTTACATGGGAGCAATTAGATAAAATAGAGATATTGAGAGAGTAATTATTGACATTTATTTTTTAGTATAGGACTATCTTAGTATTTATTCAACCAATTAGTTAAAAATATGACTGAGAATATATATAATGATATAAAGTTTGGCAACTTGGAAAATTATGAAAATGAACTTATAAATACTGCTTTAAAAGAGAATGACCAAAATAAGCTGAAAGAGTATTATGAAAATATCACTCAGGCCTTAAATAACATACGGGAATATGAATATGAAGCGAAGGCAACTCAGTACCGCGAAATGCTTGACGATGCCCGCACCTATGATAAATCCACGGCAGATTACCAATTAGGCTCAGCTCATTTTATAACGGCTAGCGGTTATAAAGCCTTACTTGGAGCTTATAAAGCTTTAAATCCTGACGAAAATACAGATAAAAAATTAGACCATTTTATGGGTGGCTTAGATGAGATTTATAAGCAATCAGTTTTAGTAAGTAACTTAACTAACTCAACTAAATTACCACCCGCAGAACAGTTAAAAAATTTTTTAGAAAAAACCACAGATGAAATATATGATAAACTACAAAAAACAGGAGAATCATATTTATCATATACTAATGCTCCTACTAATACAGGATTACATGCAAATGTAATAAAATATTCTAAAGAAGATGGAAAAATTTACCGTACTTTTTATAATGCCGGAGGGGGAGCGGTTTCAGATAATTTAAAATTAGATATAAAATCAAAAGCTCAACTACCAATATATAAAGAAAATGAATTAAGATATACTCCATTATTTAGTACAATTAAATATGAATTTAAGGAGCAATCAGATAAAGGAATAAAAAATGTAATATCTAGGGAAATAGAAAATAATGTATTTTCTATATTATTTAGTAAAAATAAAAATGATATTACTTCCCTTAACGATAAAATAAAAAAAGCGAATTTAGAAGATTTTATTAACCCCACAGCCAATACAGAAAGAATAGTTACCGGACAAACTTTAGGAAATTGTAGTAGCAGGTCAATAAGAGAAGCTTTAAGAGATAATGTACCGGATTCAGAATTTCGTGAAATATACGATTTCATTACACAAAATCAAGTATCACAAATAATATTAAACCTAGAAAAAGAACAAAAACATCTAGCAAATACACTAAATATAACTTTAATAAAAGAGCCTGAAGTTAAAGATCAGCATTTAACTAATAAAACCGATTTATTTATAAATACATTTCAAGAAGAAATAAATAAAGGACTTAATTTATCTACTGATAAATCAATTGGAGAAAATAAGCTAGCAATTTCAAATAGTATTTTAAGGTACGAACCGGTAGCACAAACAGAATTTGCCAAAATTAATGCCAAACATTTCCTAGCTACAGGTTTAGTAAAAAAAGATCAAACTCAAAAGGATACTCCTACTATTTCAGCTATTAATTATTTTGATGATTTTTTTTATAAAGAAGGGCATACACAAGGCACAAAGGAAAGATTATTTAATAAAATCGCCTATAAAGAAGCCGAGTTTAAAAATAGTAACGGCAGAGTAGTAGATCTCTTGTCTACTATATTTCCTTATAAAGATAATGATTTACCTATTACTGAAGATCTTTTAAATCCTACCATAAAGCATATCAAGACTTGTTTTGAAGATCACGGTATCACTTCTGAAAAGACATTTTCAGAAAATTTGAATCTATATAGATCCAATAAAGAACAAATCATTAAAGAGCTATCGGAAAAATGCTTAAATGATAAAGATTTAAATATACTTATCAAAGCACAAGTACAAGCGAAAATAGAAAACCGCCCTGCTATAGATATTTTCCAGCAAATGAAACAAAGTAACACTAACCCTAAACCACTAGAACTATCGGAAGAACATAAGAAATTGGATGATGTCATAAAAGATATGGCACAAAAATACAAAATGACTATACCGGAAGCAAAAGCATCCGAAGAAATTACTCAAGTGATTAAAGATTACAGTGAAAATAAATTTAATGAAGAAATAACACCTATAAAAGCTCAAAAATTAGTAGATGAATTTACGCAGCAAACTCTAGATATTTTTGGAGAGAATAAATTAATAGATTCACCTATAATTGAAACAAAAAACGAGCACATTAATATACCGCTCCCAAACGTAGAAAAACAAGAACCTACTAATCTTAACTTATATATAGTTCCTGAGGAAGAAAAACAAAATTTAGTAAATGAGCTAATAACTGAAGTTAATAAAAATCTACCTAATAATACGGGAGTATCAGAAGATAAAAAACAAGAAGTTAAAACCGATAATATATTCAATAAAAACTCAGAGCCTAAAAAACAAACTATCAAAAACAAATTTTATAAGTATTTAAGTAAATTAACGGAAAAATTGGGATTAAAATCCATAAGTAATTATTTTAAAGAATTAATTAAAGATCCAAATCTTGAGCAAAATATTAATTTAGAAAAAGAAGCAAAATTAATAGCAGAAAAACATCGACTAACAAAATATATGGAGCTTAGCGATAATAAAAACAATAATGCTGTATTTAGCGGTAAAAAAACACCAAAGAATATTTCTAAATTATGAAAATAATACAAAGAATTGCGGTATACGAAGATCAACTTCAAAAAGAGTAATCGGTTCACAAGACGAGGAACGGAGCGTATACTTAATACGTGAGTACCACAGTACTAACGACGCAGCCAATTTTTGAAGTTCATCGAGTATATTCTTTTAAAATCTCAAAATCTTGTGCTTGGAGAAAGAATTTTTCCGGTAATGTAATTTTTGCTATAAAATTCTTTACCTCTTCGCTTTGTAAATAGATCGTAGCTTTGGCATTACTTTCATTATTATTAGTGCGAGCTGCAAGCAAAGTTACTATCTGCCGTAATTCTTCACAATTTTGCGGGTAAAGCTGTAGTTCAAATTGTTTATTATTAATCGCATCTTCAATTGACGAAAAGCTTTTTGCCGTTAGTTTTATTCCTCCCTCATCTTTAACTATGTCACAATTAACGACTACCAAACTTTTAACATCAAGTAAATGTACATAATCTTTTAAAACTTCCTCACTAAAAATACTAAGTTCAAAGATATTCTCAGGATCGGAAAGCACGAGCGTCACAAACCTACCTCTTGCCGACATACGAGAATCTTTTTTTTGTATTACACCGGCAAGGTTTACTCGGTTAGCACCGTCAGGTAAGTTATTATGTAAATCTGCAGTATTTAAAATATTTAAACGGCTAAATATTTCTTGATACTGCGTAAGAGGATGATTAGAGATAAATAAACCCATAGCTTCAAATTCATAAAAAGCTAAAGTATTTTTATCGGCATAATCACTTGCTATTAATATATTAGGACTTAAACTAGAAACTTTAATTAAGCTAAATTGATTAGAATCCTGCTCTTCGTGATATGAAGTTGAATAAGAAAGTAATTTTGGAATGCTTGAAAATAATTGCAATCGATTATCATGCAACTCATCAAAACAGCCGGATTTAATTAAATTTTCCAGTAATTTACTGTTAATAGATTTTGGCGGTAATCTTTCAATAAAATCGGTAATTGATTTAAACGCTCCTCTTGCTGCTTGCTCCTCCGTTACTAACTTACCAAAATTCGGCGTAACTCCTTTAATAGCACCAAGCCCAAAAACTATTGTACTTTCTTCTTTGTCATACACAGGCTTTACACTAAAATACCCTTTAGAAATATTAATATTAGGAGCGATAATCTTTATGCCACTGTCTTTTGCTTCTTGCAGAAATAAATTAATTTTATCGTGATTATTTAATTCAAGATTTAAACATGCAACCAAAAATTCAGCCGGATAATTAGCTTTAAGATATGCCGTTTGGTATGAAATAACGCCGTAAGCCGCAGCGTGTGCCTTATTAAAACCGTATCCGGCAAATTTAGCCACGGTCGCAAAAATAGATTTAGCTTGAGATTCCGAAATATTATTAGCAATTGCCCCTTTAACGAAAATTTCTTCCTGCTCCTCCATTTCCTTTTTTATCTTCTTACCCATTGCTCTACGAAGCAAATCAGCAGCACCTAGTGTATAACCGGCAAGAACCTGAGCAACTCTTTGTACCTGCTCTTGATATATCACCACTCCGTAAGTTTCTTCTAAGATCGGCTTTAATAGCTCATGTAAATAATCAGGTTGCTGTAATTTATGCTTACAAGCTATATAAGTAGGGATATTTTCCATAGGACCTGGACGATATAAAGCACCAAGAGCGATTAAATCATGTATGGAATCAGGTTTAAGACGTCTAAGTGCATCTTTCATTCCGACACTTTCAAACTGGAAAACTCCAACCCCCTTACCTTTACATAACATTTGATAAGTCTTATTATCATCAAACGTCATATTGTTAAAATCTACTTCTATCCCTTGCTCTTTAAGCAGTTTCTTACAATCGGTAATAACCGTTAGAGTTTGTAGTCCTAAAAAATCAAATTTAATTAAACCGGCAATCTCGGAATATTTCATAGAATAACCGACTACCAACATATCGGAGTTAGCGTCTTTATATACTGGTACTATATCAACCAAATCAGTTCCTGCTATTACGATTCCTGCAGCATGAGTTGAAGAATGCCTATGTAGCCCCTCAAGAATTAACGAAGTATCAAGCACTAGCTTAATTAACTCTGCTTCACCGTCTAAATTATACAGCCCTTTACCTTTAGCGGCATTTGCAAGCTCCGGAACTTCACTCATTGCCTGTTCAAGCGTAACGGGATTAACTGCACTAAAAGGCACAAGCTCCGTTAGATAATCAGCGAATTTATAAGGTAAGCTAAGTACACGAGCAACATCCTTAATTACAGCCTTTGCCTGCATCTTACCAAAAGTTATAATCTGCCCTACTCTATTATTGCCGTATTTAGAACGTACATAATTAATTACTTCCTCACGCCTCTCTTGACAAAAATCAATATCGAAATCAGGCATCGAAATACGTTCAGGATTCAAAAATCTTTCAAATAACAAGCCGAATTTAATCGGATCAAGGTCAGTAATAAGCAAGCTCCAAGCAACAACCGAGCCTGCTCCCGAACCTCTACCAGGACCAACTAAAATTCCCTCTTGTTTACTCCATTTAATAAAATCGGATACAATCAAAAAATAACCGGCAAAATTCATATTACAGATAATATCCAGCTCGTAATTAAGACGAACAAAATACTCGGTTTTCAATTCTTCTTGATTCTCTAACGAAGTATTTTCAGATTTAAACTTTGTAGCGAGCCTTGCAAGCAACCCTTCTTTTGCATCTTTTCTAATTAAATCCGTTTCACTAATATCTTTTGTAGCAAAATTAGGCAGCATAGGCGGATTTGCATGTGCGGCAAAATAACAACGTTCTCTTAAATTCACGGTATTTTGGATAGCAGCGGGTAAGTCCGAAAAAAGCTCTATCATCTCATGCGGTAATTTAAAATAACAATTTTCGCTAACTGTTTTACGCTCAGAATATTCTTTAGTAACACCGGCTGAGATACATAACAACACATCATGTGCATCATGCATGGTTTTTTCGCTAAACAAAACTTTATTAGTAGCAACAAGCGGAATAGCAAGCTCGGTAGCAATTCTAATATAACTATCTTCAATAAACTGCTCTTCTGGTAGATCATGCCTCATAATTTCAAAATAAAACCGTTCCCCTAAAATTTCCTGTAATTTACGTGCAAACAGCATCGCTTGCTCTTCATTACGAGCTAGCAAGCATTTTCCGACAATACCGTCGGTATAACAGCATAAGGCTATTAACCCTTCTTGATATTTTACTAAATCTTCAAAATTAATATGATCGCATATTTTACGATCATTTTTAGTAAAAGTAAGGCTTGATAGTTTGAGTAAATTTTTATAGCCGACTTCATCTTTAGCTATAAGCAAAATTTGAGCAAAAATATTGATATCATATTGTATGTTGAGAATAACCCCATGTATAGGCTGCAGCCCTTTTTTTACTGCATATAACGCAAATTCTAATGAGCCAAATAAATTCCCTCTATCTGCCAAACAAATAGCAGGCATTTTATGTGATGAAGCAAGCTCTACTACTTTCTCGGTAGTTAATGCACTTTCTAAAAAAGAATAGGAGCTTTGAGCTCTTAAATGGATAAATTCAGGTTGCATTTTTAATTAATGTTAAAGTTTATTGTCTTCATGGCACCTGTGTCACCCCGTGGCTTGACCACGGGGTCCAGAAAAAAATTTAAAAAGACTGGATCCCACTACAAGCTCGCGGGATGACAATTACAAAGACTAAATTTTACTTCCAATACCATAATATCTAAAGCCGATTTTTTTCATTGCTTCACTATCTAGTATATTTCTAAGATCAATGATTATCGGGGATTTTACTAGATTATAAATTTCTTGCCAATTAAGTTCTTTGAACTCTAACCACTCAGTTGCAATAACTATGACATCTGCAAGTTTACAGGCTTCAACTGCTGAATCTAAATATAGCAAATTTTTATTTTCAAAATTCTTTTTGGCGTTTTCGAGGCCAATAGGATCAAATGCTTTAACATATCCTCCGTTATCTAATAAAATCTTTATAATTTCGATGGCAGGGCTTGCTCTAATGTCATCTGTTCCTGCTTTATATGTTAAGCCTAAAATTGCTATATGTTTATCTTTTAAATCTCCGTCTAACAAAGTACTTATCTTATCTACCATACTTTTTGGACGCTCTTTATTACTTGTAATCACCGCTTCAAGAATTTTACAATCGATATCATAACTCTTGATAAGACTGTTTAATGCCAGAATATCTTTTGGAAAACATGAACCGCCAAAACCGGGGCCTGCATTTAAAAAATTTTGACCGATTCTTTGATCAAGCCCTACACCTTTAGATAAATCTTTAATATTACCGCCGATTTTTTCGCATAAATCAGCCATTTCATTAATAAAAGCAATTTTAGTAGCTAAAAAACTATTTGAGGCATATTTAATAAGCTCGCTCGTCACTAAATCGGTAACCACAAACTTTGCTCCCTGCTCTATTAAAGGTGCATAAATTTTTCGTAATATTCCCTCTGATTTTTCATTATTTACACCGACAACTATACGATCAGGATATAAAAAATCTTCTACCGCACTGCCTTCCCTTAAAAACTCAGGATTGGAAGCAACATTAAATGAAAAGCCTTTTGATTTTAAATAAGCTATAATATTACTGCAACTACCCGGCGGAACAGTGGATTTGATGACTATTAAACAATCCTTATTTATATGCTCGGAAACTTTATCAATAGAGTCATAAACATATTTTAAATCTGCTTCTCCCGACTCTTTTGAAGGCGTACCGACCGTAATAAATATTGCCTCGGTATTTTGAAGTTCATTATTATAAATATTTGTAAATTTTAATCTTCCGGCTAGCAGAACTTTTTGTAAATATTCATCAAGACTCAGCTCATAAATCGGTAATATTTGCTTATTTAGCTTGGATATTTTAACCTCATTATTATCGAGGCAAGTAACATTATGACCTAAATAGCTCATAATAATACCTGAGACTAATCCCACATATCCACTACCGATAAATGTAATATTCATAATTTTTTGTGATTTTTATATTAAATTTTTAGATTATACGTTATATTCAACTGACATGACAAGTGTATACCTCAAGTAAATGAAGAGTAGTATAAACAAGATCAACAAAAGAGTAATCGGTCCACAATACGAGAAGCGGAGCGTATACTTAATATAGTTCGCATTGCAGTACTTATAGGACGACTTAGTCAATTTTTTAAGTTGATCGAGTATATAAAGCTTTTATCATATTTCAATAGATTTACAAGCTCAAATGAATTTTATTAAAAAAACCTTTGTTATTATTTTTATAATTCTTATTTCATTGTTTCTCGCTATAACTCTAACTGTTTATAGTGCAAACAAAGGACATTTAAATGAACCTTTGAAAAAAATAATTGAATTTTATTTAAGTAAAAATGATATAAACGCCGTATTACATAATTTAGAATTTAAAGAAAATCAGTTATCCATAGATAAAATTTCCTTAGGTCTTATAGATAATGCTAAGGGAGAAATTAACAATTTTAATCTTTTTCTTAATTTCAAAAATTTCTTCTCTAATTCGTTAATAGAAGCTAATTTTAATGTTGATAAATTTTCGGTAATTTCAAATAACGACGAAGAAATTATAGATACTTCAATGACCGGTGATTATTCGTTAAATATAATCAAAAAAGATGTTCTAATCGACATACGATTAACTTCAATAAAAAGCGATATTTTAACCGATGAGCAAGGAGCAGGCTTACCTCTAGGAAATGCTTTATGTTCATATAAAACCGCCTATTCTAAAGATAATCCAAAAAATATCAACTGCAAACTTACCTTTGGAGACAAAGCTTTTTTATCCCTAAACGGTATAATAACCGATAAAAATATTGAGGCGAGTGGGACAGCTGCAAATATGCCTTTAATAATTTATCAAACAGTCGAAAAAATCATTCCGAATAACCCTATAATCTCATATTTACGAGAACATATAAAACAAGGTTACATCCAAAACGGAGAATTAAGCGTTAAATTAGATAAAAGCTTTTTTAAAAAAAATATTTTAGGGGAAGATAATTTAAAAGCAAATTTACATATCTCAAATTTTGAATATAAATATCATAACGATTTACCGCCTTTAACTAAGGTTGATACTAATATAATCATTTCAGGACCGGAAGTAAAATTTCTAATTAACGAAGCTTATAGCGGTAAAAGCTTTATCTCCGGCGGTATCGTAAATTTCAAATGGGAAGGAATGGATAAATCGCAATTTGTTTTTAATGCTACTGCTAAAGGTGAAATTAACGATTTAATTGACTTTGTCCCAAATGATGCATATCAAAATATTAAAGCTCAAAATATTGATCTAAAAAAAATAAAAGGAACAGCAAATTCAATAATAGAGTTAATAATTCCTATTAGCCCAAATATTCCTAATAATTATAATGTGTTATCGACATTAACAAATATTTCTTTTAATAGTTTAGATAATAACATCCTATTACAAAACGGCGAAGCAAAAGGTAGCTTTAAAGATAACAAACTAGATATTAACGGCAAAGGTAAAATTAATAATTATGCAAGTAGCTTTACTTATAATCATGATATATCAGATAAAAATAATGAGTGTTTAATTAAAATAAAAAGCAATATTACGGCAAATAATCAAAGATTCGGTGTATTTAAATTAATTTCAGGCAGCACAATTCTAAATTTTGAGTATAAAAAACAGCATAACAATGAGAGCTTTATTACCGTTAATTCTAATCTTGATAATTTAGAATTTTATATAGATAAAGTATCTATTCATAAAAAATTATATAAAAAAGCCAATTTATTCTTACATACGAAATTAAATGATAAAAATTCCGATAGAAATATCGAATTTAACCTTTCAGGGCAGGATAATCTAAAAATTAACGGTAATGCCTTAATTAAGAAAAATATTTATAATATTAATCTAGCCTCTATTACACATAATCGTACGGATTTAAAAGGAAAAATAATCATAGATAACCATAATCTTAATACGGAACTTTATGGAAGCGGATTAGATTTATCAAATGCTAATATGATGCAGTTTTTAGAAAAAGAGGGTGATTCTACACGTAATATTAATTTAAAAACTAATATATCAAAAATACTTTTAAAGAATAATATAACGCTAGATAATCTTAATTTAGCAATTAAATGTGATAAAGTGCGGTGTTTCTCCGGTTTTCTAAATGCCGATATCGGTAATAAAAAAATTAAAATGTCTCTTACCGCTAAAGAAACTTTTGAACAATGGCTAATTGAATCCGATAATGCCGGAGCATTGCTTAAGGGACTCGGAATGTATACCACTATGCAAAACGGTCAGATTAACATCAACTTAAATACAAAAAGATATGAAGTAAAAAAAGGGGAAATAGTGCCGATATTAGATGGCAAATTTTCTATAAAACATTTTACGGTAGTTGATACTCCTTTTTTAACACGGATTGTTTCCTTTGTTTCGTTGCCTGGTTTTCTTAGTTCAATAACTAATAATAAAAATATTTTATTTGAAGATATGACCGGTAAATTTAATTATAGAGGAAATATCATTACAATTTTCGATACAGAAGCACATGGACCATTCTTTGATTTTACTATGAAAGGTAATATTGATACCAAGCAGCAATTAATTACAGTTAAAGGAAACGTTATTCCCTCCTTTTTCTTAATCAGCACTATTGTAACCAAAATACCTGTAGTCGGCAAAATATTTTCCAAAGTAGCCCCTTACACTCTAAAAATGAAATATAAATAACTAGATTTTGTGCAAAAAAAATTATATTTAATCGGTATTTTACTTTTAGGCTTAATTTCCGGTCTTACGTTTAATTTAATTTTTTTCACAGTTCCATACCAATTATCTGAAGCAAAATATACCACTGATATAATAGGTTCAATATCATTAGCTGCTTTTCCATATTGCTTAAAAGTCATATGGTCGCCTTTTATAGATAAATACTCTATACCTTTTTTATGTTCTAAATTCGGTCACAGACGTGGCTGGGCATTAGTATCACAAATATTTTTAATCTTAGCAATGACGGGGTTCTTAAACATAAGCCCTTGTAATAATTTATATATTACTGCAATTATCTTATTTATTGTTTCATTCTGTAGTGCTACTCAAGATATTGTACTTGATGCGTATAGAATCGAGAGACCTACGTCAAAAGAAGAGCTTTCAATGGCTTTTACTTTTAGTAGCATAGGATTTCGTTTAGGTATGTTACTTGGCAGTGTCGGCGCTTTATATTCATCAATTGTTTTTGGCTGGAATATGGTATATAAATTTGCTCTATTTATTACTATACTTGGACCTATAGTAATTTTATGTATCAAAGAACCAAAGCCTAAAGAAGCACGTCATACAACTAATACTTTAATAGGATTACAACAATATTTTGAGGTCATTAAAAAAAGTATTATATCCTTAAAAAATGAACAGCAATATTTACTGCTAATTATATTATTTGTCTTTTTATATAAAGCTGCGGATTCTATACCTATGGCCATGAGTTCACCTTTATTCCTAGATTTGAGTTTTACTACTCATGAAATTGCTGTTATTTACAAAGCTTACGGGTTACTAATCATGATCGTCGGGGGAGCATTAGGCGGCGTTTTAGCTGCAAAAATGGGCATATTTCGCAGTGTTTTAATTGGCGGAGTTATTCAATTATTATCACCTCTTATGTTTATGGTTCTTGCTACTATAGGACATGATATTCAAATATTTATAATAACCGTTACGATGCAAAATTTCTGCTCCGGTTTTGCAGGAACTATTATCGCTATCTATTTTGCTAGCCTTTGCAATAGTGAATTTGTTGCCACACAATATTCCATTATTGCATCTTTTAGCTCTCTTAGCCGTATTCTTCTAGCTAGCCTTGGCGGTATCTGTGCAAAACATCTTACTTGGTCTGTATTCTTTTTAGGTAATACTCTGCTTAGTATGTTGTTTATACCGATATTTTTTAGAATATATAACAAGAAATTAACTACCTAATTATTAAAAAAATATGACAATTATTAAAAAAGGTTTATAATGTTGATATATAAGTTAATCGCATAATTATGAAATTATATAGTTTTCAAGAACATTTATTAGAATTAAAAATAAGGCTTCTTAGAATATTTACTACTTTTATAATTATATTTGCTATTTGCTATTATTTTAGTGACAATATTTATAGTTTTTTATTAAAACCGCTTGCTAAGCTAAGCGGTGATACGGTACGAAATATAATTTATACGGGACTTACAGAGGCATTTTTTACTTATATTAAACTTGCAGCTTTTACTGCTTTTACTATTATTATACCAATAATTGCTTTGGAGTGTTATTTATTTATCAGTCCCGGATTACACCGCCATGAAAAAAAAATTATTGCTTTTATTCTTTTCACGTCACCTATTTTATTTTGGTGCGGTAGTATTTTTGTTTTTTATTTTGTGATGCCGAAAGCTTGGAATTTTTTTCTTAGCTTTGAAAAACGTGATATGATAGTACCGATAGTTTTGGAAGCAAGAATTAGCGAGTATCTAACTTTAGTTATTCATTTAATTATTGCTTTTGGAGTTGCTTTTCAACTGCCGGTTGTGATAGTAATATTAAATATATTAAAAATAGTTAACGTCCAAACACTTAAGCAAAAAAGACGCATTGCTGTGGTAATTAACTTTATTATTGCGGGAATATTAACGCCTCCTGACATTTTAAGCCAGTTTGCTCTTGCAATACCGCTACTTTTATTATATGAAACTTCAATAATGATATGTAATTTTATAGAAAAATCGAGGACACTAAATGTTAAATATCAAATGGATTAGAGAAAATCAAGAATTGTTCGATGAAAAGCTTAGCCAAAGATTTATCGAACCTATGTCTAGTAAAATTGCTACGCTCGACGGAGAGAAAAGGAAAATCACGAGTTTAATTCAAGAATTTCAGCATGCACGCAAGGTAAAATCAAAGATTTTAGGTAACATAGCCTCTAAAAGCGGCGAAGAGTTTGAGGGGTTACAAAGCGATGTCAAACATATAAATGAGAAGCTGGAAGAACTTGAGCAGGATCTAAATAATAATAACGAATTAAATGAACTATTAAATATGCTTCCTAATATTCCGGACGAAGAAGTACCTTACGGAATTGATGAAAGCATGAATAAATTAATTCGTGCTCATGGAGAAGTAAACCTCAACGCCTTAAATAAGCAGCATTTTGAGCTAGGCACAAAATTAAATTTAATGGATTTTGAACAAACTGCTAAAATTTCAGGAGCTAGATTTGTAACGTTAAAAGGCGATTTAGCAAAGCTAGAACGTGCTTTAATTAACTTTATGATTGATGTTCATACTAAAGAGTTTGATTTCTTTGAGATATCACCTCCGGTATTAGTTCGAGATAATGCCATGTATAATGCAGGACAACTACCTAAATTTGCCGAAGAGTCTTTTGCAACAACGAACGGTTACAGATTAATTCCAACCGCAGAAGTATCTTTAGTAAACATGGTTGTCGATACTATTATACCGAGAGAAAAATTACCACTGCGTTACGTTGCTTATACCCCGTGCTTTAGATCAGAAGCAGGTAGTAGCGGTAGAGATACTAGGGGTATGATTAGATTACATCAATTCGGTAAAGTAGAGCTTGTATCTATTACTACTCCGGAAGAGTCAAAAAATGAGCATGAATATATAACTAATGCATCAGAGACTATTTTACAAAAACTGAATCTACCTTATCGTGTTATGTTACTTTGCACTGGAGATATGGGGTTTGCAGCAAAAAAAACCTATGATATAGAAGTATGGCTTCCAGGACAGAAACAATATCGTGAAATTGCGAGCTGTTCTAATTGTGGAGATTTTCAAGCACGCAGAATGAAAGCAAGATATAAAGAATTCGGCAGTAACGAAACTACCTTAGTTCATACTTTAAACGCTTCAGGATTACCTATCGGAAGAACTATGGTTGCAATACTTGAAAATTACCAAAATGAAGACGGCTCAATAACGGTACCTGATGTCTTGATAAATTACATGGGAGGATTACAAAAAATCACTACATATAGTGAATAATTGTTTATTAAATATAAATAATAAGATAAAGTTTTGTAGTATACTCGTTTAATTTGAAAAATTGGCTACGTCGTGTAGAAAGTGTTGTTGCGTAGGATGATTTTTCCATTGTCACCCCGTGGCTTGACCATGGGGTCCAGTTTATAGTACTGAAAATTAGTATTGTAAGTTTTTTGGCTGGATACCGTGGTCAAGCCACGGTATGACACAGTATGCAAAACTACAATTTAAATTAAGGTTATTTGTGTTTAGTGATTTACGAAAATTTGACAAGGATATATATAATTATAATGCTCCTAATTTTATACCTGTCGCATGTCATTATAATGAACATACTTTACTTACCAAAGACGGTAAATTACTACAAATTATCAAAATACACGGCATTAATTCAGATAAAATCAGCGACAACATACAAAATTTACGTGAAATAGTTAGAGCTTCTATAAAAAAGAACATAACTGATTATGATTTTGCTTTTTGGCTACATACAATACGAGAAAAACAAAATTTAGATGATCCAACTCCTTACAAAAAATTATTACCGGCAAATATTCATGCACTATGGCAAAGAAAAAATCATTGGAATGATAAATTCGTTAATACTTTATATGTATCTATAGTACATGATTCCACTAAAGTTAATATCAAAAATTTTAACTCTTTAATAAATTCTTTATCTAATAAATTAATTACTGATTTTGAAAATAACTACTTAGATTCAGCTTTTCAAAAACTAGAAAATATCACTAATAATATTTTAAACGATTTAAATGAATTCGGGGCTGAAAAACTCGGTATTATATTTGAAAATGATAATGTTTTTTCTAACCCTTTATTTTTATATAATCGAATAGCTAACCTTAATAATAATGATTGTTTGGTACCTATAATAGATTTATCCACTGCACTAGGTAGAAGTACTTATACAATTAACGGCGATAAAATGGTAGTTACGAATCATGAGAAAAATAACAAATTCGCTTCTTTACTATCTATAAAAGAATATCAAGAAACTCCTTCTAATACACTTGATAAATTTTTACAGTTACCGATTGAATTAATAATAACTGAAATATTTTACTTTGTTAGCAAAAAACAAGTAATATCCAAATTGCAAGGTCAAGATTATATTCTAAAAATTACCAACGACTCAACTTTACTTAATCACAAAGGGATTAATAAGCTTGATGCAGCTAACTTAGCTTTTCAATTTTGTAATCAGCAAATTTCAATTGCCGTTATAGAAGAAGATGAAAATAAACTAGATGCAGCCGTAGCTAAAGCATCAACCGAACTTTTTAAACTTGGTATTATTCATGTAAAAGAAGATCTTAATATTGAGCAAATATTTTGGTCGCAATTACCTGCTAACTTCGCTTTTATCCGTAGAATGTCACCATTATCCGTAGAATATATTGCTTCTCTTACCGCTCTTCATAATACTACACTCGGTAATCAATATAATCCTTGGGGCAAAGCTGTAACTTTACTACGAACTGAAAAAGGTACTCCATATTTCATGAATTTTCATGATAAAACAAATAAAGGTAATACTTGCATCTTTGGTACGGAAAAAACCGGCAAAACCGTATTATTGAACTTTCTAATATCAGAATCGACTAAATATAACCCAACAATAATTTATATCTCTAATAATAATGATTCTAAAATTTTTATCGAAGCAATAGAAGGCAAATGGTTAGAACCGGATAAACAAATTATCAATCCTTTTTTAGTAGATGATACAGAAAAATCACAAGCCTTCATTCTAGAATTTTTAAAATTAATCAGCGGTCATTATATTTCACCTCTTAGTGAAATAGAGATATCTTTTCTAGAGAAGTTAAAAAATAAAATTTTATCAATTGAGAAAAAAAAACGTATTTTTTCCGATATTTTAAAATTAGAAGATTTTAAAGAGGAAGGGGGAAAACAAATATTTGATAAATTAAAAGATTTTACTGAGGGACAATTATATTCCGGATTATTTGACGGACCGCCTCTTAACATTCAAGAAGGGGAAGTTATAGGGTTTAATTTATACAAACTTTCTGACGAGCCGTTTTCTAAACAATTTTACCCGACGGAGAGAAAATTTTTAGAACAATTTAATAATAATTTAAAGAAGCATCAAAGTATTAGTGCAGCGGTAATTTATGCTTTTACTTATCATTTAAGCCTAGTTGGCACAAAACCTAAAATATTTGCTGTCGATAATTTTGATAAACTTTACAAACCTGAAGTTTATTACGATAATATAAATTTAATTTTTAATAATTTATCTCAAAATAATGGTATTCTCGTCAGTAATTTCAATTTTATTTATCTTAAGTCATATCCAAAATATACTATAAAACCTTGGCTTGATTTAATTAATACTAAAATTATTCTGCCGTCTGATGTTAAAATAGAGGATTTAGACAAAATTTTAGGTTTAAGCGAACCAGAAATACGAAAATTATCACAGCTAATACTTTCTGCAAGGATGTTCTTAATTAGTAAGGATAATGAATCTATAGCTTCTGAATTAAGTATTGCCGCTTTAATAGGAATTGTCCGTATTTTATCAAGCAGACAAGAGGAAATGGATATTTATAAAAAAATACTTGAACAATACCAAGGTCCTCCAGATAATTGGATTAATTACTTATATAATGAGTTAAATACGGACTAATATTTGTCATCCCGCGATCAAGTTAGCTAGGATGACAGTGGGCAACTGAGCCATACAACAACGCTGGTCAAGCCACGGGATGACAGCAAAAAACTAACATAAAAGAACCATATTAAAGTGTTAAAAAAATATTTACTATTTTTCTTATTTTCATTTTTCTCATTTAATGTATATGCATCTATTTGGGGTGATATAGCCGATTGTCTTAGCGATCCATGTAATTGTGGACAAAACGATAGAACGGAAACTTGGAATAAGGATGGAGGTATCAATGCAAAGCCAAGAGGACCTTTTAAACCAGGCACATTGTGTCCTCCTTGGAATAAAAGCGACGGTCGCGATAATGATACTTGTTTATTAAAATTTGATTACCCAGGTACATTTATCGGTTTTTTACTCAATAGATGTGCGGAAGAAGCCCCTGATAGTAGTTACTTTACTCCAAAAATTCGTATTAGAGTTCAAAGCTGTAATGCCGCAGCTTGCTGGCATCAAAACTCTACTTTAAATTGGGATGGAGAATGTGTATTATGGCCTACAGGCTACGGTCTACCTCTAACTAGAGTTTGTGCTAGAATTGCCGTACCGGATATGCCTCCGCCTCCCGGAATAAATGCTACAGCTTCTCCTGCAGATCCTGGTTATACCGATGGAGTACATCTCAATAAAGTCGGTTACACGGAAAGTGATAATAAGATAATAGGTGTAGATGGAAAAATAGTTACTTTAAAATCTCCTAAACTTTGCGCTTATAGCGATCCTGGACTTGTTAACCTTGTTTCAGATTCCGGTGCACATCTTGATCCTATGGATTGGAATCCTAATCGTCAACCTCTCCACCAAACTGATAAACTTAGCCCTATTGCAAAAGTATTAAAATTTTTAGTTGAAACGGTAAAAGGAACAAGTTTACCAAGTTTATTAGGGCAGCTTCTTGGTATGATAGATCAAGATTCGGAATTTATAAAAGTACTTCGATCAATACTTGATGCAATAGGAGAGATTTTTAATTTTTTTCCTAGTTTAATAATAAAAGTTATTGAAGCACTTGGATCATTGAACGGTTCCGTAGATAGCTATTCTTTTGGTTGTGTACAATTACCTTTAGGACCTTTTCCACCGCCATATTGTCCAAATTTAGATTATATTAGCATTAATGCTAGTGCTAATAATGTATGTAGCATAAAAGATGCGAGTGGCAAGTTTGACCAATCTTCTACTAGTCCAGCCTGTGTAGTGCCGTCTAATATTAATGTTAGAAACAATATTGTTAATAATACCATACGTGTTAGCTTTAGCAATCTTGTTCCGCTTTGCACAGACTCCCCCCCTGACCTCAAAACTTGTGTAGAACCACGTAATACAGATTTTTCTTCAGCAAAAATTACTCATACTAATACGGCTTTTAAAGATTTAATTAAATCGTGTAAGAACACTTCAGGCAGCACCCCATGTATTAATACAGATATCCCTACGCCATGTAGTGTTACAGCTTATGGTTGTAATGAGGGATTTAGAATAGTATATTCGCAGAAAATTGGAGATGTAGAAACACCTAGCGATTATTACATAGAAGATATACCGGACTGCCCAAGCTCTAATTCAACTACCTGCCAAAAAGTATGGGGAGTTAATATCGGCGAATTTAAGGATGTAAGCGTAAAATTTCTTGAGGTACAAGGACAAGATGCAAGTAGCTTAATGCCTATAAAGACAGATGTCACCTTAAAAGACAATAACGGTAAAGATAGAAATCTTTATGTCTCTATTAGTAATACTGAAAACGATAAGCAAAATCCTAATAATATTTGCTTATTTGAATCCGATAATTTAATAGATTGCGTACCAAGAGTAAATCGCTCTTACAGCCTAGCTGCTTATGAATGTTCAAGACAATATGCCGGAATTACCTGTACTAATAGCAATTCCAACGATGCTTATTATAAACCGCAATTCATTGCTTCAGTGCAGGTAAGGGACGGCAACAATATTATAGATGAAACAAGTACTCTTGTAACGCCGTTATCATACTCTGGACCTCCACCTACCAACCCCACGGACACAGAAAGCATAGTAATGCTTGCCGGTTATAATTATAGTTCTTCCGTTGCATTTATACCTAAAGATCCGGCAAAAGATCCAGCAGAAGATAAATATATTGCTATGCCGTTTTCAGGAGAGAACGCTCTAAATCAATTAACCATTCACGGTAAATATACAAATAAAAATGATCCGAATGAAAAAGATACTAAACCTTATGATAATCAGGGAAATCCAAACCCAAATGCGTTATATTTAAAATATTTAGAATATATAAACGGTAAATATATTCAAGGCGGAACGCATGCCTGCTTGATGCCAAAAAATTTCCAACATTGTAACCCTCTTCCGATTCCTACCTTACCTGATGGTTCGCCTATTCCCGGTTACAATAATGACTCGATAAATTGCGTACTTGCTAAACTAAATAACAAAGATACTATAAATTGCAAAGATTTTAAAAATACATATAATGTTAAATATCCAAACCTTGGATTATGCGGAGATACAAGTAGCTGCACTCTAAAAGAAACAGTATCAGGTCCAGGAAGAGGCATTACTATTTATACTTGCAATATAAATAATATTCCGAGTAACTGCTATACCAATAATGATAACCCTAATACTCCAATATGCGTTTTAAGTAGGGACTATAAAGATAGAATCGAGCCGGCCCCTAACATAGGCCCACTATTAGTACCAGTAGATGATCCTTCAAAATATTATACAGTGACATATACAAAAGGAGATGAAAACAATCCTCCTGAGCCGACATATAAAACTGAAGTTTCAGATGTAAGAGATAAAACTTGGCAAGAGCTAAATCTTTGTGCTCCTATATTAGTACCTAATTGTGCTAAAATTCCTAGCACAGAGAATGCTCCTTCCGGTAACAGCCACGGTAATGCAGAATGGCCTGAAAGCGATATAGGAGAACTTGCAAAAGGAACATGTCCGACGAATTGGATAGTTATTGATCCTAGTAAACCTTTAGAACGCTATTGCTTGTCATATTTTGATAGAAAAGTTGTCGAGTTCGAACCTTTAGGTCAAAATGTCGGCTGTAGAGAATCTACAGGATTACCGATAGAAGTTGGTCATAACGACTTTCCATCAAGTCAATTACCTGAGACCCCTTATAATCCGGTAACTAAAATAGGTGACTATATCTTAAACAAAAAACCGGTACAACAGGGGAGCATTATGGCATTTCCAAAGGATGGAGCATTTATAGATGCAACAAATAAACCGGACAATACAATATTGCATACTGTAGAATTCAAAGTAACTTTAGATGCAATAATGGACGATATTGAGTATTTTAGAGTAGAAGATTTATGGTACGATGATTGCACATTAATATATGTCAATGGCACAAAGCTACTTAGCCTCCCTACTAACGTTGATTCTCTAGATGAGAAAAGGTACTGTAACAATGGAAATGACCAAGGACAAGCATTACAAGCTAAAGTTAATAACCAACCTATTAATGCAAACAATCCTATTGATATCAAACCTTATTTAAAACAAGGAGAAAATACCATAAAATTCCAGCTAAGAGTTATGTTTGGCGGAGGGCTATATTTCCACATGCAATACAAAATGAAGAGATAAATAAATGAGTTGGATTATTTTTTATACAGTAATTTTTGCTTTACTAATTCTTGATTTAGGAATCGTACAAAAAAAAAATACCGTAATGAGCTTTAAAGAAAGCGTACTTTTTAGTCTTTTCTATTTTATAATAGCTTGTTTATTCGGTATCTATGTTTACTATAATACGGGAGCAGATCATGCTCGTGAATATTACACTTGTTTTCTCATTGAGAAAGCTATGTCGCTTGATAATATTTTTGTTATCTCTATTATTTTTCAATTTTTTAAAATTCCCGGGAAATATCAACATCGTGTTTTATTTTTCGGTATAATAGGCGTAATAATATTCAGAGCTATAATGATTTACGGCGGTATTATTCTTATAAATAAATTTGCTTGGTTATTATATATTTTTGCCGTAATACTTATTGCTACCGGCATAAAAACTTTTTATGTATCACATAAAGCCTTTGATATAAAAAACTCTTATGTTTATAAGGTACTCATAAAAAATCTAAATATTACTCCTAATCTTGAAGGAGATAAGTTTTTTGTTAAACGTAATAACAAACTATATTTTACTCCCCTTTTTATATCTTTAGTCCTGATAGAAGCAATAGATTTAGTCTTTGCTATAGATAGCATACCGGCAATATTTGCAATCACTAACGATATTTTTATAATCTACACTTCAAATATTTTTGCTATTTTAGGGCTTAGAGCTTTATTCTTTTGTTTAGCAGAGATTGTAGAACGTTTTAGCTATATAAAATACTCTTTGGCTTTAGTTTTAATATTTATCGGCTTTAAAATATTTATTCATCATTATATAGCAATTCCGGCATATGTTTCGCTCACTGTAACTATTACTTTATTACTATTTGGTATAATTGTTTCCATAATTAGAAAAAATATGATTGACCATTAATAAAGGGGGTATATAATATTTTTTTATTTTTTAAACAATTATAATGACTAAATTACTAAAAATATTTTTTATTACTATCATCATTTTTAATAGTAATACTTTTGCAAAAGAAACAGGATTTTATATAGGAGCAGAAGGCGGCATAGTTGAGCCGGTCGTTAGTAAATTCCGACATAAACACTCAAATACCGAAATAATTTTAAAAAAATCAAGTATGTATAGCGGGAAAATAGGCTATATAATATATCCGCAGATAGCTATTGAATTCTCAGCAACTTATCAGCCTAAATATCGTCTGCATTACGTATTACCTCAGCAAAATTTAAATAATGGTCTTGCTATTCCCCCTACTCCGGGCAATACTAAAGTATTATCAAATATATATATGCTAAATCTTATTTATGATTTAGAAAAAATAAAAACTTTCACACCTTTTGTAATACTTGGAGGCGGAATAGCACAAGTAAAAGTTAAGCCTACCTCTTCTAGGTGGAGAAATAGCGATTATTTTAAAGTAAGAAGAACTCATAAAAATTGTGTTGCTTGGCAAGCAGGTCTTGGGGTTTCACAAGATGTAACTTCAAATTTAAGTATTGATGCAACTGCAAAATTACAAACGGCGTATAGAGTAAGGATTAATTATGATACGCTTGATATGAAAACGGGGCAATTTGTGCCGGCAAATCCTATCAAAAAAACTATAGCTGTTGGAGAATTTGGCATAGGATTTACTTATAGATTGCCATTTTAATAATTCTGTGAAATATTTATATGAAAGCTACAATGTCATCCCGCGGCTTGGACCGCGGGATCTTGTATTACAGGCTGTGTCCTGAGATCCCGCGGTCAAGCCCGCGGGATGACACGAATAATCCAACTATATAAGGAAAAAATATGTCCACAAAAGCTACTAACTCTTCTTCTACTCCTAACGGTCATGATAAAACGGCAAAAAAACCGCATTCCGTACAATCAGTTGTTAACGGTGCGATTTCAGATCATAACACTTATGATGAAGTACCATATGAAAGCTATCCTTATGCCCTTACCAATCCTTATCACTTAAGTACACTTGCAACTCTTTTCGGTGTAAATGCCCCTGAAGTTGAAAATAGCAGAATATTAGAGCTTGGTTGTGCTGCAGGCGGTAATTTAATACCACACGCAGTTCTTTACCCAAAAGCTCATTTTGTTGGGGTTGATTTGTCTAAGGTACAAATTGACGAAGCAAATAAAAATGTTAAAGAACTAGGATTAAAAAATATAGAGTTCCATCATTGTTCGATAACCGATATTGACGATTCTTTCGGTAAGTTTGATTATATAATTTGCCATGGCGTAATTTCTTGGGTGCCAAAAACCGTTAGAGATAAAATTTTTGAAGTTTGTAATAAAAATCTTAGTCCAAATGGAGTAGCATATATTAGTTATAATACACTACCCGGCTGGAATATGGTCCGTACTATTAGAGATATGATGATGTATCATTCTAGCTCATTTATAAATGTACGGGATAGAATAGCTCAATCTAGATTGTTACTAGAATTTGTTAAGGATAGCTTAGAGAATTCCAAAACTCCTTACGCAGAAGTATTAAAAACTGAAGCAGGGCTGCTTGCTAAGCAAACCGATCATTATTTACGTCATGATCATTTAGAAGAAGAAAACGCTCAATTCTATTTCCATGAATTTATGCATGAAGCAAGAAAGCATAATTTACAATATTTAGCTGATTGTAATCTTTCGACTATGTATCTTGGTAATATGCCGCCGAAAGTAGTAGAGCAGTTAAAAGCGGTGAACGATATAGTTAGAACCGAACAATATATGGATTTTATTACAAATCGTCGTTTTAGAACCACTTTGTTATGTCATAGCGATGTAAAAATTAATAGAAATATTAATAATGATGATATAATGAAATTTAACATGATCTTTAATATAGTACCTGAAAAACCGCTGAAAGAAGTAGATCTTAATAATGCTTCTGAACCCTTAAAATTCTTCTTAAATGGAAATAAAGATTCTAATTTATCGACTAGTTCGCCTTATATGAAAGCTATTTTATACACTTTCAGCGAAAACCTAAATAACCCCTTAAGTTTTGAGAAAATAACTGCAGAAGCTAATAAAAAACTACACGGTACTAAATTAAACGAAATTAAAGCTGAGCTTTTAAATAATACTATGAAGCTAGTACTACAAGGTTACATTAGCATCACGACTCAAAAACATCGGAATCACCCTGAGCTTGATAAACCTAAAACAACAAAAATTGTTATACATCAAGCAACTCATACACCTTATATGTGGGTAACAAATTTAAAACATGAACCAATTGGGGTTAATTTCTTTGAGAAATTTGCACTTAGATATATGGACGGTAAACATGATAAAAAAGCAATTATTGAAGCTGTACTTGGGCATGTAGAAAAAGGCGAATTAACTTTAAGTAAAGAAGGACAAAAAGTAGAAAACAAAGAAGAAATACGCAAAGAACTAGAAGTATTATTTACTCCGATGATCGAAAAATTTTCTTCTAACGCTTTGTTGGTTTGATTAAGCAAAGCGTTGTAGCTCAATGTCATCCCGCGACTTGATCGCGGGATCTAAAAAATTTTTAATGGATCCCGCGATCAAGTCGCGGGATGACACTATATAACTCATGCCCATATTTTTTTATTTATTTGCAACATTAATAACCACCAGCAGCTTATGCGTTGTTTTAAGCAAAAATTCCATATATTCGGTATTATGGTTAATTTTTGCGTTTCTCAATGGTGCAGGGCTTATGATTTTGCTTGGAGCAGAATTTTTAGCTATGATGCTTATAGTTATTTATGTCGGAGCGGTAGCGGTATTATTTCTATTTGTGATAATGATGCTAGATATGCATTTTAATAAGACAATAATGCAACTAAAAGAAAATCTAGCTTTAAGTATTTTTATAGCTTTGATTATGTTTACCGATTTAGTAATAATTATTTTACTTGGTACTAAAAATATTAATTTCAGTTCCGATATATCATTTGCCATAACAAATAATATATCAAATACTAAAGCAATAGGTAACGTGCTTTATACGGACTTTATGCTACCGTTTCAAATGGCGGGGCTTATCTTATTCGTAGCTATGGTTGCATGTATCACGTTAACGCTAAAGAAGCGTGAGGGAGTAAAACGTCAAAATATATCAAAGCAATTAAGCCACAATAAGAAAAATGCCGTATTAATGACAAAACCTCTTTTAAATAAAGGCGTTGGAGACATTAAGTATGAATGAATACATAACGCTTAATCATTATTTAATCTTAAGCAGCTTAGTTTTTACTATAGGAATGTTTGGATTATTTATGCATCGCAAAAATATTATCAATATATTAATGTCCATTGAGTTAATGCTGCTTGCAGTTAACATAAATTTTGTTGCATTTTCCATATATATGCAAGAATTATCGGGGCAAATTTTTAGTATCATAATCTTAACCGTAGCAGCTGCCGAAACTTCAATCGGGCTTGCGATATTACTAATATATTTCCGTAATAAAGGCTCAATTGAAATTACTGATATTAACCAAATGAAAGGGTAAAGATGTATCAAAATATTGCCATACTGATCATCATGTTACCGCTTGCATCTAGCGTAATAAACGGGCTATTCGTAAAGATAATAGATAAAAAATTAGCTCAAATAATTGCAACCGGCTTTTTATCACTATCTGCTTTATTCTCACTAATAATATTTAGCCATACCGGTCTAGACGGGCATATAATCCATATTAAATTATTACCATGGATTGAGATTGGAAATTTTAAAGTAAATTGGTCGATTTATATAGATCAACTCACTAGTATAATGTTCATAGCCGTAACATGGGTGTCAAGCGTTGTGCATATCTATTCACTTGGCTATATGGCGGAGGATAAGGGGATTATACGCTTTTTGTCTTTTCTTTCGCTTTTTACTTTCTTTATGTTAATGCTAGTGTCAGCAGATAATTTCTTACAATTATTTTTCGGCTGGGAGGGCGTCGGCGTTTGCTCATATTTACTAATCGGATTTTGGTATTCAAAAGAATCAGCCAATAAAGCAGCAATTAAAGCTTTTATAACAAATAGAGCTAGCGATTTTGCTTTTATTTTAGGCATAATAACAATAATTTTTTACTGTGGTTCGGCAAACTATAAAGATGTATTTTCATCCGCAGAGTTATTATCTAATACAAAAATATTATTACAGTTTTCTATTCTAGATATTATTTGTTTATTATTATTTATCGGTTGCATGGGTAAATCTGCACAGATCGGTTTACATATATGGCTTCCTGATGCGATGGAAGGACCGACTCCCGTATCTGCACTCATTCATGCAGCAACCATGGTAACGGCCGGAGTATTCTTAGTGGCACGCTGCTCATATTTGTTTGAATACAGCCCTATAGTTCTACAATTTATTACAATTATCGGCGGTGTCACTTGTCTTTTTGCAGCGAGCATTGCTATTATGCAAAGCGATATCAAAAAGATTATTGCTTACTCAACTTGCAGCCAGCTTGGTTATATGTTCATGGCTTGCGGAGTATCTGCCTATAATAGCGGAATATTTCACTTAGTAACTCATGCGTTTTTTAAAGCATTATTATTCTTATCGGCAGGTAGCGTAATACATGCCGTTCATGAGCAGGATATTTTTAAAATGGGGAACTTGCGGAATAAGATGCCGATAACTTACGGAAACTTCTTAATCGGTTCACTTGCATTGATAGGTATTTATCCGCTTGCAGGGTTTTACTCTAAAGACTCGATTTTAGAAGCGGCTTATAGTAGCGGTTCGTTTATGTTTATTTTTGGGATAGTGGCAGCAATACTTACCGCTATTTATTCAATGAAAATTATTATGCTTGTGTTCCATGGCAAAACTAAGCTAGAAAAAGACGTTTTTGAGCATGCTCACGAACCGGCTAAAGTAATGAATAATCCCCTTATATTACTGGTAGCAGGGAGCTTTTTTAGCGGTATGATTGGTTATTATTTACTCTCTATGGATAAACCAAACGGCTATTTCCATGAAAGCCTATTTAATTTACATATTTATAAATTACTAATCAGTCATCCGCCTTTATATATAAAATTACTACCTATGGCGGTTGGCATAATAGGGATTGTTACGGGTATTTATTTTTATAAAATCAGACAGGACAAAAATTTTGATCACATATTACAGCTAAATTCAAAAGGCTCTAGACAAGATGAATTTAAGAGCGAGTCTGCGCAGCGTATATTAATACGTGAGCACAGACGAGTCTCAAAAAATTCGCTTGTATGGAGTCTTTTGAATGACGCTGTACGTAATAAATATTACTTTGATGAACTATATAATTACTTAATTGTTAAGCCTATTAACTGTTTAGCTTCTTTATTTTATCTTGGCGACCAAAAAATAATCGATCGTTTTGGACCGAACGGTTTTTCAAGGGTTGTTAATTGCTTTAGCGTTTTAACCGGCAAAACACAAACAGGATATGTTTTTAATTATGCTTTGTATATAGTATCGTTTATTGTTGTAGTAATTAGCTTCTTTGTTTTGCTGGCTGTAGTGCATTGATGTCATGCCCGCGGAGGCATTGTTGCGTGGATATAAAAAAGCACTCGGTGTCATACCGTGGCTTGACCACGGTATCCAAAAAACAATAAAAAATACTAAAATCATTAGTATTTTTAACTGGATCCCGCGATCAAGTCGCGGGATGACAGCGGTTGATTGATCCACGCAACAATGCCTGCCCGCGGAAGCGGGAATCCAGAAAAATAACTTCAATATTGATACAGAAGTTACATATTTGACAAAATAAACATATAAAATCTTAAAATAACATGCTACAATTACCTATTATATCTATCAGTATTTTTCTGCCGCTAATAAGCGTGCTATATATTTTGCTGTTTGTTAGTCAAAGTAAAAAAGCAGACAAACCTATATATGTAATGTATGTTGCGGTGCTGAGTAGCGTTCTAACTTTTATCTCAACTGTCTATATTTTAATAGAGTTTGACTCCTCAAATCCTGCTTACCAATTTGTTGAACGCTACGCTTGGCTTGATAAGATCGGGCTTGAATTTCATGTAGGTGTTGACGGTATATCGATATTTTTCGTGGTTCTAACTTCCTTTCTTACTCTTATTTGCATAATCGGAAGCTTATTTACCGTTAAAAAATATATCAAAGAATATTTAGTTTGTTTTTTATTAATGGAATCTTTTTGCATAGGAGCATTTACCTCGGTAAATTTACTATTGTTTTATCTCTTTTTTGAAGCAATATTAGTGCCGATGTATATTATTATTGGTGTATGGGGTGGCGAAAATAGAATATATGCAGCTCTTAAATTCTTCTTATATACTTTTTTCGGCTCGGTATTTTTCCTACTTTCATTAATTTATATTTATAGCAAAATTCATAGTTTTGATTTAACTTACATTGCTGAACTTACCGGTAATATTTCATTATTTGCTCAGCAAATTTTATGGTGGGCTATCTTTATTGCTTTTGCCGTTAAAATCCCTATGATTCCGTTTCATACTTGGCTACCTGATGCTCACGTACAAGCTCCGACTAGCGGTTCGGTTATACTTGCCGGTATTCTGCTAAAACTCGGCGGTTATGGCTTTTTAAGAGTATTACTACCACTATTTCCGAGTGTATCACAAGAATTTGCAATTTACGTAATTTACCTTAGCGTTATTGCTATAATATATGCATCACTCGTTGCTCTTGCTCAAAAAGATATGAAGAAGATGATAGCATATTCATCTATTGCACATATGGGATATGTTACGATAGGTATTTTTAGCTTTACTGAAGCTGGAGTTAGCGGAGCAATATTTCAGATGCTTAGCCACGGCGTGATTTCTTCATGTCTATTCTTAATAGTCGGTACTTTATATGAAAGATTGCATACAAAAGAAATAGCTAAATATGGTGGTGTAGCAAGTAAAATGCCTGTACTTGCCACATTTTTTATGATTGCAATGCTCGGCTCTGTCGGGCTACCCGGTACTAGCGGATTCATTGGAGAATTTTTAAGCCTGCTTGGAATTTATAAGGTGAATGTAGTAGCAACCTTTATAGCAGCTCTTGGTATAATCCTTGGTGCAGTTTACATGCTGAAACTATACAAAGAGGTTATGCTAGGTGAAATTACCAATAAAGAAATTATGCATTTCAGAGATTTATATAAGTATGAAATAATCTCAATAGCCCCCTTAATATTATTGATTATTTACTTTGGTCTAATGCCGAGTTCTATTCTAAATGTATTCCGTTTATCGGTAGAGAATTTGCTAGTAAAATTTTAATTGCATACAAAAAACATAAGTGCTACTCTAGTTATAGAACTTAAAATTGAGGTCTATATGAAAAAAAGAATAGAAAAAGAAGCAAAAAAAGTAAATCATGAATTAGACAATGCGACTAGAAAGCTAGGTCAAGAAGCCAATAAAGTAACAGGTATAGATATAAGCCATGTTGTGAACCCTGAGGCTTCTGGTCATAAAGAAGCTACAAAAAATGCTCGAGACCAACTTGGGATTGGTCATAATAACCAACAAGATAATACAGAATTAACTGGAGCTGGAGCTGCACCAGAAGAACATCATGAGAATTAAATTTAGTATATTGCCCCAATTTCCTCCTACTTTGTTTACAGAAGAGGAGTCAAATAAGATTCTACCCTCTTCTGCTAATAATTTAATAGATAATTCTATAAATAATATAGATCAAAATACAAAAAACATCCCTTCAGAAACTGATCTAACAGGACATGATTCAACACATGATCTAGTGTTGCTGGCATTATATTAAAATGCTATCATTACATCAATTAACATTTAACATTGAACAAAGAAATTTGTTTGACCTAAATATTACTCTCCTACCTTCTGCTATTACATATATCAAAGGAGCTAACGGCTGCGGTAAAAGCTCGCTACTGCGGATGATAGCCGGAATTATGCAACCAAGCAGCGGTAATATTTACTATAAAAATAGTAGTATTAACAATATCGCTAAACCTTATTGTACTTATATCGGTCATAATTTGGGGCTAAAACTCGAGATGACTGTTTTTGAGAATCTAAAATTTTGGTCAGAAGTTTATAATTCCGCTGAAACCTTACAAGCCGCCTTTCATTACTTCAAATTACACAATTTATTAGATGAAAAATGCTATAGTTTATCTAGCGGGATGCAGAAAATCGTAGCCGTAGCAAGGCTTGTTGCTTGCCAATCAGATTTATGGCTACTTGATGAAGTCGAAACTAACTTAAGCAAAGAAAATAGGGATTTACTAAATAATTTAATTGCTATGAAAGCTAATAGCGGTGGTATTGTTCTTCTATCCTCTCACCTAGAAAATTCTATAAAATCAGCACAGACATTACAACTTGATACATAAAATATGAAATTTCGAATGCAAAGTTCAAGATTTCATGATATGGTATTTTTGAATCATTTTATACCTCAGGCAATCCTTCATTATTAGAAGCAAAATTAAGCACTCCTGAAAGGGTTATACCATTTTTAGCGAAATCATTTATAGGATTATACTCACCTAGAGAAGTAAGAAAAACAGGTGGCTCAATTTTTATTTCTGTACAAGATGGAAATTTGTTATGAAAAGTTTCTATAGCTTTAGGTGGATTCATATCTAAATATCTACAATATGCAATAATGTCCCACGAGTAAGTCAAAAAGTTGTTCTTAGGCGTTTCTGCCGTCCTAAAATCAGAAATTATTGAGAGCATTGTCATAAAGTACTTATACTCTACTGTATATGGACTATTAGTTATAGCTTGAGACATATTTTTTATACTATTCCAAAACCTAGATAAATAATGATCATCAGAGTTAAGTGATTTAATTACATTTATAGTAATACTAGTCGGCGGCTCAGAATTATAGGTACAATAAACTTTTACCCCATAAACACTTTCTACAATTTCTTTTTGTATATTCTTATTTAGCATATTATACTCCTAATAAATGAAAAGTAGATAGACGAAGTTTAATTTGGAAAAGAGCAAGGCGTTTTGATATTTTTAACCGCAACGTAGTTAACCTACGTAAGGATTAAAAATGAAAAATAACGTAGCCAATTTTTCAAATTAAACGAGTATATTACCTATATTCATAATCTTTATGCAGTTTGCTAGCTAGTGCCTGTTCCCATTTATCGCCGTTTTGCAGTAATTTTTCTTTATCGTAAATAAGTGCAGTATGAGTTAGACTTGCAAACTCGAAATTAGGACCTTCAACTATTGCATCAACAGGGCAAGCTTCTTGACACAACCCGCAATAAATGCATTTTGTCATATCTATATCATAACGCGTGGTACGTCTACTGCTGTCTTCTCTCTCTTCCGCTTCAATTACTATTGCTTGTGCGGGACAAATCGCCTCACAAAGCTTGCAAGCAATACAACGTTCTTCACCGTTTTCATAGCGACGCAGAGCATGCTCACCCTTAAACCTTGGACTAACAGGACTTTTTTCATAAGGATAATTTATAGTAACTTTAGCTTTGAAAAAATATCTCAAAGTCAAAGCCATCCCCCTTACTATCTCATATAGAAAAAATGATTTTAAGTAGTTTATCATAATATTAAAAAAATATCTGTCATCCCGTGGCTTGACCACGGGATCTATTAAAATAATTTATCGTGCTTTTAATTCGTATATTTTTTCTGGATCCCGTGGTCAAGCCATGGGATGACAATCGAGAGCAATGATACTCTCCAGCTCTAAACACTTGGCAAGTTGTCAGTGTAGAAAAGCACGCTTGACACTAATACCACCCAAAATAAAGTTAGAGGTAAAAATACTTTCCAACCAAGTCGCATTAATTGATCATAACGATATCTTGGCAAGGTTGCTCTAATCCATAAAAAGCAGAACAATAAGAATCCGACCTTAAATACAAACCAAAAGAACCCTGGAATACAATCTAACCATGATATATTAAACGGCGGTAAATAACCTCCTAAAAAGAAAGTAGTCGTCATTGCACTAACAAGTATCATATTAGCATACTCACCTAGGAAAAATAAAGCAAACCCCATAGAGGAATATTCAACATTATAGCCGGCAACTAGCTCCGATTCTGCTTCAGGTAAATCAAAAGGTAATCTATTTGTTTCGGCAAGCACCGAGATAAAAAACACAACACCCATAGGTAGTAGCATTAAATCAATCCACCAAGGCAGAGTTCTTTGCACTTCAATGATTCCACTTAAATTGAGAGTACCGGTAGTAAGTAACACGGTAATAATAACGAGTCCCATCGATACTTCATAAGAAATCATTTGGGCAGATGAACGTATAGCACCAAGGAACGCATATTTTGAGTTACTAGCCCAGCCGGCAATAATAATGCCGTAAACGCTTAATGAAGATATAGCCAAAATATATAAAACGCCGACATTAATATCTGCAAGAACTACGCCCTTTGCAAAAGGTATAACTGCCCAGCCGATTAAACTTAATATAAAAGTTATCATCGGTGCTAACACAAATAATATTTTATCGGAATTGGTTGGAATGATCGGCTCTTTGAATAATAGCTTAACCGCATCAGCAATAGGCTGTAAAAGCCCAAATGGCCCAACAACGTTAGGTCCTCGTCGGAGCTGCATAAGCCCGATTACACGACGCTCTGCATAAGTTAAATAGGCAACGCATAATATTAAAGGTATAGCGATTGCAACTACCTTTAGAGCGATGATAATTAACGGAAAAATATATTCAAAAAAGAGTTCTGTCATATTTCATTGTCATCCCGCGACTTGATCGCGGGATCTAAGCAAAATTATTTTATTTTATAATATCTTCATATAAATCATGCCAATTAGGGTTGTTAGTTTCAACCAAATCTAATTTCCATTTTCTTTTATATTCTTTTAAGCGTTTCTCACGACTAATTGCTAGATTAATATCATTAAACTGTTCAAAATAAACTAACTTATCTAAATTATACTTTGTAGTAAATCCTTTTATTATTCTTTGTTTATGCTGCCAAACACGCTTTATAATATCAGAAGTAACACCAATGTATAAAGTGCCATCACATTTATTTGAAAGTATATAGACATAATATTCTTTCATTTTTAAGTATTTTAATTACTAGATACCGCGATCAAGTCGCGGTATGACACTATATTTTCTCTTTCTTCCTTAGCCTCTACGCACTTAGCCATAGTTACCGAATTTTTACTAATTACGTCAGTCATGTAATAATTAATAGGTTCTGCAGTTATAACTTCTTTTGATAACTTATCTTTAGAGCTAAATTTAGCAAATTTATTCTCTGTAATTTTATCAATACTGGCAAATATCTTATATTCTTTAGCAAGCTTAGTACGTATTTCTTGCAAATTACCCATTCCGATATCTATTTTTAGGAAACCTGCTAGCTCTTTAATAATTTCTATATCTTTCTTAGCTACGCCCACAGGTGCTACGGCTTTTTCTGCTATTTGTGGTCTCCCCTCTAAATTGACATAAATTCCGCTCTGCTCGGTATAAGCTGCCGAAGGTAAAATTACGTCTGCACTCGCAGCACCTGCGTCCCCGTGATGTCCTTGATATACTACAAAAGCCGATTTCAGCTTATTAAACGGGACTTCATCAGCTCCAAGCAGGTAAACAAGTTCCAACTCTTCGAGCTGAATAGAATTATTAAAACCAATATCAAGACCGCCAACTATAGAAGCGTGATTATGTAGAATATTAAAACCTTTCCAATCATCACGCATAATATTATATTCAGCTACTATCTTATGAATAAGCGACAATATAGCATATCCGTCATCTCTTGCATATACACCGTCACCTACTATAATCATCGGATATTTTGCTGCTTTTAAGGCTTTCGTAAACTCGTGACTACCAATAGCTAGCTCCTCAATAATCTTAATATCACTTCCTAAATCATGAATTTTATAGGTTTGGTTATGCCCCTCACCTATTCTTGCAACTTTTAATAAATCAGTACGCACTCTTTGCCCTAATTGGCTATTTAATAACGGCGCTATTTGTCTTGGATTCACTCCGATTAATAAACATAAATCAGCTTTTTCTATGCCTGCTATCGTTGTATTAAATAAGTAGTTTCCTCTCTCGCTTGTATCTATTTTATAGTTAAACTGATTAACACTATAATTATTACAGCCAAGTTTTTGCAGTAATATTTTTAGCACAAACATTGCTTCGACAGAAGCAAGAGAGCCGGCAATAGCGGCAATTTGTTTAGGGTTAACAGATTTAATTTTATCAGCTATCGTCTTTAAAGCTTCGCTCCAGCTAGCTTCTACTAACTTACCGTTTTTTCTAACATAAGGGCAATCTAGACGCTGATATTTCAAACCGTCATAACTAAAGCGATTTTTATCCGAAAGCCATTCTTCATTTATTTCTTCATTAACACGAGGTAATATTCTCATTACCTCATCACCTCTGCTATCAATACGAATATTAGAGCCCTCAGCATCATGCACGCCAATGCTAGCGGTATGTTTTAGTTCCCATTTACGAGCTTTAAAGGCATAAGGCTTGGAATTTAAAGCACCGACAGGACAAATATCGATCATATTACCGGAAATTTCGGAATCGAGCGTTTGCTCTAAATAAGAAGTTATCTCCATATGCTCGCCTCGATGGATAGCTCCCATTTCTTCTATTCCTGCTATATCGTTGGCAAATCTAATACATCTTGTGCATTGTATACATCTAGTCATCGCTGTTTTAATCAGCGGACCCATATATTTATCTTTAATAGATCTCTTATTTTCATGGAATCTATTAGTACCGCTGCCGTATCTAAAAGCCTGATCCTGTAAATCACACTCCCCACCTTGGTCACAAATAGGGCAGTCTAGAGGATGGTTAATAAGCAAAAACTCCATCACCCCTTCACGTGCTTTTTTTACCATAGGTGTATCGGTATGAATAACCATACCATTGCCAGCAGGCATTGCACAAGAAGCTATGGGCTTTGGCGATTTTTCCATTTCAACCAAGCACATACGGCAATTACCAGCAATTTTTAGACGCTCATGATAACAAAAATGAGGTATTTCTTTGCCTGCTTGTGTGCAGGCTTGATAAACTGTAGCACCATCCGATACTTCTACTTCTTGACCATCTATCGTAAGTTTTATCATTTCTATTTAATCCAATAAGTCATAGGATTTGGGTATGCCCCATCTTCTATCATATATTTAAAACCTATGGCAACACGAAGTATATACCAAATAGCGAGTGCAAAGTATAGTACCACTCCAATAATGATAAACGTAAATATGAAACATACAATCCACCCAAGAACTCCAAGACAAAAAGTACGAAATAAAAATATATAATGACTGGTAGCAAAATTATTACCTTTATCTTTGTTAATATATGCAAAAAATACCCCGATTAACGGTAATATTGGAGCTACTACCCCGCATAGATATAGTATATATACTACAATTAAGTTTTTCTTACCGCTCTCGGTATATTCTTTAAGATGTTTATCCATATTTTTACCTCCTGATGTCATCCCGTGGCTTGACCACGGGATCCAGTCTTTTTTTTATGTTTTTATGGATCCCGTGGTCAAGCCACGGGATGACATTGAATGCACACACTATCCCTTCAAACTCTCTACCACAAAATGCATAATACTGCCGTGCTTTATATAATTTATCTCATTATCCGTAAATATTTGCAATATTAAATCGATTGTCCTTGTTTCACCGTTTTGTTTTGTTATCACGCATTTAACAGGATTATAAGGCTTTATTTGTTCATTTAAGCCTATTATATCAATAAACTCTGATCCATCTAGCTTTAAATCTAACCTAGACATATTTTTTGTAAAAGTCAGAGGCATCACTCCCATACCTACTAAATTAGAGCGGTGTATTCGCTCAAAACTCTCGGCAATTACTGCCTTTAAGCCAAGCAACTGTGGACCTTTTGCTGCCCAGTCTCTTGATGAACCGCTACCGTATTCTTTACCGGCAAAAATCACTACCGGTACATCATTAGCTTTATAATCCATAGCTGCATCGTAAATAGTTTGCTGTATACCGCTTAACTGGTTTACGGTAACGCCACCTTCTACACCTTTACACATCTCGTTTTTTATACGGATATTAGCAAATGTCCCACGCATCATCACTTCATGATTACCTCTACGTGATCCGTAAGAGTTAAAATCAAAAGGCTCTATATGATGGTCCGTTAAATATTTAGCAGCAGGGCTAGTTTTACTAATACTTCCTGCCGGCGAAATATGATCTGTAGTAATAGAATCACCGAAAATTGCTAGAATTCTTGCAGATTTTATATCTTTTATATTATTCTCGCTGTCCATATTTTCAAAATAAGGCGGATTATTAATATAGGTACTATTTTTATTCCAGTTATAAGTAGAACTAGTAATAACCTCTAGACTTTGCCACTCTTTTGTTCCGCTAAATATATCGGAATATTTTTCTATAAACATAGAGGAATTAATTGAATTTGCAATAACGTTATCTATCTCTTCTTTGCTTGGCCAAATATCTTTTAAATAAATATTTTTCTCTATTGGTTGGTTATTTAAATCTATATTAAGAGTGCCGCTAAGTGCATATGCTACGACTAAAATAGGCGAGCCAAGATAACTTGCTTTAGTAAGCGGATTAATTCGCCCTTCAAAATTCCTATTGCCCGATAAAACAGAAGCAACAACTAACCCATTTTTATTAATAGTTTCCTCTATTTCCGGATTTAAAGGACCAGAATTACCGATACAAGTAGTACAACCATAACCTACTAGATTAAACCCTAACTCATCTAAATATTTATCAAGACCGCTAAGCTTCAAATATTCCGTTACAACTTTTGAGCCAGGAGCAAGAGAAGTTTTAACCCAAGGCTTTACCATTAATCCGTGTTCTATTGCTTTTTTGGCAAGAAGTGCTGCACCTATCATGACAGTAGGATTAGAAGTATTAGTACAGCTGGTAATCGCTGCAATTACTACATCACCATTACCGATTTCGTAATTCTGATTTGCTACAACATATTTTTTATCAATATCTTTATTTTCTATAGCAAAATTTGGTAATTCTTGTTTAAAATTATTTGCTACATCGTTTAAATTCACCCTATCTTGCGGACGTCTTGGACCAGCTAAAGAACTTTGTACTTTCGATAAATCTAGATCTAAAACCTCAGTATACTCTGCCGCATGTTCAAAATCATACCAAAGATTTTGTATTTTAGCATACTCTTCCACTAATTTGATTTGCGTTTTTTCTCTTCCTGTTAGCTCTAGATATTTTATAGTTTCTTGATCAACTGGAAAAAAGCCACAAGTAGCACCGTATTCAGGCGACATATTAGAAATAGTAGCACGATCGGCAATCGTTAGATTTCTTAGCCCCTCACCGAAAAACTCAACAAATTTACCTACTACTTTCTTTTTTCGTAACATCTCGGTAACGGTCAGAACTAAATCAGTTGCGGTAGCTATGCCTGTTAATTTTCCTGTTAGTTTTACCCCAATTACTTCCGGTAGAATCATAGTAAGCGGCTGTCCAAGCATTGCAGCTTCCGCCTCTATTCCGCCGACTCCCCAACCAAGTACCGATAACCCGTTTACCATAGTTGTATGGCTATCTGTTCCAACTAAACTATCAGGATAAGCTATACCATCATTATGCCACACGACTTTTGCTAAATATTCTAAATTTACCTGATGGCAAATACCCGTACCGGGCGGGACTACTTTAAAATTATTAAATGCTTGCTGCCCCCATTTAAGAAACTGATAACGCTCAATATTGCGTCTCATTTCAATTTGAACATTTTTATCGAATGAATCCTTAGCTGCATAAGAATCAACGCTTACAGAATGGTCTATTACCAAATCAACAGGAATAAGCGGATTAATTTTTAACGGATCGCCTTCTATTTTCTTCATCGCATCACGCATAGCCGCCAAATCTACAATAGCAGGCACACCGGTAAAATCCTGCATCAAAACTCTTGCCGGCATAAAATCTATTTCAGCATCAGATTTTTTAGTTTTCAGCCATTCTTTAAATACAAGTAAATTTTGCTTTAAACCATTGGAACGTAATACATTCTCGAACAATACTCTTAAACTATATGGCAATTTTTTTAAGGGAAGATCGATATCGCTTGCCGCTTTATTTATGTCGTAAATTTTGTATGAAATATTATCGACTGATAACTCTTTTATATATTCTGAATTATGCACTTTTGACATTTGTTTCTCACTTGATTACGTGGACTGGTTTTCCTATTGTCATCCCGTGTCCCGTGGCTTGACCACGGGATCTTGTATCACAGACTGTGTCCTGAGATACCGCGATCAAGTCGCGGTATGACATCTTAAACCTTGTACTTAACCTTACCCTAAAACGTAGATTTTTCAAACAATTTAATGCTAATTTGTTTGAAGTTCGAGAAGCTTAGTTGCTATTTCTGCTTCACTTAAGTTTGTAATATTAATAGCAGTTTCCGTGGCTATATTAATATAATTTGCCGTTACTTCAGTTATACCTTTAGAAACAAGATAAGTAATTTGTGGTTTGTGCATATCATCTATATAAACCTGCACTAAACCGGCTTTTAAACTAACAATCATCGGAGCGTGATTTGGTAGCACCCCAAACATACCTTCCTCACCCGGCATTGTTACCATTTTAGCTTGCTTTTCAAATGCAATACTTAAAGGTGTAATTATTTTAACGGTAATTGTTTCGTTCATGGGCTGTCATACCGCGACTTGATCGCGGTATCCATAAAAATTTTAATATTATAAATTGCATCCTGAGATACCGCGATCAAGTCGCGGTATGACAACCTACATCTTCAACGTCTTTGCTTTCTCAATAGCCTCGTCCATAGTCCCAACCATATAAAAAGCAGCTTCCGGTAAATCATCATATTTACCTTCTACAAGCCCTTTAAAACCTGATATAGTATCGGCTAGATTAACAAATTTACCTTTGCTACCTGTAAATACTTCGGCTACATGAAAAGGCTGCGATAAGAAACGTTGTATTTTTCTAGCACGTGACACTGTTAATTTATCCTCTTCAGATAACTCATCCATACCTAAAATAGCAATAATATCCTGCAGCGATTTATAAGTTTGTAAAACCTGCTGGACTTGTCTTGCTACGCTATAATGTTCTTCCCCGACAATCATCGGATCAAGTACTTGAGAATTGCTATCTAACGGATCAACTGCCGGATAAATCCCAAGCTCAGCTATCTGACGGCTAAGTACTGTTGTAGCATCTAAATGTGCGAAAGAAGTAGCAGGAGCAGGATCGGTTAAATCATCCGCCGGTACATATATAGCCTGCACAGAAGTTATTGAGCCGTTTTTAGTAGAGGTGATACGCTCCTGTAGTTCTCCCATATCAGTAGCAAGAGTAGGCTGATATCCTACTGCTGACGGAATTCTACCAAGCAGTGCCGATACTTCAGAACCTGCTTGAGTAAAACGGAAAATATTATCCACAAAGAATAAAACATCTTGTCCCTCATTCATATCTCTAAAGCTTTCTGCAATAGTCAGACCGCTTAATGCAACTCTTGCTCTTGCTCCTGGCGGCTCGTTCATTTGACCATAAACTAAAGCTACTTTTGACTTTTCAGGTTCTTCAAGATTAATAACACCGGAATCAATCATTTCATGGTAGAGGTCATTACCCTCTCTAGTTCTCTCGCCGACTCCTGCAAATACGGTATAACCACCGTGAGCCTTAGCTACATTATTAATAAGCTCCATAATTAACACGGTTTTACCGACTCCCGCACCGCCGAATAATCCTATCTTACCGCCTTTAGTATAAGGAGCAAGTAGATCGACTACTTTAATACCGGTTACTAATATACTACGCTCGGTCGATTGATTGGTAAAATCAGGAGCAGCTTTATATATAGAAGAAATATTTGAGCTTTTAATTTCTCCCCTACCATCAATTGGCTCACCTACAACATTCATAATACGCCCGAGCGTCTCAATACCTACGGGAATACGAATAGGACTGCCCGTATCTACTACTTCTATGCCTCTTATAAGCCCTTCAGTAGAATCCATAGCAATACAACGCACCGTATCACCACCAATATGTTGTGCCACTTCCAATACTATTCTTTGATTATCGTTATAGCACTCAAGGGCATTTAAAATCGCCGGTAATTTACCGTTATTTGTAAATTTTACATCCACCACCGCTGAAATAATCTGAGTAATTTTTCCAATATTTTTTGTCATTATTTTTTCTTTTGTTAAAAAGTAAACTCCAAATAAAATGAAGAGCAGATAGACGAAGTTTAATTTGGAAAAGAGCAAGGCGTTTCATATTTTTTGACCGCAGCGTACACTAGTACGCGAGGATCAAAAAATATGAAACAACGACGCCAATATTTTTAAATTAAACGAGTATATCTAAACCGCTTCAGAGCCGGCTATAATCTCTATTAACTCGGTAGTAATAATAGCTTGTCTTGATCTATTCAGTTTTAACACTAACTTACTTATTAAATCATTAGCGTTATTTGTTGCATTTTCCATGGCAGTCATTCTTGCTCCCTCTTCACTAGCTCTATTTTGTAGTAAAGCATAATTTATTTGGGAATTCACATATAAATTAATTAAATTAGAAATTAGATTCTCTCCTTCATACTCATAATTATAGTCAATTGATTTGGACTCGCCTACATCGTCGCTCGTCACTCTCCTATTAGTTATAGGCTTCGCTCCTCCTCGCTCCTTGTATTCAAGCCCAACTGAATTGACTATAGCATTATCTACTATAGGATCATCTTGATATTTTTCTATCGGTAAAATCTGCTGCTTAGTCATAATTTGAGTCATTGCGTTTTTAAATTTGTTAAAATATATAACACAATTACTAACTTCCAAATTTTCTACCGCCGACATAATTTTTTGTTTTACTTGTAGCATAAGATTTTCCTCATGCATTTTGGGTAACTCAAAATAACTATCAATATAATTAGCATATTGCTTTTTTAGTGCTTCGTATCCTTTTTTCCCGATAACGATAAGTTTTATTTGTTCTCCTTTATTTTCTAAATCTTTAATATCAAGCTTAACTTGCTTAATTATGCTGTAATTAAATGTTCCGCATAAACCGCGCTG
Source organism: Pseudomonadota bacterium (assembly GCA_041179265.1). Classification (GTDB taxonomy): domain Bacteria; phylum Pseudomonadota; class Alphaproteobacteria; order Rickettsiales; family Rickettsiaceae; genus Rickettsia. The sequence goes on from JBEGTS010000028.1 coordinate 68,715, forward strand.
CGACGTCATAACTATCAATAAATTTGCTTTATTCGGCACGGTATTAAAAAATTTCTGCTCCTCTATAGATAACTCATACATATCAATCGATAATATATCAGACATCATTTTAGTAATAGCCTCAATATAAAAATTTGAATTGGCTATTTGATTTTTTATTTTTGCCATTTTAGAAGCTGATACTAGTTGCATTGCTTTAGTAATTTTTTGCGTAGATTTGACGCTTTTAATTCTAGTTCTTAGCTGCTTTAAATTTGACATACACTTTAATTGTGTTTAATAAAATCCTTAACAAAATTTTCTAAAAATGCTTTTAATTTCTGCTCGGTTTCTTCAGTTATACGCTGCTCGGTTTTTATTGCTTCCAAAATATCTTTTTTATTTAACCTTATTTCCGTCAGCATTTTATCTTCAAATTCTTTTACTTTCTGAAGCGGTACATCATTTAAATATTTCTTAGTTCCGACGTAAATACTTACTATTTGTTCTTCTACCGGAAAAGGATGATATTGTGCTTGTTTTAATATCTCAACTAATCTTTTACCGTGATCGATTTGTGCTTTAGTTGCAGGATCTAAATCTGATCCAAATTGCGAGAAAGACTCAAGCTCTCTAAATTGAGCAAGTTCTAACTTTACCGAACCTGCCACTTGCTTCATAGCTTTTATTTGTGCTGCAGAACCAACGCGGCTTACTGAAATACCGACATTAACAGCCGGCCTTACGCCTTTATAAAATAGCTCGCTTTCTAAAAAGATTTGTCCGTCGGTAATTGAAATAACATTTGTCGGGATATATGCGGATACGTCACCTGCTTGCGTCTCGATTATAGGAAGTGCCGTAAGTGAACCGCTACCTTTTTCCTCTGACATTTTAGCGGCTCGTTCAAGCAATCTTGAATGCAAGTAAAATACGTCGCCCGGATAAGCTTCACGCCCGGGAGGTCTTCTAAGCAGTAATGAGATTTGTCTATATGCTACGGCATGCTTACTTAAATCATCATAAATAATAAGTGCATGCATGCCGTTATCACGAAAATATTCACCCATGCTACAGGCAGAATAAGGGGCAATGAATTGAAGAGACGCAGCTTCTGATGCAGTAGCCGAAACAACGATTGTATAGTCCATTGCTCCGGCATCTTCTAGTTTTTTTACTATCTGTGCAACACTTGATCTTTTCTGCCCAATAGCTACATAAATACAATAAATTTTATCACTTTCATTAGTAAGTGAGTGAGCTTGTTTTTGATTGATAATAGTATCAATGGCTATCGCAGTTTTTCCGGTTTGCCTATCACCGATTATTAACTCTCTTTGCCCTCTTCCTATTGGAATTAACGAATCTATAGCCTTTATTCCGGTTTGCACGGGTTCGCTAACGCTTGTTCTTTCTATTATCCCCGGAGCTTTCATCTCGATATGTCTGTACTCTTTACTTGCAATATCGCCTTTGCCATCAATAGGGTTACCAAGAGCATCAACAACACGACCAAGTAAAGCTTTCCCTATAGGTACTTCTAAAACTTCTTTAGTTCTTTTGACAAGATCACCTTGCTGTACTTCATTATCGTCTCCCATAATTACAGCACCGACACTATCATTTTCCAAATTTAAAACAAGCCCTTTAACACCTGATTTAAATTCTACTACTTCACCGGATTTTACATTAGCAAGACCGTAAATTTTAGCAATACCGTCACCGACGGTTATTACCTGCCCTACTTCCTCAAGTTCACTTAAGCAATTAATATTAGCTATTTCCTTTTGTAATATTTCAGCTACTTCAATAGGCTTTAATTTCATGTGGTTTACGTCTCTTAATATGCTTGTATGTCATTCCCGCATAGGCGGGAATCCGGTACTTTCCATTGTCATCCAGTGGCTTGACCACGGGATCTTGCACCACAGGTTGTATCCTGAGATCCCGTGGACAAGCCACTGGATGACAATACTATACAACCTACGCAGCAACCTTAGTATTCTTTAAAGTCTTAGCTATTTTTTCTAAACTACCTTTTATTGAGTAATCTTGCAACATACTGTCATATTTAATTACAATACCACCAATAATAGTATGATCTATATTAAACACTGCTTCTATTTTTCGGTCTAATTCTTTCTCAATCTTTGATTTTATCCATTCCTGTTCTTTAGGTTGTAACTCATTTGCAGAAATGACCTGAACTATCTTTATATTTCTACTTTCATATAATAATTTATTATAAGCTTTTACTATATTTGATAAGATAGTAGTACGGGAATTTTTTATCAACAATAATAAAAAATTATTCACTATTTTGTTAAATTTAATATTTTTTACTAACGAATTGACCACATTAATTTTATTATTCTTATTTACTATAGGAGAAGATAAAAACTCTTTAATATCAAAATTATCCTCAATAATACGATTCACTAAGGTAATTTCTTCAAAGATCTTATCTTGTATATTATCAACCATAGCATTATTAAATAACGCTACGGCATAATTCTCAATTAAACTATCTTTGTTCATTTTTTTAATTATAATTTAAATATGTACCGCCCTATCATAAGCAGCTAACACCGACTCGTGCATCATTTCCGATAAAGTCGGATGTGGGAAGATAGTATTAATTAAATCCAGCTCCGTTCCTTCTAAATTTTTTGAAACAACATACCCTTGTATTAATTCCGTAACTTCCGAACCTATCATATGAGCACCGAGCAACTCACCGGTTTTAGCATCAAATATAGTTTTTATTAAACCATCACTATCACCGCTTACCAAAGCCTTGCCATTTGCCATAAAAGGAAACCTACCGATTTTTAATTCATAACCTAAAGCTTTAGCCGCTTCTTCCGTAAGTCCGACGCTTGCTATTTGCGGCGAAGAATAAGTGCAACCCGGTATATTATGCTTATTGATAGCATGCGGTTTTAAGCCGGCTATGCTTTCCGCTGCAATAATTCCCTCATGGCTTGCTTTATGGGCTAAACAAGGCACTCCAGCTACATCGCCTATAGCATAAATTCCTGATTCGGCAGTTTGCATTAATCCGTTAGTAGTTATATAGCCGTTTTCTACTTTAACTTTGGTTTTCTCAAGCCCTAAACTTTCTGTATTTGCTGTAATACCTACTGCCATAAGCAAGATTTCGGTTTGTAACTTTTGTGTTTTGCCGGATAGCTCTAACTCAACTTCTATCTTATCTTTTGATTTTGTTTGCTTAATTAACTTAGCATTAGTAATAATTTTTATGCCTTTTTTCTCAAAACTTTTATGAGCAAGCCCTGAAATTTCTGTATCTTCCACCGGTAATATTCTGCTATGTGCTTCAATTACGGTAACCTCTACACCGATACTATTATAAAACGAAGCAAATTCTATACCTATTGCACCTGAACCAACGATAATCATAGATTTCGGCACATGCTGCGGTATCATAGCTTCTTTAGAAGTCCAAATTTGCTTACCGTCAGGCTCAAATCCTTTTAACACCCTAGGTCTTGCTCCGGTGGCTATAATAATATTATCTGCTTTTAGCTGCGATTTATTACCTTGAGCATCTATATTTATTATCTTATTTCCTGCAAGGCTTGCTACTCCGTCTATCATGGTAACTTTATTTTTCTTGAGCAACAATTTAACACCGCCTGCAAGCTTACCTGAAATCTCTCTTGAACGCTCTACCATTTTCTTAATATTAACTTCAGCAGATTTAGTTTCAACACCATAATCTTTAGCGTGTTTTATATACTCAAAAACCTCAGCAGATTTAAGCAAAGATTTAGTCGGTATACATCCCCAATTAAGACACACCCCGCCCAAATGTTCTTTTTCTATTAATACAACTCTTTTCTTTAATTGTGCCGCTCTAATTGCTGCAACATATCCACCAGGACCACCGCCTATAACGGCTATATCATATTGTTCCATTTTATTTTTATTTTGTTAGTTTATATTATTCGTCATTGCGAGGAGAGGCGTAGCAGAGGGCGGAGGCAATCTCAGAAATCATACACTATCTCCTGAGATTGCCACGCTCCTTGCAATCGCTCGCAATGACGATTTGGTATCCATTATATAGCATTTAGTAGACGAAGTTTAATTTGGAAAAGAGCAAGGCGTTTTATATTTTTTGACCGCAGCGTAGTTAATCCTACGTGAGGATCAAAAAATATGAAATAACGTAGCCAATTTTTCAAATTAAACGAGTATACTACTTTTTAACATCCATCTGTTTTTTTCATGCACCTTAATCCTTCCAATAATCATATCGGCGGTACCCTCATCACCTTCTGCTTGTGCTGCTTTAAGCCCTTTATATAATGTATCTCTAATAATATCTTGATCTTTTGTAAGACTTTTAAGCATTTCATTTGCTGTAGCGTTTGGATTTGGCTCATCTATAGATGCAAGCTTTATCAAGTTTGATAATGCCGGAACTTTAGCATCTAAAGCTCTTATTCTTTCAGCAAACTCATCTAAGCTTTCAGCTAAATCTTCATACTGTCCTTCAAATAATAGATGTAGACTTCTAAATTCTGCTCCTTCGACATTCCAATGATAATTTTGTGTTTTAAAATATAAAGCATAACTATCTGCTAAAATTTGTTCTAAAGCTTTTACTACTTGCATAATACCCTCAAATTTCTATGAACTTTTTGACTTTATAACATTTCTTTAGATACTTCAAGCGATAACAATTTATAAGAAACTGTTAAGCACTTAATTAGTAATCAAAAAAATTATTTCCTAGATAAAATAAATATTATTTACAAAATTTTCATAAAGAGATATAGTTTTTATTAAAAAAAAGCATGTTATGAAAATATTCTTAATTATTTTAACTCTAATTAGCACCTCGTTAATCGGGTGTACCACTGTCGAACATAATAAAGTTTCTAAAAAAAGTAAATACAAACAAGAAGAAGAAAAATTAATTGCAGAGTTATTATATAACGCTTCAGATGAAATGCTAATGGAATATGTAAAAGCAGTTTCTAATTATGATGCAGTAAAAAATTTGTCTTCGGCTTCCAATCAAGAAAAACAAAGACTTTATAATATAATGGAATCATCCCTAACAAAAATTTTAACAGAAAAAAATACTGCTAGACTAGTATGCAACCATCAACAAACGCTTAAAGATTATTTCTTTATTGAACGAGAAGTAAATAAAGCTAGAATAAGTAATCCTAAGCTTTTAGGTGATGCTATATTGTTTGACATGTCGACCCATAGAGCAGCATGCATAATGCGTCTTTCATTTGTAACGATTGTGCATTCCAAAAATTAATAATGCTAAAATGAAGAGTATAAAATAATATTTAGGGAATCTTATTCTTTATACAACCTCAGATACTTCAAAGGTTGAAAGACAAATGAGAAGCGAGCCTGCACAGTATATAATAATAGATTAGCACAGGCTGAACCCAAAATCTGACGTACCAAATCTTGAAGCATTAAAGGCATACTCTGTTTTATAATTTATTTCCATACTTCATCATGCGAGTAAGTTTTAGCATTTTCTTTATCAAGTTTCATAGCAACATTGGATAAAGATAGATCCTCATGTATTTCTGTCATCTTTTTAAACGTCTCAATAGCTCTTGCTCTTGATAACCCGTAATCGACTATCGGCTTTGGGTAATTATCATACATTTTATGGAAATTTACATTATGGATAATATGAGAAGGGACATTTTTTAAGGTAGGTAAATATTTTTTGATATACTCGCTATCCGCATCAAAGTTTTTGCCTTGAGTATAAGGGTTAAATATACGAAAATAAGGCTGAGCGTCAGTACCGCAAGAGCTTGCCCACTGCCACCCGGAGGCATTAGAAGCAAGCTCATAATCCATAAGATACTGTGCAAAGAATTCTTCACCTTTACGCCAATCTAAAAGTAAATTTTTGCTGAAAAAACTAGCAACGATTATCCTTGCTCTGTTGTGCATCCAGCCATCGCAAAGCAATTGTTTAACAGCTGCATCTATTATAGGATAGCCGGTTTCTGCATTAATAAATTTATCAAAATGTTCTTCTCTTTTGCTCCAAGGTATTTTATGACGATATTTTTCTTGAAACTCTTCATTAGCGGTATTTGGAAAATGATATAAAACGCTTGCATAAAATTCACGCCAAATTAACTCGTTAATCCAAGTTATGCTGCCAGGGCTTGAGCTAACGGCAAAAGCTTTACGATAACATTCTCTTATGGATATAAGTCCAAATCTTAAATAAGGTGAGATGGTACTTGTGCCGTTAAGATGTAAAAAATCTCGATTAGTTTTGTAATTATTTATTTTTTTTGTAATAAATTTATCTAAAACACTCTTAGCATTTTTAGGCTGCCAAAGTTCATCTTCTTTATAAATATAGCCGATTTGTTTTAAAATTTCGCTTTCACCTTTATTTAGCTCAATAGTACTTAGCTCTATATCTTTTGGTGTATATAATTTACCTTCTAAATTATAGCAATACTGCGTTAATAACTTATTATGTGCTATAGCGCCGTTATCCGATATAAACTTACGGAAAGCTTGCATATAAGGAGTGTACACTTTATACGGTTTATTGTCTTTCTTTAAAATTTTATCAGGTTTTATAAGTAAATGATCACAATATAGATGAAGCGTATCGCCTAATAACTTCTCTACTTTTTGATCCCGCTCTATATTACTTGGTTCATAGTCGGCATCAGCATAAATAGCTTCAATTTTTAAGCTACTTACAACCTTTGGAATAATATCAATAGGGTCACCATGAAATACTAATAGCTTTCCTTTCAGCTTTTTTAGTTCATCGTTAATTAAACAAAGAGTATTTGCTAAAAAGGAAAGCCGTCTATCGTAAGGATTTTTAAATCTTTCTAGAATGGTAGTATCAAAAATAAAGACTGGCAGGATTTTATCAGAATTACGAAGTGCAGCTGCAAAAGATTTATTATCTTGAAGCCGCAAATTTCGCCGCAACCAAACTATAGAAAGTTTATTCATGAATAAATTTTATTTTAATTCTTTATTTATCAATTCTTTTAGCTTTTCTTTTGCTGCTTCTTTAGAGCGTCGTCCTGCATAAGAATCATAAGTTTTATTATCTTCAATGAAATGTACAAAGAAAACTGTTCTGTCATTTTTTTGTAACCAACCTATAAACCATCCAATTTGTTTATCTTTTAACTTTACGGTTCTATCTTGACTAAGTTTATTACCGCTGCCTGTTTTACCGTAAAGCTTCCAACCATCTACAAAATCTTCCATAAACAAAATATTTTTAGTTATTTCTTGGGCTTTAACACTTACAGGCAATTTATTCTCTGCTAGTTCTTGAAGAAAAGTTAATTGTTCTTCCGGCGAAATTTCTAAAGAACTCGAAAGCCATGCATTGGTTAAGCCGTTATTTTTACCTTTATCACCGGAAATATCCTGATTACCGTAATTAAATTTTGTTACATAATCACGAAATTTTTCAATACCTAATTCTTTGGTAATAACCTGAGAATACCAAACACAGCTATTCTTCATCCAGTCTTTAGGTGTTTGAGGTTGCCTCCAAACTTCAAGATAGTCAGCATATCCTTCTTTAAAAGGTAATTTTGGATGAGTTTCATCAATTAAAAACCCGTCATCATAACCCATTAAACTTATAGCAATTTTAAATGTTGAGCATGGAGCATAACGAGACTCGCAATTACCCTCTTGTTTTATAAATTTATCATTTTCTTTAACTAAAAAACAATCCGCTTTAGTTATTAAAGATATAGTAAGTGATATTAGGATAGTTAGATATAAAATAATTTTTTTCATAGGTTAAAATAAAAATAGGTGGTTTTGTCTGTATGGTCTGTTTTTCGTCATTGCGAGAAAATTACGAAGTAATTGACGAAGCAATCCAGTAAAAAATTCTGTAAATCAGAATTTTTTTATTATTTTTACTGGATTGCCACAGCCACTTCGTGGCTTCGCAATGACGATTTTAACACATTTCGTATAATACTAGTAAATCTCTTGGGACTGATCCTTTATACTTGGCACATAATCAAAAATATCATTATTATCGTGATTATCGATCATTTTTTCATTTTCAAGCATCTGAATATTATTTACTTTAAATGCTTCCATAACTGTGCCGCTTGGTGTAATTTTACCTGTTGCTCTATCTACGGCTAGTAATTTTATTGAATCTGGAACTTTGAAAGGTAGTACTGGCTCATCCTTATAAGCGTTACTCATAAAATCAATGAAGATCGGCAATACAACGTTTGAACCCGTTGCTCTTTTTCCAAGCTCTTTCGGCGTATCGTAACCGACATAACTGCCGACTACTATTTTTGGTGTAAAACCTACGAACCACGTATCTTTACTATCGTTACTAGTACCGGTTTTTCCGCCGATAATTTTCCCTAATTTCTTTGCAGCATAGCCGGTTCCTCTATCTATTGCTCCTGTTAAAAACGAAGTAATTTGATAGTCGCTAGCTTCATCCGTAACTCTATAGATGTCTTCTTTGGGCATTTCTAATATTGCAGTATCTAGATTGCTATCTGAAACATTACAAGAAGGACATTCTCTATCATCTCGCCTATAAATAATTTTACCGTTACGGTCTTTAATTAATTCTACAAAATGAGGCTCAACTTTCTTACCGCCGTTAGCAATAATTGCATAAGCATTAGTCATTCTGCTAAGTGTTGTTTCAATTGAACCAAGCACCATAGAATAGACTTTTTTCGGTTCATTATTAATACCGAAACGCTTAATTATATCAACGATTTTTGTAAGCCCAACGGCAGTTGCTACTCTTACGGTTATAAGATTACGGGATTTTTCAAGTCCAGCACGCATAGTGATTTCACCTAAAAACTTACCTTCATAATTTTTAGGACGCCAGCTAGGCATCCCAGGACCTTGCGAAATCTCAATAGGTCCATCGTTAAAGATCTGATTCGGTTTAATACCGTTTTCAAGAGCTGCCAGATAAACAAAGGTTTTACTCAAAGAACCTGGTTGACGAAGTGCTTGAGTCACTCTATCAAATTTACTTGTGGAAAAATCATAACCGCCGACGCTTGCAAGTACCTGTCCGGTATTTGGGTTCATAACCATAATAGCACCGTTTACTTCAGGAATTTGACGCAAAGCATAAAGAGCATCTTTTATGGGTTCAACCACTATTATATCACCTTTTTTAAGCAAAGCCTTAACTGATTTAAGGTTACTTCTTGCCCATTTCATTTCAGCAATATGAATCTTAGATTTGCTGCCGTCTATAAGCCCAATCTCTGCCTGGTTATCGGCTACATCTAGAACTACAGCTAATTTATACTCTAAAAGCGATTGAGGCGTAGGTAATTTTTTTAACTCTTCTTGCCAATTATCAAGAGAAATATTAGCAATAGGTTTTCTAAAACCACGCTTTCTATCAAACTCCCTAAGACCTTTTCGGAGTGAATCTTCAGCAAATTTTTGCATCTTTGCGTCTAAAGAAGTAATAATAGTAAGCCCGCCTGTATAAAATTCTTCCTTACTATTTAGCATTTTAATTACTTCTTCTCGCACTTGCGCGGCATAATAATCAGCCGTAACAGTTTCTTCTTTAGCTCGTTTGCGTAAAATTATTGGACTGTCTATGGCTTCTTTCGCAGCATCTCTTGTTATATAACCGTCTTCAAACATACGTGTTATTACATAGTCACGACGCCCTTTTACTCTAGCATAATTTTTCTCAGGATTAAGCTCTGAAGGAGCTTTAGGCAATGCCGCAATAAAAGCTGATTCTGCAATGGTAAGCTCTTCTACCGATTTATTAAAGTAATTCTGTGCAGCTGTTGCAACGCCGTATGCACCGCGACCAAAGAATGTTTGATTAAGATATAATTCTAAAATTTGATTCTTAGTAAATACTCTTGAAATCATATAAGAAAGAATCGCTTCTTTAATCTTACGTTCAAGAGAAACCTCGTTAGTTAGTAGAAAATTTTTGACCACTTGCTGCGTAATAGTAGATGCTCCTTCCATACGCCTATGATGTAGATAATTAGATATATTTAAAAATGCTGCTCTAATTATTCCAAGCAAATCAACACCGGGATGGTTATAGAAATTCTTATCCTCAGCTGCAATAAAACTTTCTATTAATGAACTTGGTACGCTATTGATTGGTACAAATACACGACGCTCAAAAGCATATTCTTCCATTAATTTACCGTCACGGGAATAAATACGAGTTACCGACGGAGGGTAATAACGTGCAAGCTGTGAGTAATCAGGTAAATCACGTGAATAGTGGTATATTATATAAGCAGTAACTCCACAACCTAATAAAATAAGTACGGCAAAGATTTTTAAACAAAAAAATAGAGATTTATACATGGTTTATAATATCTCACCGGTTAAACTATTACTTGATGCTTTAGTAATTTTTACATCAACAACTTTACCAAGTAAAGATTTATTAGGATTTTGGATATATACGGACTGCATGTATGGAGTTTTACCTATTATTTGATCGTCGAATTTACCGTTGCGATCGAATAGAACTTTCATCACGATGCCGACACAACTTTCATTAAAAGCTAGTTGCTGACTAGTGAGTTCTTTTTGTAATATAGTTAATCTCTCTGATTTTACATGTTCAGGTACTTGATCCGTTCTAGTTGCTCCAGGGGTGCCGGGACGAGGACTATATTTAAATGAATAGCACTGACCGTATTTTACTCGGCGTACTAAATCTAAAGTATCTTCAAAATCTTCATCTGTTTCACCGGGAAACCCGACAATAAAATCAGAGGATAAAACTATATCGGGCCTTGCTTCTCTTAATCTGCTAATTATATCAAAATAATAATCCCGATCATGCTTACGGTTCATTGCTTTTAATATTTTATTTGAACCTGATTGCACAGGAAGATGTAAATACGGCATTAATTTAGTCTCAGTGCCGTGTAGTTTTATCAGATCATCCGTCATATCTATCGGGTGTGATGTCATATAACGTAATCTCTCTAAATTTGGAATTTGTGCTAGATGTCTTATTAAATCCGCCAAACTACAAATTTTATCCTCGGGATCTTTGCCATGATAAGCATTAACATTTTGACCGAGTAGTGTAATTTCTTTAGCACCGCTGCTAACCACCTTTAATGCTTCCCTATAAATCTGCTCTACATTTCTTGAAAATTCAGCACCTCTAGTATAAGGTACTACGCAAAAGGTACAGAATTTATCGCACCCCTCTTGCACTGATATAAAAGCGCTTGCTCCTTGCGGATATAATTGTTCCGGTAAATGATCAAATTTTGCTTCTTCAACAAAATCAAGATCGATTAAGTGTTTTTCGTGCCTGACGACTTTTGAGATTAATTCCGGTAAATTATAGTAAGATTGCGGCCCTACTACAATATCGACATAAGGAGTTCTTGTAAAAATCTCTTCACCTTCCGCCTGTGCAACGCAACCAGCTACAACTATTATCGCAGAGCTTAAGCCTTGTTTTTTTCTGGCATCTTGCAGTTTCTTAATACGACCAAGTTCAGAATAAGTTTTCTCGGCTGCTTTCTCTCTGATATGACAGGTATTTAGAATAATAACATGAGCTTCTTCAATATTTTCCGTGGGTTCATAACCGAAAGGATAAAGCAAATCCTGCATCTTAACGGAGTCGTAAACATTCATCTGACATCCGTAGGTCTTAATATAAAGCTTCTTACTCATAAAATTTTTGATAATATAAAAAGTTTTATATTATACTATATTTAATTAACTTGATCAATCTTTAAACTAAAACCTTGACTCGTTGATTTTATCCATGTAAATTTAATATTCAATATTAAATTTACATGGATAATGATTGAGCGTTTTTTAGCAAAAGAAATTAAATCTTTTTTAAATGAGTTTTCAGCGGTAGCTATTTTAGGACCAAGGCAAGTAGGTAAAACTACTTTAGCGAAGGAAATAGCAGAAGCAATATCTCCCACACCTTTATATTTAGACTTAGAGAAACCTTCAGATTTGGCAAAATTATCTGATCCTGAGCTTTACTTTCAAACTCATTCTAACCATTTAGTTATTATTGATGAAATTCAAAGAATGCCTCAGCTTTTTCAAATTTTACGCAGTGTTATTGACGAAAGGCGTCAGCAAGGAAAAAAAGTTAAACAATTCTTACTTCTTGGTTCTGCTTCTAAAGAATTATTAAAGCATTCTTCAGAATCATTAGCAGGTCGTATAATTTATACTCAGCTTTATGGTTTCAATGTTCAAGAAGTTAGAAAAGCCGGGTATATTGATGATAATTTATTATGGCTTAGAGGTAACTTTCCCGATAGCTTTCTTAGTACTTCAGATAATAGTAGCATGAACTGGCGGCAATCTTTTATCATGACTTATTTAGAACGTGAAATACCACAACTAGGCTATAATATATCTACAGAAGTTTTACGTAGAACATGGACTATATTTGCTCATTGCCAAGGCGACTTATTAAATGCTAGCAAAATAGCGGCAAGCCTTGGTATATCAGTACCAACCATAATGAGATATATCGATCTATTTGAGGATTTATTCCTTATACGATTGCTAAGACCATGGTCTAGCAATATGAAAAAACGATTAGTCAAAGCCCCTAAACTATACATTCGTGATAGCGGTATCCTACATGCATTATTAAATATTAAATCTTATGATGAGCTACTCGGACATTATATTCTCGGAGGAAGCTTTGAAGGATTTGTAATAGAAAATATTTTATCTATAGTTAAAAATAAAATGAATAGTTGGTTTTATAGAACCGCCGGAGGGGCGGAGGTAGATTTAATATTAGAATCAAGCATAAATAACCTTACAGCCATTGAAATTAAAAGATCACTTACTCCTTCCATATCAAAAGGTTTCTATAATGCATTGCAAGATTTAAAACCAAAGAAAGCTTATATAGTATACCCGGGAAAGGATAAATATTATCTTAATTCACAAGTTGAAGTAGTTCCTTTGCATTATCTTCTGGATCTATTAAAAACAGAGTTACAATAGGAGTCTGTCATAATTTACTGATTAATTCTTGCGGTGCAGATTTTTTCGGTGATTTCTTTTAATTTTTCTATTCTCTCAATAAGATAAAGCAGCTGTTCTTCTGTAATTTTATAGTTTTTATCATATCTTGCATCAACATAAGCTTTTTCAAGAAGCTCAAAACACTCTTTTTGTTCAGCAGTTGCCTTAGGGAATACTTCCCATAATTCACTGTCATAATTTCCTACCATACTACCTAATTTTTGTAAATTATGTAATTTAGGTTTATAGTTAGAAAAAACTAATAAAATAGTACTGTAAAAACTTTCGGTAGCTTGATGTAATTCAAAAGCACATTTATTTAAATATCCTTTTTCTAGTGAATTTTTACAATCTAAAAAACTTTTACCTTTATCAAACCATTCTTCATAATAATCCTTAGCGATTTCTTTCATCTCACTCCAAGGTAAATCTTTAGCTTCGCTAAGTGTAAATTCACCGCTATTATATAAAAGAATACCTTCTTTCTTAATATCAGTGAAAAAATAACGCCCTTTTTCTAACTGCCTATTTACTTCGTCTATTGACTCAAGAATTATCGATATTAAAGACTCATACGGGATAATTTGTTTAGGATTTATTACTCCTTTCTTTTCTAACCTTTTATATATCTTATCTTCTAGTCTTAAAGCAGTATACCCTTTATATTTACCTTTTTTCAGGATTATCAAAATATCAGTATCGCTATGATATCCGTTAGGTAGATCACGCACCCAGTCACCCCTAGCAAACGAACCATACAAGATAATCATAGCGATTTTATCTTGTGCAATATCTAAAATCTGCTGCACTATAAAGTTAAGCTTAGCTTGGATTTTTAGAGAACGGTCGGGTAAAGTAGTTTTCATTTAAATATCTATACTTTATATTTCTGCTTTTAGCTTTTTTATTTCTTCTATTTTAAGCTTAGTATATCGTGCTATTTTCTCTATCGGTTCGTTCTCTATTAACATTTCTTTTGCTGTTTCAATTTTCTCTTGCTCTATTCCTTTTTCTATACCCTTCTCTATGCCCTTTTCTATACCTTTCTCCATACCAGCATTAAACTTTTCTTCAAACTTGTCTATTTCTTGTTGTATAGCCATTTCAGCCCTAAAATAATCATCATGTTCTTGGTCTGTCCATTTATATTGCTCTAAACTTGCATATGCCGATAACACAATTTCATTTTTAATTTCTTTTGGCGGTTCTTGTTCTTGCGAAGCATATTTTAATAAATGCAACCATTCATCAGTATCATCTTTAAGATCATTTTTTTTAAATTTTCCTAGTTCAATAAATACATAAGTTAATGAAAACAAATATTGTTTATGGGTATCGCTTTCTTTTATATAATGATAGCTAATATACGGCAATTCATCGGGCAAAGCTTTTGTTCCTATAATAGCAATTATTACTACCGGCAATAAATCCTTATGTTTCATACCCTTCTTAATTTGACTAACGTAGGTATAACAACCGTAAAGCTGCGTTCTATTAAGATAATCTTTCTCCATTTTACGCTGCATCTCGATTATATACCATCTGCCGGTTTCATCTTTAACTTTTAGATCGAATAAACTTCTTTTTCCGTCAAGAAATAAAGGTAACTGTTCAGTAGTTATATAAGTTAAATCTACAATTTTATCTCCTATCGGTAATTTAAGGATAGCATTAAGTAAATCTATTAGTTTCACTTTATCGCTAAATAATTTTTTAAATGCGACATCATTTGTACCGTCTAAATATCTTTGCATAAATAATTATATCTTTAGTGAGTTTTTATATATAGCAAATTAACCTTAGGTAGTAAATAATTTTATTATTAAATGTTTGTACTAATACCTATCATTATCATCATATACTCCCCAAATTAATTCCTTTGAGATCCAGCCCGTATAATCTTTACATACAATTTGGCAGAATTGTTCTTTGCATTTTTTCAAACCACAGCGAACCTTAGGCATTAATTTTGCTATAACTCGGCTTTTAGGATCGGCAGATTTGGTAAGATCTATTTCCTTATCAGAGGTAATAACAACTGATCTTTTACCTGATAAAACGCTCGAATGTATCCAGCCACCTTCGCCGTTAATGTCACGCACTTGCCGCCATTGCTCGTACTCGGTAATTATTTCTACCGGCTCACCCTTTTTAATAAAAACCCACTCTATAGCAGATTTAGCGGTTGGTCCGCTCCTGGCATTTACTTCATTAGATTTTATTGAAACAAATCTTGGAATAGGCAATTTTTTGTTATCCGCATTAATTGTTGTTGATAATATTATCGTAATTAAAATGATAAAAACTTTAATCATTATCTTCCGCTTCAGATAAAACATCCTCTTTTTTTGCTATTATATAATTACCAAGCCTAAATTGCACTTTTATTCTATTAATTTCCTGCTCACTAATACCTATATGTTTTAAGACTGTTCCACCAATTTGTAATCCCGTCTCATAGCTTTCCGGAATAATAGTTGTGGCCCCTAAATCGTAAAACTCTCTAGCATTTTTTAAATTTTTTAACTTAACGACAACAGGTATATCTTGGTAATTACCGCTAATTGTTTTAAGTGATTTCTTGATAGTTACTTGATTATTCATAGTAAGTATTATAGCGAATGCTCTTTCCGTACCTAACGCCTTTAGAGTATCGGCTTGCGATACGTCACCTTTAAAAACCGGCAAACCGTTTGATAGCTCTTCTTTAACTCTATCATCATCTAAATCAAGTATTACGTAACTTACACCTTCTGCTTCCAAAACTCTTGCTACCATTTTACCGGTATTACCAAGACCAGCAATAATAATATGGTTTGTTAAATCTCTTGCACCAAGCTCAATCATTTGAGTCGGAGTTTTACCGAGTCCTTTATCAACTTTCTCGGCAATCTTTTTCCCTAAAGCTGCAAGTAACGGAGTAAGTGCCATAGTAAAAGTAACTACGAGTAATAATATATTGGCCGTACTTTCTTCTAATACTCCGCTCTCTTTACCTAAACTGAATAATATAAAACCAAACTCTCCGCCTTGCGATAATAACAAGCCTGAATAAAAAGCAACTCCTTTATTAAAACCGAATAAAATACAAAAAGCCGTTATGATTAAGGTTTTTATACCTATTAAAGCAATAGATAAAGTAAGAATATGAGATATTTTCTCATACATTTCTAATGCGTCGATATTCATACCGACGGTCATGAAAAACAATCCTAAAAATAAACTTTTGAAAGGATAAATACTTTCTTCCGCCTGCAATCTAAATTCAGTTTCCGCAACTAATACTCCGGCTACAAACGCCCCTAGAGCTAAAGACAAACCAAATGTTTCAGTAGCCCAAGCAGCAGAAAGTACTATTAACAAAGTCATCGCAATAGGTAGCTCGTTTGCATTATTACTTTCTGATGAAATGAATGAAAATACAGGACGAAGTAAAACACTACCGACAATAAATATTGTAAGTAAAGCCGTTACGGCTTTTAAGAGTGCAATACCAAGAGCTGTTGCAAGCGAGGCTTTATTGCTATCGGCAAGTAGCGGAACTATCACAAGCAATGGCACTACGGCCAAATCTTGCAACAAAAGAATAGCTAAAGAAATTCTTCCTATTTGCGTCGATTGGCTACGATTTTCTTCAATGACCTGCATAACAAGTGCCGTAGATGAAAGAGCAAGACCGCCGCCGGTAATAATAGCCGCGCTACTATTACCGTCTATAAGCACCATTGCACCGGCAATTACTATAGTAGTCGTTAAAACTTGCAAACTACCGAGACCAAAAACATATCGCCTCATAGCTTTTAATCGCTCAAAAGATAACTCGAGTCCTATAGCGAATAATAAAAATACTACACCAAGTTCACCTAGTAACTTAGTTTGATCGTATGTTACGATTTTTAAACCGTGATCACCTATCGCAGCTCCCGCAATTAAGTAACCAAGTACCGGACTTAATCTAAGACGCTTAAGTATAGCCACGATAAAAACCGCAGTACCGAGTAAAATTATAACGTTAATAAGAATATGATCGTTCATTTTTTCCAAATTTCTTCTAGCTTAAAGTGTTCCCGTGCTTCCGGATAAAAAATATTAATTAAAATATTACCTGCATCTATTAGGACCCATTCTGATTTACCAAGCCCCTCAATGTTACTATTTATACCAGCGTTATTTTTTAATTCTAAAGCTACATATTCAGCAATTGCTCCAACATTTTTAGTCGAACGACCGCTAGCAAATATAATATAATCGGCTAATTTATGTTTTCCTGTTAAATCAATTACCTCAATATTTTCTGCTTTTTTCTCACTCAAACATTCTAAGATAAATAATTTTAATTCTTCGGCTTCTTTTTTCATAATAATTAATAAATGACATAATTTAATATTAATTATTATATGCATAAGAGTAGAGTTTATCAATGAATGTTTAAAATTCTATAATAAAAATTCATATAAAGCTTTACTTTAAGCAAAAAAAACTTTAATTAATAGTTAAATTAATATTGATAAAATAATGGCAATATCTGCAGAAGAGCTAGAAAAAATACTTAGGAAATCTTTTCCAAACAGTATAATAAAAATTACTGATTTAGTAGGTGATCAAGACCATTATGCACTAGAAATATCAGACGTTCAATTTAATGAACTCTCTTTAATTAATCAACATAAATTAGTAAAAAACGCCCTGTCTGAAATATTAAATAAAAAACTACATGCAATTACCATAAAAACTATCGCAGTTCCTGAAAAATAATTACAAATACTAATATAATAAATCTTGCACAAATTCAACTTATTATTTAATTTAAGTTTCATACTTACTTAGCATTAGTCAACGATGTGTTGACTAATATTTTTAAATAGCGTATACTGTAAATTAATCTATCCTTAGCTCTAAATGCAATATAAACTCAATTTTTCTAAAACAGCTTTAAAAAATTTACTCAAAATTTCTATAAATAAAAGAAAAACTATATTAGAAAAATTAGAGCAACTAAAGTTAAATCCTAATAAGGAAAATAATAATATCAAGAAATTAATAGGACATGAGGGTTATAGATTAAGGATTGGAGATTATCGAGTTATATATAGAATAAATAAAGGAAAGTTAGAAATTCTAGTAATCAATGTTGATGTTAGAGGAGAGGTATATAAATGAGTAATAAACATATAATAGAATATCAAGGAAAGCCTGCTTTTGTTGTCATACCTTTTAATGAATATCAGGAACTTATCAATAAAAAACAATGTATTACTGACGAAACATTATACGCTGAAGCTATAGCCAAAAATGAGGAATATTTTCCTGAAGAATTGGTACAAAAAATTCTAAGCGGTGAAAATCCTATTAAAGTTTATCGTGAATATAGAGGATTATCTCAAGAACAATTAGCTATTAAAATTGGTAAAACTAAGCAATATATCTCATCTATTGAAAAAGGATTACGAACAGGCACAATAGATACACTAAAAAAACTAAGTAATGTTCTAAATGTTGATTTAGATATGTTATAATTTGCAGTCAAAAAAATAAAATAGATTAATTTAATTTTCCTTCCCCATATCTATTATTTATAATACTTGATTATATGAGGAGTAAAATTTATTTTTACTCCTCATTAATTTACGTTTAAAGATTTACTCTTCAAGTTGTTTTTCTATCCATTTCTTATGTTTTTGTTCATCTAAAAGCCCTTGTTTTAAGGTTTTTGATGCATCATCCCATTTATTATTATGCTCATTTAACCTTTCATAAGCAGTATTAGTATCTTCTTCATTTGTATGCATAGCATATAATATAGCTTTATCATCAACTAAATCAGCAAGTATCACTTTACCTTTTGTTAGCCATTGCTTACTACTAGGACCGTTTACTATTTTTTCGTTATGTTTTGATAAAAGCTCATTTAACTCTTTTATATGTCTTTCATGGTCCGTTTTAAATTCATCCAACTGTTTTTTATAATCTTCATTAGTAATTCTATTAATAGCAGCTTTATATGCTTCGACAGCATCGTAATCAAGTTCTATAAGTTCTTTTATTGCATTAGCAAAATTATTTTGGGTTCCTACTAAAGTTGTCATTTTAATCT
The DNA here is from genome assembly GCA_041179265.1 of Pseudomonadota bacterium. Taxonomy (GTDB): domain Bacteria; phylum Pseudomonadota; class Alphaproteobacteria; order Rickettsiales; family Rickettsiaceae; genus Rickettsia. The sequence goes on from JBEGTS010000028.1 coordinate 87,850, forward strand.
CCTTAATTTTTGATTGCAATTATAAACCTACTCTTTAATTTTTTTCGAGTCAAGATGAAAAAAACAACAATAAAACTGAATTTTTCATAAATAAACAAAAATTAATTTTATTGTTAAGGATAATAATTTATAATATTTTATTTTAAATTTAGTGTTGACTTAATATATGAATTTTTCTACTCTCATATATGGAGCTACTGAAAACGAGATAATTTAAGTGGTTCTGTATTATTAACTAACCCGAATATTAAGGAGGGAATTATGACTAATAATAACAAAGGCTTCGCCTCTATGGATAAAGAAAAAGTAAGAGAAATAGCTGCTAAAGGAGGACATGCTTCTCATGGAGGAGGGCGTCATAGCCATGAAGATCATGATGATGGTAAATCAGGAAAACAAGGGTTTGCCTCTATGCCTAAAGAACAAGTCAGAGAAATAGCCACAAAAGGAGGACATGCTTCTCATAAAGGCAGCCATTAGAATAATAGATAGAAAATATTAAATAACGAGCTATTCAGGATAAAAACTTATCCTGAATAGTGATAAGGTAATCAAAGGAATTATTAAGCTTCGTCTTTGCTTATAAAATAAAAATTTACTACTCAGTTAAGGATAGGAATTTTACAGTTCTTATCCTTAATTGATGTAAATGTTTAGAAGTTTACTTTAAGTCTTAGCGTACCGGATTGAGCATGGTATTTTTTAGCTAGATTCAACCCGTAATGCACTCCATACTCCATTCTGCCTTTCTTAACTACTATCCCTGCTCCTAAATCATACAGCATTTTAGTAGGTTTAGGTGTCGGCACCGGTAGAGGCTCATTAAGACCATTAAGATTTGCAACAATTGCCGGTGTTTTACCTTTGAAGTCGTAATTAATAAAGGCATGAACTTGTGGTCTAATTATAAATTCATCCTTATAGAATGTTGTCTTAATTTCACCGCCGAGAATCCCTTCCACTTTATTATATTGACGCTTATTGATAGTTAAGTTTTGGAAAGAAGTACCGTATTCCTGATAACCGGAATCTTTAATCTTAGTTAGCCTTAAACCTGCCATCGGTGCAAATGAAGTCTCTTTCCATAGATAATTATAACCTCCAACTACTTGAGCACTATAAGAAGTTGAATGATACTTACCATGTGCTGTTTCATAACCACCTATAATATTACGTATTTCATTGGTTTTAATATCGCTTCGTGAATAGGTAGTTACGCCTTCTATAAACCAGTTATTTATAAAGTTATATAAACCGTATATAGAACCCATATTAGTTTCGACCTTAGTAGTATTACCGGCTTTAGCATTTTGGTAACGTAACTTCGTATCAACTCTAGTATAAGCAGCACCGAGTACTATATTATCTTTTATGACAGTATCAACACCGATTGAGCCGCCGGTAGATTTAGCTTTATAACCGCTAAGTCCGTTAAAGGCTTTTTGTACTGCCTTACCGTAATATGGGCTAGCCCATACGCCGTAAATGGAATTATTAGCTTTACTTTCATCAAGTTCACAGTCACCGCCTCCAACAGCTGCACCTCTCTTGCGAGAAACAGCTTCTTCTGAATTAGGATTTGTGCCATCCGCATCTTTAATAGCATCGATTCTCTTACCTACCTCTTGAGCACCGGTGTTTGTATTATCATGTGCAGCGTTAAAGCCGTCATTTGCATTAGAACGACTTATTCCGCTACCTGAATTTCCACCACTACCTGTACCTGAAGAATTATCGCGGCTGCTACCTATAGCAGGCATACCGTTATCGGAACTACTTCCCATACCGTTACTATTATTAGCAGGAGAAACACCTGTTGCTGCAGGATTACCGCTATTACCATACGGGTTATTTCCGCTGTTGGTAATACCGCTACTAGTTGTACCGCCTAAAGCAGGACTGCTACCTTGTGCTGAAGAGTTACCGCTATTAGCAGGAGCAATACCGGTTGCAGCAGGATTATTATAGCTTGAGCCACCTGTAGCCACACCGCCGGTAGATCCTGTACCTCCCTGACCGACTGAAGGAGTATATTCTCCAACATTATTACGTGTACCGCCTGTTGATGGGCTGTATACATCAGAGCCAGAAGCCGGAGCATTATAACTTGAGCCACCTGTAGCCATGCCGCCGTTAGTACCTGCACCACCATTGTAGCTTGAGCCACCTGTAGCCATGCCACCGTTAGAGCCTGCACCACCATTGTAGCTTGAGCCACCTGTAGCCATACCACCGTTAGAGCCTGTACCACCATTGTAGCTTGAACCACCAGCCCCTACACTACCGCCTGTTGATGGATTGTTAGAACTTGTACCACCTTGACCAACTGATGGAGTATATCCGCCAACATTATTACGAGTACCACTTGTTGATGGGCTGTATACATTATTACCG
>JBEGTS010000029.1:0-86136 GCA_041179265.1 Pseudomonadota bacterium
GACCAAAAAATGGTCCATGCCCATCCCAAATTGGAATGCGGCTATGGCTCATTTTTTAATAAAATTTGAAGAAAGAATATAGTCCTTTGGAAAAGTTTACACACTTAATTGGGAGGACTCAGCAATGCAAACGGCAGTAAAAGCAGACAAAGAAATGATTGGAGCAATATATAATCCGATTCGTGATATCGTCCAAATGAACCGTGATATTATATCACATAGAATGATGCAAACAGCTTTATCTAATGTTGCGGTTGCTGCCGGTGATGAAGATGAAAGAGTGTTAGATAAGGGTATTTGGGTTGCAGGTACTATCGGTACTAATAAGCAAAAAGGTGTTAGCGGTTATAAAGGTCATGCTTCCGGTGGTACAATCGGTTTTGATATTGGATTTGACAACTTTAAAGACATAGTAGGTGTTGCTTATACTAAACTAGATTCAAAGTTTAAATCTAGCGGTAGTAAATTAAATACTACTGTTGATAGCCATATATTAGCTCTATATGGTCAAAAAGAGTTACCGAAAAACTTTATGGTACAAGGTATGTTTGCTTATAATCATAATAATGTGAAGAGTAAGATCAATCGTTTAGGTACTATTGCAACCGGTAAATATAAGAATAATAATTATAACTTTGAAACCTTATTAAGTTATAATCATCTTATGAATGGTGGTATTACCCTTACTCCAAATATTGGTGTAAGATATGGTCACTCTAAAGACAGTTCATACCAAGAAAGCGATGTAGGTATACAGCATTTAAGCATCGCTTCAAAGAAGCAAAACTTATGGAGCGGTATTTTAGGCGGTAGCGTAGCTTTAGCTCCGCAGAAGATAGTTGAAGGTTTTAGTATTACGCCTGCACTTCAAGCTTCTGTAGAAAATTACTTTAACAATAAGAGCAAAAAACTTAATGCTAAAGTAAAATGGAAAGATAGAGAAGTTAATGAAACTATCGCATTACCAAAACAGCCTAAAGTTGGTTACAATATCGGTGCTAGTGTTTTAACGGAAAAAAATAATGTAAGCGTAACGCTTGAATATAACTGCCACTTACAGAAGAATTATCAAAGCCACCAAGGTTTTGTTAAGTTAAAAGTGAAGTTGTAAGTTATTGTACTATACAAATGTTGACTTACGTACGGAGTAAATCGTCATTGCAAGCGGTCCAAAGACCGCGTGGCAATCCAAAAAAATAAAAAATTCTGTAAATCAGAATTTTTTACTGGATTGCTTCGTTAAAACTTACAGTTTTTTCTCGCAATGACGAAAAATACAAGTCGTACAATACTCTACCTATTCGTCTCTTACTACTAAAACTGATATATCTGAATGACGGACGATTTTAGAAGCATTAGGTCCAAGCATATAATCTTTTAATTGCAGTCTGACTGCAGAGATTATTATTAAATCGGCTTTAATTTCATTTGAGTGCTTAATTATTTCATCATAAACAGCACCGCTACCTATATGATAATCTGTTTCAATTTCATCGGGAATATACTGTTTGATAAGCTCTTTAATTTGAGTTTGATACTTTGCTTTTTTCTCTGTTCTCCAATTTTTAGGTAAATAATCTTCGAACATTTTCGTACCGAATTCAGGAATTACATACATAAAATGTAATTTTGCTTGAAAGTTCGTCGCAAGCATTAAAGCCTTGGAAAGAATGCCTTTTATAGATTTTTTATCATTTAAATCTATAGGTATAAGTATATTTTTAAATATAATATTTTCAGACATAAGATATTATTAGTTTTTGTTTCTTACTGAATCATGTTTTGGTAGAACAAAATTTTTAGTATCGGCAAAATAGTTAATGTCGAGTTTATTTAATAAGTCATTAGAAAGTTTAAAATTTGCTACGTTTCTATGAAAAGCTCCGATAAATTTATCTAAAGTATCACGATTCGCCTCATCTCTAGTTACTAGGATTGCCGATACTTTTACTGTAGTTTGATCATCGGTAATCCCTTGATATAAGCCCTTGTGAAGCACCGTTTTATAAAAAGCTCTATTTTGTTTTATTAATTCTGCTATTTTATCATTTTCAATTGAAACGAAATCAACTTCACACTTATTAGCTATTAATTTTACTAAGGGATTAGAGTGCCCAACCATCATTATTATAGCATCTATTTCCTTATTACAGAATTTATCAATAGAATCCTCATAATTAATGTGTAGCTCTTCAGGTTCTTTAGAAAATTTATATAAAGAACGTACAGCATTATAAGTAATATTACTACCGGAAAATGCTGGACCATTAGTTATTTTTTTTCCGTCAATATCAGCAAAAACTTTTATTTTATCCTCATCTTTTACAATAACTGTAAAAAATTCATCATGTAGATTAAGCACCTGACGTAAATTTTGCATTTTTTCTTGATCGTGATAATATCCTATACCCTCATATGCTTCTACTGCAATATTGGCCTGCACTAAGGCTAAATCAATTTTCCCTTGTTGTAATAATTCTAAATTTTCTATACTGCCGCTTGTTGCAACAACTTCGCATTTAATACTTTCATTATTTTTATCGTCGTTTGTAATTGTTTTACATAAATCAAGACCTATAGAATAATACCCTTTTAAAATAGAACCGGTACCGATTTTAACAACTTTTGGAGAAGCATAAATATTACTGCAAATAAGGAATATAATAATGCCGCATATTTTAAAAATAAAATTATTCATACAACTAATTTGGATTATTTTCAGTATTTTGTTCTTCTTTATGTTCACCAAGTTTTAGTTCCAATAAATTAATAGAACCGATATTTATTCCTTTATCTGAAAACTCAATATCAAACTTAGCTTTTTCTATATTGTTGTAAGCAGAATTTACATCATTTTGATCTATATTTAAGCTCTCATCGGAAGCTTTATTAATTGCTTTAGCAATGATTGTTTTAATTATTTTTTTAGAAAAAATAATGTTATTCGGTAATAATTTATCAACTATAGAATTATAGTTTTCCAGCTCAAAAGACAGCTTACCTTCTGGTAATTTATTAGCAAAGAATTGTAAAGCACCGTTTAAATTAACTTTAGCATCATTATCACAAATAAAAATGAATCTTTCTACGGTAAAATTTTGTAAAAGAGCTGAATCTTCTCCGTCTTCAACAAATTTTAAAGAAGCAGCAATATCTAAATTAGCATTTTTAAAATTAAAAACATCTTTTTCAGAAGCGTAATTCACATTTAAAAATAGGGAAATATTTTCTTCACTTGCTAAATTTTGTTTTCTTATAAAAAGGGCTAAATCGTTAATTTTAAAGATTTCTTGATCATCTTTAAATATCAATAATGCTTTATTATTTAACTGAATTGATTTTAATACATCTTTTAAATTATCATCTTTTGATATTTTGTATAAAGGTTTATTAAATTTTCCTATACCATTTATGTCGTCATTACTGCGTACATCATAAGTAAATGTTTTATCGCCGTAATTATCGACTTCTCTGATAAAGGGACCAAAATTAAGAGTCGCTTTTTTGGTACTAAAAGCTATATTTAGGACAATATTTTCGCTAGTGAATTCTTTTGAATTTACATGATCAATTAACTTTAGTTTAGGATCAGTTACGGTGATTTTCCAATGAAAAGGATAACCTGAAAACTTAACCGCATTATAAGATATTTTAAGATTATCAGATTCAGAATTTTTAATTAAGCTTACAACGTTGTTTTTTATAGTATATGCGATTGCAAACCATGTTATAGTAAATGCTAAAAACACAAAAAGAAGTATTTTACGTATCACTTTATTTAATCCATTATAATTTTATATTACGAGTAGCAGAAGGAAGGTGTACTTTTATACCGTCTAATTCTTCGGTTAAAATAATTTGGCACCCTAATCTAGAAGTATCCGTAAGACCGAAGGCTAAGTCAAGCATATCTTCTTCTGCTTCCGTAGGTTTTTTTAATTTGTTGTAAAATTCTTCTTCTAAAATAACGTGACAAGTAGCACAAGCAAGCGATCCTTCACAAGCTCCTTCAAGGTCTATATCGTTACTATGGGCAATTTCTAAAATAGAAAGCCCTATAGGTGCTTCTACTATTTTTTCTTCTCCATCATTTATAATAAATGTTACTTTTATTTTTCCTGACATTCTTCTTATTTTTCCTTATCTTATTTGATTGATATTTTTGCCTTTTAGCAAATCATTAATTATTATATTAAACTTTGTATCCATAGATTTTTTTATTTTGGATTTAAAATCTTTAATAGAATTATTAATTAAGAGCCGATTTCTAGCACATGCGGCTTCTTTTATATTATCTAATAAAGAATTAATTATAGATATCTCACTTTCCGATAATAAAGTTGTTAATTCTGCTATAGCACGTTCTATGTTAAAGATTAAAGCCTCTGCTTCAATTACTGCTTCTTGTAATAATCTTGTAGTATAATCTATTTTAGCATTTTTATAAGCGTTTTCTAGCATAATATCAATCTCTGTTTTATCAATACCGTGATTTGGCTTTACTTCTATAGTATGTGATGTATTACTGATTTTTTCATAAGCGGAAACGGATAATATACCGTCTGCGTCAATAGCAAAAGTAACTTCTGCTCTAATACTTCCTGCTTTTATAGGAGGTAGCCCCTTTAACTCAAATCGGGCTAAACTGCGGCAATCAGCAGCCATTTCACGTTCACCTTGCAATATATGAAATTGTATACCGGTTTGATTATCGGCATAAGTCGTAAATTCTTTTACTACCGAAATAGGAATCGGAGTATTACGCATGATGATTTTTTCAACTATACCGCCATATAATTCCATACCCAGCGATAAAGGTACTACATCAATCAATAATGAATCTATATTCGGGGTTGTTAAATTTTCTGCTTGTAATGCAGCTCCCCATACAACTGCTTTATCAGGATCAATATCAGATAAAATATCTACGTTAAACGCTTTATATAATTCATTTTTTATTAAAGGAGTGCGTGTTGCACCGCCTACTAAAATAACTCCCTCTATATTCGGATTTCCTGCTTGTTCTAAGCATTCTTTGGCTATATTAATAGTGCGTTCTATTAAAGGTGAAATTAATAGTTCTAATGTTCGCTTATTAAGTATACTCGATGAACCCCCAAAATTGGCTGAGTCGTCTTTGTAAGACCTCGGATGCTCACGTATTATTATACGCTCCGTTCCTCGGCTTACAGACCGATTACTCTTTTCCAAGTTGATCTTCGTATTGCAGTTCTTAAAACTATCTTTATATGTTAAAGTTTCTTTTGCTTTTTTTGCAAGTTGTAAAGTATCTATAGAATCAGGTAAATCAAATTTATTACAAAGATATTGTGTAATTACTACATCTATATCGTCACCGCCAAGCATATTATCGCCGTTTGTTGCTATAACTTGAAAAATACCTTCTTGTATATTAAGAATAGATACGTCAAAAGTGCCGCCGCCTAGGTCATATACTAAATAACAGCCGTTTTGGTTTTTGTTTAAGCCGTAAGCATAGACAGCTGCAGTAGGTTCGGCAATTAGCCTTAATACTTCAAAACCTGCTATTTTAGCCGCAAGCATTACTTCGCCCCTGGCCGCATCATTAAAATGTGCAGGTACGGTTATTACTGCTTTAGTTATATTAGTTTTTAATTGCTTCTCTGCTTGATTTTTTAGGTAAATAAAAACTTCTGCTGCGATTTCAGGGATTCGTAGTTGTTTATTTGCAAAATTTAATTTAAGCTCACTACTATTTACATCTAGATAATCTTTAACTAGCGAAAAAAGTGTTGGGGTATTTAGAATCTCCTTTAATGTTTTACCGAATAGTCTTTTAATGGAACGAAGTCCCTTATTATTACCTATCGTAAAACCTTCATTTGTAAATTCTATAGTAGTCGGAATTAATTCTTTATCGTCTATAGTCTTAATAACTTTAACTTTTCTATTAGCTGAAATGGCTATTAGTGAGTTAGTAGTGCCGAAATCGATACCTACGGCTATTTGAGGCTCACACTTAATATCAGTTTGTTCCGGTTCTCTAAGTTCTATTATTTGCATGATTTTATTTTTTCTTGCAGTTTACAAAGCAATGTCCCAATATATTTAAGTTTGCTAGTTTTTATAGTTGCATCTGATAAATTCTGCTCTTCAAACGCTTGGTTTAAAGAATCAATTTTTTGCTTTTTCATTAATTCATATTTGTCTTTTATTTTTTCTAAATCACTTAATAAGTTAGTATTTTCAATTATTTCCATTTCATCCCAAAATATACTTAATTCTGAACTAGAAAGTGAAGTACGTACTTTTTCGTCGTTTAAGTTTATATTTTGTAAAAGCAGCATATATTCGGCACGTTTTAAAGCATCTTTAAGAGTAGAGTAAGCGTTATTTAATTCAGCTGCAATAATTAGATTTTGCTCCTTTTCTTGCAAAGTTTTTGCTTTGTCAGGATGATATTTTACCTGCATAGCAAAATATTGCTTTTCTAATATCTTTAAATCAATATTATAATTTTGCGGAAGCCCTAGTAATTGAAAATAATTTTGCACTTTTACTTTTTTATAATTCTAAACTGCTCTATCATATACTAGGTTATATGTATCTTCAATAAAATAGCTATAATTTTGGTTATTTTTTGCTGCAAATTGTAAGATTTTTTTGAAATAAGAATAGCTATTCCAGCAAAAATCTTATTAATTTTCGCTAAAAAATACTTCAAAACTATAGCCATTCATTAAAGATATATATAACCTAAAAATTAAAAAAATACAATTATGGAAGTAGACCTATTACGGTATGAGAAGAAATATCAGGAATATATTATAGCAGGTATAGATGAAGCAGGTAGAGGACCGCTTGCAGGTCCGGTAGTAGCAAGTAGCGTTATAGTGGATAAAGACAATATTATCCCAGGTATTAAAGATTCTAAAAAGCTTTCTAAAAAGAAAAGAGAATTATTATATGAGCAAATAACTAGTAATTATGTTTGGTCAACCGCTATTATTTCCCATACTGAAATTGATGAGATTAATATATTAGAAGCAACTAAAAAAGCTTGTGTTATTGCTGCAGCAAATCTTAACGTTAAACCGGAAATAGTTTTAGTTGACGGCAATATGCGGTTTAATGATGAAAGATTTGTTAGTATAATTAATGGAGATAATTTATCATTATCAATTGCGGCAGCTTCAATTATCGCAAAAGTTACTAGGGATCGTTTGATGTTAGATTTAAGTACTGAATTTCCGCAGTATTTATGGCACAAAAATTCCGGCTACGGTACCAAAGAACATATCGAAGCTATTAATAAGCATGGCTTATCACCGTATCATCGTCGAAGTTTTAGGTATACTCGTTTAATTTGAAAAATTAAACTTCGTCTACTCCTGCTCTCTTGATGTTAAATAAAAATATTAACTTAACTCCAACGCCGCTTCTTCTAGAGTTTTTAGCTGATCTCTAAGTTTTGCGGCCTGTTCAAATTCAAGATTACTTGCGGCTTTAAGCATTTCTTTTTTTAATTTATCAATATGAGCTTTTAACTTAGCCGGATTGTCAAATAGAGTGTGAGCTTGTTTTTTATCAAGTTTATTATTGATTTTCTCAAGCTCTGTTAAAGCGTGGATAGCACGGTTGATGGTTGTTGGAATTATACCATGTGTTTCGTTATATTCCTGCTGAATCTGTCGTCTACGTGCCGTTTCACTGATGGCTTTGTCAATAGATTTAGTCATTTTATCGGCATAAAGTATTACTCTGCCTTCACTATTTCTTGCAGCTCTTCCGATCGTTTGTATTAGTGATACTTCTGACCGCAAGAATCCTTCCTTATCAGCGTCAAGTATAGCCACCAAAGCACATTCAGGGATATCAAGCCCCTCCCTTAATAGATTAATACCGACTAAAATATCGATAGTACCTTGTCTTAAATCTCTTAATATTTCAATACGTTCTAGAGTATGAACATTGGAATGTAAATAAGATGTTTTATATTTTAGCTCCTGTAAATAGGCGGTTAAATCTTCTGCCATTTTTTTTGTTAATGTGGTGACTAAGACACGAAAACCTTTAGCGATAGTGGCTTGAATCTCGCTAATTAAATCCTCAACTTGGTTAGTAGCAGGTTTGATAATACATTCAGGATCAAGCAATCCCGTAGGTCTGATAATCAGCTCTACTACAGTGCCGCCGGTTTCTTCTAACTCGAACGGTCCCGGAGTTGCTGATACAAAAACGGTTTGAGGTCTGAATTTTTCCCATTCCTCAAATTTTAAAGGTCTATTATCAAGAGCGGAGGGCAGACGAAACCCATGCTCTACCAAAACTTCTTTCCTTGCTCGATCACCGTTATACATCGCTCTAATTTGCGGTACGGATACGTGGCTTTCATCAACAAATAATAACGCATCTTCCGGTAGGTACTCGAATAATGTCGGTGGTGGCTCACCGGCATTACGCCCTGTAAAGAATCTAGAATAATTTTCAACGCCTTTACAACTACCTGTTTCCGTTAACATTTCAAGATCATATTGAGTACGTTGATTTAGCCTTTGCGTTTCAAGTGGTTTATCTTGCGACTTTAAGAACTCTAAGCGTTTTTGTAATTCTTCTTCAATGTCTGATATAGCTTTATTTACGGCTTCTCTTGGCATCACAAAGTGTGAATTACCAAAGACCGTAGCTTTATCGAGTTTAGCAAGTTTTTCGCCTGTTAGGGGATCAAATTCATGAATAGATTCTAGCTCATTACCGAAAAACGATAAACGCCAAGCTTTATCGCTATAATGTGAGGGAAAAATATCGATGTTGTCGCCTTTAACTCTAAAGCAACCACGTTCAAACCCGATATCGTTACGCTCATATTGCAGATTTACCAAATCATTTAGTAGTTTATCACGAGGATAGCTTTGTCCTGGCTCTAGATTAACCGTCATCTGATAATATAAATCAGGAGAGCCAAGCCCGTAAATACATGAAACGGAAGAAACTACTATAACGTCACGACGCTCTAATAGTGATCTTGTAGCGGAATGACGCATTAAATCAATCTGTTCGTTAATTGATGAATCTTTTTCTATAAAAGTATCGGTGCGTGCTATATAAGCTTCGGGCTGGTAATAATCATAATATGAGACAAAATACTCAACGGCATTCTTCGGGAAAATCGACTTCATTTCTGAATAAACTTGAGCGGCTAAAGTTTTATTATGAGCCATAATAAGAGTAGGGCGATTAGTTCTCTCTATAATATTCGCCATAGTAAAAGTCTTACCTGACCCCGTAATACCAAGCAACATTTGGGAGCGTTTCTTACTATTTAATCCGGATATAAGTTCGTCGATTGCTTTTGGTTGATCGCCTGCCGGTTTATAATCTGATATAATAGAAAAATTATTCATTTATTTACTTATCTTAAATTAGAGTTATAATAACTTAAAATTAACTAAAAAAATATAACATTATGAATAAAACTATATTACATACGATTATTATTTATACTCTTGCTAGTTGTCCTTATTGTATAAAAGCTAAAGCACTGCTTGACTATAAAGGGGTCGCTTATGAGGAAATTGAAGTAAGTAATTTTACTCAGGAAGAGAAAGAAAAATTTATTAAGAAAGCCGGTGGTAAAAGAACCGTCCCGCAGATATTTATAGATAATATGCATATTGGCGGTAATGATGATTTACAGAAGCTTAATGAAGAGGGCAGGCTTGATAAGTTGTTAGAAAATCAGCCAAAGAAGGCTTCGCCTGCTGCTGGGGCGTAAGTTGTATAGGTCTATGTCATTCCCGCGTATATTAGTGCTCCCATTTTGTCATACCGCGACTTGATCGCGGTATCCAAAAAAATAATTTATAAAATGGAAATTAGATTTAATTAATTCTAGTAATCCTAATTGGGAAGATTTATACGAGGAATTTTTAAAATAAATTTTTGGATACCGCGATCAAGTCGCGGTATGACACTGAATAATAATGCCTAACCACAACAATCATAAAAATTCATTCTATCTACTTCTGCCGTATTTATGGTCGAAGGATTTTGATATCAGATTACGTATTGTTACGTCTCTTATTTGTCTAGTCATAGCTAAAATAATAAATATTTTCGTTCCGATAGTTTATAAATATATAATAGACGGGCTAAATAAGAATTTTGCTCTTTCGGTTATTATCGGGATTATTGTTGCATATGGCGGAACTAAAATACTTGTTCAAATTTTTAGTGAAACACGAAATATTATTTTTTCAAAAGTAGGGCACCAAGCAACACGCTTAGTTGCTCTAAATGTCTTTAAACATATGCATAATTTAAGTATGCGTTTTCACATTACTAGAAAAACAGGAGGCTTAAGTAGGTCAATAGAGCGTGGCACTAAAGGTATTGAAGCGGTTCTGCGGTTTTCGTTATTTAATATTTTTCCAACAAGCGTAGAAATAATACTCGTAAGCGGGATGTTATGGTATGTTTATGGTATTTGGTTTGCCCTGACTATCTTAATAACCATGATAGTTTATGTTGGTTATACTTTCCTAATCAGTACTTGGCGTATTTCTTTTGCAAGGGAAATGAATCAAAGCGATAACACTGCCAATAATAGAGCGATCGATAGTTTGCTGAATTTTGAAACAGTTAAATATTTCGGTAATGAAGAATATGAGGCAAGGAAATTTGATGAAGCTATGCAAATTTATGAAAAAGCCTCGACTAAAACTACTAATAGCCTATCAATTTTAAATATTGGGCAGGATGTTATTGTTTCGCTAGGGCTTGTGGCTTTGATGATACTTTCAGCAAATGCTATTAACCAAAATAAGATGACCGTCGGTGATTTAATCATGGTTAATGCTTACCTGTTTCAGCTATCAATTCCACTTTCAATACTTGGCTTTGCTTTTAGAGAAATTAAGAACGCTCTAGTGAGTATGGAAGATATGTTTAAACTGCTTGATATACCGGCAGAAGTGCAGGATTCGGTAGATGCTAAGGAGCTTATTACATCAAAAGGAGAAGTTAGCTTTGAAAATGTTAGCTTTGCTTATAATCAGGAACGTCCAATTTTGCATAATATAAGCTTTACTATTGGAAGCGGTAAAACCTTAGCGGTAGTCGGTAGTAGCGGGGCAGGTAAATCGACGATATCACGTTTGCTTTTTAGGTTTTATGATATTAATAGCGGTAGTATTACTATAGACGGTCAGGATATAAGAGAAGTCACTCAAGGTTCGCTTCGTAAATCCATAGGAATTGTCCCGCAAGATACGGTTTTGTTTAACGATACGATATATTACAACATTGCATACGGTAAGAATACTGCTAGCTATGACGAAGTTATAGCAGCTTCAAAAAATGCTCACATCCATGAGTTTATTAGTAGCTTGCCTGAAGGGTATGAGACACAGGTAGGCGAACGAGGATTAAAGCTTTCGGGCGGCGAAAAACAGCGTATTGCAATCGCAAGAACCATCCTAAAAAATCCGGCAATATATGTTTTTGACGAAGCCACTAGCTCGCTTGATACTAAAACTGAAAAGCTAATTCAAGCAAGCCTTAAGGAAATATCGGCATATCATACTACCCTTACCATTGCCCATAGACTATCAACTATTATCGATGCAGACGAAATTATTGTTTTAGATAAAGGCTATATAGTTGAGCGAGGCAACCATAAAATCTTACTAAAGCAAAAAGGCTATTACGCAGAACTTTGGTATAAACAGCAGGAAGAGGAAAATTCTTAAAATTTGTCATTCCCTGTCATCCCGCGACTTGATCGCGGGATCCAGTTAAACATACTAACATTATTAGTATGTTTAGTTGTTTTTTGGATATCGTGGTCAAGCCACGGGATGACACCGAACGTGTTTTTTGATCCTCGCAACAAAGTCTTGCGAGAATGACATAAAGCAATCCATACAACAAAATTTTTAGCTACTTGCAATAATAAAAGTAAATAAAATACTAATAAATTAATATACCTTTGCTCATTTATAATTTTGTGTATAATAGCTTTTTAATAGAAAATGAGGTAACGATTATGCCGGAAAATATAAGCAGTAGTAGCACTTCACCCATGCTGGTTGAAGGTTCTACTATTGAAGGAATTATTTTTTCAGGTGAAATAACTCCTATACCAAGAGAGTTATATAGTATACAGGAAACATTTACTGGGACTATTACAGGAAATGTTGGTACGGGTGGATCAATGGATAATATATTTTTCACAAGTAATTTAAATAATTCTGTAACTATTGATCGTTTAGTAACTACTATAAATACATTACAAATAACAGATAGAATATATGCCGGCATATTTTCTGATCCCATATTATTCTCTGAATCTATGAATGCGTATACAGGAACTATATTACTATCTGAAGCTGTAAGAGCATATGTTGACAGAATAGGAGATGAAAGAACATGGCATCATCATGTATTAGATAATTATACAGAAGTTACTGAACCTCCGATGAATTTAATTGTCCCCCCTAACATTAGTTGTCTTATTAAAAAAAATATTGATATTAAGAGGTCAATAAAAATCAATGATATAGAAATTAGCGAGGCAAAAATTAATAAGCTAAAAGATGGGCAAGTGATTTTAATTAAAGCTGATTCACAATCAAATGTAAGCTTTGAATTAGAGTATAAATCAATTGAAGTTACTGACTCTAAAGATTATCACTACCCTGATTACAGTGACAATGGAGGAGAAGGCTTCGGGATATTGATTGGCGATTCTGAGTCGATAGAGGCTTGTTAACATAGTTAATTTCTTATGTAGTAACGCTAAATTAATATATTTACTTCTTCTTAATTTGATATATAACTTTTAATATAATTAAATTATAAAGAGGTAATAAATTATGAATTATCAAGACAATAATACTTCTGATGACGATGATGATTATTTTGGTGGTACTCCAGAAACAAATCCAGTAAATTTATTATTTGTTCCGAATATAGAACATTTAGAAAGAGTCCGTGTGGAAAGAATTGGTGAAGTAGATGATACAGCTAGCGGTGGTTAAAGGATATCAGTGTTGTGTGGCTTGCTTTTCCCATCATTGCGATGAAAAACTTTAAGTTTTGACTAAGCAAGGAAGAAAAAAATTCTGATTTACAGAATTTTATTGTTTTTTCTAGATTGTCACGCAACAATGACATTGATAGCTAATTGACATTTCAAAAAAATTGAGTAAAATCTCTTGCAGGAATAGCGGTAGCGTTATTCCGGGGTTTCAAAGCCTCTATCCTAAGCGGTATTATCAGCCGTATAAATGGTATAATCCTCGACTTCATGGTCGGGGAGATAGTAGCTATGTACTGGGTTTAAAGTGTAAACTTTAAACCTAAAAGCTATTATAGCTGTCTTAGGCGGTTCTTTGAACTCCCCGACCACCCAAGGTTAAAATCTTCGGTGGTTAAAACTTGAGCAATTTAAGTTTAATCAATCGGGAGCAATTATATGTTCAACAAAACTAATAAATTATTATCTAAAATATTGCCGATTTCTAAGAAAAATAAAGATTTAGAAAAATTGAGAGCTAAGTTTAAACAAAGGCTAGAAGAACAGGTAACGGCAGATGATATAAAAAGAATAGAGCAGCGTTCATTATATTTAGAAAGTATAAAATAATTATTTTGCAATGTCCCGATTATAAATACAAGCAATCCTTGAAAGAAATTTATAATGTCTCTATAATTAAATATAATTACATTAAATTTAAGGCTAAGTAATCGTGACTGATAAATATTCTCCTAATTTAGTACCGGTAAATATCGAAGATGAGATGAAAGTATCTTATCTTGATTATGCTATGAGCGTTATAGTAAGTAGAGCTATACCGGATGTTCGGGACGGCTTAAAGCCGGTACATCGCCGAATTATCTATGCCATGCATGAATCCGGTAATCATGCGAACAAACCTTATAGAAAATCCGCTAGAATAGTCGGTGACGTGATGGGTAAATACCATCCGCACGGTGATAGTGCTATTTACGATTCGTTAGTACGTATGGCACAAGATTTTTCTTTGCGTCTGCCACTGGTAGACGGGCAGGGTAATTTCGGTTCGATGGATGGTGATGCAGCGGCAGCAATGAGATATACCGAATCTCGGATGGCTAAAGTTTCGCATAAGCTTATAGAGGATATAGATAAAGAGACAGTCAGCTTTAATCCAAATTACGACGGTTCTGAAGAAGAACCGACAGTACTTCCTGCGATGTTCCCGAATTTATTGGTTAACGGTAGCGGTGGTATTGCTGTTGGTATGGCAACTAATATCCCCCCTCATAATCTTGGAGAAGTTATCGATGCTTGTTGTTTATATGTAGATAATAACGATATAGAAATATTAGACCTGCTTGAAGTTGTTAAGGGACCTGATTTTCCTACAAGCGGAATGATTTTAGGTACTAACGGTATTAAATCGGCTTATCTCACCGGTAGAGGTAGTATCATTATGCGAGGTCGGGCTGAGATCGAAACTATCGGTAGCGGGCGTCAGGCAATTATTATTACCGAAATACCATATATGGTAAATAAAGCAAGGCTCGTTGAGAAAATCGCTGAAATGGTTAAGGAAAAGCGTATAGAGGGTATAAGTGATTTACGTGACGAATCAAATAAAAAAGGCGTAAGGATTTTTATTGAGTTAAAGAAAGACGTAGTTGCTGAAGTAGTCCTAAACCAAATATACGCATGTACGCAGCTACAAACTAGCTTCGGTGTTATTATGCTTGCTCTTAAAGACGGGCTACCGAAAGTTATGAATTTGAAAGAAGTAATTGCGGCTTTCGTTAGTTTTAGGGAAGTAGTAATTACTAACCGTACTATATATTTGCTGAATAAAGCAAGAGATAGAGCACATATTTTACTAGGGCTAACTATTGCCGTTAGTAATATCGATGAAATAATCCGTATTATAAAAGCCTCGACTGATCCTAATGCTGCTAAACAAGAATTGATGGCACGCCAGTGGGATGCACTAAATATTTTGCCTTTAGTAAAGCTTGTTGATGATAAAGCAATGCTAAACGAGCACGGTAAATGTAGTTTCACCGAAGTACAAGCTAAGGCGATCTTAGAAATGAGACTGCAACGTTTAACTGCTATGGAGAAAAACAAGCTTGAAGATGATTTAAAGAATCTCGCTACGGAAATTGCCGAATATCTTAATATACTTGGTTCACGTGAACGTTTACTTGAGATTTTAAAAGAAGAGCTAATTAAAGTTAAAGAAGAATTTGCCACGGATCGCCTTACTTCAATTGAATTCGGTGAATTTGATCAAGATATAGAGGATCTAATTCAGCGTGAAGAAATGGTAGTAACCGTAACGCTTGGAGGGTATATAAAACGAGTGCCTTTAAGTAGCTATCGTGCACAAAGACGTGGCGGTAAAGGTAGATCAGGGCTTTCAATGCGTGATGAGGATATTACCACGCAAGTTTTTGTCGGTAGCACTCATACCCCAATGTTGTTCTTCTCAAATATAGGTCAGGTTTATAGTTTAAAACTGTATAAGCTGCCTTTAAGTAATCCGCAAGGTAAGGGTAGACCGATGGTTAATATATTACCGCTGAAAGAAAATGAACATATTACAAATATCATGCCGTTACCTGAAAATCAGGATGAGTGGGATAATTTAAATATTATGTTTGCGACTGCTAAAGGTAATATAAGAAGAAGTGATTTATTAGATTTCAAAAAGATTCAATCAAATGGGAAGATTGCTATTAGACTTGATGAGGATGATAAATTAATAGATGTGAAACCATGTAAAGAAGACGAGCATATTTTACTTGCTACTAAAGCCGGTAAAGCTTTAAGATTCCCTGTTGAATCATTGCGTGTTATTAAAAGCCGTACTTCTGATGGGGTACGAGGTATGAGACTTGCCAAAGATGATTTCGTGATTTCTATGACTGTGCTTAAAGGTATCAAGAGTACAAAAGAAGATAGAGACGCTTATTTGTCAGTTCCATGGGAGCAGAGGCTTGAGATTGCTAAGGGAGAGTCATTTAATTCTGAGGAGTTAGCAGCAGATCTAACTGCTGATGTTATTGTAGAAATGGCAAATTCTGAAGAATTTATCCTAACAGTTACAGAGAATGGTTTTGGTAAAAGAAGCTCGGCATATGGTTATAGAATTACCGATCGAGGCGGTAGCGGTGTAATTAATATGGATATTAACGACAAAACCGGTTTAGTCGTCGGTGTTATGCCGGTTAAAATGGATGATGAGTTAATGCTGATCACCAATAGCGGCAAGTTAATTCGCTGTAAACTTGAGACTGTGCGTATTACGGGACGTAACACTAGCGGCGTAATCCTGTTTAAACTAGATGACGGTGAAAAAGTCGTATCTGTCTCTTTAATTGCTGAAAGTGCTGAGGGCGAAGAGGATAGTGAATTAGAGGAAGAGAATTTAGATCAGCCTGAAGAGGTATAATATTGGGGACCTGTTGCATAGATACCAAATCGTCATTGCAATCAGGTATTGTTGCGTGGAACGGTAAACCTAACTTGTCACCCCGTGGTGGTGGTGTTGCGTGGATACCCGAACCGTCATTGCGAGGAGCGAAGCGACGTGGCAATCTAGAAAAAATAATAAAAAAATTCTGATTTACAGAATTTTTAACTGGATTGCTTCGCCTTGATTACTACGTAATTCTTCTCGCAATGACGGAAAACCGAGCCATGCAACAAAGTCTGCTATTCCTCAGAATATACTTCTCCTACCGTAGTAACTTCATGATTATTCTCGGCTATTAGGTTAGTAGGCTCAATAGTTTCTACTAATTTAACAGGGTTATCCATATAGCTTTTCACTATATTAATCAATTCTGAATCATTTGTCTTTCCAACTTCCTGTAATACATCGTGGCTAATGTGAGTTGTTTTGCTAAGAACTACTTTAATAATTTCTAGCAGATGCGGTTTATCTAACTTACTTGGTCTAAAAATATCATAAAAGGAAGATTCGTGAAGCTCAGGAATGTTTTTAAAGATTGCTTTCATAACCTCTAATTTATCTGAACTATTTAGGTTATCGGCATCAAAAACTAAATCGATGCAGGACATAGCTGCTTTCTCGGCAACTACTTTAATAATTTCTAATTTACCGGAATCGATAGCATCTTCAAATATTAGTTTTCCAATTGATGTAACTTCCTTAATAATCCTTTTAACGGTATTTAAATCGGCTTTCTTAATAGCTGTACCGATTAAAGCATTATCAATCTTCATATTAATATTTGGATATCTTAATGATAGTTCTAAAACTTCCTGATCTTTTGAACAGATAACTCGTCTTAAAGCATGATAGATATCCAACCCTTCTATTTTTAAAAGATCTTGTATTTGAGAGAAAGTTAAGTCAGTAATACTGAAATTTAATATGTTAGTAATAATATCTTTTACTTCATTATCTGTATATTCTTCAATGTTCGGTAGCTTATATTCAGGAAATATTTTTAAATGTTTTTGATCAAAATGTTGAAATTCAGCTATTTTTTTATATTGAGCTTGCATAAACTCTTTAATACCAGCACTATTCATAGTTTTAATATCCTTTGGATTAAAAGCCAAGCAATATGCAGCATCATCTGATTTGTAAAAAACAGAAAAACCCATTACGGAAACTAAAGTTAAGTTCTTTATTATAAAATCTAACAGATTATCAGATTGATTATATTTATCAAATAAAGTAGGAGCAGCCGGCATATCCATTGTGTTTTCTGCTGAGGTATAAGTACATAATATAAACTTACCGTCTATTTTATGTGCGTAATGTTGGGCAGCTCCTGAGTGACATGAAAATATATGCACTATATTAGGGCTACTTCCTTCAGTATTTTTTATAATTCTTGAGAGAAGAGGATTTATTAAACAGAGGCTATTTTCAAATAGATCTACTGATAAATGAGCAGGCGGGTGTTCTAGTAAATCAGTATAATTAGGATTGTAAGATTGATTAAAACATTTTAATAAGTATGTTTCTTTATCTTTTTCGCTCATGTTATCGCTTGTAGCTAAATCAGCACGCAATTGTTTTTTTGTAACCGGATTCCCGTGAGAATTAATAAATATTTCATTAGCAGAATGAGATTTCTGAAAATGCTCTAATATCTTTTCTTCTTCTAAAATCATCGGCGAATTATTTACATCTGTTAAATCAGACACTTTTGGTCCTTGAATTATTATTTTTTGCATATGTTATCCCCTTTTAAAAATATGTAAGGCATTATACACAAAATTCTCAGTTTTGTAAAGAACTAGTTAATTTTTTAACTAATTATAAATATTAATTAGATAGTTGATTTAGAAAAGAGAAAGTATATACTCTGTGTGTGAAAGTTAATATTTAGTACTAAATTATGATATGGTTATTAATTGTGATTGGTTTAACCGTTGCGGTTCTTGTGATAGGGGTAGTGTCGATGGCTATCGGAGGGAAGTTTGATAAGAAGTTTAGCTCAAAACTAATGACTTTGAGAGTGTTTTTTCAGGCAGTTGCTATATTAATGTTATTTATAATATATTTATATAAAGTTAATTTATATAGTAAAAGAAGTTGAATTATGTATTATTTATAGGAAAGATTTTATTTTTTTTAAAGGCATAGCGAATATCGTTAATGCTAACACCCATTTACGGTATGAGGTATGTTTTTAAAAAATTAAAAGATAATGTATAAATTGTATATAATTCAACCTCTTTTACTATCAATGCCTGAAAATAACTACTTAATCGATTTCCCCTATCTCTTCTCGTATTTCTTCCCACTTATCTAGAATTTCTTCTAACGTAACTTCTTCGACTTTTTTATCTTCATCTTCAAAGTCTTTTAAATCTCTAACTAGTTTTTCTAATTTTGATAATGAAATTTTTTTTTCGTTATACTGATCGCTACAATGCTCTTCGAGTTGTGCGGCAATTTCTTCAATATCACCCCAATGCATTATTATTCCTCCTTAATTTTATGCAAGCCTTATTTATTAACATGTTATCTGATATTTGCTATTATTTTTTACTAAATATCATTAACTCAATAAATTATTATTATTAGGTGAGTTTATTATGCAACTATTGTGTTTTTTATTCAAAGTTGCTTTCTTTACATTCAGGCGGTTTCATGGTATATTAAAATAAAATATTAAGATTAAATTATGTCAATATTACCGATAGTAACGGCACCGGATGAAAGGTTAAAACAGAAATCTCATAGGGTTTTAGAAATTACCGCTCAAACGCGAAAATTTATGGATGATATGCTTGAAACTATGTACCATGAGGATGGAGGAGGCCTTGCTGCCGTGCAGGTGGGAGTATTAAAATGTATTATGGTAATTGATATAAAAGATCATGATAAAGTAGAAAGGCCGAAAGATTTTTATCCGCTTTTTATAGTAAACCCTGAAATAATAGAAAAATCAGAAGAGCTAGTTATAGCTAATGAGGGCTGTATTTCATTACCAGAGCAACGTGTTGATGTAGCAAGACCGGAATCTATAAAGATTAGGTATTTAGATTATCATAGTAAGCAACAAGAGCTTGAGGCAAATGATTGGCTTGCAAGAGTTATCCAGCATGAGTATGATCATTTAGAAGGTAAGCTAATGATAGATTATTTAAGCGGTCTAAAAAAAGACGTGGCTATGCGTAAGCTTAGAAAACTCAAAAATAATATAGTGTGAAAATAATCTTTATGGGAACGCCTGAATTTGCAGTTCCCGCTCTTAAAAAACTTATAGCTCATCACGAAGTTAAAGCTGTTTTTACGCAGCAACCTAAAGCTAGAGGCAGAGGCCTTAACTTAGCTAAATCTCCGATACATCAATTAGCATTTGAGCATCAAATTCCTGTTTATACTCCTTCTACTCTTCGTAATGATGAAACAATAAATCTAATTAATAAAGTTAATGCTGATATTATAGTTGTTATTGCATATGGTTTTATTGTACCGAAAGCTATATTAGATGCTAAAAAATACGGTTGTCTTAATATTCATCCATCCGATTTGCCTCGTCATAGAGGAGCGGCTCCTCTGCAGCGTACTATTATTGAGGGCGACCAGAAAAGTAGCGTCTGTATTATGCGTATGGATATAGGGCTTGATACAGGTGATATATTGATGAAAGAAGATTTTGATTTAGAAGAAAGAACAACATTGGAAGAATTGCATAATAAATGTGCTAATTTAGGAGCGGAGTTATTAATTAAAACACTTGCAAATATCGATAATATAGTACCGATAAAACAGTCAAACGATGGTGTTACGTATGCTCATAAACTAACTAAAGAAGAAGGAAGAATTAATTGGCAGGATTCCGCGTATTCTACTGATTGTAAAATAAGGGGCATGACTCCTTGGCCGGGAGTATATTTTAGTTATAACGATAAAATAATTAAAATTATTGAAGCAGAATATTTAAATGGGACTCATGACTTTACTCCGGGTACCGTTATTAGTGATAAGCTAGAAATAGCTTGTGGAAGCGGCATATTACAAGTTAAAGTTTTGCAGCAAGAAGGAAAACGAGCTTTGCCTACTTCCGAGTTCTTGCGTGGTACAAATATTTTAATAGGTGTAGTATTAAAATAATAGAAAATAATAACAAAAAGTATTACTGTTAGTTGCACAGCTTCAACCATTAAGCTCTTGATACTAAATTTTGCAAGACTGGCGTATACTCACGTATTAATATACGTTCCGTTAAGTTCACTATAGTATCAATGCCATAATGCTTTTTGCTATATAACTTGAACAGTGAGGCTAGGATGGGACGTGCAGATAAAAAATTAAAAGTTAGATTTAATGAGAATTCTCAAATTAAAGAATTTATAGAAAAACCTGAAAGAAATAGTGATATTTATTCTATAAAAAGGAAAGTAATTAGTATAGTAGACGATGAAGTAGAAGATCAAACTAAGCTACTTACGGAAATTCAATTTCTTATAAAAAAAACTCCACACAATAAAACATCTCAATATGAAATTAGTGGCTTTATTAATAAAGCTGGAGAACATGTAGCCGTTCCAAAGCAAATAAAAGAAATTATAAAGTTATACTCTCATGCGGAATTTGCCGATTTACAAAAAAATATTTTAGGTAAATTTGATAAGAACGGTAATTTAAATATATCAAAGGATTTTGAAATTGATGAAGAGGTGGTATTTAGAAAAGAAGGTAAATTATTATTTGTTAAAACCAAAGAAGGTTTAATAAATAGGGAAGGTGAAATGAAAGCAGTAAATAATGTTTTACAAAAAGGTAGATTCTTTTTTGAAGATTTAGGTGGTAAGGTAGATACAAAATTAGGGACTGCAAGCCTTAGCAAAAAGCCGGCAAAATCTATTCTCAAAAGAAGTTAAAATAACTTATAAAAAATAAAATTAAAATTATTTGAAATTAGTGTTTGACAAGTTTTAAAAATATAGATATAAAATCATCACGCAAGGTTTGAAACATAAAACTTTGTAGCTGTTTAAAAAGTTGATAAAGCTAAAAACTAAATACACCGCGATAATAAAAATTTATATCGTGAGTAGATACTGAAAATAATTGTGAAATTAATTCTGTATGCATCGTGTAATCTCAAGTTAAAAGCGTAAGTAAATATAATAAGAGCATTTGGTGAATGCCTTGGCACTAGAAGGCGATGAAGGACGTAATACGCTGCGATAAGCTTCGGGGAGTTGCGAATAAACTTTGATCCGAAGATTTCCGAATGGGGAAACCCACCTAATTTATTAGGTATTGTATAGTGAATACATAGCTATATGAAGCAAACCCAGCGAACTGAAATATCTAAGTAGCTGGAGGAAAGGACATCAACCGAGACTCCGTTAGTAGTGACGAGCGAACGCGGACCAGGCCAGTGGCTTCAAAAAAATAACTAAAACAACATGGAAAGGTTGACCATAGAGGGTGATAGTCCCGTATAGGTAAAAAGTTTGAAGTCCTTGAGTAAGGCGGGACACGTGAAATCCTGTTTGAACATAGGGGGACCACCCTCTAAGCCTAAGTACTCTCTAGTGACCGATAGTGAACAAGTACCGTGAGGGAAAGGTGAAAAGTACCCCGACAAGGGGAGTGAAATAGTATCTGAAACCAAATGCTTACAAGCAGTCGGAGCAAGCGTATTTATATGTCTTGTGACGGCGTACCTTTTGTATAATGGGTCAGCGACTTAGTTTATCTAGCAAGCTTAAGCCGTTAGGTGTAGGCGTAGCGAAAGCGAGTCTGAATAGGGCGTTTTAGTTAGATGAATTAGACCCGAAACCGGGTGATCTAGCCATGGCCAGGTTGAAAGCGGAGTAAAATCCGCTGAAGGACCGAACCCACTACTGTTGAAAAAGTAGGGGATGAGCTGTGGTTAGGGGTGAAAGGCCAATCAAACTCGGATATAGCTGGTTCTCCGCGAAATCTATTTAGGTAGAGCGTTATAGCGATTACCGTCGAAGGTAGAGCACTGAATGAGCTAGGGGGTCCCACAGACTTACCAAACTCAATCAAACTCCGAATGTCGACGAGTACAGCATAGCAGACAGACTATGGGTGCTAAGGTCCATAGTCGAGAGGGAAAAAGCCCAGACCGCCATCTAAGGTCCCTAAATCATGACTAAGTGTTAAAGGATGTGAGAAGACCAAAACAACTAGGATGTTGGCTTAGAAGCAGCCATCATTTAAAGAAAGCGTAATAGCTCACTAGTCTAAATAAGTTTTCTTGCGCCAACAATGTAACGGGGCTCAAGTCATGTACCGAAGATGCGGATTCACGCTAAGCGTGAGTGGTAGCGGAGCGTTCCGTAAGCCTGTGAAGGTGAACCGTAAGGTTTGCTGGAGGTATCGGAAGTGAGAATGCTGACATAAGTAGCGATAAAGAATGTGAGAAACATTCTCGCCGAAAGTCCAAGGGTTCTTGCGTAAAGTTAATCTGCGCAAGGTTAGTCGGCCCCTAAGGTGAGGCTGAAAGGCGTAATCGATGGGAATCAGGTTAATATTCCTGAACCTGAAGGATGTGACGAAAGTAGTAAATTGTACAGTCTTATTGGATTGATTGTGCAGTGAATATTTTCCAGGAAATAACACCTTCATTATAGACCGTACCCGAAACCGACACAGGTGGACAGGTAGAGTATACCAAGGCGCTTGAGAGAACGATGCTGAAGGAACTAGGCAAATTGCATCTGTAACTTCGGAAGAAAGATGACCTGTATATGGGCAACCATGTGCAGGTGGCACAAGCTAGGGGGTAGCGACTGTTTATTAAAAACACAGGGCTCTGCAAAGTCAATAGACGACGTATAGGGCCTGACGCCTGCCCAGTGCTGGAAGATTAAAAGGAGGGGTGCAAGCTCTGAATTGAAGTCCCAGTGAACGGCGGCCGTAACTATGACGGTCCTAAGGTAGCGAAATTCCTTGTCGGGTAAGTTCCGACCCGCACGAATGGCGTAACGATTTCCCCGCTGTCTCCAGTATCGACTCAGCGAAATTGAATTCTCCGTGAAGATGCGGAGTTCCCGCGGTCAGACGGAAAGACCCCGTGAACCTTTACTATAGCTTTGCACTGGTGTTAGGAATCAGATGTGCAGAATAGGTGGGAGACTATGAAGCGAAGGCGTTAGCCTTTGTGGAGTCACCTTTGAGATACCACCCTTTTGGTTCTTGACATCTAACCGCGATCCTTGAATCAGGATCCGAGACAATGCATGGTGGGTAGTTTGACTGGGGCGGTCGCCTCCCAAAGAGTAACGGAGGCGCGCGATGGTTAGCTCAGGTTGGTCGGAAATCAACTTTTAGAGTGCAATGGCATAAGCTAGCCTGACTGCGAGTCTGACAAGACGAGCAGAGACGAAAGTCGGTCATAGTGATCCGGTGGTCCCGAGTGGAAGGGCCATCGCTCAACGAATAAAAGGTACTCCGGGGATAACAGGCTGATGATTTCCAAGCGTCCATAGCGACGAAATCGTTTGGCACCTCGATGTCGGCTCATCACATCCTGGGGCTGGAGAAGGTCCCAAGGGTTCGGCTGTTCGCCGATTAAAGTGGTACGTGAGCTGGGTTTAGAACGTCGTGAGACAGTTCGGTCCCTATCTGCCGTGGGTGTAGGAAGTTTGAGAGGATCTGCCTTTAGTACGAGAGGACCGAGGTGGACGTACCCCTGGTGGACCAGTTGTCATGCCAATGGCACAGCTGGGTAGCTAAGTACGGAAGGGATAACCGCTGAATGCATCTAAGCAGGAAACCCACCTCAAAACTAGACTTCCCCATTAGAGCCGTGGAAGACCACCACGTTGATAGGTTGGGTGTGGAAGCGCAGTAATGCGTGTAGCTAACCGATACTAATAGCTCGATTGATTTACTTTGCTGTGAGATTACACATGCATATAGTGTTAATTCTATAAACATGTAAGTATCAACTCACAAAGTTATCAGGTTAAATTAGCTTTATCAACCAATAAAGATATTGTTACATGTCTCTTTCTCTGTCATTCCTGTGAAAGTAGGAATCTAGAAAAAGCCATGCAACAATGTTAACAGCAAACTATACAAATCTATCTTTTTAAAAGTTTGTATTGCTAGCTTGGTGGTTATAGCATGAGTGAAACACACGATCCCATCCCGAACTCGAACGTGAAACCTCATAGCGCTAATGGTACTATGTCATAAGGCATGGGAGAGTAAGTCGCTGCCAAGCTTGCAATGCAAGTTTTTAATTGTCTTTCTTTCTCTTTATGAAATATTTTATATTCATAATTGTCACCTTTTTTTGTTTTAGTAATGCTTACGCATTAAAAAATAAACATCAATTTATTTCCATAGAATCATTAAAATCTAACATAGAAATTAAAAAGCTGTTTAAAGAAAAAAATACTGATCAATTTATTTTAGTGTTACCAAATGGAACAGTGATTAATGAAGGTGGGATTTTAACTCAAGAAGGTTATATTCTACAAGACACTCAAACAAGTTTAGGTGATCAACATCGTTTATTAAATAAAAAACGAGATGTTAATACAGAAAGCTCTTTATATTTTAATGGAAAATTAGCGGTAATTTCATCTCCGGGTTCTGAAAATTGGTATCATTGGCTGCTACAAGTTTTGCCTAGATTAATTATATTAAAAGAATCAAATTTTGAATATGATCGTATCTATATTAATAACTTAAAATATTCATGGCAAATTAAGTCATTAGAAATAGTATTAAATTATTTAAATATACCGGAAGATAAGCTTTTTGTGGTAAATAGTGATTGTATAATTCAAGCTACTAGACTAATTGTTCCATCTGTACCGTTTATTCCGGTAAAAGGTACGCCTTTACCGTTATGGTTAAAAAAAGATTTAAGAAATATTTTTATTAAAGGTAATAGTAAAGCATACGATAAAATATATATTTCTCGTAAATACGCTTCTACCCGAAAAATAGTTAATGAAGAAGAATTAATAGAAAAAATTGAGAAAATCGGTTTTAAGGTAATATACCTAGAATTATCCTCTCCGTATGAACAGGCCCAGCTTTTTAATAAAGCAAAAATAATAGTTGGACCGCATGGATCAGGATTTGCTAATCTTATTTTTTCGACTCCGAAATGTAAAGTAGTAGAGATTGATCACGGCACAAATCCTCCTAGAAGTTTTTATAAAAGAATGGCAAATTATATGTCATGCGATTATTATCCTTTTTATGTAGATAAGACAACAGAAGAACATTTAGAAGACGATATAAAGATCAATATTGATGAATTTATTAAGTTTCTTAAGAAAGTTAATTCCTAAAATCATTATTTAATAAGTAAGATTCACTATTCATTTCATTTAGTCTTGATATTGTGCGTTTGAATTCTTCACTTCGATTAGAACCTTGATATATTTTAGTAGGTTTATCTTGAAGAGTCATAAATAATAGGATTTTGTAGAAATAGGCATTATCGATAAAATTAATGAATCTTACGGCTGTGTTTGTGTCGTTAGCATCAATAATTTGAACGTTCCTCACTATAATAACATTAAAATTTTGGCAAATATTGACGTAATCAATATAGCTAAGGTCTCGTGTAAATAATTCATTATAATCTGTTACTAATATTTTTTTATGAACTTTCTGAAATGATATTTCTCTACCTAGAACCTCAATATTTTGAGAAACAAGGTTATTATCGCTAATATCCGTGATAATTTTTTCAATTTTGTTTTGGTTTTCTAAAGTTAAAGGATAAATGATTCTATCCCCTTTAACTCCTAAAGCCTTATCAAATCGATAATCATGGTGATTATCTAGGCATCTAACATAAAATTTATTATTGATTATCTTTATAAAAGGCAAGAAAGATTCTCGTTGTAATCCATCTTTGTAAAGATTATTAGGTATTGTATTAGAGGTGATAAAAATAAAAATATTTTGCTTTATTAATTCACTAAATAATCTACAGATTATCATTGCATCGGTTATATCTTTAATTTCAAATTCATCTATTCCAATTACTTTAGTTTTTTTAGCATAATCTTTAGCAATTTTTGGAATAATATCTTTTTGATTTTCTGTTTGTAATTTATGCATTGTTTTATGAATTTCCTGCATAAAGTTCTGATAGTGAATAATGGTTTTAGGTATGGTTAATTCTTCAAAAAAAGAATTCATCAGCATAGTCTTACCGCTGCCCACCGGACCGTATAAATAAATTCCGCTTTTTAAATTATTTTGATTAAAGAATTTAAATAAACTTTTGGGCTTATTAAGTTCTGTTGCCAGCTGTTTTAGTTCTTCTAATAAAGCAGCTTGTTTTGCATCTAATAGTAATGAAGTAGAGGATTTTATCATCCAAAATATTTTTTATCTAATTTGTTATAGGTTTTTTCTAAAATCGGCAGATATAACTTAATATTTTCAAAAACTCGTTTTGCATCTTCATATTTATAAACATGAGAAGTATTATTGCGATCTCTAAGCATTTCGAGCCATATTTTCTCGTCATCGATGATACTAAATTGAAAAGCTTTACTTAGAACATCTTTTGGAGTAGTACTGTCAATTTCTTCATGGGCTAGTATTTTTTTTAAGGTTTTCCAAAATAATTCAACAACAAATTCAAATCTTTGAATAGCAGCATCTAAAAAAATAGGATCTTTATCTACTTTAGTTCTTTCGATAACCTCGTGTAAACGCTGTATAGCTTGTCCTAGTGCCAGGAAAGAGTCTTTCCAAAATATTTCTTTCATTAACATGAACCTTTTTTATAAAGAATTTTTTTAAAATTATTGATGTTTTGTTTAAATTTATCATCATCGTTTAATGTATCGAATCGTACACAATCTATTTTTAAAAGTGTATCTGCATCATCTATTATGTCTAAAACTTGATGCCAATCATCTTGATTTGCATTAGGGCAAAGGATGGCGATATCAATATCTGCTCGCTCATGATTATCACCTCGGCTGCGTGATCCAAAAAGCCAAATCTCTTCTATAAAAGGTAATTTGGTTAGATTTATAAAAAAAGAATATTCTTTGATATTGCTCATATCTTTCTATACAACAAGGTTGCATCGCCGTAGCTGAAAAAACGCATTTTTTCTTTTATAGCATATTTATATAATTCATGCATCTCTTTAAATCCTGCAAAAGCACATATGAGCATAAATAAAGTAGATTTAGGAAAATGGAAATTAGTGAGTAGCATATCTGCTGTTTGAAATTTAAAACCAGGGGTTATAAAAATATCGGTTTCAAAATCACCTGTTTGTATTTTACCATTTATACAGGAACTTTCAAGAGTTCTAAGTGTGGTAGTACCGACTGCAATAATGCGTCTTCCCTCTTGCTTTGCTTTATTGATAATTTCAGCAGTTTCAGGAGTAATAGAGCAATATTCGGTATGCATTTTATGCTCGTGAATATTTTCGGTTTTTACAGGTAAAAAAGTTCCTGCTCCCACATGTAATGTTAAAAATGTAGTTTGTATATTTTTTGCTTTAAGCTTATCAAGTATTTCCTTAGTGAAATGTAGCCCTGCCGTTGGTGCTGCAACTGAACCTTCTATTTGACTATAGACAGTTTGATAGCGTTCGTTGTCGTTTTGAGTGTTTGTCATACCGTGGCTTGACCACGGTATCCAGTCATTATTTAAATATTTTTTGGATCCCGTGGTCGTAGCCACGGGATGACATAATGAGTGCGAACGCCTAATATAAAGTGGCAGTGGCATTTCGCCGTATTTGTCTAAAAATTCAAATACTGAGATATTATCGAGTACAAATTTTACTTTAATCTCGCCCATAGCAGATTTTTCGGCAATGATTACCTTATGATTATCAAAATAAAATTCGTCATTTACATGAAGTTTTCTGGCAGGTTTAGCAAAAGCCGACCAACAATTATCAGGTAATTTTTTATTTAAATTTATAGTTATATTTTTTCCTAAATTTAACTTTGCTTTTATTACTTTACTATTATTAAAAACTAATAAATCCCCTTCATTTAAGTAATCAATTATATTATAAAATTTAGTTTTAATAGGCTCTAAAGCAGCAATTAGCAAATCCGAATGGTCACGTTTATCAGATGGGCGTTGTGCGATAAGCTCGCTTGGTAAATCAAAGTCAAAATCGGATAGTTTCATTATTAGAATATTAGTAGCTAAAGAAGTGATTATAATAGCATATTATGATATTTAATATAAGGCTTTATTCGTTGATTACTTATTAATAAATTAACTATTTATTGACTAATCGTTTTTTTTCTGTATGATACAAAATATTATTAATTGATTAATAAAGGGGAAAGTTATGAAGGAACAGGCAGAACAAATAGAAATAACTGATGATATAATTAGGTGTAAATTTTATGAGATACTAATCAGCAAAGATATAGAAGAACAGCAAAGTATGGGGTTTTCTAATATAGGGGATTTTTTAGGGTTAAACAATAATTCAATCTCTGAAGAAGATAAAAGTAGAATAAAAAGACATGAATTTTTAAGAGAGAATTTTGTTCAAGAAATAAAAACTTTAATTAGAGATGAGGTGAGTGGTCATCTACTTAATTTATCCTGTAACATAGCATATGATGACGTTTCTAAAATAGTAAAGGAGCCGGTAATTGCTATATATTATGCAATTAAGGCAAATGATATTAATTTAGTGGAAGCTTTATTAACAAATCTCGAGGTTGATCCAAATACAGAATTTAATGAATATGGAGATAAAACCTTTTTGGAAGTTGCTTGTGATATGAATAATAAAGAAATAGTTAAGCTTTTACTCGAAAAAGGAGCAAGTCCTATTTCCGGTTTTTATAAGCACATAAAACTGTATGAAGCAAAGGAAAAAATGGGTTTTGATAATATAGATGATTATTCCGATGCTTTAATAAGATTAAACAATAATTCAATATCTGAAGAAGATAAAAGTAGAGCAAAAAGGCATGAGTTTTTTAGAGAAAGTTTTGTCAAAAAATTTAAAGCTTTTATTGAAGATCCAAATAAAGATGTTGACCGTTTGTACTATGAGGTATACATCAATATACTTAAAATAGCAAGAAATCCTAGAGATTTTACAGCTGAAGCAATTCAAAAAGGTGATTACGATTTAGTTGATACTTTGTTAACAGCTCTAAATATTGATCCAAATACAGAAGTATATACATTGGAGGGTGAGGCTGGATCTCTTTTATATTTTGCGTGTAATAGTAATCAGAAAGAGATAGCTAGGCTTTTAATTAAAAAAGGAGCAAATGTAAACTTTGATGATTCGTATAAAACACTTTTATATAGTGTCATGGAAATCGGACATCCGGATATGGTAGAATTTCTACTTGAAAATGGGGCTGACCCTAATTACGGAGAAGAGAAAGGAAAGAGTTGTTTATATATAGCTACTTTCATAAAAAAAGATATAGCTATGATAACTAAATTGCTTGCTTATGGTGCTAATATGGAATTTATTCATAATGAAAAGACCATATTTGAGCAATTAGTATATTTAAGTAGATATCCTGCTGAGGATAAGCAAAATAGAATAGATATAATAAAAGTATTTTTACAATATGGTGCTAATCCGGATGTACTCGCTCCTAACGGTCAAATGATCCATGATATGGCAGTAATTTATGAACCTCTTAAAGCTATTTTAAAATTAGAATCAGCATTTCGTAAGAGTGATTATAAGGCAATTGGGGCTATTGACAAGAAAGATTTAGCTGCATTTGTTCAATGGAAATCAGAAATATGGCCGGTTATAAAAGAGGCTTCTAAGGATGAGTATATTAAAAGTCTATTAGAGCTGACTACATTTTCAAAACAAGTGAAATTGGATTCGGATGATTCTATAAAACAACCGCTAATAAAATTAAGAGAAAAGATAGCTAAATTGTCACCGTCTTTGAAGTTTCAAAGCCTTTTAAAAATTGCAGATATTATTAAAGGTGACGTTGAAGGTTCGATAACATTTGATGATGAGCTAACGTATAATACTACAATAGATTTGCTGAAAAAAAACGGGTTTCAAGTTGAAGTAACAGGAGATACTGCAGCTCATACTGACTCAGTTAAAGGTTGAGCCTATACTACTGAGCTTGTTGGAAAATACTCCGATGTCATACCGTGGTTCCTCCACGGTATCCAGAAAAACAACTAAAAATACTAATAATATTATTTTAAACTGGATCCCGCGATCAAGTCGGGGGATGACAGCGGTGGAATTGATCCATGCAACAACGCTTTCGCGGGAATGACATAAAACATAGGCAATACCTCCTCACACTATCAATCCTTTAACTTGAGAGTTCCATAATTTTTGATATAGCTTGCTACTTTTTAGTAATTCGGTGTGGCTACCGTCATCGATTATACTACCTTTTTCAAAAACTAAAATTCTATCCATGTTTAGTAAAGTAGATAATCTGTGAGCAATAACTATCACGGTTTTATTTTGCATTAAATATTCCATGGATTCTTGGATTAGGCTTTCCGTTTCGCTATCTAAGCTACTTGTTGCTTCATCGAGAATTAAAATAGGAGCATTTTTTAAGATAGCTCTTGCTATAATAATTCTTTGACGCTGACCGCCTGATAAGTTATTCCCCCGCTCACCGCACATAGTATCGTAACCGTCAGGTAAATTATCGATAACCTCATGGATATGTGCAGATTTCGCCGCTTCTATGACTTCTTCAAGAGTAGCATCTTTTTTTCCGTATCTGATATTTTCCAAAATAGTACGATGAAAAAGTACCGGTTCTTGCGGTATAAGGCTAATAGCTTTTCTTAGAGAATCTTGCGTTACATTTTTAATATTTTGGTTATCTATTAAAATCATCCCTTCTTCTATATCATGTAACCTAGTGAGTAAACTAATAAAAGTAGTTTTTCCTGAACCGGAAAATCCGACTAGTCCTACTTTTTGTTTACTCGGTATTAATACTGATTTATTATAAAATAGATTATTGTTGCGATGATAATTAAACGTAACGTTTCTAAACTCAATAACACCTTCTTTGATATCTAAAGGAGTAGCATTTTCAATATCCGTTATAATATGCGGTGCCATTAGGGATAAGCCTTGATTAAATGCACCGACCTGCTCGAACATATCGCCGATTTCTTGCGTTAAATCCCAAATATCGTCTGCTACATTTATACATAATGTTAGCACTAATACACAATCACCTATTGTTATAGATAGTTCGCTACGAAGTCTAGATAAATAATAAATCATTATAAAGATCATTATTGAACAAGAAGTCCCAAGAGCATAGCGTAATTTGAACATGAAGAATTGCATAGTTTGCTCATCGGCTACGGCATTCTCTACTCTTGTTTCTAAATGTTGACGTTCAAATTTATGGGCTGTAAACATTCTAACTGCATTAATGTTGCTAATTGCATCTACCACACTACCGGCAACAAAAGATTGGCTTCTAGCATAATTTAATGAATATTTATTGATTTTATCCGAGAAAAGAACGCTAAGCCCTAAAAAAACCGTAATCCATAAGATAAATATCGTAGCAAAAACGTAATGTACGGAATATAAAGCAACTAATGCAAATACAATAATAGCTAGTTTACGAAGAATTTTTTCGCCGAATATCGAAATGATCATCTCAAACGATCTTGCGGTTTCGGTAATACGATTGCTAATATGTCCTGCTAGATTATCCTGAAAGAATTTATGGCTATGATATTGTGTATAATTATAAAGCTCATCCAATATTTTTCCTTTTATTACGGGCATGGTTTTTAAATATAAATAATCATATGAACGATATGCTATATTAATACTCTCCCACCAAAGAGCATAAAATACTGCCCAGTAAATCATGGAAGATAAAAGGTCATTAGCATTCTCATCGCTAAAAGATTCAATTAAATCAATAATTTTCTGAAGTAATATACTATCAATTGCCGGAATCATACCGAGTAAAATACAAATTACAGTCAGCAAAGTAATTTTAACTTTGTCGAATTTTAAAAAATAAATACCTAAGCTAAATGTTGATTTTGATAAAGTAGGGTATTTTATCACGATAATGGACCTCAATATATTTTTTTATTGTTATTTTAGAGCATATATTCAATTTAATTATTTTGCAAAAATATACCTAAAAATATTAAATGTATGGAAAAATAATAAACAAGCCTTGCTTCTTACCTTAAATAATGCTACAAAATTCAGGAAATAACTTCAAAATCATTAGAAATGCAAGAAAAAGAATTATCTAATAATTTTTTAGAAGAACAAGAAAAGTCTAAGGAAGACGATTCTCCGTTCTTTGATGTAAAATATATTTGTCAAGCAAGTTTATTAATTACGGATTCTATCCGAAAAGGGTATGATGTAACGCAATTGCCCAATGGTGATATTAATGTCACAGAAGTAAGAATAGTAAATGTTCATTATAATTGGAACTCCGAAAAAGGAAAATTTGTTAAAACTAATCAGATAGAATTTAATAATAGCAAAGGCGGCTAATTAAATCAAATACTGTATACTCGTTTTATTTGAAAAATTGGCTGCAGCTATTTTAGAAAGCTCAATACAAGCGAATTTTGCAGGGCTCGCCTTTGCTCACGTATTATTATACGCTCCGCAGGCTTGCCTTGAAATTCATCTTGTCTAGAACTTTCTGAAATAAGCTGTATGTCGTCTAATAAGTACTGTGGTGCTCACGTATTAAGTATACGCTCCGCTCCTCGCCTTATAGACCGATTACTCTTTTCCAAATAAAACTTCGTCGACTCTTCATTATACTTGGAGTATATTGTTATTGTCAAAAAGCTATTATCTTAAAACAGCAGCTTAAACATGGAATTTGATCAAGTATTATTATCTAGAATTCAATTTGCTTTTACTATAAGCTTTCATATAATATTTCCTGCTTTTACTATAGGGCTTGCAAGCTTTTTAGCAGTAATTGAAGGGTTATGGTTAAAAACAAATCGCCAAGTTTATCAAGAAATATACAAATTTTGGGTGAAGATTTTTGCCGTTACTTTCGGTATGGGGGTAGTTTCGGGCGTTGTAATGTCTTATCAATTCGGTACTAATTGGTCAAATTTTTCAGATAAGGTTGGAAATGTCCTCGGTCCGCTTCTCGGTTTTGAAGTATTTACTGCTTTTTTTCTTGAATCCTCTTTTTTAGGTATAATGTTATTTGGCTTTAATAAAGTCAGTAAAAAAGTGCATTTTATTTCTACGTTAATAGTTGCTATCGGTACTGTAATCTCAGCTTTTTGGATACTTGCAGCTAGTAGCTGGATGCATACGCCTGCGGGTTTTGAATTGCAAGGTGAAGGGTTCTTTTATCCTTTAAATTGGCTGGAAATTATTTTTAATCCATCTTTTCCTTATCGCTTTTTCCATATGATTACGGCGGCTTATTTAACTACTTCTTTTGTTATCGGTGGTGTCGGTAGTTTTTATTTACTAAATAATCGTTATAAAGAGCATGCTAAAATTATGCTTTTTATGGCGGTATTAATGGCATTAATCGTTGCACCTATTCAAATATTTATCGGTGATCTACATGGTTTAAATACTCTTAAATATCAGCCGGTCAAGGTCTCGGCTATGGAAGGTATTTGGAACACGGAAAAAGGAGCGGCTTTTAATCTTATTGGCTTTCCTGACGGGGAAGAAGAAAAAACAAAATATGCTATAGAAATACCATATGCTAGTAGTTTAATCTTAACGCATAGCTTAGACGGTGAAGTGAAAGGATTAAAAGAATGGACAAAAGAAGAGCGTCCGCCGGTTGCAGTAGTATTTTTTAGCTTCCGTATTATGGTAGGTATTGGTTTCTTAATGGTATTTACAGGTGTAGCGGGCTTATATCTTTATTTGAAAAAAAGATTATATAGTACGCATTGGTTTCAATATTGGTATATATTAATGTCGCCTTCAGGTTTTATTGCAGTACTTGCTGGTTGGTTCGTAACCGAGGTAGGTAGACAACCTTACATAGTGTATAATATTTTAAGAACAGCTGATATGGTATCGCCGGTACTTGGCAAGTATGTATTTATTTCTCTAATTGCTTTTGTAGTGGTGTATGTGATAATTTTCGGAGCAGGTATATATTATATAATGCATTTGATAAAGAAAGGTATAGAGGCGATAGATAATAAAGAAATGTACGGAGAGATCGGTTTGAATAACCCATTGTTAGAAAAGTAAAATGTTACCTGAATAAATCGGAGTGAGTACCTGTACGTTCAAAAATTATACATTCTCCATCAATTTTATAGATTAGTAGGCTCTATGTGGCATTCTCTTCGACCTATAAAATTTCCGATTAGTTTATGGTCTTGATATTTTATAGGCAGAGTTGTTTCGGTGACCAGTAACTCTATAAGTACTTTTAATTTTTCTAGGTTTTTACCTCGCTTAATCGCTAGTTTTATATCTGTTTTCAAAAGAAGTGGTATAGATAGGTTTGAACACAAATTAAATATCAAGTTTTTTAAACATTTCCTTTATGCTTTTGGAGGTAATTAATTCAACTTTATTATCAGTTGATTCAAATGTTTTTAGAGTAACGGCATTGGGAATTTTTATTGTAGTAGGCCATTTATGTTCACGTGCTACGTACTTATATAGCATAGTAACTGCTTGTGTAGGAGTGATACCAAGTTCATCAAGTACGCTTTCTGCTTCTTCTTTTAACTCCGGCTCAACTCGTGCTCTTATGAAAGCTGATTTAGTCATACAATTACTTAAATTTAACAATTATTACTCCTAATATTAGTAGCACGAATGAGATACATTAGCAAGAATATTCGTAACCTTATTTAAAAGAACTCTACAAAAAGAAGAAAAATACATATATACTAACATCATAAATGGTATAATTTAAAGAAAAACCTTATGTTAAATTTCGCACCTTATATAGATTTACCGCTTGTTTGGGGTGGGCTTATAGCTACCGCTATTTGTTTATATGTTTTATTAGACGGTTTTGATTTAGGAGTAGGGATCTTATTTCCGTTTGCACCTACCGATGATTGCCGTCATAAAATGATTAATTCTATTGCTCCTTTTTGGGATGGTAACGAAACTTGGTTAGTACTTGGCGGTGGTGGTTTATTTGCAGCTTTCCCACTTGCATATTCATTGTTAATGCCGGCTTTATATATTCCTATCACATTAATGTTACTTGGTTTAATATTTCGAGGTGTAGCTTTTGAATTTCGTTTTAAAGCTCATATAGGTCATCGTTATATTTGGGACTATGCTTTTCATTTCGGTTCTATGCTTGCTGTTTTTTGCCAAGGTTTAATGCTTGGTAATTTTGTCCAAGGAATAGAGGTAATCGGGCGAAAATTTGCAGGAAATAGCTTTGATTTTCTTACTCCCTTCTCTGTGATGACAGGGATAGCATTAATATTCGGTTATGCACTTTTGGGTAGCACGTGGCTTATTATGAAAACGGAAAAAGAAACGCAAGAGTGGGCTTATAAATCTGCTTTGTATATTTTATTTTATGTCGCCCTGTTTATGGGGCTTGTAAGCTTATGGGTGCCTTTCTTAAATAACCACATAAATCATCGTTGGTTTAGTATACCGAATATTTACTATTTATCGATTGTGCCTATTATAACTGCCTTAATATTTATCAAATTAATTAAAGCTATTAAGCAAAAAAAAGAAGTAAAACCTTTTATTTATACGATTTCGTTATTTTTACTAGGATATTTAGGGCTAGCTATAAGTATATGGCCATATATCGTTCCTTATAAAGTTACGCTTGAAACCGCAGCAGCAGCACCGGAGTCACAATCTTTACTGCTGATAGGAGCGGTGATATTCCTACCTGTCATACTTGGCTATACTTTTTATTGTTATTATATATTCCGTGGCAAATCATCTCATCATCCGTTATATTAAAAAAATAACCTCTTGTCTAAAAGGGTGGCAATGGTTTATTATTCTATGGCTTAGTGGATTATTATCTACGCTACTTTTAACTTATGTAGTTAAGTTGGTATTTAGGGTTATAGGATAAAGAAATCATTAAAATCGCAATGACGAAGTATATGGAAAAAATCTCAGCATTTATTATTACTAAAAATGAAGCTGCAAGGATAGCACGAGCTATAAATAGCGTAAAAAATATTGCTGATGAGGTGATAGTAGTAGATAGTGAAAGTACTGATGATACAGTAGCAATAGCCGAAAAATTAGGAGCTAAGGTAATAGTAAAACCATGGCTTGGTTATGTAGGGCAGAAATCTTTTGCCGAAAGCATTTGTAAAAATGATTGGATTCTTAATATTGATGCTGATGAGGAGCTGTCTAAAGAGCTACAAGACGAAATAGAGTATATTTTTGCCTCTCATAATCAAGATCGTTATTTCGCTTATCAAATAAAGCTTTTAATAATGCATCGTAATGACCGAAAGCCACGGATGTTTGCACCTTTTAATAAATGTACTCGGTTGTATAATAAAAAGTTTGCAAGCTTTGCGAATACTGTAAATAGTACTACTCATGATTCAGTGGTATTTAATAAAGATGTTGATTTTGCATATAAAATTTATTTATTAAATGAAGCCGCTTATCATTATTCGGGTACTTCGATTGAGCAGCTAGTAACTAAAGCAAATTTTTACTCCAGCGAGCAAGCAAAAGATTTAAGAGTGCAAGGTAAAAAGCTTTCAAATATCCGAATAGCCTTTGAAATGTTATGGTGGTTTTTTAAAGCATTTTTTATTAGAAGATATTTTGTATTCGGTTTTGACGGGTTTGTAGATTCAATGATATTTGCTTTTGCAAGGTTTTTACGTCTTGCAAAATTAAGAGAGGCGTCGCTTAAATCAAAAAACGTCATTGCGAGGAGCGAAGCGACGTGGCAATCTAGAAAAAATAATAAAAATGCTACAAATTAGCTTTTTTAAACTGGATTGCTTCGTCAAAACTTACAGTTTTTCCTCGCAATGACGAGTTAGAAATTAAAAAAGTAGATTATGAAAGAAAATTTTAACGTTAGTAAATTAAAAAACGGCTTAACAGTCTTAACCTATAATATGCCTTATGTTAATTCGGTAGCAATAAATTTAATTGCTAAAGTTGGAGCACGCTATGAAAATGCAGAAGAGGAGGGTATATCTCACTTTCTTGAGCATATGGCTTTTAAAGGTACAAAAACTAGAACGGCAAAACAGATAGCAGAAGAGTTTGACTCTATAGGTGGACATTTTAATGCCTATACCGGTCATGAGAACACGGTATATTATGCACGAGTCTTGTCTGAAAATTGTGATAAAGCACTTAATATACTTGCTGATATAATTCAAAATTCCATTTTTGCTGAGGAAGAAATAGCTAAGGAATATCAGGTGATAATGCAGGAAATTGCTCATCATCAGGATAATCCCGATGATCTAGTATATGAGAAATTTTATAATAAAGTTTATAAAGATCAACCTTTGGGTAAGTCAATCTTAGGTACGACTAAAACCCTTGCTACTTTTACAAAAGAGCATTTTTCTAAGTTTATAGATAAACATTATAACGCCGGAAATCTTTATTTATCGGTTGCAGGTAATATTGATCATGATAAAATAGTAATTATAGCAGAACAGTTCTTTTCTTCCTTGAAGCAAGGAGAGAGGAGTAGTTTTTTACCTGCAAAATATATAGGGGGGAGTGGATTTATTAATAAGGAGTTAGAGCAAACTAGTTTAATACTAGGGTTTGAAGGTACGCCATATGTTAATTTAGAAAAGCTTTATCAAACCCATCTACTTTCTATAATATTCGGTGGTGGTATGTCATCTCGTTTATTTCAAAGCATTCGCGAGAAATTAGGTTTAGCATATTCCGTAGGTAGTTATAATAGTGCTTATTTTGATAGTGGAGTGTTTACAATTTATGCCTCCACTGCACATGATAAATTAGAATTATTGTGCAGAGAGATTAAAAACGAAATAACAAAAATGACTGAAAGAGTAAATACCGAAGAGATTATTAGAGCTAAGACGCAGCTCCGAAGTAATTTGCAAATGGCTCAAGAAAAAAATACTTATAAATCAGAAGAAATAGGCAAAAATTATTCTGTTTTCGGCAAATATATTTCCCCTGATGAAATTATGGAAATTATTATGAATATACAAGCCGAGGATATTATTAATACGGCAAATAAAATATTTAGTGGCACGACTAGCTCAGCAATTATAGGTCCTAGAGAGTGTAAGCAAAGTTATTTTAATTGATAATTAAAAAGGTTTTATAGCGAAAATTAATAAGTTTTTTGCAGGAAATAGCTATTCCTATTTCAAAAAAAACTTATAATTTGCAGCAAAAAAGAATTTAATTAGCTTTAAAGTTAACTTTGCTTACACTCTCTAATTACTATTTCTTATGAATTTTGAGATGAATAAATGAAAAAAAAATTATATGAAGGTTCGAGTAAAATCTTATATTCTGCCGAAGAAGATTTTTTACTTATAATGGCTTTTTTCGATAATGTTACCTTAGAAAGCGGTGAAATTATTGAGGTATCAGGTAAAGGAGTACTTAATAATAATATTTCTTCTTTCCTAATGGATAAACTAGAGATGATCGGTATTGAAAATCATTTTATCGAAAAAATAAATATGAGAGAGCAATTAATTCAGTATGTAGAAGTATTTCCGGTGCAGGTAATAGTATCATCGGTAGCATGCGGTAGATTTGTAAAAGAATTTGGGATGGACGAAGGGTATGTATTTGATAAGCCGATCATTGATTTTAGAGTCCGTAGTCGTGAATTTAAATATCCGATAGTTAATGAGTATCAAATATTAAATTTTGGCTGGTTAACTAACGATGAAATTAAAGCAGTAAAAGAACAAGCTTTGCGTATATATGATTTTCTAAGCGGGTTATTTATCGGTGTCGGGATTCGGCTTGTTGAGTGTAAATTAGAATTTGGACGTGTATTTAACGGTGAGGAATCTATCATTATGTTAACTGATGAAATTAGTCCTGATAATTGTAGATTGTGGCAGATTAATAGTAATGAGAAGTTGGGTTTTGAATTACTTGAAAACGAACCGAATAAAGCTTTTGAATCATATCAGCTAATAGCTGATCGTTTAAAAGGTTCTCTGTAAAAGAAAAATAAATATTTTAAATGAGTTTTGACGATGAAAATACGATTTATTATAATAAGCTTTTTAGCTTTAATTTTAGTAGGGTGGGGATATGCTGCCTATAAATTTGAACATCAAAGTAAAGAGAATATTATCTCTATCCTTGATAAATATGAAAAATATATAACTTATGATACAATAAAAGTTAATAAATATAGCTTTAGTATTACTTTAAATAAAGTAATGTTAAAACCTATAGATTTTTATTATGACGAAGTGATTATTAGACATATACCGTTTTTAAATATTACAAAAATTGATTCTTACGGAAATAATGTAAAAATTACTACCGCTCAAGATGAAGAAGATATTTTTTATTCTCCCGATCATCATACAACAATTTGGTTTAGAAAGTCTTTGTTTAATAGAGAGCCTGATTATTGGAAATTAAGCGTGAATGATAATAAATCAGCTTATTATAGTTCTAGAGATGCAGAAAAATTATCAGAGAATGATGTTAGTAATGCTGTAATCACTAACACTAAAACATCTGATAATCTTAATTTGTTAACCTTGGATGGGAAAAGTACAGTTTCTTTCATTTTTGAAAACTATAGTAAAAATTTATCTGATAAAGTTTTTAAATTTTTAAGAGATAAAATAGGAGGAGATGCTAATTTTGATTCATTTGAATATGATTTAGCAAAGTTGGAGGTATTAAATGTGCCGACTACTTATAGTAGCCAATTAAAACTTAAATATAGCGATGAGTTAGTGGCTCTTGGAAAATTATTAATTCAAAATTTTTCTCTAGATCAAAAGCAAGATGAGAATATGAATGCCGTTATTTTTATGCAGATATTAGGCGAATTAGTAAAAGGTAAACCGTTTTTATTTGCTTGTGATATTGAAAGAAAAGGAAAGATAGAAAGTAATTTATACAAATTAAATATAGAAAAAGATAAAGTTTTTGATTTTGCTTTAAATATTAAATCTACTATAGAATCTTCGGAGATATATCAAAAGACGGCGGTTGAAGCTTTAGGAAGCTACTTTAGTAATGGTTTAAACAAAAGAGCCGAGTTAGACAAAATTTTTAAACTAACTAGCCCTATTACTCAAGAAGATGGGGAAAAAGTAATGGGTGTTTTTGCAAAAATAAATAATTTCGAATTTAATTTAAAAGGTGAGTTTGACCCTGAAGCAAAAAAATTATCCGGTGAAACTAATCTTGTAATGGATGATTTCAATTTTGCTATTGATATTGATATGCCTAATTTAGAGAATCCTCTGAGTCTAGAAAGTGTAATAAAATTATCGGATCCAAATGCGTTTATAAATAATTTTGTGAATTACACTAATAATGCTATTGTACCGGTGCTTAATAAAATAGAAGATTCTAAGGAATTTGCTTTAAATCTAGGAAAACAAACTTCAGTAATAAAGCAATACGGTTTTGGAGCAATAGAAGCTTTTAGTAAAAATTCTGAATTAAAAGACGGTGAATCTTTAGTAGTTGATATAAAAGGTAAAGATGCCGGACTAACTATTAACGATAAAACTATAGATCAGATTTTTAGTGATGCAAGAGTATTAGAATTTATGAATGCTATGGCTCAAATAGACCAAGAAAGAAAACAAGTTGTCGGTAAATAATTTAAAGTATTGTCCAGTTCAAGAAATTGTCATCCCGCGACTTGATCGCGGGATCCAGCTTAAAATACTAACAATATTAGTATTTTAAATTGTTTTTTTGGATACTGTGGTCAAGCCACGGTATGACAGCGGATTTTTCAAGAGCCATACCGGCAACGTCCAAAGCGGAAACCTAGAAAAAATAAGTTAGAATAAAAATGATAAATATTTCCTTTCCCGACAGTAGCGTAAAACAGTTTGAAAAAGACGTTACGGCTTTTGAAGTAGCAAATGCAATTTCAATATCGCTTGCTAAAGCAGCAATGGTTGCTGAAATAAACGGTGAGCTTAAAGACTTAAGTACTGTAATTGAGAATGATTGCAAGCTTCGTATTTTAACGGCAAAAGATCCTGAATGTCTTGAGATAATAAGGCATGATGCAGCTCATATTATAGCTGAAGCTGCTAAAGAATTATTCCCTGATATTCAGGTAACTATCGGTCCTGCAATTGAAAACGGCTTTTTTTACGATTTTGCTAAGGATAAGCCATTTACGCCGGATGATGTGGCAATGATAGAAGCAAGAATGTATGAAATAGTCAAGCGAAATGAAAAAATTACTAGAGAGCTATGGGATCGTGATGAGGCTGTAGAATTTTTTAAATCGATAGGAGAACATTATAAAGCCGAAATTATTGCGTCAATTCCGGCAGGTGAACCGATTACTTTATACAGGCAAGGTGATTTTATTGATTTATGCCGAGGTCCGCATGCTCCTTCTACGGGTTTTATTAAGCATTTTAAGCTGATGAAAGTTGCGGGTGCTTATTGGCGAGGCGATAGTCGTAATGAGGTGTTGCAGCGTATATACGGTACT
Source organism: Pseudomonadota bacterium (assembly GCA_041179265.1). Classification (GTDB taxonomy): domain Bacteria; phylum Pseudomonadota; class Alphaproteobacteria; order Rickettsiales; family Rickettsiaceae; genus Rickettsia. The sequence continues at coordinate 42,095 of JBEGTS010000029.1, forward strand.
GCGTGGGCTACGAAAGAGCAGTTAGATAATTATCTATTTATGCTTGAAGAAGCTGAAAAACGTGATCATAGAAAACTAGGGAAAGAGCTTGATTTATTCCACTTCCAAGAAGAAGCCCAAGGAATGGTATTTTGGCATGATAAAGGCTGGAGTATATATAATACAATTGAGCAGTATATTAGGAAAAAGATTCGTAAAAACGGCTATACTGAGGTTAAGACTCCTGTTTTAGTTGATAAGAGCCTGTGGGAGGCTTCGGGACACTGGGAAAAGTTCCGTGATGATATGTTTGCTTTAGAGACTGATGACAAGATATTAGCTTTAAAGCCGATGAATTGTCCTTGCCACGTGCAGATATTCAAACAAGGTATCAAGAGTTACCGTGATTTACCGCTTCGTATGTCGGAATTTGGGTTATGCCATCGTAATGAGGCGTCCGGTGCGTTGCACGGTTTAATGAGAGTACGGAGCCTAGTACAAGACGACGCACATATATTTTGTGCAGAGGAACAAATTACCGATGAAACGGTTAGTTTTTGTAAGTTACTGACGGAAGTTTATAAAGATTTTGGTTTTACTGATATAAAAGTAAAATTTTCTGATCGTCCTGAGACTCGTGCAGGGAGTGATGAAGTTTGGGATAAGGCTGAGAATGCTTTGAAAGAAGCAGTAGAAGAAGCAGGTTTTACCTATACGCTAAACCCGGGTGAGGGTGCATTTTATGGACCGAAGCTTGAGTTTGTATTAACTGATGCGATAGGGCGGCAGTGGCAATGCGGTACACTTCAAATGGATTTTGTGCTACCTGAACGACTTGATGCTAGCTATATTGCAGCAAGCGGTGAGAAAAAAAGACCTGTAATGCTTCATAGAGCGATACTTGGTTCTCTTGAGCGTTTTATCGGTATATTAATCGAAGAATATGCAGGTAAGTTTCCGCTTTGGCTTGCACCTAGACAGGTTGCTATTGCAACTATCACCAGTGATTTAAATGATTATGCTTTAGAAGTACAAAAAGCTTTAATTGATAAGGGTATAAGGACGGATATTAATATTTCTCCCGATAAAATTAACTATAAAATTCGTGAGTTTTCTAATCAAAAAGTACCGATGATTGCCGTAATCGGTAAGCAGGAAAAAGAAAATAAACAGGTAACTATTAGAAGGCTTGGCACTACTGATCAGGAAGTATTATCGGTAGAGCAGTTAATAACATTAATTAAGAAAGAGAATGAGAAGTATTTATAGTATATATGAAATTTGGAATTGCTAAAAATAATTGCTTGAGACAACCTAATGCTTCGATGTTATTTCCGCATAGCATTGTTGCGTGGATCGTAAAACGCATTCGGTGTCATACTGTGGCTTGACCACGGTATCCAAAAAAACAACTTAAAATATTGGAATTTTAGTATTTTAAACTGGATCCCGCGATCAAGTCGCGGGATGACAGGAATGGAATCGATCCACGCAACAATGCCTTCCTGCTTTTAGCTAAGAATAACATACATTTCTTCAACTTATGAAAATACAAACTACCCCTATTTCTTTTTTATGGTCTGTTATAAAGCCGTATAAATATCTATATTTTGTTATGATGATGGCCCCGTTTGCAAATGGTGTTCATCCTATTTTATATAATTATGCCGTAAAGCTTTTACTTGATCTGTTTACTCAAAACGAAAAAATTACACTTGCCCAAAGTTATAAACCGATAATGTGTTTTATAATGGCACAAGTTATACTTGATGGAGCTTGGCGTGCTCACAATTTTGCACAGCTTAAAGCAATGCCTTATATCTTCCAAGATATGATGAATAAAATATGTACCCATTGTTTTAATTTGCCGTATACTTATTTTCAAAATAATCTTTCCGGCTCTATAGTTGGAAGAACGCGGGGCATAGGTGATAACTATCATAAAATGCATCAATCTATTGAGTGGAAATTAAGCAAACCTCTACTCATTACACTATTTTCCGGTATTGTGCTTGCCTATACTAATATTAAAATATTTACTGTTATTATTGCCTTTACTGCCATTTATTTACCGCTTGCTTTAAAATTTTTTACTAAACTTGCCAAAATGGAGCAGGCTAAGCAAGATTCTTGGTATAATTTATTCGGAATAGTTGCTGATTGTATTACAAATATCTTTACTATTTTTTCATTTGCAGCAAAAAAGCGTGAATTAAATAAAGTACAAGATTATTACCATAACGTACATAACCATTTAACAATTAAATATTATAAATATGACTTCATTATCTCTATAATACTCTCTTTGGTATATTGGGTATATTTGATAGGAGTTTTTGTATATGTAATTTACTTGCGTAATTTAGGCGAGATTAGCATTGGTGATATTGCTTTTATTATGTCGCTAACGTTTCTATTTGCTGAAAATTCTTGGCATGCTACTATGGCAGTTAAAGACTTTTTAGAAGATGTGGCCGCTTTTCGCTCCGCCTTTACAATAATGCAAATCCCGCAGGATACTATAGATAAAGAGAATGCAGCCGAATTAAAAATTTCTAAAGGTGAGATTATATTTAAAGATATATCTTTTGCTTATAAAGAGGGTAGTAGTGTATTTCAGTCTCTTAACTTGCATATAAAAGCCGGTGAAAAGGTTGGTATTGTAGGGCATTCAGGTAGCGGTAAATCTACTTTGATTGCATTATTGTTGAAAAATTTTAAAGCTGGAAGCGGCGATATTATAATCGATAACCAAAGCATTTACGATACTTCTTCTGACAGCCTGCGGGAGCAGATATCATTAATTCCTCAAGATATTATGCTTTTTCATCGTTGTATCGGTGAAAATATCGGTTATGCAAAAGAGAATGCTTTGCCACAAGAAATAGAGAAAGCTGCAAAAGCTGCAAATATTCATGAATTTATTGATGGGCTACCGGAAAAATATAACACCATTGTCGGCGAAAGAGGCGTAAAGCTAAGCGGCGGGCAGAGGCAGCGTATAGCAATTGCCCGTGCTATTCTTAAAAATGCTCCAATCTTGATTTTAGACGAAGCAACTTCAAGCCTTGATAGTCATACAGAGCAAGAAATACAAAAATCTATTAATACCATGCTTGATATTGATAATGTAACGATAATTGCTATAGCCCATAGATTATCTACCATAAAACATATGGATAGAATTATTGTTATGGATAAAGGTGAGATTGTTGAAAGCGGTACTTTTACTGAACTGCTTTCTAAGGAAAAAGGTAAATTTAAGGAGCTTTGGGAACATCAAGTTAACGGATTTGTTTAAATATACTCGTTTAATTTGAAAAATTGGCGTCGTTATTTCATATTTTTTGATCCTCATGTACTAGTGTGTAGGCTGAAAAACGTGTTCGGTGTCATACCGCGACTTGATCGCGGTATCCATAAAAACAATAAAAAATACTAATAATTTTAGTATTTTTAACTGGATCCCGTGGTCAAGCCACGGGATGACAGAGGTGAAATTGAACAACTAGTACCCTACTCTTCATTTTATTGGACTTTATTCCTAAAAAAGCTTACTATTTAGGAATACATTCCTGATAAGTAATAAAAAATGTTTAACAGATATATAAAATTAATATTAGATAAAAAGCAAACAGCTTTTTTATGGGGAGCAAGAAAAACAGGGAAATCTACTTATTTAAAAGAATTATATCCAAATTCTATATATTATGATTTATTAAAAACAGACTTACAGATTAGATATTTAAAACAGCCGTCAAATTTTCGAGAAGAAATATTAGGACTTGAGAAAGATAAGCTTACTTTCCCGATCATAGTAGATGAAATACAAAAAGTACCGGCATTGCTTGATGAAATACATTGGCTTATAGAAAATACAGACAGCTATTTTATTTTATGTGGGTCAAGTACAAGGAAATTAAGGGTAGCAGGTACAAATTTACTAGGTGGTAGAGCAATAAAATATAATTTTTATCCGTTAGTATATTCCGAAATAAAAGAAGATTTTAATTTACTGAAGATCTTTAATAACGGCTTAATCCCTCTACATTTCATTAGTAATAACCCTCGTAAACTCTTAAAAGCCTATGTAGAAGATTATTTAACAAATGAAATCCGAGTTGAAGGGTTAGTGCGTAATATAGCAGCTTTCGGTAGGTTTATAGATAGTATCGCTTTTTCTCACGGTGAGTTGTTAAACTATTCCAACATAGCACGTGATTGTGGAATAGACGCAAAGACAGTTAAAGAATATTATCAAATACTTGTTGATACGTTAGTAGGATATTTAGTTTATCCTTATACTAAGAAAGTTAATAGAGAAATTATATCATCTATTCCGAAATTTTATTTTTTTGATGTCGGAGTTGCAAATAATATCATTCAGTACCAATTTAATGAGACAAAGGGGGCAGAAGCAGGGAAAGCCTTAGAGCATTATATATTTACGGAACTGAAAGCTTATTTAGGTTTAAACGATCTAGATTACCGAATAAATTATTGGCGTACTAAAACAGGTTTAGAAGTTGATTTTATAATTAGTACAATTAGAGGTAAAGCAGTGCCAATAGAAGTAAAAATATCATCGAACGTACATAATAGTGAGCTGAAAGGCATTAAATCTTTTATAGAAGAACACAGTATAAATAGAGGTTATATTGTTTGTTTGGAGCCAAAACTTAGAAAAGTAATTTGGGGTACGCAAGAAATAGATATAATACCAGTACAACAGTTTTTAGAGAAATTATGGAATCATGAAATTTTATAATGACTTTATAAATTAGAGACGAAGTTTAATTTGGAAAAGAGCAAGGCATCTTGAAGCTGATAACCGCACTAGTACATGAGGATTATCAGCAAAAGACAACTTAGCCAATTTTATCAAATTAAACAAGTATTACACTCCTAAAGCTTTTTTGCCTTTAGATTGTTCTTGTTCAACTGCTTGAGTATGAGACTTGACTTGAGGGATTGCAAGGTCGACTACATGTTCATATCTAACGCCGTTATCAAGTAAAACCTGACCGCATTTATTCATTTGAATAACATCTTCTTTAGAGAATTTATTTAAAATAATTTCTGTGATGTCATAAAGGAATTTCCAAGATAGTTCTATTCTTTCTTGTAATGTTAGTTTTTTATTTTCTGGTTTGTTATTATTAAGAGCAATATTTGGCGAGTCGTCAAGATTACCTCCTTCAGTAGGTAATATATTTTTTTTACGTGCTGCTATTTTCTTGTACATTAAAAATATTACTAGTAATGCTAAGCAGCCTAAGGCAATTAAAATATTAGTATTAGAATTAGACACTATTTTGCTCTTCCTTGTTGTTGAGTTAAGTTTTGTGTTTTAGAAAGCATCGTAACCACTGCTTTACCTATATTAACTAAGTTAGCTATATCAGGAGCTAGCTTTGCAACTGCTAAGACCGGAGGCGGTAATAAGTTAGTTTTTATTGCTAAACTTATAACATTTCCAAGTTCTTTACTTCCCGGTATTGCTCCTACTATTTTTTTTACATCACTTGCAATTTCGGCAGTTTTTTCTGCTGCTTTACATAAAGAAGTTATCTTTTCAGCAAAAGAAGCTTCCGGATTTAGTACTTTTAATAATTCTGTTTTAGTTTCATTTAGATTACTGGAAATAGTATTCTTCACGGAGTCCAATTTGTCAATATTTATATCTTTTGGAATTGCACTTTCAATATTACTTTTTAGTTCTGCTATTTTTTCTTCTACTGCATTTTTACTTTTTGGTATATATTTAACAGCCTCTACAACATTCTCTATGGAAGCTTTATTATTAGGATTTTTATTTGCTATTTCAATAATTTTTCTAGGCGGTTCTTTTGATATTTCTGAAATTGCGGCAACTTTCTTGGCTTTTTCATAGATGCTTTCAAGCTTCTCATTAGATTTAGCCTCTTCCCTCATTTCTTTTATATCATTATGCAATTTTGTTACTTTTGGCAATAATTTTTCATGATCAATAAGGTTATTTACTTTCTCAAGTATACCGCTTGTTTGTATAAATATCCCAAGAATCGGCATTTGAGTTGAAATAACTCCGACTAATATATTTTCTAACGATTCTATAATTTTTTTAGAAGCTCCTGGATAGAGTTTATCTAATTCTTGCTGAAATTTTAAAACTTGTTCTAAAACGTTTAAACATTTTTCTACAATAATTCCGTCAAATAAAAAGATATCTTTTGTTTTTAACTGTTCTTGATATGCTTTCTCAAGTGCTTCAGATAGAGTAGTTAGAGATTCTTGGATTGTGCTATTAAAAAGTTTTTCTATTTTCTCTACATCTATATTTTCAGTGTGAGATGATTCGTTTAAGGAGTTTTTTAAAATATTAAATAAATGATCTTCTAAATCTTTTACGTTTATTTTTAAAGATTTTGTAAAACCATTTAATTTTATTAAAAGTCTTTGTAGCTCTTCTTGTTGTTCTTTATTTAATCCACTGAAACGAGAAAAATCAATTATAGACATAAAAATTATTATTTTGTTACTAAATGTTAATTAATCTTAAAGCTTTATAACCATAAAATAAAATGTAAAATAGTTATCATTGCCCTTAAGATTAATTTTTGTTATATTACGTGCTAACATTGCTACAATAGATTTATATTGTTTTACTAAGAAATAGCTATATTCTTGAAAGATTAAACTAATCTAACTAACATATTATCAATTATTTAAAAAATTTATGCGTAAGTTAACTACATTTATTATTACATTATTAGTAACTAGTTCGGCTGCCTCTATTGATTTGCAGGAAGCTTTAACTGAAGGGTATAAGAATAATGAGGATCTAAAAACTGCTAGAATTAAGTTTTTAGACTCGATTGAGCAGTTCCCGCGAGCTTTTTCAGGCTTTATGCCTAGTGCCGGATTACAGATTAATAGACAAAATAATAAGACTAAATATAATAAAAAATATGCAGATAGACTTGGTCTTACTCCAAGAGAAACAGATAGCGATCAAGGTGCATTAACAATTGAGCAATCATTATTTAACGGTGGTTCTAGCGTTGCGGCTCTTAAAGCTGCTCAAGCAGGATTTAGAGCATCACGTGGTGCATATTATGCCGGCGAACAAAAAATATTATTAAATTTAATAACTGCTTATCTTGATTGTTTTGAGAGCAAAGAGAAATATGATATTTCCGAAAGTAGGGTTCGCACTAACATACAACAAGTTAATACCGTTGAAGAAAAATTAAGGCTTGGAGAAGCAACGGAAATAGATATAGCAACAGCAAGAGCAGGGCTTGCAGCAGCAGAAACGAATAAACTAGCTGCTTATGCCGATTTTCAAGCAAAAAAAGCAAATTTTATTAGAGTATTTGGAATAGAACCTACTAATATAAATATGCCGGCTTTGCCTAGTAGTTTACCTGCTTCATTAGATGAATTAACGGGAAGAGCTGCTAAGTTAAATCCTGATATTGATTCAGCTAGGCATAGTGTTACTTCGGCTAAAGCTGCAGAAATGGCAGAAAAAGGAAAATTATTGCCGCAAGTAAGCGTAAAGTTGCAATCGGGTAGAACTCATTATAATCCGCAAGATGATATAAATGCTAGAAATGTAAATGCTATAAATAACAGAAGCTATACTACTACTCTTTCGGTAAATATTCCTATTTATCCTGAAGGAGGAGCTCAATATTCAAGGATTAGATCAGCTAAAAACCAAACAAGAAATAGTGCAGTTCAGCTTGATAGTACGATAAAGCAAACACAAGCAGGTGTTGTAAGCGTATGGGAGGGGTTTGAAGCGGCAAAATCTCGTATTGTTGCAGCTAATCAAGGAGTGGATGCTGCTCAAATATCATATGACGGTACGGTGCAAGAAGAAATTGTTGGGTCTAAAACAATATTAGACGTTTTAACTGCTGAAGAAAAATTATATGAAGCGAAAATAACTCGTGTGGATGCGTATAAAGCTTCAGTACTTACGGCATATCAAATGAAATTGCTAACCGGTGAGCTAACAGCTCAAAGTTTAAAACTTAAAGTAAAATATTTTAGTCCTGAAGAAGAGTTTAAGACTATTAAAAAGAAAATGTTTATAGGTTTCTAACGTGAGTACAGAAAGTAAGAAGAATCAAGATATGTCTATAGAAGACATATTAAAATCGATCAAAGGAGTAATTAACGAACGTAAAAATCCTATTCACGAAAATGATAGTGAAGATGAAGATATATTAGAGTTAACGGAAGTAGTAAATCAAGAGAAAGAAGAAAAGTTAATATCAACTAAATCTGCTGAAGAGGTAGGTGATATTTTTAAAAATTTTACCGATACTATTAAAGATAAAAAGCTGGATAACAATATTTCATCTAAAAATGCACTTGAAGAATTAGTTGTTGAGATGTTAAAACCGGAACTTAAAGTTTGGCTCGATAAAAATCTACCTTTACTTGTTAAAGAGTTAGTAGAGATCGAAATAAAGAAATTGGTGCAGAATAGTAAGAGGTAGGAAAGTGAATTATTGTCATCCCGTGGCTTGACCACCGGGGTCCATGCAAACAACTTGTAATAGTCAATTTTACTGGATACCGTGGTCAAGCCACGGGATGACAGGATAAATAAGGAATTATATGTTAAATAAATTATGTAAGATATTATTTTTTATCAATATGTTATTGGTTGCAGTGCAAAGCTATGCTTCACCTCCTCCATTACCCCTCTCATTACCGGCTGCCGAAGTAAATACTGACGATAAGGAAGTTAGTTCTAATTCAGATACTTCTATTTTTGATAAATTTAAGCAATTTTTTAGTAAGCCAAAAAAGAAAGATATACCTCCTAAACAGGCAAATGAACAAACTAAAGTAGCTAATCAAGAAGAACCAAAGCTAGCTTCACAAGAGCCTAATGAAAATGAACATGCTGAGCCGTTTATAGATGTCGGTAATGCAGCATTGCCTAGTGCTGCAAGTAATGATGCTCATACAAATACGGCTCATGAAAATAGTACAAATTTAGTTTCTCATGACATTCATGAATCTAATGAAACTGAGGCATCTGAACCTTTTATAGATATTGGTAGTACAAAGTTACCTAGTGCTGCAAGTAATGATGTTCATACAAATACGGATCATGAAAATAGTGCAAATTTAGCTTCTAATGACAACACGTCGGATAGGCAAGTTACGCAACAAGAACCTAATGAATTAGAAACATCTGAATCTTTTATAGATATTGGTAGTGCAAAGTTACCTAGTGCTATAAGTAATGAACTGCATGATGATAAAATTGCTTCTAATGCACATGATGATACAAATCTAGCTTCCAATATTATAACTCCTAACGTACCAAGACCGCTGGTATCTATGCCTCCGGCTCAAGCAGGAAGTTATGTAGTGCCTCCGCAGCGACCGGTACAAATATATAAACCTATAAATTTACCGCCCGTGCATAAGCCTATTCCGCTTAATCCACCTCCTGATGCTAATAAAGAGGAAGAAAGCGTAACACCGGTAGCATCGCCGGCAACACCGTCTATACCTGATATGCCTGCTGTTTCTCCGCCGGCTAGCCTACCTATAACCCAAGATACTAATCCAAGTACCATGCCGATAACAGTACCTGCTGCAGAAACTCCAGTAGTACCTAGTAATGTACCTGCACCTCCGGTAATGCCTACTAATCAACCGTCTACACAACCTATAATGCCTAGTAATCCAAATACACCTGTTAGCACTCCGCCTAAAGTAGTTCCTACAACTGACTCTTCAGCAGAAATAAATAACTCGAAAGAGACATTTGTTGCTGTTTCAGATGTCCCAAAAAAACAAGATTGGAATACTCCGCTTGTACCCGTTGTTGTAGTGAAACCGAATCAACCTCAGCCTTTAGAGAAGCAAGTTAAGAATAGTCAAACTACAAATAATCAAGAGAAATCACCGCCGGTAAGCTCTACAAATGTTACAATTCAAGAGCAAGATAATAACGTAAATAATGAAACATCGGAATTGCCAACAAAATTTGTTAAAGATGAAACGCAAATGTTACTTTTACCTGATGATGATATAGTTCTTGGTAAACTAACAGAGCAGGCGACTTTAGAGCAGATTGATATGTATGCATATATAGGGCTATTCCAAAAGAAAGAAGAGTGGATAGCAAGTGCCGAAAGAAGAAAAGTTGTAGAGAGTTTTATTAAATATGATAATTATACAAATAAACAAAAAGATATTTATGCCAATCTATCTTATTGTAAGGCAGTAGATAACGCTTTTAGAGCAGTTGATAAAAACAATCTTTTTGGTTTGCGTGCATTACTTGATGTTTATCCGATATTGCAAGAAAAGAGCAGACTAGGTGAAACATTACTAACTGCTGCTACTTATAACGATAATTACTATTTAGCAAAATTTTTGGTCATACGCGGCATTAAAATTTCTACTCTAAATGATGAATGCCAATATCCATTAGATATTGCAATAGCTCAAGGAAACGCTAACATAGTTTGCATGTTAATCAAAGCCAAAGGGTATAACTAATTATGTCATTCCCGCCTACGCGGGAATGACATCGAAGCATTAGGCTATCCCAAGTAATTCTTTTTAGGTAATGCCAAACAATTTCTTTAAAGCTTAATTGCTTTTCTAGGTTAAATAGTTTAATTTAGGAAAGAAAATAATTAATTGAATCTCTAATATATGAGCGATTTATTTAGCTTTAACAAAGAAAAAAAAATTAAGCTAGTCGACAATAACTATAGTGCAAAAGATATTGAAGTATTAGAGGGGCTTGAGCCTGTCCGTAAGAGACCCGGGATGTATATCGGTGGCACCGATTCAAATGCTATGCATCATTTAGTGTCTGAAGTGCTTGACAATGCTATGGATGAAGCAGTTGCCGGCTTTGCAAGTATCATCACGATAAAAATGCATCAGGATCATAGTATTACTATATTTGATAACGGTCGCGGTATCCCTATTGATAATCATCCTAAATTTCCTGATAAATCAGCTTTAGAAGTAATTTTAACTACTCTTCATTCGGGCGGTAAATTCTCAAATAATGTTTATCATACTGCAGGCGGATTGCATGGCGTTGGAATATCGGTAGTAAATGCTTTATCTAAACATTTAGAAATAAAGGTCTATAAACAAGGTAAATTATATAGCCAAAGTTATTCTAAAGGAGAAAAATTAACCGATTTAATATGTGAAGAAGCACCTAAAAGGCTAAGAGGTACGTCAATAAATTTCACTCCTGATCCGGAAATTTTTAGCGAAAAATTACATTTTAATCCTAAAAAGATTTATGAGCTTGCAAGGTCAAAAGCTTATTTATATCGCGGTGTTACTATAGAATGGGAATGCGAAGTAGAAGTGCCGTCAGATATACCTAAAAAGGCATTAATAAATTTTCCGAACGGTTTAAAAGATTATTTAAGTTCAAAAATAACTTTAGATAATTTAATTATCCCGGAAATTTTTTCAGGCAATATAGAGTCTACGCCGGACGGCGTGAAACTTGAATGGGCAATCTGCTGGCAAAATAACGATAACTCGGCGTTTATTCAATCTTACTGTAATACCGTTCCGACTCCGCAAGGAGGAACACATGAACAAGGGCTTAAATCAGCTATTTTACGTGGGCTTAAAGCATATGGTGAAATGATAGGGAATAAAAAAGCTGCTAATCTAACTATCGAGGATATTCTAGAAACCGCAAGCGTCGTACTTTCTATTTTTATAGCTGAGCCGTCTTTTCAAGGGCAGACTAAAGAGAAATTAGTGTCAAACGGTGTAAGTAAACCTATTGAAAATATAATAAAAGATCATTTTGATCACTTCCTTAGTAGAGATAAAGCTTTAGCTACTAATTTACTTGAGCATGTAATTGCTATTGCTGAATTTAGAATAAGTAAGAAAAACGAAAAAAATATTTCTCGTAAAAATGCTACTCAAAAATTGCGATTACCAGGTAAACTTGCCGATTGTACACGAACTTCTCCTGCGGGTACCGAATTATTTATTGTGGAAGGTGATTCGGCAGGTGGTTCTGCAAAACAGGCCCGTAATAGAGAAACACAAGCAGTGTTGCCGTTATGGGGAAAAGTCTTAAACGTTGCAAATTCTACTCTTGAAAAAATCGTTAATAATCAAGCAATACAGGATTTAGAAATAGCACTTGCTTGCGGTAGTTTAAAAAATTATAAAGAAGAAAATTTGCGTTACGAAAAAATAATTATTATGACTGATGCAGATGTTGACGGTGCTCATATAGCTTCATTATTAATGACTTTCTTTTTCTTAAGAATGCCGAAATTGGTAGAAGATGGGCATTTATATCTAGCGAAGCCCCCGCTTTATCGTTTAACGCAGTCTAATAAAACTTACTATGCAGGCGATGAAGAGGAAAAAGCTAAATTAACAGATAAATTATCAAAAATAAGTAAAGCTAAAATTGAAGTAGGTAGATTCAAAGGTCTCGGTGAAATGATGCCTGCACAATTAAAGGAAACTACTATGCATCCTGAAAAAAGATCCCTTTTGAAAGTTACTTTGGAAGATTTCCAAAATGTTAATAAAATAGTAGATGATTTGATGGGTAAGAAGCCTGAGAAAAGATTTCAATTTATTTATGAACAGGCTTTAGTTAAAATGGACAAAATTATCAATGATTTAGATATTTAATCGTCATTGCGAGGAGTCGTAGGCGACGCGGCAATCTCGTCAAATATCCTGAGATTGCGTACGTACAATTACTTCGTAATTTTCCTCGCAATGACGTTTTACTGAAAACTTAAAAACACACATATTTGGAGTATTATGTTATTACGTTTAATTATAACACTATTTTTTATTATAAATTCTATTTGTGCATTTGCAGAAGAAGAAAAAGAACCTGAGAATAAAATATCAAATCAGGAAGCTTATAAGCAATTTCAAGAAGTATTTGAACGTATTGAAAAGGATTACGTACAAGTTCCCGATAAGCAAAAAATGATAGATGAAGCAATTAATGGTATGTTAAATTCGCTTGATCCTCATTCAAGTTATTATACCGATGAGGATTTAGAAGATATTTTTACTTTTACAAAAGGTGAATTTGGCGGAATCGGTGTTGAAATAATGTATGATAGCGGAGCAATTAAGATAATATCTCCTATTGACGATTTACCGGCTTTCAAAGCAGGGCTTAAAGGTGGAGATTACATAGTAGGCGTGAATGACGAGTTAGTTTCTACGCTTGGTCCTAATAAAGCTATAAAAGAAATGCGTGGTACCCCTGGTACTAAGGTTAAATTGTTGATAATTAAGGAAGAAGAGGTAAAACCGCAAGAAATAGAACTTACGCGTGAAATAGTAAAAATCAAGCCGATTAAAGCACATTTAGAAAAAAATAATATTGCGTATATACGTATAACTACTTTTAATGAGTCAACAATTTCTGAGCTGAAGGCAGCAGTAAAGAAGTTAAAAACTGAAAGTAAAGATGATCTTAAAGGTATAATTCTAGATTTACGTAATAATGCTGGCGGTATACTAGATCAAGCTATTGCCGTTAGTGATTATTTTATTGATTCTGGTGTAATTGTAACAACAAAAGGTAGAACTGCATCAAGTAATAGCGAAACTAAAGCAAATGAGTTTTCGTTAAAGGCTCCCAAAGTACCTATGATAGTTTTAATAAACGGTAATTCTGCCTCTGCCTCGGAAATAGTTGCTGGAGCTTTGCAAGATCATAAAAGAGCAATAATACTTGGCACTAAGTCTTTCGGTAAAGGATCAGTTCAGGCTTTAACGCAAATCAATTCTAGGGCTGCCGTAAAACTCACTATCTCTAAATATTACACCCCAAGCGGTCGTTCTATTCAGGCAGAAGGAATAGAGCCTGATATTTTAATTGAGCCGGCAAAAGTTGAGTATCCTGAGGTGAAAAAAATAGATAAGCGTTTTTCTGAGAGTTCTTTAAAAAATTACTTAAAGAATGATGATGCAAAAAATAAAGACAATAACGGAAAAGATAATTCATCTAAAAACAAAGATAGTAAAAAAGAAACAAAAGCTAAAAATAATAAACAAGAAGAGAATGAATTATCAGAATTATACAAAAAAGATTATCAATTTGCTCGTGCTTATGATGTAATTACAGGGTTAATTATTAATAAAAAGCTAGGTGATTAGGCTCTAAAACGTCATTGCGAGCGATCAAAGATTGCGTGGCAATCTAGAAAAATAATAAAAAACTCTGTAAATCAGAATTTTTAACTGGATTGCTTCGTCAAAACTTGCAGTTTTTCTGTAGCTCAGACGTTAAATAACGCTAGGCTGTGTGAAGGAAAATTAAATTAATTTTCTTCACACAGCCTAAACAAAAATGACATAAAAGGAGTCATTAAAAACGTAACTATTAGGTCATAATGAACCATAATAAGTATATAGTAAGATTATCATTCATTATATTGTTTCTTAATATTGTCATAAATATGATGTTTTACCGTTATTTTATGATAAAAGAAATGATAGTAAAACAAGTAGCTTTGGAACATACTAAAATTGCTGAACTTTATACTAATAACATTTGGAATACTCATCAGAATATAATCAGTAAATTACATAAATTCGGTTATTTAAAATTATTACAAGATCAAGAGTTTATTGATTTTGCAAAGATTACTGCTCAATGGTTTACTAATCTTAATATTAACATTTCTCTCTACGATCTTAAAGGTAATAAATTCATCACTAGTAATATGCTACATATGTATAGTGTAGACAACTATAAAGATGATAGTTTGGTTGAGATAATTACTGCAAAGATCGATAAATATTTTTTAAAGTCTTTTACTTCAAAAGCCCCCCTTCGAGATGCTTTTGAAGGTATTACAAGTCATATATTATTCCCAAAGATAGTAATAGAAAATGAGAGTGATTTAACAGTGGAAGAAGCTTCCTTTGTTACTAGCTATATACCTGTTATAGATAATAATTTAGATTTTCCTATAGATGCAGTATTTGAGATTAATACTAATATTACAGGTCAGTGGGAAAATATAACGTCTCTTGAACAAAAGGTATTTATAACGTTTATTATTATTTTTATAATATTCTGTACTATAATTATTAGTAATACTAACTATGCTAGACAAATTATTGAGGAGCAGTTTGAAACAAATAGAAATTTAAAAGCTCAAATAGTAAAGGTCGAAAAAACCACTTCTTCAAATACAAAGTTTTTTGCTAATATTAGTCATGAGTTGCGTACACCACTTAATGCTATAATAGGTTTTTCGGAAATTCTCATGTCGGAAAGGGATGCAGAAAAAAGTAAAAATTATATTAAAGATATAAATGATGCCGGTAAACATTTGCTTAGTATGATTAATGATATTTTAGATCTTTCTAAAGCTTCTGCTGATAAATTAAAAGTAGATAGTATAGATCTTGATTTAAATAAATTAATTAGTTCTTCGCTGATACTTGTTAAGCCTCGTGCCGATCAAGCCGAAGTGGCTTTAATTAGTAGATTACCGAAAGAGCATGTTGTTATAAAGGCTGATCCAAAAAGGCTAAAACAAGTATTCTTAAATCTTTTATCAAATGCTGTGAAATTTACAAATTCCGGAGGAAGTGTTACTATTGCACTTGAAAAAGATGAGTTAGCAAAATTAGTATATATAAAAGTTATAGATACCGGCATCGGTATTGAGGAAAAAGATATACCAAAAACTTTATCGGCGTTCGGTCAAATTGATAGTGAGCTTAGTCGAAAATATGAGGGTACTGGTCTTGGGTTGCCACTTACTAAAAAGCTGGTTGAACTTATGAACGGTAAATTTGATTTGCAAAGTAAGATAAATGAAGGTACCACCGTAACAATAACTTTTACATATGACGGTAGTATTGAAATATAAAAAATTATGTGGAATATTAAAAAATTTTCGTTATACTTGTTTAATTTGAAAAATTGACTACGTCGTCTAATTACTCTTCGTTTATTCAGAGTATATTATAAGAAACATTACAAATTTAAAAAATATATGAAACTGATTATCTTATTATTTACTTTTTTATTTTCCATGTTTTCCTTTGGAGAAAGCGAAACTATTAAAGGAAAGCCTTTAAAATATGCAGCAAATAATGATTTTGAAAATAGGCTAGATGAACAGGAACAAGAAATTAGAAGGTTAATAGGTAAAGTTGAGATTTTGCAGCATAAAATTGATATGTTAACGCAAAACTCAAATATTCCGAATCAAGAAGAAAATACGGAAGTTTTAGAAGTTAGTGATTCAAAAAAACAAGATATTTTTGATGTAGCTTTGCTTAAAGATATGCCGGATGCTACTCCCAAAAAAACCGTTGTGGTTAATAAAGATATAGCTCCCGATAAGCAAGCTTATGATTTGGCTTTAGCTGATTATAAAGATAATAAGCTTACTGAAGCAAAAGATAAATTTAAAAATTTTTTCCAAAAATATCCTAACAGTTCGCTAATTAGTAATGCTTATTTTTGGTACGGGGAATGCTTTTTTAAACAAAAAGATTATAACGGAGCAGCTGTTAACTATTTAAAAGGCTATAAAGAGTCACCGAAAGGAGCAAAATCTTCCGATGGGTTATTGAAGTTAGCACTTTCCTTAGGTGAACTAAAAAAGACAGCAGAAGCTTGTAATATGCTTGCTAAGCTTGATAAGGAATTTCCGACTAATAGAACTGCCACATCCAAGAAAATGGCAGAAGATGCTAAGATCAAATTTGGTTGTAAAAATAAATAAAAATAATAAAATATGACTGATATTTTAGATGAAGTATTGAGTGATCAAAATGAAGAAAAAAGGTTAATTTTTTTCAAAAAACTTTTACCTGTAATAATAATTATTTCTATAATAGCTATTACTATAATGGTTGTTAATAATAATAATAAAGATAGAAGAATTAAAAATAACCAAAAAAATGGAGATGTTCTCGTTAAAACCGTCGGTTTAGAAACAACAAAAGGTAATGAAGAATTAGCTTTTAATACTTTAGAGAATTTAGTTACTACTAGTAATACTAGGATAAAAGAAATAGCTGCATTAGAACAAGTAGCTATAAAGATTTCGGAAAAAAAATATTCAGAAGCGAAAGACCTGCTTAATAAAATTGTTGAAAATAAAGAATATTCTGAAATTTCTACTTCTTATGCACGTATTTCATGGTGTGGTCTTGTTATTGATGATCAAAATCTAGATATTCAAGATAAAGAAAAATTGACAAAATATTTAAACTATTTTGATGACGAGAAAAAACCTTTTTGGGCTACGGCAACTATTATGAAAGCTATGTGGGATATTAAGAATAATATGAAACCGCAAGCAGAAAAAAATCTAAAAAATTTATTAATTTCAAATAATGTATCTGATTTGTTAAAAGATCAGGCTAAGGCTCTGCTTGTAAATTTAAATAAATAATAATTTGTACTTAAGGAAAAATATGACAAAAAAAATAGCACTTCTGTTATTACCGTTTATTTTAATTTCATGTAACGGGCTTGGACCTAAAAGGGTAAAAAATATTGTTGAACTGACTCCTAAATTATCACTGCAAACTAATGAGTCTATATATTTAGATTCTAGTGCAAATATATATGCATTTAATGTAAATATGCTTAAGAATAAACAGTATAGTTTCGCTAGAAGCAAAACAATTACTGAACCGATTTTTATCGGCGATATGATTTATGCATTGGATATTAGATCAAATATTTCTGCATTTTCTATAGAGAAAAATAAGATTATTTGGTCTTATAATTTAAGTAGAAATAAAAAAGATAATTATATAGGCGGCGGAATTTTACATAATAACGGAAAATTATACGTAACATATGGTTCAAGGTTGCTCGTAGTACTAGATGCAAAATCAGGTTATGAAATAATTAGAAAAGAACTTCCAGATATTATTAGAATTAAGCCTGTTATGCTAAATGATAATACTGTCTTAGTGCAAACTATCAGTAATCAAACAATTGCTTTAAATGCAGAAACTTTAAAAACCGTATGGGAGCATGAAAGCCTTGCGGAAGTTTTATCGGCTAGTTATTTTATGACGCCGATAGTACAACATGACAATGTAATAGTAACTTATAATTCCGGTCAAGTACTTGCCTTAAATATAAAAAACGGTGAAGTAAGATGGAATTTTGAGTTTGCAAATCTTAACGATCGTACAGCTATACCGAATTTTGACGAATCAAGTATTTTATGTACCCCCGTTCATGATAATATGAATTTATATATAGCAACTGGTCTAGGTAAGCTTATTAAACTGAATATAGCAACCGGTAGCGTTATTTGGCAGGTAAATGCTGAGGATATCCAATCAATGTCTTTAATTGGTAATAGTCTATTTGTAACAAATAATGCAAGACAAATAGCAGCATTTAATCCTGAAACAGGAAAAGTAAAGTTTGTAGCTGATTTAAATGACGGAAAAGACCCTAAGAAACTAAAATCTGCTACTTTTTTAACCCCTTTTGTTGGAGTTGATAACAATAAGCGAAGTTTAAATGTTATTTCCGTTAACGGTGTTTTATATAGTTTTGATGTTGATAATAATGGATTAAATATGACGCCTCATATCGATAAAATTATAAAAAATATTCGTTATTATGGACTAAGAGCAAATAATAATTTATATTTTTCTACTGATAGAAAAATAATATTCGGAAGTAAATAGATTATATTTAGCTTGACAGATAGCGGGTATTAATGCTATTAAATATGTTTCTTAAGTCTTTATTTAAAAAATTAAAATTAAAAAGATACTATTGTGAAAACTTACTCGGCAAAGCCATCGGAAATTGAAAAGAAATGGTGGGTCATAGACGCAAAGAATATTGTGCTAGGACGACTCGCTAGCAGAGTTGCTAATATGCTACGTGGTAAGCATAAGCCTAGCTTTACACCTCATTTAGATTGCGGTGATAACATAATCATAATCAATGCAGAGCATATAAAGCTAACTGGTAAAAAAGCGAATCCCAAAGACGGGAAAATATATTACAGGCATACAGGATTTCCAGGGGGAATTAAGGATACTACCGCAGGTAAAATCTTAAGCGGTAAACACCCTGAGAGAGTTATTAAAATGGCTGTAAAAAGAATGATTACAAGAAATGTTTTAGGTGCTAAGCAAATGAGTAATTTGTATGTTTATGCAAATAGTGATCATCCTCATGTAGGACAGCAGCCTACAATTTATGATTTTGCAAGCCAAAATCCAAAAAATAAAAAGTAATTACCTATGACAAAGTTAAAGATTAAAACAGATAAGCCATTAACTAAAGAAGTTCTAACTTCTGAGAAGCTAGCAGTAAAAGCACCTAAAGAAAAAATAGATAATTCAGGCAGGTTTTATGCTACAGGTAAAAGAAAAAATGCTATAGCACGAGTATGGCTCAAATTAGGAAAAGGAAAAATAGTTGTTAATAAAAAAACAATAGACCAGTATTTTCCTTCTGAAACTTATGTAAAAACGATCTTACAACCTTTTGTTTTAACAAAAACTATCGATCAGTATGATGTAATTTGTACTGTTAAAGGTGGAGGAATTTCAGGACAAAAAGGAGCAATTTTACATGGAATTTCTAAGGCTCTAGATATATCTACTCCGGATTTTCATGTTATTTTACGTAAAGGCGGCTTTTTAACACGTGATTCTAGGGTAGTAGAGCGTAAGAAATACGGACAACGTAAAGCACGTAAGAAAACACAATTCTCTAAACGTTAAGATATTGGCCATTGTTGCTCGAGAAACCTATTCAATGTCATTCCCGCATAGGCTTTGTTGCGTGGACCAGCTTTTCAGTTGTCATCCCGCGACTTGCTCGCGGGATCCAGTTTAAAATGCTAAGCAGTATAGTGCTTTCAGTTGTTTTTATGGATACCGTGGTCAAGTCACGGTATGACACCAAGTGCTTCTTTTGATCCACGCGGGAATGACATAAACAAGCCTATACGATAACGCCTACAATCTTAACAAATTATAACAAACATCCTCCCCTGGCGGGGTAGCTCAGCTGGTTAGAGCGACGGAATCATAATCCGTGTGTCGGGGGTTCAAATCCCTCCCTCGCTACCATTTCCTATCTACTATATTTAATTATATAAGAATCTGATACAGAAAAATCCTTGAAGTTTTATATAAAATATATTATAATAAATTTGTTATTAAATATTAAGGAAAAATTATGTTTTATTATTATCAAGTTTTAAAAGTATTTCGATCATGTAATGTAATAATAAATAGATTAAAACAATGTCCGTCTCACAACTTATTTGTCTTATAAATTCTTTAAAAAATCTATCATCTAATATCAGCCTTGTTACGGCTAATCTAATATCCATTCTTATATCATTTCCTACTATCTTATATTACTATTCTCCAATTTCTTATTATCGATATTAATTATCCAATTTTTTTAATTATCTACTAATTAACTTATTCTCTTTTGTCTGCTACTTAATTTGTTATTCCCTTATATCATTATGGGTTTTGTACATTTGTATTCAAAGAGAATAATTAAACAATTTATTCTGAGGAAACAATGTCATCTTTATTATTAAACCATCCCATGATATGTCATGAGCAATGGGAAAATTTTGCTGAAATAGATCACAAAATTTGGAGCGTATTATTTGAAAGACATACTAAGCTATTAAAAAACAGAGTTGCAAATGAAATAATAGAAGGAATAGAAAAATTGCGAATTTGTAATAATCAAATACCTAAATTTTCAGAACTTAATAGGATATTAATGAAAGAAACTAATTTTTCTATAATACCGGTAAAAGGTTTCATTTCCGAAGATTTATTTTTTAGATTTTTAGCAGAGCGTAAATTTCCGTCTACTTGTTTTATTCGCAAACAACATCAGCTTGATTACTTAGAAGAACCTGATATATTTCATGATGTTTTTGGTCATGTACCACTACTTGTAAATCCTATATTTGCAGATTTTATGCAACAATTTGGATTAAAAGGTTTAGAAGCGATTGAAGCAAATATGCTTGAATATGCGACGGCATTATATTGGTTTACTGTTGAGTTTGGACTAATGCAATCAAATAATGGATTACGTATATATGGAGCCGGTATTACTTCTTCAAAAGGTGAATCAATTTACAGTTTAGATTCAGAAATTCCTGTGCGTTTGGAATTTAATTTAGAAAAAGTAATAAGAACACCTTATGATATAGATTCCTTTCAGAAAACATATTTTGTAATTAAAAATTTTCAAGAATTATTTGATATGCTGAATAATCTAAATTGGCTAGAAGTAAGAAATAAAATAATTAAAAATTAGGTTTATTATGACAACAATATGTTCGTTAAGCGAAAAAAAATGTATCCCATGTGATGGTGGAGTTCCACCGCTTCAGAAAAAAGAAATTGATAAATTACTAGCGGAGCTACAAAGCGAATGGCAAGTAAATGAATTAGGGCATCTTTATAAGAAATATAAATTTTCTAATTTTATAAAAGCTATGGAATTTGCAAATAAGATAGCCGCAATTGCAGAACAGGAAGCACATCATCCCGATTTAACTATATCTTGGGGAGTATGTAACGTTGAAATATGGACTCATAAAATTAACGGTCTTACGGAAAGCGACTTTATATTAGCTGCAAAAATAGAAAGTAAAATCTAATTATTTTCAAATTGTAATAATTAATTACTTAAGTGAAAAGAATAATAGCAAAAATCACACAAGGATGAACAGCTAAACGATGGTTTCTTATTAAATTATTGAATTATAACAATAATCTTAATAATATTTAATAATAAAGGATATATTTATCATAAATATAAGGTAATATTATGGCAAATTATTACATTAAGTTTTTACCAAATATAGTCAATTTAATCAGTTATTTTTGCAAACTTACTTTATTACCAAATTTAATATTTGCTGATTCTAGTGGAAATACCTATGAGCAAAACCTAGACAAAAATAAGGTATATTCTGCACATTTAAAACCTTTTTCTAATACCTCTACATATTTTTTAGATGAGCATCCTGATCATACCTTTGTACATATTGCTAATAAAAAATATATTTTATGTGGATTGGTTAGAGAGCTAAAATTTGCATTTGAAGATATAAATTCATGGTTTTTAATGCCGGAAGCTCAAATTGATATGGTTAATTGGGAAACTGAAACAACCACAAATCACTGCCTAAGTAATTTTATTATAAATTTATTTCACATAAGAGAAGTAAAAGATTTTATTGCTAATATAACTATATCTAACCTAGCAAATGTATTTACTGCACATATAATCGGTGATAATAATTATAACTTAATAAAGAATGATAGTACATATTATATGGTTGAATCTAGTTGCGATAAAGATATTAGTTTATTGTCTAGAGGAACAAATGAGTGTGCTGTATTTACTTTAGGCAATGATACAGATATCTCATTATTTAGTGCTATAAATGAATTAATTGAAGGTGATAGAGAGGTAAATAGTGCTGTTACAAGTAATTTTGTTATCTATATTACAGCAGTAACATTAAGTATATTAGGCATAAGATATGTAGCTAATAAAATTAAGGTACATATAAATTCTGATCACTATGATAATAGTGATCAACATAATATATGTCTAGGTCAAGTAGAGGATCAAGAGGCTCTAAATAGTTAAGTATATATAAAGCTTTTATTAGGTTCTGTGAAGATTTCTAAAAAGATTTAATTTTGACTATTTTTTGCTGCAAATTATAAGATTTTTTTGAAATATGAATAACTATTCCGGCAAAAATCTTATTAATTTTCTCTAAAAAATACCTCAAAATGGCAAATCAATTAGAAATGTTCACAGAACCCCTATACCTTTTCGAGAACTCTACTTCTAGGGGTAATTTGTATGTCGATCCTAACCCCTCATCCTCACATATGTATATATACGCTGCGGTTCGAGGTGAAGTGGTGTCTCTGGAGGGAACCCTCTCTAAACCCTCGTTTCCGCAAAGGTCTACTGAATTAATGATTCAAATTCTTTGACGATGGCTTGATAAAGTTTCCGTTTGAAAGGAATTATAATAGATAATAGCTCGTCAAGTGATGCCCACCGCCATTGGTCAAATTCCGGATTAGAGGTATTTATATTAATATCTTCGTTATTTCCGGTAAATCTAATTAAAAACCAGCGTTGTTTCTGTCCACGAAAATTACCATTCCACAATTTAGGTATTAAAAAGCTTGGTACATCATAACTATACCAGCATTTGCTTTCGGCAATAATATATCCTTTATCGCTTCCTATTTCTTCTAACATCTCACGCATTGCTGCAATACTTGGAGTTTCGCCGGGAACTATCCCACCTTGCGGCATTTGCCATGCAGATATTTTTGTATCTATTCTTTTACCGACGAATATGTGGTTATCGGCATTTAATATCATCATGCCGACCCCTGGTCTATATGGTAAATCAAGATGTTTTTTGGAAGAATTTCTCATTATTTGTTTACTTTAAAAAATCAATTATAATTTTACTACTTTATTTTTACCCATTGTTTTAGCTTCATACATAGCTTTGTCAGCACGTTCAATGAAAGATTCTATTGATTCTTCTTTTTTATATTCCGTAACCCCGATTGAAATAGTTTTTTTTAAAGGTTCAATTTGATCTTCAATGGGAAAATCCATATATTCTATTTTAACTCTAACTCTCTCCGCGGTTTCAATCGCTTTAGAAATATCTATATCCGTTAAGAGTATAGTAAATTCTTCACCGCCGAATCTTGCTATTAAGTCTGTTACTCTGAGGGTATTCTTTAAAATACGGGATACAATTGTTAAAACCTTATCGCCTGCTTGATGACCGTAAGTATCGTTTACATGTTTAAAATTGTCGATATCGCACATAAGTAAATATAATTTAATACTTTCTTTATTAGCTTTCTCGATCATTTGTTTCAGGTGTATATCGAAATAGCGACGATTAAATAAGCCGGTTAAGCCGTCTTTAGCTGCTAAATTAACACTTTGTTCAAGATCATTACGTAAATTATCTTGATATTGCTTACGTCTTAATTGTGTTCTAATTCTAGCAAGCAATTCGCTTTCCTCTATAGGATAAACGAAATAATCATTAATACCGAGTTCAATACCTTTCACAACCAAAGGCATGCCGTCTTCATCAATTTGTAAGATTATTACTACGCCGCTTATTTCTGCTTTACCTCTTAAAATAACACTGATTCTTAAAGGATCTTCATTTTCGAGCGTACTACTGATAATTATTAAATCGGGTGTATATTCATTTATAATATCTAATTCATCGGAATTACTTATCACCTTTACGTTTACTGTAATCTTAAGTAACATTTGTTTTATATTTTTAGCTTGTACTACATCATCATTAATTAGTAATATTTTTTTATCTGCAAAAGTGTCATGCATTTCAATATTTGTTACGCCTAATAATGCATTAGTGCTATTACGAAGCTTTAACTCATCAATTAAGCTTTTCATTCTAGATAGCGATTTAAGTCTTACAAATAGAGCAGTATCGTTAATAGGCTTTGTTAAAAACTCATCAGCTCCTGCTTCAAGACCTTTAACTCGATCATCAATATCGGAAAGTGCAGTTACCATTACAACGGGTATATGAGTAGTTTCCGGATCGGTTTTTATAATCTTACATACCTCAAATCCATCCATTTCCGGCATCATAACATCAAGTAGTATAATATCAATTTTTTCCTTTTTAAGAATTGCTAATGCATCGACGCCGCTATTTGCAGTAAGAACCGTATAATACTCTTTTAAAAGTTTGGCTGTTAGTAATTTAATATTGGTTTCTATATCGTCTACTACTAATATTGTGGTCATAAGATTAAATTCTTGTTTTTAAAGGAAATAATTTGTATATTTATACTTTAATTTTAAGTCTTAAATGTATAATATATGAAAATTTCAGCAAATTCAATTAGAACAGGTAACATATTAGTTTATAATAATGATTTATGGGTTGTAAGCAAAACGCCGGAACATACACAACCTGGGAAAGGTGGAGCTTATGTACAAGTTGAGATGAAAAATTTAAAAACAGGTACAAAGCGTAACGATAGATTCAGTTCTTCCGATTATTTAGAAAAAGCCGAACTGGAACAAAAAGATTATCAATTTTTATATTTTGAAGGTGATGATTTAGTATTGATGGATACCAAACATTTTGATCAAATAAATGTTCCTAAGGAAATTTTAGAAGAAAAATTACCTTTCTTAACTGAAAATATGGTTGTTAGAGTCGAATTTTATAATGAAAAGCCTCTAAATATAGACCTTCCCCCGACAGTTATACTTGAGATTAGCGAAACTGATCCGGTAATAAAGGGGGCAACTGCTACCGCTTCTTATAAACAGGCAATTTTAACAAACGGCATTAAAGTTAAAGTACCGCAATATTTAGAAATAGGAGAAAAAATTGTTATTAAAACCGAAGATTCAACATATGTTGAGCGAGCTAAATAAGTATACTTAGATAGAACTTCGAAAATTGGCTACGTCGTTTTATAAAATCTGCGGTGCTGAACGTTTATTATACGCTCCGCTCCTCCATTTATAAACTCCTTGCTCTTTTTTTTGAAGTTGATCTTCGTCTACTGTATCTTTAAAAAAAAACTTTAATAAAATGCAACCTATAACTAATTTATTAATTAATGCCCTGCGTAAAGCTGTTAAGTTTTTGCACAGAGATTTTTTAGAACTCGAAATGCTACAAAAAAATTCTGTAAGAAATGAAGAATTTTGTAGGCGAACTTATTTAAGATTAAAAACTTTATTATGTGAAGAATTACAAAAACATACACAATATTTATTTTTTCCTGAAGATCAATTTGATTTAAATAATAATTATGAAAGTGTTTTTTTAGTGAATCTCATAGATAGTCCAAATAATTTTGCTAGAAGCATACCTTTTTTTGCGATATCCATAACTTATTTAAAAAGAACTCAAGGAGCTTTATCTCCTAGTTCTACAGTAATATATTTCCCCGTTCTTAATGAAATTTATTATGCTGAAAAAGGTAAAGGAGCTTGGGTAGAAAAAAATAATTTAAACTCTAATGATCAAAGATTAAGACTTAGAGTCTCCGATAATGACGATTTAAAGAATTGTTTGGCAATTATTGAAGGTTTAAATTATGATAATTTGGAGGAGATAGATAATATTAGATCTTTTGGCTCTCCTTGCTACGGGGCTACGCTTGTAGCTTCAGGTAAAGCGGATTTAATATGTTTATCATTATTAAATTTTACATTATATTATGCGTTTGAGCTTCTTATTAAGGAAGCAGGCGGGATAATTATAGATTCTAGCGATAAATTTATATATTCAAATCGCTATATTGCTAAGAAATTTAAAAAATATTAGACAAGAAATTATTTTAGATTTGCTTTTTTATTGTTAGAATATAATAATATTAATATAATTATTAATTCATAAAGTTATGGCACATTATAAAGAGTTTGAATTTGACTGCGATTTTGGTGGACAAAGAGCCAAGTTTAAGTTTTATATAGGTACGCCGCAAGAAGGGCATCATCCGCTACAATTTCAAGCAAAATGGTTATCTGACGAAAGAGGCGGTACTATTCCTGACGAGGTTATGAAAGCAATATCACAGCTAAATGATCTTGCTAAAAAAAACGGTGTCCCGCTTCCGGATTTATGCGTATATGCTCTTGGTTCTGCTCAAGAAGCCCAAATTACCCCTCAAGAAGAAGATGAAGACGAGAATGAGAAGCAAGAAGATAAAGCAGAGCAGGCATAGTTAAAATAATAAGGAGATTCATAGAGATTAAAATGAAACAATATAATGATTTATTTAAAATTATTCACCGCGAGGGATATATATTCATTGCTAGTTTTGCATTAGTAAGCTTTTTATTGGCATCATTTAATGAAAAACTTGGCTGTATTGGATTTATTGCCACTGCATGGTGTATTTACTTCTTTCGTAATCCCGATCGACATGTTCCTATAAATGATGATCTAGTAATAAGTCCTGCAGATGGAGTAATTCAAGAAATCAAGGAAGCATTGCCGCCGCCGGAATTAGGGCTTGGTGATGTGGAAATGATTAGAGTTAGTATTTTTCTAAATATTTTTAATGTTCATGTTAATAGAATTCCGGCAAACGGAAAAATTTTAGCACTTCATTATAATCCCGGAAAGTTTTTTAATGCTTCGCTTGATAAAGCCAGTGTTTATAATGAGCGTCAATCAGTATTAATGGAAACTGATCAAGGGCAAAAAATTGTTTTTGTTCAAATAGCCGGACTTATAGCAAGGCGTATAGTTTGTGATTTAGAAGAGGGTAATGAAGTTAAAACGGGCGAGCGATATGGTATAATTCGTTTTGGTAGTAGAGTAGATGTTTATCTACCGTTGAAAACAGCTTTATTAGTGAGTAAAGGGCAGACTGCTATAGGCGGCGAAACTATCATTGCTGATTTTGGACGTAAAAAAACAGCAGAATTTAAGTTTGAGAGAAAGTAGTATCATAACTTCAAAACCGTCATTGCGAGCAGCTGTAGGCTGCGTGGCAATCTCATGAAATAACAACAAACTCCTGAGATTGCGGACGTATAAAACTTACAGTTTTTTCTCGCAATGATGTTATAAATACATTTTGAGTATAAAAATTGCTAAAAATTCGTAAATCTATAATAACTAAGCCTGTACCTATAATAAAATTAATTCCCAACTTTATTACGTTGCTTGGGCTTGTAACCGGTATGAGTTCTATAAAATTTGCTTTAGATAGCAGATGGGAGCTTGCGGTATATTGCATTATAGTAGCAGCAATTATTGACGGTATTGATGGTAGAATAGCAAGGATGCTAAATGCAACCAGTCCATTTGGTGCAGAACTTGATTCATTATGCGATTTTGCTAATTTTGGTATAGCTCCTGCTTATCTAATATATTTATGGTCTTTTCAACAATATGAGTATAAGGTATTTTCATCAGCAGTAATGCTATTATTTATAGTGTGTATGGCTTTGCGTTTAGCTCGCTTTAACGTTGGTATTTCTCAACCAAAACAAGATAAAAAAGCTGAATATTTTTTTACCGGTGTACCTGCTCCATGCGGTGCGCTACTCGCTTTAATGCCTGTAATGATAGATTTTGAAATCGGTACGCTATTAAATATCAATACTCGTACTCACACTATAACAATTAATATATATTTAGCTATTATAGCTTTTCTACTTGCTAGTAGACTCCCTACAATCTCAACAAAAAATTTAAGTATTAAACCTGAGTATTTATCTCTTGCAATGATTTTAGTTGCTATTGTTATTATAAATCTTATCATATATCCATGGTATTCAATGCCATTAATTGCAGTTATATATATTCTTTCTATACCAATTTGTTACTTTTTTAAACATAAAGAATACCTACAAAGTTAATTTTAAATCTAATTAAAATAACTTTGTAAGCACTCTCTAAACTTAATGCAAATTAATTATGTTGAATATCTCACAAATTATCCTAAAATATAAGCATCATCCATTTGCTAAATATGTACTTATTATAGTCCTAGTAATATTTATTTATTTTGGATATAGAATTTATGGTTGGGCAAATACACAATCCACGGATAATGCTTATATAGATGCAGATATTTCAAATGTTAGTGCTGAAGTTAGCGGTGTTTTAACTAATCTATCAGTGACCAACAATACTAAAGTTAGTAAAGGTGAGTTAATAGCTTGTATCGATGATAGAGATTACAAGGCAAAGCTTGCGGCACTTGAAGCATCTATTGAAGCTTGCATAAAAAACATAGAAATTATAGAGCAAAAAATCTTAATAGGGCGGATTAGCCTAGAACAAGCTGCTGAAAAATTAAAACTTACTAAAATAAGCTTTGATATTGCTTCAACAGATTTTACTAGGGTGCAAGAATTAAATAAGGCTAAATTTGCTAGCTCTAAAACATTAGATGATTCTGAAAACGCATATCAAAAAGCTAAAACAGATTATAAACAATCACAATTAGATCTCGATATATCTAAGCAAAATCTGACTCTTTTAGATCTTGAGAAATCTGCAGAAAAAGAAAAACTCAAAGAATTAACAGAAAATAAAAAGATTACCTCAAGAAGTTTACAAAATACTAAACTTACTGCTATGGTATCGGGCATATTTAGTAATAGTAGTTTAGAAGTCGGAAATTATATAGTACCGGGTAGAGCATTGTTTTCTATAGTTCAAGATAATACTATGTATATTCAAGCTAATTTTAAAGAAACACAAATTAAGAAGTTTAAGCCCGGTATGATCGTCAAAATTGAATTTGATGCTTTACCTAAAAAGGTAATTTACGGGAAAATTCGTAATATTGCTCCTGCTACCGGTTCTAAATTTAGCTTAATCCCACCCGATAATGCTACCGGTAATTTTACTAAAATCGTACAACGTGTACCTGTTTTAATAGATTTTGAATCCCCAAATGCCAATCTAGTTCCCGGCATGTCAGCAATAGTATCAATTAGAACCGATCAAAAGATTTAGTGGTATATACCTTAAAAGATGCTATAATATATTCATAATAATATATCAATAATAGCATGTATAAAGTTAACCCAAGAGTAGATTTAGCCTTTAAAAAAATCTTTGGAGTAGAAGAGAATAAGGACTTACTAATATCTCTTATAAATTCAATAGTGTCAGAAACCGATCAAATTATAGATGTGACACTACTTAATCCGTATAATCCAAAGAATTTTAAAACAGATAAGCTCTCTATACTTGATATTAAAGCCAAAAGTGAAAGCGGCAAAAGGTATAATATTGAAATCCAAGTAATTGATGAAGCGGATTACGATAAAAGAGCTTTATATTATTGGGCAAAAATGTATACGGAACAACTGAAAGAGGGAGCGGATTACTCAGAGCTAAATAAAACAATAGGAATACATATACTCAATTTTACCAGCATTACAGATACAAATGAATATCATAATGCTTTTCAGTTAAAGGAAATAAAAAGCGGTTTAGTATATTTTAAAGATATAGAGTTACATACGATAGAGCTTAATAAGTTTGCTAAAAATCCTAAAGAAGAGTTATTGGATATCGTTAAGAAAGTTAAAAATGCTTTAGATATATGGCTTGCTTTTTTAACACGTAATGATTTATTAAATAAAGATAATTTACCGAAAGAACTAGATAATAAAGCTTTAAAGAAAGCCCTAACAGTGCTTGAGGTTATGAATTTTAGCGATGCAGAAAGAGAGGAATATGAATATCGTTTAGAGTGGCTTAGAATTGAAACTAGTGCTCTTAAAAAGATGAAAGAGGAAGGAAGAGCTGAAGGTAAAGCTGAAGAAAAAATTGAAATGGCAAAAGAAATGCTAATAGATAATGAATCTGTAGAAAAAATAGTTAAATATACTAAGCTTAAAAAAGAAGAGATAGAAAAATTAAAATCAAGAATCGAGAATTCTGAAACTAGTTGATTAATTACTTGCCCTTTAACTCTTCTAATTCTTTTTTTAGTTTTATTACTAAAGTTTGTAATTTTTCAAATTCTTCGCGAGTGACGTAGTTACCTTTAAGTATTTTATCCTCAATTATGCCGCAGCTTTTATCCGTTATGCTATTTAAAGCTTTTTGTGCTACGCTGCTAGCTCCAACGGCTACTTTTAAAATATTATTTGTTTTCATCATAGTACCTCTATAGATAAAGCATGCAGACCAATATTAAATTCATCGGCAAGTAAGTTATTAATAGTGCGATGGTTTACAATTAAGCTTTTCCCCTGTAATAATTCCGCAGAAATTCTTATTTTTAGATGGCTGTGGATACCGTCATAGTGACTCGCATGCTTGTGGCTTTCATCTATTATTTCTTGAAAATGTGGTTTTAACACACTTAGTTTTTCTTGTATCCTTTCTATGCGGCTCATATTTTTATTTCATTTACAGTAAAAATGTCCTAATATTCTTAAGTATATAATTTTATGATAAAAATGGCAATGTCGGAATTAATAACGGATTATAAAGATTTACAAGATGAGATAGATAAGTTGGGAAAAGGCGTATGTGTAGCTTGTAGATTAGTTAATTATGACGAAATCGAATTTATAGAGCAAGATAGGCATTTTATAATTGAAGATTTAGATCAGATTATTGAAAATGTAAGCAAAGAACTTAATGTTTTTCCAAAGTT
This sequence comes from Pseudomonadota bacterium, assembly GCA_041179265.1. Classification (GTDB taxonomy): domain Bacteria; phylum Pseudomonadota; class Alphaproteobacteria; order Rickettsiales; family Rickettsiaceae; genus Rickettsia. The sequence continues at coordinate 73,301 of JBEGTS010000029.1, forward strand.
TAAAAAAATACAAAAAGATAGAATATTATTTATTTTAGATACTACTGATTCTGACTTAATTAAAAATTTTGCTAGGAAATTATATTTATTTTCGCAGCTTTATATTAATGAACAGAAGCCGGCAGTTTATATGAATTGTTATATTGCTAGTATTAAATTCCCAAAAGTAAGCAATAATGCCGGGGAAATTGAAAAAACCTTGAATATGTTACTTTCACAAAATAATAATTATTATTACCGTGAATATAGCAGTACGGAACATGATTTAGAAAATATAAGAAAATCTAATATTTTGCTTAACTTGCTAAGGAATGCTTTAGCTAAAAAGACTATGCGATTTGCTTATCAGCCTATAATAGATCGCAGTACTATGAAAATTCATTATTATGAATGCCTGCTTCGTATACCTGATGAAAGTGGGGTATATATTTCCGTAGGTCCTATAATTCCTATTGCTGAAAATAAAGGATTAATTTTTATAATTGATCAAATTGTTTTGGAAATGGCGGTTAATGAACTTGCCCAAAATCCAAATTTAATGTTAGCCGTTAATATTTCAAATATAGGAACGAGCGATGAAGCTTTATGGGAAATAGCGGAAAACTTATTAAAAACTCATAATGTTCGAGATCGCTTAATTATTGAAATTACAGAAACTTCTTTTAATGAGAATTACGATAAAATAACTTTGTTTATCAATAAGCTTCGTAAATACGGATGTAAATTTGCGTTAGATGATTTTGGTTCGGGTTTTACTTCTTTTAAACAGCTTCAAAGCTTACCTATCGATATTATCAAAATTGATGGTAAATATGTACGTAGTATTACAAGTGATGTACAAAGTAGGTATTTCATAGAAAGATTAATTAAGATTTCGGAAGATTTAAAGATTGAAACAGTAGCTGAATTCGTAGAGAACGGAGAAATAGCTAAATTTTTAATTGATCTAAAAGTCGGTGGGCTACAAGGGAATTTCTATTCCGAAGCAAAGTTTGATAGGGTGGATGATATTTAATTATTGTCATACCGCGACTTGATCGCAGTATCTCAAGAAATAAGCTGTGATACAAGATCCCGTGGTCAAGCCACGGGATGACAATAGTACTTGACAACCTGCACAAAAACCTATATGCAGAACTCAACTTTAAATGATTAAACTTAGATGCTGTTACTTGAATTAAAAAAAACTAATCAAACTTTAGAAATTATACATTTTATAGGCATCGGCGGCGTTGGAATGAGCGGTATAGCTGAGATACTACATAATCTAGGCTATAAAGTACAAGGTTCTGATTTAGTAGAAAATTATAATACTAAAAGGCTTGAGTCATATGGCATTAAAATATTTTTAGGACACGCTGAGCAAAATATTACCAATGTTTCGTATGTCGTTATTTCATCGGCAATTAACCTAAATAACCCTGAAATAAAAGAAGCTTTAGAACGTAAAATCCCGATTATTAGACGTGCGGAAATGCTCGCTGAACTTATGAGATTAAAATGTTCCGTAGCAGTTTCGGGATCGCACGGTAAAACCACTACTACTTCTTTAGTTGCTTGTTTATTTGAGGCAGCAGGTTTATGTCCTACAGTTATTAACGGCGGGATTATAAATAATAGATCGACTAATGCGTATCTTGGTTCAAGTAATTATTTAATTGCGGAGGCCGATGAATCGGATGCGACATTTATTCATATTCCATCAACTATTGCGATAATAACTAACATTGATCCAGAACATTTAGATTATTATAAAGATTTTAAAACATTAATTAGTGCTTTTAGAAGCTTTATTACCAATTTGCCGTTTTATGGTTTTGCAGTTTGTTGTATCGACCATAAAATAGTTCGTAAGTTAGTAGATGATATTACCGAAAGGAAGATTGTTACTTATGGAATCGATTCGGAAGATGCTCATATTATAGCATTTAATATTAACACTGATATTGCATCTTCTACTTTTGACGTAAAAATTAGTCTACCAAATGTACTAGGTACAACGATTATTGAAAAAATTACTATTCCAACTCCTGGAAGACATAATATTTTAAATAGTCTTGCTGCAATCGCTGTAGGGATAGAATTAGATTTTGGTATTAAAGCTATTAAAAACGGCTTTAATAATTTTAAGGGAGTGAAGAGAAGATTTACTAAAGTAGCTGAATATAATAGGGCTTCAATTATTGATGATTATGCTCATCATCCTGAGGAAATTAAAGCGACGCTTGCGACAGCTAAAAATATAGCAAATAAACAAAACGGTAAAGTTATTGCTATTTTTCAGCCTCACAGATATTCAAGGATGCAGCATTTATTTGATGATTTTATGCTTTGCTTTAATGATGCGGATATGATTTATATTACTGATATATATGCTGCAGGAGAAGAGCCTATAGAAGGAATTACGGCACAAAGCTTAGTTGATAAAATTACTGAAAATAAGCATCACGATCAAGCAAATTTTCTAGCTGAACTAGAGGATGCGGTGGAAGTTATTATAGGTAATGCAGATGCAGGCGATATGATAATTATGATGGGAGCAGGTAATATCTCAAGTTTTGCTAATGAATTGGATAGGAGGTTGTCATCCCGTGGCTTGACCACGGGATCTAAGGAATCAGGCTGTGATACAAGATCCCGTGATCAAGTCACGGTATGACAGTAAAGATATGTTAATTTTACCGATAGTAAAAGGCGAGTATAAAAAAGATTATAATTTAAAACATCTAACATGGTTTAAAGTAGGCGGTAATGCCGAAATTTTCTTTAAACCTTTTGATAGCGAAGATTTAGCAAGTTTCTTAATACAAAATAAGCAAACATTACCTATAACTACTTTTGGAGCAGGCTCAAACATTATTATAAGAGACGGCGGCATAGAAGGGGTCGTTATAAAACTTGGTCAGAATTTTAGCAATATTGAGTTTATAGATAATCATTTGATAGTAGGTAGCAGCTGCCTTAATTATAATTTAGCAAAATTCTGTCAAGCAAATAGCATTTGCGGTTTTGAGTTTTTAGTAGGTATTCCCGGTACTATCGGCGGCGGTGTTGCTATGAATGCCGGTGCTTACGGCTCTGAATTTAAAGATATTATAGTTAGAATTGAAGCGATTGATTTTGCAGGAAATTTTCGAGCATTCACAAATGAAGAAATCGGTTTTAAATATCGCGGTAACAATTTACCAAAGGATTTAATTATTCTCAAAGCCGTTTTTAAAGTAAATAAAGGCGACAGTGAAAATATATTATTACGGATGAATGAAATAAATAATGCAAGATCATTGACGCAGCCTATTAAAGAGCGTACGGGTGGTAGTACTTTTGCAAATCCTGAGGGGCTTAAATCGTGGCAGCTTATTGACAAAGCAGGACTTAGAGGCTATAGAATAGGCGGTGCTTCCATGTCAGATCTTCATTGTAATTTTATGATAAATAACGGTGATGCTACTGCTAAGGATTTAGAAGATTTAGGCGATTTCGTCTGGCAAAAAGTATTTGAAGATAGTGGTGTTAAGTTAGAGTGGGAAATAAAGCGAATAGGGAAGACTCGATGAACACTTGTCATCTCGGTGGCTTGACCACGGGATCTTGTATCACAGGCTGTATCCTGAGATCCCGTGGTAAAGCCACGGGATGACAATATAGAATAAAAGCAAATAATATGAAATATCAAACACATTGGGTGGAACATTCTGAAGTTAAAATATTAAATAACAGTGGTAAAAAGCATATAGCATTAGTTGCGGGCGGTATGTCTGCCGAGCGTGAAGTATCTTTAGTGTCAGCTGATGGTGTTAGTAGAGCTTTAATAGAAGCAGGATATAGAGTTACCTTTATTGATATGGGAGCGGATATTGCAGTTAAATTACAAGAAATAAAACCTGATATAGTTTTTAATTGTCTGCACGGTACATACGGCGAAGACGGTTGCTTACCTGGGTTACTTAATATAATGCGGATTCCTTATACTCATAACGGGGTGTTATCTTCAGCTTTAGCATTTGATAAAATACATTCTAGGAGCTGGTTTTTAACGAATAATATTAATATGGCAGAAAATATTGTAGTAAGTAGAGGCGATAATATAAAAACTGATCCTATGAAACGACCATATGTAATTAAGCCTCTTACGCAAGGATCAAGTATTGGCGTTGAGGTAATATTTGAGGAAGATAATTTTAATTTTGCCGATTATGATTTTCCTTACGGTGATCAGGTAATAATAGAACAATATATAAAAGGGCGAGAATTGCAAGTAGCGGTATTAAACGGTAAAGCTTTGGGCGTCTTAGAAATTAAGTTACTAAAAAATCGTTTCTATGATTATGAAACTAAATATACCGAAGGATTTGCGAAGCATTTATGTCCTGCTCCGCTACCGGCTGATTTATATAATAAAGTGCTTATAGAATCAGAAAAAATTTATAAAACAATGAACTGTAAAGGTCCTGCTAGAGCAGAATTTATTTTAGAAGATCAGACAAATAAATTATATGCTTTGGAGATAAATACTCACCCAGGTATGACGCCTTTATCAATAGTGCCGGAAATTGCAGCTTATGCAGGGATAAATTTTACTAACTTAATTGAAGAAATTATAAAGACGGCAAGCTTTGAATCATGAGAAAAAAAACAAGCTCAAATAAAAAAAAACAGACAAAAAAAGCTAATAATATCTCATTACGCCGAAAATTAGGGTTAATTTACAAAAAAACGATATTAGTAATTAAAATTGCTTTAATTATTTTTATATGTTTGTTTGCTTTTACAAAATATTTTGCTTCTCTCAAGACCTACTTAACAACAAATATATATCAAACAACGACAAAATTTGGTTTTAAACTTGAGAATGTTATAATTGAAGGACAGCAAAATGTCGATGAGCCTACAATATTAAAGGTTTTAAATGCGAATAAGGGTAGTCCTATTTTTGCTCTTAAATTAGACGAAATTAGAAATAATTTAAAGAAAAATAAATGGATTAAGGAAGTATATGTAGGTCGAAGATTACCAAATACGATATATATAAAGTTATTTGAAAGAGAACCTATTGCTATTTGGCAAATCAATAATCAGCTTTTCTTGGTTGATGAAGAAGGTTATGAAATTAGTAAAAATATTCAGCCTTTTCCTCATTTATTACATGTTGTAGGGGAAGGGGCAAATATATACGCAGGTAAATTAGTAAGCGAGCTACAGAAATATCCAGCATTAATGAATAAAACTTCAGCTGCTATAAGACTCGGAGATAGAAGGTGGGATTTAAACCTTAAAGGTAATATAAGTATTAAGTTACCTGAAAAAGATTTTGAAGAAGCGTTAAAATATGTCGATGCACTCAATAAAGCTAACAAGCTATTTAACCAAAATTATAAGATTTTGGATTTGAGGGATAAGAACAAGTATTATATAGAGAAGTATTGATAGAAAAGTCAATTATGTCATGTTGCGGCTTTTATGTCATTCCCGCGAAAGCATTGTTGCGTGGACCAGCGTTTTCAGTTGTCATCCCGCGACTTGATCGCGGGATCCAGTTAAAAATACTAACATTATAGTATTTTTAGTTGTTTTTATGGATACCGTGGTCAAGCCACGGTATGACACCGAGTGCTTTTTTATATCCACGCAACAATGCCCTTCGCGGGAATGATATTGAGGAGCTGGAATGATGTTGGAAGCTATGTAGGAATAACAAGCATAAAAAAATGAAAGAGAAAATATCAAATTTTGTTACCCTTGATTTCGGCAGTAGTAAGATTGCCGTAATTGCTGCCTATATTAGTAAAAAAGGTGAAATTAAAGTAGCAAGCCAAAATTTGCATCATTCTAAAGGTATTAAATCAGGAGTTATATCAGATTTAAAAAATGCTGAAACTAGTATTGTTTCGGCAATTTATGCACTTGAAAAAGATTGCGGTAAAAATATAAAAAAAGTTATATTATCGTTATCAGGGGCGGATACTAAATCTTATTATATAAATTATACAATTAAAGTTAACGGGCAAACCGTAACGCAGCAAGACATTAAAAAATTACTACAAAAAGCATTACTTGAATTTAAAGTTAAAAATCAAGAAATTATTCATTATTTTCCTCTTGAGTTTACCCTTGATAATAATTCAGTTGAAAACCCTATAGGTATGTACGGTAGAGAGCTTAGTTGTGAATTACATATTATTGCAGCTAGTTCAAATATGTTATCAAATATTGTACAATGCTTCGCTAAATGTCACGTTGAAGTCACAAATATTACTTTAGCAATTTATGCTTCTGCCATAGCTTGTCTTACGAATGATGAAAAAAATCTTGGTTCGCTTATCATCGATATGGGCGACAAAACTACCTCTTTCGGTATTTTTTTTGCAGGTAAATTAATATATACAGGGCATGTAAATATAGGTAGTTTTCATATTAGCTCGGATATTGCTAAAGTTTTCGGTATTGATCTTGTTACGGCAGAGAAATTAAAGATTTTATACGGTAATGCAATTATACCTTTATTTGAGAAAGATAGTATTATAAATATGGATGATTTTCAAATTGATACTCATCATAATTTAAATATTTCCGTAACAATTTATAAATTGGCTGAGGTAATAAAAGCAAGAGCCGAAGAAATATTATCAATGGTAAAAGCTGAATATGATAAAGCAACAAAAGGGCAGGTTGAAGTTTTTAGAGTTGTAATTACCGGCGGTGGGTCTCAGCTTAGAGGACTTAAAGAGCTTTCAAATAAAATTTTTGAAAAACAAAGCAGGATTGGTAAACCGGAGATTATTGCCGGTTTTACAGAGGATTATAATCCGGCGATGTACTCGGCAACTATAGGGATGCTAAAGATTCATGCACTAAAACAGCAAAAAGAATTCGCTCATATTAGATTTGATGAAAATAACAGCTTCTTTAAAAAAGCTTTTGATTGGTTCAAGGAGAATGTTTAGAGATAATAAGTTACTTCTTTTCTTGAGGAGCAGATTATATTATAAATTTTCCGTATACCTTATTAATTTTTTTAATTGGTCAAAAAACAACCATACTTCTTGTGTAAACCAATCTAACCATTGAGTTTCTGAGATAGGGTATTCAGAAATTCTAGCAAGACCTATGAAAGTTTTGAGTTTTGCAAAAAGATAAGCAATTCTTAAGCTGATAAATTCTGCTTCATGTGTGCGTATTTCTTTTAGTATAATTTGTTCACATTCATTAAAGATGGAAAGTTTTTCTACAATAACCTTTCGTACAGGATCGCAATTCATGATATAACCTTGTGGGGAGTATATAATTTTACATTGCGTAGTCATATCAATTGCATCACTTATTAAACCGTGTAATATTTCTAATGCTTTATTTATTTCTTGGCTTTTAAATTTGATTTTTTCTTTAGGTTCAATTTGATTTAGGTTTTTAAAACGCAGAGGTAAGCTATAACCAATACCTCTTGTATTTAAAATTATATCATCTAAGTTTGGATGAAATTGTAAAATAAACTGTCTAATTTCTGATAATCTACGATGCATACGCATTAAATCAGGAATAATAAAGTTATGTTGCTTTAAAATTCTAATAATCTGTTCATAAGATAATGGTATAGGGTGTTTGTTAAATAGTTCATATAATATTGATGCCATATATGGTTTAAGTCTTGTTTCTTTCACTTGTTCATCTATTTCAATACGTAAGATAAGGCTATCTGCATCAATTGTTATGACATTTTGATTTTTGGTATCTATAAGCGATATAAACTTCATATTACCTCATATGAAATACGAATAATATTATTTTTAAGCTTAATTTTGCCAATTAATACTTTTCCAACTTCAGCAATAGAAGATAAATGAGTTCCGCCGCAAGGCACAGGTAACATATCACCGATTCTCATAACTCGAAATTTTTTATTTTCTGGTACATTATAAGGAAGCTTATAAAATTGTTGTTCAAAAGAAGTAAGGTCAGTCTCAAAAATCTGTGTTTTATTATTTTGGGCTATAGTTTCATCAATTATATTTTGAATTTGAACTATATCTACTGTCTCATCACCTTGAAATTCAACATATGCTTCTTTTGGAAAAGAATGACCTTTAATGGCTTTAAGCATTGGATAAAGTACTTCCACAAGATTACCAAGTAAATGTGCGGCAGTGTGATATCTGCTATTTAACACTCGTCTATTTTGATCTAAAAAACAATTAACTATGGAATTTATCGGAATTTCACTTGATGTTGTATTGATATAATGACGAATTTCTAGACCAACTTGACGTACCAAAGTAATATTAGCTTCAAAGTGATCATTTTGAATTAATCCTTGATCTGAAGGCTGTCCTCCCCCTTGAGGATAAAATATAGTTTGATCCAATATTATAAATTTGCCTTTTTCATCTTCCTCATAATTTAAGATGGAAGCTTGCGACTCAAATAGGTATGTATTATTTAAATATAATTGTATGGTCATATAGATACTTTATTTTTATTTCACACCTATATTATTATCCAAAGTAACTTGGATAAGTATTACTAAATTATCCTTAAATCATGGATATAACGCATAATTTATCCTAATAATATCCTAATTTTATCTTAAAAGCACTTGATTTTTAATTATAGAACTTGATGATTTAAATATTAGTAAAATTTATTTAAGAAGAAGATTTTATTTTAAAGTAGGTAAAGGAATGTTCTAAGCTTGGTTGTTCATTATTTCTTACAAAAATTAGATGTCCAACTAACTTTACATTTCTAAGAATTAGTATTAGATTTCTGTCTAGAGCAAATTAGTATATTTCCTTTGACTTCGGTGATGAAGAGTCGGTCACCTGTTTTTGCATTGATTTCGTTTGATATAAGATAAGCATTCATAATAGCACCGGACCATTTTACTTGCCCCATAGTATCAGAAGAGACGGTAGAACTATAAACCTCTACTGTTTTGCCTATCATATCTGAGTAATTTTCTACTTTAGTAGTTTTACTATAAACATATTTTTTAAGAGGATAATATAATACGCAAAACCATATAAGCGATAATATGCCAAAAATCGTTATTTGATTTTGTAAGTTAATATCGTAGTTATATACCACAAGAGCATTCGACAATGCTCCAAACCCAAAAAATAAGAATCCGATGCTTGGAACTGCGAAGAATTCAATAGCTACACAAATTATGCCGATTATTAACCATATTTCTGTAAGGTAATTATTTATCATGAACATAAGTTTTTAAAAATAATATTACATCAGCTATGTCTTGCGGTTTTGATATACCGGCAAAGGACATTTTAGTACCGGGAGCATAGCTACTTGGTTTATGTAAGAAAGCAAATAAACTATCATCATCCCATACGCCGCCAAGTTTTGATAGAGCAGGGGAGTATTTATAGTCTGTTAGGCTTGCTTTAGGGCGACCAGCTACATCCCATAAGTGAGGTCCTAGTTTATTTGGACCGTCTTTATCAAGAGAATGGCACATTAAGCATTTTTTTGCTATTTCACGACCGTTATCGGCGTTAGCAATCTTCATCAATTCTGGTATATTTACCGGTGCTTGCTCTAGTGTCGTAGTACCTTGATTTTCTGATGATTCGTGAACCGCAACGCTGTAACCGCGATGCAAAGTTTGTAAATTAGGTTTAAACAGTATATTGGCAACAAACCCAACCATCATAGCAATTAAACTAGCAAATAAGATGGCTGCAACAATTTTATTTAACTCTTTTCCAGACATTTATTTTGTTTTTTTATTAGAATTTATACTATAATTTAAGTTGTAAGAGAAGTTAATTAAATAAATAAAAGAAAAATTTATAAAAATATTGTTCTTTGGAGAAAAAATAAATGTCTGATTCAAAAAAATCAAGTATTAGAAAAATATTTAATAAGTTAAAATCTTATTGGACCAGTTTTAGAGAAAGCAAAATAGGTAAAATATTATTTAGTAATAGCTTAAGTTATGCAGTTTCCGCAGCTTCTATAGCAATTGCAGTTTCCGGACTTTTTACTCCTATATCACCGATAATTATAGCTGTAGCTGTTGTTTCAGGTGTTAGTGTAGGAATTCAAGCTATAAACGAGACTTTGAAAGTGCATAGTTTGCGTAAACTTCATAAAGAGAATAATTTATTAGTACATAATAGAAATGCTAAAAGTCAGCAAGATTATATATTATCATTAGAACCGAGCTTAAAAGATATTTTGAAAAATGAATTATATACACCGCAAACGGCAGGTAAGGATTCTACTCAAGATAAGTATCAGTTAAATATAAATAAATTGAAAAGTACAGGACGAATATTTGGAAATAATTTAGGTGGAGCCGCAAATTTGGCTGCCTCTATTATTAAAGGTGCTAGCGGTAATGTGCTTGATATATTAAAAGCTACGGGTTACGGCATAGTTACGACCGCATCATTAATTATCGACGGTCTTACTGAAAAGGAAAAAATAGAAATAAAAACAATATTTAAATTAAATATAAATGAAGAATATAAAAAACAAGATACTCCTATATATGAAAATTTAGAACAATTAGAGAATTATACTAAGAATCAAGCATTACAAACATTAGCTTTAGAAAAATTAATAACGGATAAGAATTATTGGAGTATGAATAAAGACCAAAAAATACAAAAATTTCGAGAAATAAGAGGTAGTTTTAATTTTGAAATAAAAAGAAACGGTTTAGAAGAATTTTTTAGAAAAAATAAAATAACAATGGATAATAGAAAAGAGAGTTATGTTAAAGATATTAAAAATGTAATGAACCCATTTTATGAAAACCCTAGTAAAGCCGAAGGATATAGTCCTTTAACTAAAGCTATGGATAAAGATAAAGTTAATAATGCTGAAATAAAAAGGACGCAAAGTGAAAGGTCAAAAAGGATGCAAAAAAGAAAGCGAAATTTAACAATATGAGATGATTATTATAACTCACTGCTAGTTACAAATTTGTAAGAGGTAGTGTCGCTAAATATTTTATGCAATAATTCATTGTTAAGAGCATGGCTGGTTTTATAGCCATTAATTGCACTTACAACGTTAGTACCGCTAGTATATAAATCACCGAATAAATCTAATAATTTATGGCGAACAAATTCATCTTTATAACGCAAGCCGCTTGGGTTCAAGATTTTATCTTGCTCATCTATTCCTATAGCATTCTCAAATGAAGCACCTAGGGCAAGTCCTTTGCTTTTCAAATAATCAACATCTCTTATAAATCCAAAGGTTCTAGCATCTGCAATATTTTTAGTAAAAGATTCCTGAACCCCAAAACTTAAATTTTGTTTGCCTATAGCTTTACTGCTAAAATCAATGGTTAAATCTACAGTCATGTGATTGGAAGGAGTACAATATAATTCACAATCTTTATGAACTACTTTTATATCTTTTAAAATTTTTAGATATTTTTTAGGAACATTTTGTAACTTTTTACCTGCACATTCAATCATAAACACAAAATATTTGCTACTGCCATCCATGATTGGTACTTCAAGACCGTCAATTTTAATAATTGCATTGTCGATGCCACATCCCCAAAGTGCTGCCATTAAATGTTCAATTGTTGAAACTTGAACTTTATAATCATTACTTATAGTGGTGGATAACAAAGTATCGGAAACATTTGAATAGCTAGCCTTAATGTAGTTCATTTCAGAAGTTATATCGGTTCTAATGAATATAATTCCAGTATTTTCTTTAGCAGGCTCTAGAGTTAACTGTGTACGTTTTCCTGAGTGAACCCCGATCCCGTAACAACTAACCGGTTTTAATAATGTACTTTGCTGCATGCGAGGCTGTAAAAAATATATTTAAAATATTAATATTTAATGCCAAATTATACAAGTTATATTATGTTACAAAATATTACACATATACTAAGATAACACTTGTCATGCCGTGGCTTGACCACGGCATCCAGTTTAAAATGCTAAAATTATTATTAGTTTAAATTATATTTTTGGACCCCGTGGTCAAGCCACGGGGTGACATTAAAATTTATACAATTTATACTTAATAAAATACCAAAAATGATAAGCCACAAAACTACCGACTACAGCAAAAACAGAAAATAAGAAATCACTGCCGTTAATAGTGCCGTAAGGTACATGAGATGATAAAGCTCCGGCATATATACCGATGCTGCACATTGAAAAATATGAAAACAAAGCTGTTCTGAGTTCATAATCTCTAAATTTATCAATTAATATTAAAATATTGCAAATATAAATGGATCCTAAACAACTACCGATTAGTATTATATATAATATATTAAGGTTTTTACTAGTTCCATGAAGCGGTAGTAAAATAAAGCAGATGAGTAAAATTATAGTTAGTGATAAATTAGCCAAATATTTATTTACTTTGCTTAAGATGTAGCATATAGGAATTATAGAAAAATAGATTGCTAGGAAAATATATTTTAGTATGAGTCTTAAATTAATTAATGCTAATTCTTTCTTTAATGCAAAAGCTTCATAATACCATAATATATCCAAGGTGACATAAGCAACTACGAAGCCTGTCAATAATTGTAATTCGACATTTTTTATTAAGGATGAGAATTTTGAATTTAAATTTAATTTATGAGATGTAGGATTATAATGCAGAAATTCTGTTAGAATATTGATGCAATATAACAACGCACAAATTACTATAGTATTATTTGTCGGTTTTATAAATGGATTTAATAAATCTACCATTAAATTTCCACCTGCCCATAACAACATTATACAAGCTAAAAAAAAATATTTCTTTTCTTTGCTACTTTCAATAATGTCTAATGTTATAGAAGTGAAATATGAAAATATTCCAAAATTAATTAAAATAAAATTAATTTT
>JBEGTS010000030.1:0-63772 GCA_041179265.1 Pseudomonadota bacterium
TAAATCTATCGCTTGATTCATTGCAGCATTTTGTTTCTCTGTCATTGTAATCCCTCTTTTTGTTATATTTTCCTTTATATAACCTTTGGGAAATTTACACACTTATTTGGACAGTGCCGATAAAAGACCTGTATATTTAGGTATAGGCATTACGATTTTAGCTGCTTTATACCAAGGTATAATAAATATTGTAGGATTTAGTACAATCGCTATTTTTACTGCTATTACTTATATCTATTTTAATTTACAACTAAATAAAATACTAAAAACACTGTTATTTATATCTATTTCAGTTTGTTTTGTCGGCTTTGCTTTCCATAAAGTTCCGGGGTTTTTTAATATACTTGCCATTGATAAAGTACAGTTATCGGAATTATCTGTACCGTTTACTATGTATCTAAATTTTGATAAGGTAATGCCGGCTTTAATAATTTTCTCTCTAAGCGATTTATATATTTTAGAAAAACAAGAGAGTAGCGGCACTGTAAAATATACATTACTATCTTTATTACTGTGTATAATGATAATTATGGCTCTATCTTTAATAAGCGGTTACGTCTTATTTGAGCCTAAAATACCAAGCATATTACTAATATGGGCAATTAATAATTTCTTTTTCGTATGTATAGCTGAAGAAGTATTTTTTCGTGGATTTTTACAAAGAACTCTACAGAACTTTTTAAAAAATCAACAAATTATAGCTGTTATTATAGCATCTTTAATATTTGGGGTCGCACATTTTCAAGGCGGTTTAATATATATAGGCTTAAGTACTATATGCGGCTTCTTCTACGGTTATGCATATTACAAAACTAATAAAATATTATGCTCTATGATAGTCCATTGTGGTCTAAATTTATGCCATTTATTGTTATTTACTTATCCTATGCTTAAAACTTTGTAAAATAATTCTAATTTTAGTAGACAAAGCTGTAGAGTTTTTTTATTTATAAATTATAGTAACATAATAACTAAAATTTATGAGTAACGACACCCACGCCAATTTATTACCTTCTGAATACGATCTAACAAGTTCTAATAACGTTGCTTTGACTTTATTTTTAATGGGAGCAGCTTTATTATGTTTGTTTGGTTATTGCTGCTATTGCTGTTTCAATAATGAGCAAACAGATATGGGACTTGAATTAATCGGTGAACAGCACGAACATGTTGAGTAGAGCCCTACAACTTACTCGGATCAAAGCTAAAATTAATCTCTTTCCAATGGTTAAAGCGTGCAGGGTCAAGATTTTCGATGGGGCTTGCTTGCCATACCGCTCTAATTGCGTTATCCGCTAAAGCTTCACAAACGCTAGCCGGAATATTAGGACAAACTCTTTCTTTAACTTTTGCCTGCTCAACATTACCTGCTTTATCTAGCGTAATGCTAATAATGACTTTTACTTTATTATTACCTCTAACCCCTGCCGGTACATTACTCCAATGTCTTTCAATCTGTCTTTTTATCAAAGATGTTTCGCTATCGGAAAGAGGCAGCCCATCCGTATAAACCCCTTTAGCTTCTTTCGCATTATCAACTTTTTTTGATCTTTTATGCTTATTGGATTTTACATTATCACCTTCCGAAGATTGCTCTAAATTCTTCAGTAAAGAATCAAGCTCATCGGTTTTAGGCTCTTTTTTCTTTACTTCTTTAGGTTTCTCTTCCGTTTTTTTGACAACGACCTCTTCTTTTTTTTCTTCAGGCTTCTTCTTTTCTTCTACCTGCTTTTTTTCCTCTTCTTTAGGCTTTTCTTCCTTTACTTCTTCTTTCTTCTCAGGTAATGCTTCTTTCGCTTCTTCAGGCTTTGGTTCTTCTATAGGTTTTTTCTCTTCTATTTTTGGCTTTTCTTCTACTGTTTTAGTCTCAGTTTCTTTTGCTTTTTCTTCTTTAGGTAAATCTTGCTGCGGCTCTTCTTCTTTTGGCTTACTCTGCTCAGACTTTTTAGCATCTTCGTTTTCTATAGGGGCTTCTTTTTGTTTTGTCGTCGTTATAATATTTGATTTATCGCTAACAGGTAGCATTTCAAAAGTTATAGTTTGCTCTTCCGGTAATTTTTCAAAAAGCGACGGCATACCAAATAAAAAGAAATATAAGAGAAATAAGTGCAGTGCAATAGAGCAGCTAAGGAAAACCGTGAAATTATCCCTATTTTGATTACTTTTCATTATTTTTAATATTTGAAATAAGAGCTACACGAGAAAAACCGGCAGCATGAATTTCGGCAACTATCTCTACTACCTGCCCATAAGAAACATTTCTATCGCCTCTTACAAAAATTCTAGCATCCTTTTTTTCTTTAGTAATATTTGCAAGCTTGTCGGTTAAATGCGTTCTCTCTATTGGAGTTTCAAGTAGGAAAATTTCGCCTTTGTTATTGATGGTAACGACTAGCGGCTCATCCTGCCCTGAAATCGGGCTTGAATTTGTTTCCGGTAAATCCACATTTACACCTGAAACGAGCATTGGAGAAGTTATCATGAAAATAATTAACAGCACAAGCATCACATCAACAAGCGGCGTAACGTTAATTTCGCTAACTACCGCTCTTTTGCTTTTTCTATTACTTCCGGCAAGCTTTATAGCCATTACATCTTCTCCTGATCAATTGCCTTGGAAAGTATAGAATTTAGTTCGCTACTAAAATCTTCAATCTTATTATTGATAAGAGTAATACGGGAAATAAGATAGTTGTAAAAAATTACTGCCGGAATAGCTGCAAATAGACCGATAGCTGTTGCAAGCAATGCTTCAGCGATTCCAGGAGCTACTACGGCAAGCGAAGTATTTTTTGAAGTAGCAATCGACTGGAAGCTGTGCATAATCCCCCAAACAGTACCAAACAAACCGACAAAAGGAGCACTTGATCCAACGGTTGCCAAGAAGCTCAAATTCTTCTCAAGCTTTTCGACTTCTCTATTTTGAGCTAAGTACATTGCACTCGTTATACGCTCTTTATGATTATTTTTTAATGCATCAGAAAGCCCTTTAGTGTTTAAGCTTTTGCACTCATCCATAGCGGATACGAATATTAAAGCTAACGGATTATTAACCGATCTTTTTATGCTTTCATACAGCTGTTCTAATACTCCACCTGACCAAAACACATTTTCAAAGCTCTTCATTCTTCGCTGCACTTGTGCTAGCTTAAATATTTTATCCAAAATAATAGCCCATGACCAAATGGAGGCAATAAGCAACATCAACATAACCGACTTACCGATAATGTCTGACGAACTGATTAAAGAAAAAATCGATAAATGATCTTGCATAACGACTTCTAAGCTATCGCTAATATTAGTATCTGCACTCATTGAATATAAACTGATTAATTATTCTAAAATTAAATAATATATTCATATTTTACTTTTGTCATCAGGTTATGTGAAAATTTTTCGTCATTGCGAGGAAAAACTGTAAGTTTTGACGAAGCAATCTCAGGAGTTTGTTATTATTTCATGAGATTGCCACGACCACTTTGTGGTCTCGCAATGACGATATCTACCTTTGGTTAGCAAATACCTAAACTATCAATTTAATATTACTTGACTTATTTCAATTTTTCATATAAAGTGCCGCTCTTAAATTTAACTTAGGGTTGCATATGAAATTAATTGAATATTTTAAAAAATTTGAAGCTATAGCTTTTGGCCCATGGCTTAATAAATACAAACAACTATTTATCGCAGAAGAGTTAGCTACTCAGATGTTTGATATAATCATTCAAGCGAAGAAGAATAAAGAACATTTTAATGAAGAATTAGTGATATTATCTAATGACGTTATTGAAAGAGAGATAGGAGAGGATGTACGGCAATCAGAAGTTGCTGTTATTTTTTCTTCGAACCATAGAGAAAATTTATATTCTATATTTACTTGGTTAACTAACTTTCAGTTAGAACAATATTCTAGATTTATATTAAATCTTCCAAAAAATTATAAGGATTATAAAGATTATTTTTTACAAGAAGAACAACAAGACGGATACTCAAAAATCAAAGCTTTTAATGATGTTCAAGATAAGGAATGGTTAGCAAGAAAATATTTCAATTTATCAAAGAATAGCTCTCTCAATAATTACCCATTATTTCAAAAAAATACTGTAAAATTGCAAGAATATTTAGAAGATCCTTATGAATATAATACTGCAATTTATAAATCTGAATTTCTAGGTTCTGTAGATAGCTATTATAATTATTCTTGTGATAATTTATAAAATGTAAAAAACTTTTGAGTTTTTACATAGAGTATTATATATTAATAAAATAATTATTTATTAAGGAAGCCAGTATGCCAAAACAAGAAAATCTAAAACCTTATGTAAAAAAGCATGGCGGTTATACTTACTACATTGATCCTAGAGGCGCAACAATAGCAATAGAACCTGACGGTAATGCTTATCGTTATGATATAATATGTGGTAGAGGTGCCATTATGACACCCTTAGAAAAACCTTTTATACCTAATTTGGATTTTTATGTTGATGAAACTAAGGTTATAGGAGATTCAAAATATGATACTGGATATTTTCATGAATATTTCGCCGGATTTGGGTTTGAATAGGCGTTGCTTTGTAAGGTAGTTTAGCTCTTAAATGTCATTCCCATGGGGCTTTGTTGCGTGAATCGAAAAACGCATTCGGTATCATACCGTGCCTTGATCACGGTATCCAGAAAATAACTTATAGTACTAATATTTTTAGTATTTTAAACTGAATCCCGCGATCAAGTTAGGGCGTTGTTGCATGGCTCAAAAAAATCAATATATTTATTTCTAACTAAACATCCACTATCATTTTAAATTAGAAAGCCATTGTCTTTTTAAACTTTTTTGTTATTATTTTTAGAATAACCTTTTAATAATAATTCTATGTAAAATTTCAAAACTTTCTCATCATATTGTAACAGTTCTTAAGCACAACTAATTACTAAATTATACTTATGAAAAATGCAGAGTATTCAATTACTTTTAAGATTGATATTGCCAAGATTTATAACACACCCAATATATTATCACAAACTAGTATAAAAAATTTTAGAAAAAACTCTCCCAGTCTTGATGTAGTAGAAATGAATAAAAATTTTTCATCTATACCGCCTGTCAATGCCGCTATAGAAGTAATGAATTATATATTTGGACATTTAAATAGTGAAAAAGCTAAAAATGTTAGTAGTAAAAAAGCTATAGAAATTAAGCATCTACTAATGCATAAATTAATGTCTAATTATCCATATGAAAGCTACAAAAATCATGAATTGTTGAAAAATTATGAAATAATACAGAGACCAGGCTTTTTTGAATATATATTAGATGGTGAATCGATAAAATGGATACCGGATAAAATCATTCCTATATCACCTGATATGCTAACCAAAATTCAAATGATGAGTCTTGCTTTTCAATGTACTATATTAAATAGACATAATGAAACTGCAAAAGAGATACTCAAATATATAATTACAGCAACAAATCTATATTTTAATCACTTTGCAAAAGAATTTGAACAATATACCAAATATGCAGAATATCTACTTCCCGTGCTAAAACTTATTGAACCGGAATCCCAACTGAAAATTGTCCAAGCATTAGTACCTTATATAAAATTCAGCTTGGATTTGTCAGGTAAATTCTCTGATTTATTAATAGAGAATAAGAATTTTGAAGATGCAAAAGCTCTACTTGATGAATCTATTTTTTCATTAAATAATAATACTGAAGATCAAATTTTAGCTCTGTGGTATTATAGAACAGGTCGTGCTTATGAGGAAACCGGAAACTATGATATTTCTACTAAATGTTATAAACATGCTTTCAAACTTCTACCAAGCCATGAAACAATAGCCTGTCATTTATGGTCTAATTACAGAATACAAGGCGAATTTGATAAAGCTAAAGACTTAATACAATATGTACCGGAAGGATATATAAAATACTTCCTAGAAATGTTAACTAATCCATATGAAATTTCTTATAAAAACGAAAAGTTAACTTCAATTAATAAAAAAACTTTAACTCCTTTCTACTCATCACTATATGATGGCTGCCAATATATGGCATTTTATAATAAAATCTCAAATAAACAACAAATTACAAAAAAACAGCAAACAAAATTAACTAAAAAACTGGACGAAATTGTTAATTCTTCAAACAATACATCGTTAGCATTCTCACTTGCTCTATGTACTAAGCAATTTAAAATGGCTTCTGATCTCTTAAATAAGATGCCTGAACATCAAATAAATTTGTATGAAAAAGCACTTATAAAGCTTCAGAGTTACATGGACCCCAATTATACGCTACCTCAAAATAATACTCTAAATCTCAATGAAAAAGTAGAGTTCCTCAACGCTGTTAATACCTCTTTAATAGCCGATAATGAGACTAAATTAACTTCTGAAAAATCCGAAAGGATTTTCCAAAATGTTGAAAGTGCTTTACAAAATGATTCTAGTAATGAAAACACTTTAGAAATTGGGGTAGTTACTGCGTTATTAAATAACAATCAAGAAAAAGTGCAAGAATATGCAAGTAAATTAAGTCAAGAAAAGCAAGAAGAGATTATTGCAAGTTATTCTCTAGGTAATAAGCAAATAGAAAGTTTTGAGCAATTAATTGCTCAATATGATGCGAAAAAAATTCATCAATATTATCAACTAAAAAAGAAACATGAATTTTATCTAGCCATTCAAAAGATTATCCACTTCAATAATAATTCCTGGAATATTCCTAAAGAAGGTCAAATTAAAATTGATAATCAGGCAGTAGTAGAAGGTACGGCTATATTTCTCGGTCAATATAGAGGATTTGATTGTTACGGTACAATTTCTAAAAAAATTTATGATAGATTTGATAAAAGTAAAATTACGTCTTTTGTTTCTGCTTTAAAAAAAGGAATAATATATCACAAACACGGAGTAAACGGAGTTAAACTTATTAAGGAAAATGCTTTTAAAGCTAAGTGGGACTGCGATGACCGACTATTTACGAATATATTATATTTTAACGAACAAGGGTTATTATTAAATTTTGATGAGTACGGTAACCATGCTGAAGTAAAAAAGTTTATTAGCGGTCATCATTTGGAGTTTTATAATGTGGAGTGATTAAATTTTCATCGTCATTGCGAGGAAATTGCATAGCAATTGACGAAGCAATCTCAGGATATTTGACGAGATTGCCACGCAGCCTATGGCTGCTCGCAATGACGAGGTGGTATCCACGCAACAAAGCCTAAGAGACGATATCTATAATTTAGCTAGCAATGCTTAAAACTTAAGATAATTTTGTAGCAGAGCTTAAATAATCATTACCGTATTTCTCAATATAATCATCATATTTACCTTTAAAATCAACAAGATTTTTTCTATGGGAAAGAGCAATAATCCTTGTTGCTATGGATTTTGCAAAATCACGATCGTGCGTTACTAATATTACTGTACCCTCAAAATCAATTAAAGCTTTTTTAAGAGCTTCTCTTGACTCTATATCAAGGTGATTTGTCGGTTCATCAAGAACCAAAATATTACTTTTTTCCAGCATCATTTTAGCAAGTAATAACCTTGCTCCCTCACCACCGCTTAAACTTAGAATATTTTTATTCACTTCATCACTACGAAATAATACTTGTCCGAGCGTATTTCTAATAGTATTTTCCGTTTCCTTTTCAGATTGCTTTTTAAGCCAATCAATAATACTAATATTTTCATTAAGTAACTCATGATGATCTTGAGCGAAATAAGATATTTGTGATTCATATCCCCACTCATAGCTACCTTGATCTGCTGTTATTTTATTCATTAAGATTTTTAATAACGTAGATTTACCAATACCGTTTGCACCGATTATAATAATTTTCTCCCCTCGTGATACGCTAAAACTAACCTTATTTAATATTTGCTTATTCTCAAAATCTTTAGTTACTTGGTCGATTTTTAATACCAATTTTCCTGATGATCTTAGTTGCTTAAATCTAAATAACGGACTAATTCGTGAAGTTTTTTGTAAATCAGGTAATTCTATTTTTTTTAGCTGCTTTTCTCGGGAAGCACTTTGCCTTGCCCTCGTCCCTGCTCTAAATTTATCAACCCAAGCCTGCATATTTTCTATTTTCTTTTCTAAGAAATTTCTCTCGCTTAGCTTCTGAGCAGCTATTATCTGCTTTTCCTGAACAAAATTATCATAATTGCCCGTGTATAGTTTTATTTCTCCATAATCTATATCCAAAATATCCGTTGCGACATTATTTAAAAAAGCTAAATCGTGTGATATAAAAATTAATATTCCTTTAAAAGAATTTTTTAAATAATTCTCAAGCCAATATATTGAAATAATATCAAGATGGTTTGTCGGTTCGTCGAGTAGTAAAATATCGGGATTATTAAATAAACTTTGTGCAAGTAATACCCGAAGTTTATAACCTCCTGACAACGAAGAAAGCGGCTCGTAATGATATTTTTCGGCTATTCCAAGACCTACAAGCAAGCTAGCTGCAAAAATTTCAGCAACATAACCGTCATTATCATATATTATTTGTTCAAGTTCACCGAGCCTATATCCTGCTTTTTCATCACATTCTTGCTGCTTTAATATTTCTTCTTTCTCTTGCAAAGCTTGCCCTAATTCTTTATTCCCTGCTATTACCGTATCTATAATCTTGGTATTTTCATAAAGAAACTGATCTTGTTTTAAACAACCTACTTTAGAGTTTCTTGGTATGCTAATCTCACCGAAAGCTGGCTCTTCTTCCTTAATCAAGACTTTGAAAAAAGTTGTTTTACCTGCTCCGTTTGCTCCAATAAGACCATATCGTTTGTTATTTTTAATATGCAAATTTACTTCGGTAAATAGTATTCTCGTGCCATAACTCATGGCCAAATCATTTATAATAATCATATTCTCAGATGTCGTGGTTAAATTTAGAAATAATTGAAAAAGTTTTAGAAGGTTATAAATATTTAATATTTCTTCAATAATTCAAAAGCTTTTGCAAAATCTACTATATATTCTTCTTCTTTTTCTAAATCTTTAAGTTTGAGGCTATTATTTGCCTGCTCTTCTTCGCCTATGAAAATAATAAATTTAGCATTTTCATTTAAAGCACGCTGCATTCTTTTAGCTATTTTACCACTTGTTTCTAGAATTACGACTATATTATGTGAGCGTAATTTGTCGGCAATTTCTAAAGAGTAAGCAATATTATTTTCACCGATCGGTAATACAAATACCGGCTTTACTTCAGATATATTATATTCCCGCATTAAAGCAATTCGCTCGATACCGGCAGCAAAACCGATAGCCGGCACATCATCATTATTACCCATGATTTTAGCAAGCCCGTCATATCGACCACCCGCAAGAATAGTAGATTGGCTCCCTAGCTTTTTCGTAGTAAATTCAAAAGCAGTATGGCAATAATAATCAAGCCCTCTAACTAAACGTGGATTTATGCTATATTCTACGCCTAAAATATTTAGATATTTTAGTAACTCCTCAAAATATTCTTTGGATTCATCGGTATAATATTCAGATAAAACCGGTGCGTTTGCTATTATTTTCTGATCGATTTCACTTTTAGAATCAAGTATCCGCATCGGGTTTTTGGTCAGTCTTATTTTGCTTTCTTCCGATAATTGATCTTTAAAATCATTTAGATATTCTACTAATTTTTGCTGATAAACGCTTCTTGATTCACTGCATCCAAGAGAGTTAAGCTCTAAGATAGTATCTTGCTCTATTTCTAGTGCTTTTAATATATCAACGGCTAACTTCAAAGTTTCGGCATCGGTAATAGCACCTTTAGCACCGATATATTCGTAATTTAGTTGGTGAAATTGACGTTGACGCCCTGCTTGCGGTCTATCATAACGAAAAACAGGACCGGTAGAGAAGAACTTTAAGGGTAATTTATGCTGTAAACCGTTTGAGATAAAAGCCCTAATGATGCCGGCAGTAAATTCAGGTCTAAGAGCTACGGAATCATTACTTTTATCTAGAAAGCTGTAGATTTCTTTACTGATTACGTCAGAGCTTTCACCCATTGAGCGGTTGAAGACCTTAGTATATTCAAGGATTGGAGTACTTACTTGCTTATAACCGTACAATACTCCTACATCCCTTGCTTTATTAATTATATAGTCATAAACTTTATAATCATCCGGCAGGAGATCTTTCATTCCTCGGAGTGGTTGCAGCTTTTCAGTCATTTGGTCAATTTTGTGGTTTTGTTGTGTGGATACTACTAAATCGTCATTGCGAGAAAAAACTGAGGTAGACGAAGTTTAATTTGGAAAAGAGCAAGGCGTTTTATCTTTTTTGACCGCAGCGTACATACTAGTACGTGAGGATCAAAAAATATAAAACAACGACGCCAATTTTTCAAATTAAACGAGTATACCTAATTTTGCTCTTTTTTCATAAAGAACGATCTTATAATATATAAAACAAATATTGTAATAAACCAATATATTAAGGCTCGTCCTGCGGTTAATAGATTAAATTCACCATCATATATTTGAATAAATAGCAAATATGCACAAGCAAGTAAAATAAACGGAACGATAATAAATATTAAAGGACATTTGAAAGGTCTTTGAGCGTCAGGTAATCTTACTCTAAATAATACTACTATTATTGTTACGGTTATATAATCAATAAGTGCTCCCATCGAAGTTAATTGTGTTAATAACTCCGTAGAACAAAACCCTCCAAGGATAGCAGCTAAAGAAGCAAATATTATAATCGTAATATATGGGCTATCATATTTTGGATGCAATTTTGCAAAACTTTTCGGTAATAATCCGTCACGTGCAATAGCATAAAAAATACGGGAAGTACCGTATATATTCATCATCAACACCGTCATCATACCGCAAATCGCACCGGTTGCAACAATAGCCGAACCAATCTTACTGTTATTAATAGTTAATGCATATGCAAGCGGTTGATCATTATTTAGCTGATCAAAAGGAGCTATACCCGTAACAAGCCCTGCCATTACTACATATACTATAGTAGTTAGAACAAGTGACCCAATTATACCGATCATTATATCGCGTTTTGGATTTTTGCACTCTTCAGCAGCAGTTGCAATCGTTCCAAAGCCTGTAAAAGCTAAGAATAAAATAGATGAACCGACCAAAACGTTACTAAAACCGAACGGCATAAAGTTGCTCCAGTTAGTCGCATCGAAATGCGGGGCAGCTGCGAGTACAAAAACAAATATTGCTGCCATCTTTACAAAAACTAAAATAGCATTTAACCTTTTACTATCTTTAGTACCTAAATATAAAATAAATCCAATAAATACTGAAATTAAAAATGCCGGGAGATTTATTATACCGCCATTTGTCGGTACCGTAGTTAATGCTTTTGGTAAATTGATTCCACCTGCTTCGAGTATTCCTTGTGCATAACCTGACCAACCAGCGGCTACTATTCCTGCAGCTACACCAAGCTCCAATATTATAACACTACCGATCATCCAAGCAAATACTTCACCGAATGCTACATAGGAATATGTGTAAATACTTCCTGATGTAGGAAGCATTGCAGCAAGTTCGGTATAAACGAGAGCTACGAAAATACATGTAATGCCCGCAATTGCGTAAGATACCATTACAGCAGGACCTGAGTATTTAGCAGCAATTATACCGGTAACCACGAATACACCAGTACCGATCATAGCACCAAGACCAAGTAATATTAAATCGAACGCTCCAAGCGTCTTACTAAGACCGCTTGAGCTACCTATCGCCTTTACTGATTCAAAACTTTTCTTCTTAAAAAAACTCATTAGTTTCTCCTGTTTTTAGTGAGTGATATGTCATTCCCGCGTGGATTGATTCCACCCCTGTCATCCCGCGACTTGATCGCGGGATCCAGTTAAAAATACTAAAATTTTAGTATTTTAAGTTATTTTTTTGGATACCGTGGTCAAGCCACGGTATGACACCGAGTGCGTTTTTCAATCCACGCAAAACAATGACATCGAATGCTTTTTAGGAGCCATGCCTTACAGGAATGACTCCTAACTTATCTCTCTTGTAATCCATCCGCCGCCGAGTACTCTTTCGCCTGCATAAATAACGCATGCTTGTCCCGGTGCTACGGCTTTTTCTTCGGATAAAAATTTTACTTTCATCTTATCGTTGCCAAATTTACTTATTTCAGCTAAACGAGGCGGTCTTGTTGAGCGAATTTTAACTGCTACTTCTAACTTTTCGTTATCTTTAATCTCGCTTGCCAGCCAATTCACGTCTTTAATTATAAATTCCTGAACATTCAATGCGGACTCCGGTCCTACATATACTATATTGTCCTTAGGATCAATCTTTACTACATATAAAGGTTCGCTGTAAGCTATACCAAGCCCTCGACGTTGCCCTATAGTGTAATTAATTATACCGCTATGCTCTCCTAGCTCAAACCCGTTTACGTGAATAATTTTACCGCTTTCACTGCTACCCGGACGTATTTTATTTATTACATTCTTATAATTTCCGTCAAGTACAAAACAAATATCTTGGCTGTCAGGTTTATTTGCTACCTCAAGCCCAAATTTATTAGCCAATCTTCTTGTTTCATCTTTAGTAAGACCCCCTAGAGGAAAACTTAAATATTCTAACTGTTCTTTAGTGGTAGTAAATAAAAAATAGCTTTGATCTTTTGCCGGATCAAGTCCCGTATGTAGCTCCGCTCCGTTATCACCGTTTACTTTTCGTACATAATGACCAGTGGCAAGCTGACCTGCTCCAAGCTCCTTAGCCGTTTTAATTAGATCCCTGAACTTTACCGATTTATTACATTGTACGCATGGAAGCGGTGTTTCACCTTGTAAATAGCTATCGACGAAATTATCTATTACCGATTCTTTAAATTTGCTCTCGTAATCAAGTACGTAATGAGGAATACCAAGCTTGTTTGCTACCATTTTAGCATCGTAAATATCCTGACCGGCACAACAGGCATTTTTTTTACCTACTGCCATACCGTGATCATATAGCTGCAGCGTAATACCTATTACATTATACCCCTGCTCATGCAGCATTGCGGCAACTGCCGAACTATCAACCCCGCCTGACATTGCAACAACTATAGTAGACTGCTTATCCCCTAAATTAATCATAAGAACCTAAAACAAACAGCAAATTATACTAGATTTATAATTAAATTACAACACTATCTTTTAATATATTAAAATGCTATAATTCTACATCTTTGAAGAATTCAAAAATCATATGTTATTTAAAATATTATACAAAACAGTTATTACATTAGCTCTAATTTATTTCATGCTGATTATTTTAGAATATGCACGTCAAGGTTTTATTAATGACTTATCATTACAAAAAGTAGATTTATCTATTCAGAATTCTATAGAACAACCGATTTATTTAGTCTCTTATGCCGACGGTCCGGAGTATGTTTATCGTAATCAGAATACAACTACTCATTATGCGATTAATAAAGGTATAGATTTCATATTTAATTATAAGAAAAAGCATATCAATCAAGTATTTATAAAAAAAAACCAAGAAATTTTTAATGAACCTGCAGGAGCAGGTTTATGGCTATGGAAACCTTATATTATACTTGAAACAATGAAAAATGCACCGGAAGGAGCTATTATAGTATATTTAGATTCGGCTTTTGTTATCAAGCAGCATATCAGTAATTTAACAAATCTTTTAGGTGATAATGATGTATTACTAGTACACGATCGCAACCGTAAAAACGGTAGTTTTGTTAAAGGTGAAACTTTTGCTTTAATGGATTGTCTTACTGACAAATGCAGAAATGACGATCATATTTGGAGTGCCGTTATTATTGTACGTAATACTAAGCTTTCTCGTTCTTTTATCGAAAAATGGCTAAAAAGTTGCGAAGATATTAGAATTCTTTCAGGCAAAGACTATAATATTTATCCTAATTATGATGAATATAAATGGCATCATTCTGATCAATCGGTACTTAGCCTTATATACCATAAAAATCCCCAATCAGTTAAAGTAATAGAATATGAAGAAACAACACCTTCTTTATCTTGGTTTCACCGTAAATATTCAAATAGCTCACCTTTAAAGCCTTGGTATAGCATATACGGTATAGATCCTATAATTAATTTTAATACTAACGGCAAAGTTTTACCTTCTACCGCTCTTATAAATACTCCACCGATCGTTAGGTTTCGTAAATGGATTATCGAGAATTTTTAACATTTCGTACTTTGAAAAAGCTGTAAGAGAGGGTAAGTACTTTTATGTCTTGCATTTCAGGGTCAAACTCAAAATCTTTATCTATATAAAACGTAACCGGCATCAAGACTTTTTCGCCGGCTTTTAATAATTGTTCTTCAAAGCAAAAACAATGAATTTTTACGAAATATTTTCCTGCCTTATTTGGAGTAACATTATATACGGATGTCCCTATTATATCGTTATTGCTTAAATTTTCCGTTTCATAGAACACTAGAGTATTCTGCCCAGGAACAATTTGCACTCTTTGCTGTCTTGGAATAAAACGCCAAGGTAAGTTTT
The DNA here is from genome assembly GCA_041179265.1 of Pseudomonadota bacterium. Lineage (GTDB taxonomy): Bacteria > Pseudomonadota > Alphaproteobacteria > Rickettsiales > Rickettsiaceae > Rickettsia. Next base: position 14,536 of record JBEGTS010000030.1, read on the forward strand.
TATCGACATTAGCATCAAACTCAATAATTATAGGTTTAGTGCCTTTCACCTTGGAATATACACTTACCGTTTCTTTTGCCGTTGTACCTCCATACCCCGTAACTTTACAAAACAAATTATAGATAGGTACGGAAGCAAAGCTTAGTAACACCATACTAATTATTAGTCCTAGCAAGGAAAAAGCTAGATTCTTATTAATTTTTTTAGACATTGTTTGATTTTATTTAAAAATACTCTAGAAAAAGTTTATTTTAGATCATATATGTGTTAGTATAAAGAAAATTAGTTAGCGAGGTTAGTAATGACTAATAATATTAATGCATTAGCAATTTCTAGCGAATCAGGGTTTTATAGCTATTTACAGAAAATCAATAAAATTCCGTCACTTACGCAGGAAGAAGAGTTTTTATTAGCTAAATCCTATTTAGAGGAAAATGATTTAGAAGCTGCACATAAATTAGTAACTAGTCATCTTAAGCTTGTTGCGAAAATCGCAAGCGGTTATAGAACTTACGGTCTTCCTGTTACTGAACTAGTTTCAGAAGGTAATATAGGTTTAATGCAGGCAGTGAAAAAATTCAATCCTGAACTTGGTTTTCGCCTATCAACATATGCTATGTGGTGGATTAAAGCCGCCATACAAGAATATATATTAAAATCTTGGTCATTAGTAAAGATGGGAACAACGGCTGCACAAAAAAAATTATTCTTTAGCCTTAACAAAATTAAGCGTAAAATTACTAATTTATACTCAAGGGCTATTACGGCTGATGATTTTGTCCAAATAGCGGATGAACTCGGTGTTTCGGTTAATGAAGTTTCCGAGATGAATACTAGAATTTCAGGTCCTGATTTATCGCTAAATAACACTATAAATAGTGATGATGCAGAATCAGGAGAATTAATCGAGCTGCTACCTGAATCACGCCCAAGTCCTGAGGCTATGGCTATTAGTAGGCAAGATTCTACTAGTAAAAAGAAGTTACTAGCAAATGCTATGAAAGTTTTAAACGATAGAGAACTCCGTATTTTAACGGAGCGTAAATTAACAGATACTCCTAAAACTTTAGATATTCTAAGCAATGAGTATAATATTTCTAAGGAACGTATTAGACAAATAGAGAATACAGCTTTTGAAAAAATAAAAAAGTTTATTTTAAACCATAATAGTCAAGTAGCTTAATGTCATTCCCACATGAACATGGATCGAAAAACTCGTTCGGTGTCATACCGTGGCTTGACCACGGTATCCAAAAATTAATATTTTTAACTGGATCCCGCGATCAAGTCGCGGGATGACAGTGAAAAAGCGGCAACAACGAAAAATTAATTCAGCACACCTGACCATTCCGGATCGGAAGCATCTGCTGGTGTTATAATTTCTCTTTCGTTATGACCTGTTAGGTCAATTGCAAAAATTTTGTTTTTTCCAGGAGCTTTAGCTCTCGACGGCCAACCTTTAGCAAACATAATAACTCGTCCGTTAGGCGACCAACAAGGGCTTTCGACTAAATACCCGCTTGTTATTATCCTTTCGCTATTTTCGCCTTCTTGTGAACATGCTTTCATAATTCCGATGTTAAAGGTTTTTCCTTCAGCTCCTCTAATAATTTTAGTAAATGCTATATAATCTCCTCTAGGCGACCAACTAGGAGCAGCGTAAGAACCGCCACCAAAACTAATACGCTCTACATTACCTCCATCTGAATTCATGATATATAATTGAGGGACACCGCTTCTATCAGAGTTAAATACAATTTTTTTACCATCGGGTGAATAGCTAGGAGAGGTATTAATACCAAAGCCGTCAGTTAATTTATGAAGTCGTTTGGTAGCAAGATCAATTTCATAAATATGAGTTGAGCCGTTTTTGGCTATCGACATTACGGCTTTTTTGCCGCTAGGGGAAAATCTAGGAGCAAAAGATATACCGGCAAAATCACCTACTATACTTTCTTTGCCTGTTTTTAAGTCTTTTTCATAAACAAGTGCTCTTCTTTTAGTTGCGTATGAAACGTAAAAAATCTTATCCGCTGAACGAGCAAATCTTGGGGTTAATACTAGTGACTTTCCATTGGTAAGATATTTATTATTAGCCCCGTCATAATCCATCAAAGCAATTCTTTTTATTTTCGGCAAAGAAGTGCTTTCTGATACATACACTATTTTGCTGTCAAAATAACCGTAATCACCGGTAATTTTTTCATAAATTTTATCGGCAATTTTATGTGCCGCTCTTCGCCATAGATTCTCCGGCACCTCAAGAATTTCACCGGCAAGCTGCTTTTCAAGCAATGTATCCCATAATATAAAGCTAATTTTAAGCTTACCGTCTTCAAGCTTTGTAACTTCACCGTTTACTAAAAGACTAGCATTAATTTGACGCCATGCAGCAAAGAGCGGTTTATATTCTATTCCTGTCTTCTCTTCTATAAAAGACGCAGAAGAAATAGGACGGAATAACCCCGAAAGCTTTAAATCATTGGATATAACTTTAACCACATCGTAACTTACTGCATCATCGGCAGAACTATCAGCATCAAATTTATTTACTGCTATAGGTGTAGGGTCAGCTCGCCCATGCTCAATATTTATTGTTTCAAGTGCATAGCCGGTAAAGCTAAATAATAGTGATAGTATAAAATATATAATATTTCTCACTCAAAATACTCCTTTTTATCAAATTCTGTTAGCACGGTGTCAACCTGTGGCTTAGCCCCTTTATTGTCATCCCGCGATCAAGTCGCGGGATCCAGTCTTTTTTAATTTTTTTCTAGATACCGTGGTCAAGCCACGGTATGACATTAAACATACATTACCCAAAAATCTTCATCAATTCTTCCCATTCTCTTTTAGTCATGCTGCTAGTTTCATGAGTAACTTTTTCACCGTTTATCATTCTTTTAATTACGTCCAAACCTTTACGTGAAATATTTGCTCCCTGCAAACGATATTCTTCAAAAGCTTCGTAAGTAAAGGGTACCCAAGCTTTTACTATCTCAAGCATTTTTTCGGCATAAACTCTAATTTCATATTGTGCGTGAGGATCGGCACGCAATCTTAAAAAATGAAGTAAATTATGTAAATTAATCTTCCAATACCATTCAGTATAATAATTTAAAGTTAAATTCATACGGGCAAGCTCTCTTGCTATCCCTGTTACATTCTCATCTATAATATTACCCTCTTCATCGGTATTCATCAGCTCCTTATAATGCCCGTAACACTGTCTAGCATCTTCCTCTAAGATTGCAAGAACCTTTTCAGCCACTTCTTTCGGCAAGCTATCCCCTTCCCTGCATTGCTTATTTACGGCAGATTGCGAGGCGATATTTGCTGGTTCTGGTAAATAAAATTCGTTGCCTAAAATAGAATACCTCGCTGAATATTCATTAACACTGGCTGTTCTATGCCTAATCCATTGCCTTGCAATAAATATCGGTAATTTAATATGGAACTTAATGTCACACATCTCAAAAGGCGTAGTATGATAGTGGCGGAGTAAATAATTTATCAGCCCCTTATCTTGGTTTAATTGCTTCGTACCCTTACCGTAAGAAACACGAGCCGCTTGTACTATAGCATTATCATCACCCATATAATCTATCACTCTAATAAAACCGTGATCTAAAACCTTTATAGGTTCATATAAAATTTCTTCAAGTGCCGGAACTACTACTCTTTTTGTGGTGTTATGCATTCTATCCTCATAAATAGGTATTTTATTTTCGTTAGGATGTCATTCCCGCAAAAGCGGGAATCCAGCTTTTTCGATTGTCACCCCGTGGCTTGACCACGGGGTCTAGTAAAAAATACTAATATTTATTAGTATTTTTTACTTGTTTTTCTGGATGCCGTGGAAGCCACGGCATGACATTTTATGACAAATAACTATATAAATTCTTACCGTTTCTTTTTAGCCATAATTTTGCCGGTTGGTACTGCGGATATATATCTTCAACTAGCTGCCAAAAGTTTTTGCTATGGTTCATTTCCTTTAAATGTGCCATTTCATGAGCTATAAGATATTTTAGTACTTCAAAGGGGGCAAAAACTATTCGCCAATTAAAAGCAAGACTCCCTTTATTACAGCAACTTCCCCAACGGCTAACGTTTTCCATTATTCTAATATTGGAATAATTAAGATTATGCTTTTTGGAAAAATTATCTACTATTGTTTTTATTTCTGCTAATAATTTCTTTTTAAGGAATATTTCTATACTAAGTTTTTTTAGTACCGGACTAGAATACACTTCTAATGTAGAATCATTTAGTTTTATCTGATTTTTAGACGAATCAATATGTATTATTTCATAAGATTTACCTAAAATAGAAATTTTATTTTCATCCTTTGGTATCTCAATTACATTACGACGTAATTTTTGCCTAATCCAGTATTCTTTACTTAACAGAAAATTATGACCTTTTTCGGCTTTTGCCTTAAGAGGCAATACAAGCTCTGCTCCTTTGGGCGTAATTCGGATGGCTATATTTTTAGCTTTGCTACTCCTCCTTACTATAACATTTTGAGGTTCGCCGTATTTGGTAAGAGTAATAAAATCTTCCATTTAAAATTCTATATATTTACTAGGATCAACTGCAACTTTGTTTTTACGCATCGCAAAATATAACTTATGTTCTACGTGTCCGATAACACTATTCTTAGCAACTTTATCGCCTTTTTTAAGTAATAAATCATCTAAACTTGCATATGCTACTTCTAAATCGTCTTTATCTAATTTAACTATTACTAAATTACCGAATTGCTTATTAAAACCTGAATATATTACCGTTCCTGCAGCTATCGATTTAACTTCGCTATATTCTTTAGCCGCAATATCTATCCCTTTATTTTTTCCGGCTTTAAACTCGGTAATAACTATCCCGTTTAACGGTTTTACAAAGCTTAATTGTTCTGTCACCTCTTCATCTTCGTCTTCATGGCTAGATGTAGGGATCTCAATAGCATCATTATCATCTTCTATAATTTCTGCTTTTGGTTCTTCGAGTATACCGCTAACTTTTTCTGGTGTGGGAGTATCTTCCATAGTTTTTTGAACTATCAGCCCCTCGTCTTGGTCTAGTCCGGTAGAATTATTATTTGCAGTAATAGCCCCTATTTTATACTCAATTGGAGCAGGTGGCTGATCAACGCAAGCAACTAAACAAAAACATATAATAGTACTAAGTGCAACAGGATATTTCATATATTCAACAAAATTATTATTTATATTAGCTAATAGATTATGCTTATTATATAATTCTTATCATTATTTTCCATCAAAAAAATTAATTATGAAAAATTATGATATTGTTATAGCTAGTGATCATTCAGGTTATGAGCTAAAGTCTAAAATTATCAATTATTTAGAACAGAAATCTTTAAAGATTTATAACTGCGGAACAAATAATACACAAACTGTTGATTATCCTGATTATGCTAAGAAAGTAGTAGATATTATTATTGAAAAATTAGCACCTATCGGTATTTTAATCAGTGATACGGGAATAGGTATGTCTATAGCTGCTAATCGTAGCTCAGAAATAAGAGCCGCTTTATGTAACGATATATTAACTGCCGAAAGTGCTAAAGCTCATAATGATGCCAATATCTTAATACTCGGAGCAAAAACCATAGATCACAAAATAGTATTTGATATTATAGATAAGTTTTTAACCACTAAATTTGAAGGCGGTAGACATAGCACCCGCCTATCAAAGATAAAGTAGTTTTATAAACTATTAAACATTACTACGCTCTGTGAAGGAAAATTAATTTTATCTATTTTTGCTTTTTTTGGCTGCAAATTATAAGATTTTTTTGAAATAGGAACAACTATTACTGCAAAAATCTTATTAATTTTCACTCAAAAATGTCTAAAAATACAAATAATTTAATTTTCCTTCACAGAACCTAGCTCACTTGCAGCTTTATCAAAAGTAACAGTATAATTACATCCATTAAATATATTTAGCTTACCTATTAATATATCGGAAAAATCTGTTTTATAATTTTCGTATTCTAAAACTGATAACCATAAGACTTGTTGATTCTCAAAACTAAATTCAACTGTACTAAATATTTCCTTTAATACCAAAATTATTTGCTCTTTTGAATATTTATAACCTCTTTCTAGCACCCAAACTAATTCACATATAACTATATTATTTACAAATATTGAATTTTCTTGACCGGAATATCTTTCTATTAATTCTGTAGCTTTAATACTTTGTACCTTATCGTCTCCAGTTAAGTAACGAATTAGAATATTTGTATCAATTCCTATCATATGAACCTTTAATAATTTCATTCATTTCATTTATAGTTAGAGTATTTTTAGGTTTTGGTAAAATATGTTTCAAGTTTTTAACTGATTTATTTATAGGTATTACCATAAAAGAATTATCTTGTACTATTAACTCTAGTTTACTTCCTGTAGATAAATTTAATTTTTCTCTGATATAACTTGGAATTGTCATTTGCCCTCTATTAGTGAGAGCTACAAGCTGTGTTTTCATAATGTTCTAATTTAAATATTTTCAGTATAAATTAATAATAGCAGAAATAATTTAATAATGCAGCATTATAATTAATTTTCTCTAAAAATATATATTTAACTTAATGAGACATTCCTATATATTTTGATAAACCTATAATATGAATGATGCTGCTTAATATGAATCTTCAAGAATTTAAACAAAAATATAATTACGATGTTGCAACGAAAATGATGCAGCAATATCTAGATATTAAATTTGCTCATTTAGATTGTTTATTACTATTTAGAATGGGTGATTTTTATGAGATGTTCTATGAAGATGCAATTCTAGCAAGCAATGTACTTGGCATAGCTCTAACAAAAAGAGGTAAAAACGGTGATGAAGAAATTGCGATGTGCGGTGTGCCTCATCATGCACTTGAGAATTATTTAACTAAGTTAATTGAAGAAAACTATAAGGTTGCTATTTGTGATCAACTTGAAACACCTGAAGAAGCAAAAAATAGAGGCGGTTACAAAGCGGTAGTTAATAGAGAAGTTATACGTATAATAACCCCTGGCACTATAATTGAAGAAAATTTAATTGCTTCAGCCGAGCCTAATTATTTAGCAAGTCTTGTAATACCGAAAAATACAGATATTTCTGCACTTTGTTATGTTGATCTTTCTACTTCCGAAATTTTTGTAGTTAATGTGCCTACATTAGAGATTCTTAATGAACTTGCTCGTCTAAAACCTCGTGAGATTTTACTTAGTGAAAATTTAAGATCTTCTGATCTTGCGAATAATATCTTTAAACAACTAAATTTTCGTATTACTTATCAAGTAGACAGTTTTTTTGCAGTTAATAAATGTGAAAAAATTATTCTAGATTTTTATAAAATGAATGATATTAAAGGGATTGGTGAGGTATCTAGCGGTCAAATTTGTGCCATAGGTAGCATCTTAGAATATTTATCGCTAACGCAAAAACAAAATATTCCTCATTTACCTATCCCTAGAATCATCAATTTTCATAGCTATATGACTATTGATTTTGCCACTAGACGCAACCTTGAAATCGTAACAAACTCACAAGGCGGGTCGAAAGGAAGTTTACTAAGTACTATTAATCATACGGTTACCAAGCAAGGTGGACGCTTACTATATAATTTTCTTTCAGGTCCTTTAACCGATATACAAAAAATAAAGCACCGTTTAAATATTACCGACTTCTTTTATTCTAATCTGGAAATAGTTTCAAAAGCTAGAGGATTTCTTAAAAAAACTAGTGATATAGAACGCTGCTTAACTCGTATTACAATGAACAGAAGTTCAGGTCGTGATTTACTTAGTATCAAATATACTTTAGAAACGGCGACGATTATTAAAGGAGTATTTTTTGATGCTTACGGTTTTAATTTACCTGATTTTATTGAAAAAATTATTAAGCCGCTATCAGGTAATGAAGAATTATATAATTTAATAGACGAGAGCATAAGGGAAGATGCACCGAATAATTTAAATGACGGAGGTATAATAAAACATGAACATCATCCGAAAGTAGCACAATTACATGATTTAATTAATAACGGAAAATTTCATATTGAAAAGCTAAAAGACCAATATCGTAAAGAAACAGGTATAGACAGTTTAAAAATATCTCATAATAATGTTATAGGGCTTTTTATCGATATCACCGCTAAAAATGTTAATAAAATCACCGATTCCAAATTTATTCACCGTCAAACAACAGTCAACAGTGCACGCTATACTACTACCGAATTACAAAAGCTTGAAAGCGACTTAGTCAACGCTAAGACTTTAGTAATAAGCTTAGAGAAAGAATTATATGCGGATATTTGTAAGCAAGTAATCGAAAAAGCTTCCTATTTACGAATGCTGGCAAGTTCTTTAAGCGGGCTTGACGTATTTTGTAATTTTGCTTATATCGCTGATGAATATGATTATGTTAAGCCTGAATTTACCGATGATTTAAGTTTTGATATTGTTAAGGGACGTCATCCGGTAGTAGAGGAAGCTTTACTAAAGACTAGTAAAAGCTTTGTAAATAATGACTGTCATTTATCCGAGCTTGAGCGTATCTGGTTAATTACCGGTCCTAATATGGCAGGTAAAAGTACTTTTTTACGTCAAAATGCCATTATTGCAATCATTGCTCAAATAGGTTCATTTGTACCGGCAAAAAGTGCCAAAATAGGAGTGATCGATAAAATATTTAGCCGAATAGGTGCTGCCGATGACTTAATTAAAGGTCAATCAACCTTTATGGCAGAGATGCTTGAAACTTCAGCAATTCTTGCCCAATCTACAAAAAACTCTTTAATCATTCTTGATGAGGTAGGCAGAGGCACTTCTACTTATGACGGCGTATCTATAGCATGGTCGGTGCTTGAATATATCCATGATAAGCTGAAATGTCGCTGTTTGTTTGCGACTCATTATCATGAACTAACCGTTATGAGTAATTTTCTGCCGGCTTTACAAAATTATACTATCGCTATTGAGGAATCAGGTAAGGATATTCTGTTTTTGCATAATATTATATCAGGTGCGGCCGATAGGTCGTATGGTATTCATGTTGCATCTTTAGCAGGGCTCCCTGCAAGTGTTATAAATAGAGCTGAGCAGATTCTGCTTAAATTTGAGAAAACTTCCACCGGTAAAGGAAAAAATATCTTATCAACGGAATCAAATAATTTGAGTTTATTCAATCTTGAGCCTAATAAAACTACTATAAGCAGCCAATTAGATGAAAAATTTAGAACTATCGATCCTGATAAACTATCTCCTAAAGAAGCACTTGAGTTGATTTATGAGTTGAAGAAATTATTGTAAGTATGGATATAATGTCATTCCCGCAAAAGCGGGAATCCAAGCTTTTTCCTTGTCACCCCGTGGTCAAGCCACGGGGTCCATAAAAACAATTTAAAATACTAATAATAATATTAGTATTTTAAGCTGAATCCCGCGATCAAGTTAGCTAAGATGACAGAGACTGGAAATCTACAAATTATTTACTTCCCCAAAAGAAACCATATACATATCCCACTAATGAGCTCACTAATTTTACTGCCGTGTTATACATTACAGTAAAAGTATCATCTGAATGTATAGTTGTTGGAGTTGCTAATTCTGCAGAAGTAAATAGTTCTCCTGAATCTAATAACTCAAATTTTGTTGGAGTTGTTGGAGTATATTCAACACTTAAATTTGTGTCATCTAAGAACGCTAATACTGCTTCTTTGGTATCAATTAAAATATCGTACATAAAAAATCCCCTTTTAATTTTTAAATATTTAATAAATTAATTACTCTGTGCATTAACTTATTAGTGCATTATATAGGATTTTAATATAGAAGTCAAGGGGAGGTTAATAAATTAATATTTGATTAACTAAGTGTCATTGAACGCAATAAGATAGTCGCCCGTGGCCATGCAGGAATGACATAGGAGTTCTGCAACAACGCCAGTCAAGCCACGGAGCTTGGATTCTTTTCCAACCAATATTTGCTACAGGCAAAAAAATTAGGATTAGCGAAATTTTCTTTACCGTAAGTAACTTCTTTTCCATCGCAATCTAAAATATTACCACCACCAGCTTTAATTAAAGCATGACCTGCTGCTATGTCCCACTCCATAGTTTGACCGAATTTTGGGTATATATCGGCTTCACCTTCAGCAATTAGGCATAGTTTAATTGAACTGCCTATTGCATTTATTTTACCGAATGAATATTTACCTAAAAATTCTTTAGTAGCTTCATTTGAATTATAAAAACCTGTTACCGCGTTAAATTCTTCTCTTTTAAGCTCATAGTTAATAGGTATTTCTCTAGCATTCTGCTCGATTTTTAACCGACCGTTTTCATCAGTATAATATAACTTGACTGTTTCAGGGTGATATATTAAACCGATAGTAGGCAGACCGTTTTTAATAAGTCCTATATTTACCGTATATGTGCTTTTGCCGTTTACATAACTTCGAGTCCCGTCAATAGGATCGATTAACCAAAAAGTATCACTATTTAATATAGGTAGCGGCTGCTCTTCACATACTATAGCTATTTGAGGGGTTAAGGTTTGCAGAGTTTGATAAATTATGTTACTAATTCCCTTATCAGCATTAGTAACGAAAGACCCATCTAATTTAGTATCAACTAATATTCCTGATTTTTTTATATCTAATGCAATCTTACCGGTATTAATAATTAAATCTTTTAAAGCATCAATTAAATTGTCATTCATAATTATTTATTTAACATTTTTGCGGCTATATCATCCTCTAACCACTGACCGGTATTTAGAAGCGTAGATTGCTGCAACTCAGCGATTTGATGATCAGGTGACCCCGGTAACATTTGCCACCCTAAATACTCAATTCCGTAATATTCTATATCAACCATTCTTAAATAAGAGTCCATATTTTCCAAGTCTTGTTTATTATTTGCAAAAATTACTATTTTTGTAGGTTGCTTTGGTATAATTTTTAAGAACTCTATAAGAGTTTTTACTTTATTTATATTACCGGTAAATATTATACCTAAATAAAAAATAGGAGCTCCAGCATCACTTGGATTAAATCTAAATACATCTTTATCATTAACTTTATTAGTAAAATTAATATTAAGTCCGTAAAGTAAGGTATATAACCATCCTTCATAATTTTCAATTAAATTACATGGGGTAGTTACTTCTTGAAGACCTAAAACCGTTGCACCTTGCTGTTTCATCTTATTAATTAAATCTACCCATTTAGATTCAACAAGCATCATTTGACGCTGCTCTATCAATTGTGCAATAGTTTTATTAACTGATGAATTAGCTACAGCAAGACTATATAAATATTTAGTAAAATTTATATAAGAATTATCTTTATATCGGAATAATTTTGATTTCGGTGTTATAATAGTATTATCTATATTTACAAGTACCAGCGTATCTGCATCTATCTTCGGCAGTAAATTTTTGATTGTTACCGAATCTACGGAGTAAGTAGGAATAATTTGACCATAACTTACACACGAAATAACTAAGCAAAGTAAACTCAATAAAACTTTATTCACTTTTGTCATAAGGATTTTTACCTTTCGCATTATTATTCTTTAAAGGTGGATTATTTCTTTTTACTTTATTTATTTGAGGTACTAAATCATTAATTAGTTTAGTATAGTTTGCTATATTTTGATTTCCTTCAGTATTTATATTATTATAATGATAACCAATAAATAATATATTAGAACTATAACTATTAAGTTGAAATTCCATTGATTTTAATAATTCCGTATTGCTACTAATCATTATAAAAGCCTTAGGCATAAATTTGATTTGCATAAGGAATTTAAAAATCATTTCTGCTTCCGGTATCTTATTACTGGTCAATATGCCTTTATAAAATACCGGATAAGTATTAGTAAAACTGTCTAAATTGTTAAAAATAACATAATTATTGTTTGGAAAACTATTTGAAAAATCAATATTGAAATTTTTCTTTAAATAATCGGCAAACCATATTTCAAATTTAGGAATATTATTAAAATTACCGGTAAAGCCATCATTTACTGCTATTATAGGGATTTTACTATTGCTTATTTCATTTACAAAATTTGGAAAATCAGATTCTTGTAATTCTTTCTTATAACTATCATTAGTTAAAATTAATTGATCTATATAAATAGCTTTTGGATTTTTATTAATATTACGTAAAAGAGGAGTTAGTGTAAGATAAATATCTTTATCAATTTGTCCACCGGTAGGAACTAAAGACTTAAACAAAAATTCATCTAAAACTGTTACTACTAATAAATCCTGAGGGGCATAATTTTTATTATAATTTTCTTTAAAATCTTGTTTTATTTTATTTAAACTATCCACTTCTATAATCTCTGCTTTAACTAGGGAAGTAATAATTAATAGCAAGATAAATAAAAATTTTTTGAATATCATCATAATATTTATTATTATTGTATAGGATAGACGAAGTTTAGTTTGGAAAAGAGCAAGAAGTTCACAAGATGAGGAGCGGAGCGTATACTTAATACGTGAGCACCGCAGTACTTGTAGAACGACGCAGCCAATTTTTCAAATTAAACCGAGTATATATTAGTGTTACCACATCATAATGTTAATATCAATCCATATTAAACTATAATATGGTAAATATGTTTGGAAGTTTTTTTAGCTCGCTTGGTAGCGGCATAGGAAATGCATTTGGGGGTGGTATATTTTCAAGCATAGGAAGATTTGCCGGTAAAATGCTTGGTGAGTATTTAGATCAACTAAATCACGAACCGATAGAATATGATAATATTAAAAATTTCAAAGAAAGCTTTAAATATACTACAGCGAGTTACGGCGAACCTATACCGCTAATTTTCGGTACTGCAAGAGTTAACGGAAAAATAATTTGGGCAAATCAAATTAAAGAGATAGCAAATAGTACTCGTCATAAAGAATATTTCCCTTATTTTCATAACTTAAAATCCGTTACTAATTTTACTGAATATAGCTATTTCTTTTCCTTTGCAGTTAGTATTTGTGAAGGAGAAATTACTGAGATTAATAGAGTATGGGCGGGTGATGAGGTAGTAAATTTAGGTAAGTATAATTTTAGATTATATAGAGGATCAGAAACGCAATTACCTGATCCTTTAATTGAAACCTATCTCGGCAATGGTAAAACTCCTGCTTTTAGGTCGCTTAGCTATATAGTTTTTGAAGAATTACCTTTAGAAGATTTCGACAATATTATTCCAAATTTCTCATTTGAGGTAACAAGAAAACCCAATATTTATTTACCGAATAATTATGCAAAAGTCGAAAATCTAATAAGTAGCATTAACATGATCCCAGGTTCTGGCGAATTTGTTTACGATACGGAAGTACAATATAAAACTTTGGGAAGTTCTTACGGCGGCGTAATAAGCCATGAGGCTATTAACTCCCATAATCATTATAATATTGCAGATAGTATATTTAGCCTTAATCAACTACAAACAACCTGCCCTAACATTAAATGGATAGCACCTGTAGTCTCATGGTTCGGTGATAGTTTGAACATACAACACTGCCGAATAAAACCGGCTATAGAGTTTAACGACCCTTTAACCTCATATTCATGTACTTGGCAAGTCAGTCGTTATAATAGAGAGAATGCTAAAATTATCTCTAAAGATGAGCGTGACAATCCTCATTACGGCGGCACGGTTAATGATACTAGTTTAGTGCGTTACTTACTAGAGCTTAAAAGACGTGATTTGAAAATTATGTTTTATCCAATGTTTTTCATGGATTTACCAGGTAAACCGTGGCGTGGGCATGTAACAGGTTCTGCAAATGCAGTAAGCAATTTTTTTAACAAACCTGAGGGCTATAATAATTTCATTATTCACTATGCAAGACTTGTTAAAGATTACGTCGATGCCTTTATAATCGGCTCGGAGCTAATCGGCATAACTTCTATAAAAGATTCAGCAAATAATTTTCCGGCAGTTACAGAACTTTGCAATCTTGCTTGTTTAGTAAAGGAAATCGTAGGAAGTAGAGTACAAGTTACCTATGCAGCTGATTGGTCGGAGTATCATCACACTAGCGGTGGATGGTATAATTTAGACCCGCTATTTGCCTCCCCTTATATCGATTTTGTCGGAATAGATGCTTATTTTCCATTAACTAGTTCTTTAAGCTCTCAGATAACTAAAGAAGAAATTATAGAAGGTTGCCAGTCGGGTGAAGGGTATGATTACTATTTAGACGGCAACGGTAGTAAACAGCCTCTATCTGCTCCTTATGCTTGGAAAAATGTAGGTTATTGGTGGGAAAACCATCATTATAACCCTGACGGGAATATGACAGCTTGGGAGCCAAAAATGAAAAAAATATGGTTTACCGAGTTTGGCTTTCCATCAATAGATAAAGCTCCAAACCAGCCAAACATATTCTTTGATCCTAAATGCACAGACGGCGGTAGTCCTAAATATTCCTCGGCAGGTACGGATTTCTCAGTACAACGCACGGCTATTAAAGGCTTCATAGAATATTGGCAAACGCAAGAATATATAGAAGAGATGTTTTTATGGACTTGGGATGCACGCCCCTATCCTGCATGGCCGCATGGGAATATTTGGAGCGATAATCATTTATGGGAAAAAGGACATTGGGTTAACGGCAAATTCGGCTCTTGTAGTCTTGCCGAAATAATCCTTGAGCTATCTGCTAGAAGCGGTATTGACCTGCAAAAAATCGACATTTCTACTATTGATGAAGTGGTAGACGGTTTTATTTTGAATAAGGTTTTATCTACGATAGATGTTATTAATTCTCTAAGAATATTTTATTTTTTTGATATAATAACAAGCGAACGTGAAAAAATTAAATTTCTAAAACGAGGAGCAGGTAATTTATAACATCTAAGCAGTGAGAGCTTAATAAAAATTTCAGATAATAGTTATTTAAAGCAAACGGAAATACCTGAAGAACATATTATTAGCAAGCTTAGTGTTAACTTTATCGATCGATTTAATAATTACGATAATTCCTATTGTTACATAAGTAATGAAATAGGTTCAAATAGTCCAACCCTTAATGTCAAAATCCCTATTATTTTATCGCCACCTGAAATAGAGAAGATAGGAGGATTAATCTTAAAAAACGCTTCTATTGAAAGTAAGATAATTAAATTCTTAATACCGACAATTTTTCATGGGTTTAAACCTGGGGATTTCTTAATACTTCATTATAACAAACTTACATATCAAATTAGAATAGTAAATATACGACTACTTTCCCTAACTTCTTATATTACAGGTGTTATAGATAATTTATCTTCTTATTATTTGCCTGCTGCAAATATCTTATCCGAATTTGAGGAAACCATAAATGAACAAGTTAAATGCATTATTCTTGATCTACCTTTTAATGTAGTAGAGGGAAATGATCAGCCTTATCTAGCTGTTTATTTACAGAGTAATATTAATGAAGCCTTATATGTGTCTACAGACGGAAATGATTACGCTAAAATAGCAAATTTAACTAACCGAACTTTTATAGGTAGCGTTGTTAGTTTTACTTCTGATTATATTACTATAAATTTTAGAAATTTTGAAAGTTTAGTTAGTGATGATTGGAACTTGGCAGCTTTCGGTCAAGAAATTTTAAAATTCAAAAGATGGGAGAAATTAGATACTGATACTTACAAAATTAGTGAAATAATAAGAGATGAATTTTCAACGCAAAACTTAGCTCGCTCTCATCTTCAACACGAAAATTTTATTTTACTTAAAAAGAATTTTAATATCATTCCCGTAGCTAAAAAATTAAAAGGTAAAAAAGTATATTTTAAAGTTGGTAACTTATCACCTATAGAAATTACTTTCCAAAATAAAGCAGGATTGTAGGCTATGGGATTTGAGTGAGATTTGAGGCGGTTATTTTAATTGCTCAATCTCTCTTTTGGTTAAACCTGTAAAGTCTATAATCTTGTTTATAGGTTCTTTTATAGATAGCATTTTTCTAGCTAAGGTAATTTTTTCTGCTTTTACCATATACTCAGCAACTTCTATATCTTTAGCTTTTTGGATTTGCATACCTTTTTCGATGCCTTTTTCGATGCCTTTTTCTATACCCTCTTGAAGCCAATGATGCGCTATACTTCCCATAATTTCTTTGTCTTTAGCTTTTTGGATTTGCATGCCTTTTTCGATGCCTTTTTCTATACCTTCTTGAAGCCAATGATGTGCAATACTTCCCATAATTTCCTCTTCTACTTTAGGATTTAAACATGCTTTAAGCATATTTTCTAACTCTATTTTATCAGTTTGCTCTACTTTAGTCAAAGAGTAACTTAAAGCACTTTTTATGTAATCAATACCAGTATTAGAATTAGCAATTATTGTCAAACAACTAGATATTTCTTGCCATTTATCAAATAAATTAGGCTCGTGAATATATTTCATTAGAATTTGTAAAACAGCTAGCCAAGGATTTTCTTTTAATTTCTCATCAAGTATATTTTGTAAATCTATAAGTTGATAATCATTGCTCCAAGTAGCTTTTACTAACTCACTATTTTCAAATAAATCCCATAAATTTAAAGGAGCAGTATATTTTTGATTATCGTTAAAAAATACCAAGGGATAGATAAAAGGAAATTTCTTGGAGCTAGGATACAAATTCAAGTGCCGCTCGGCGATATTTAACATATATTTAAACAAGCGAAAAGCCATAAGGTGGTCGGAACTACTTTGGTGTTCCAGTAACAGATATAAATAACTTTTACTGTTATTAATTTTAACGGAAAATAACACATCCGTGATAGATTCTTTAAGGCTCGGCTCTATAAAGCTATCATTTTGCAGTGCTAAAGTAGCAGGCGAAAATAAAGCTTTTACATGCGGCGGCAAATGCATATTAAAAAATTCTCTAGCGACGAAAGGATTTTCTAAAGCTTTTTGAAAAAACTTATCATGCTTTATTTTTTCTGACATAATGTTATTTAAAGTAGTATATTCGGACAATAACAGAAAAAATTTAATAATCTAGAGTTGAAATTTATATTTTTAAAATAATGTAGGATTATAAATGAAAGTTTATTTGATATGTATATATCGTCAATAGCAAATTACTTATAAATTCACTTTAAGTCTTAGAGAACCTTGGTTAGCAGTATATTTCTTTGCAAGAGATAAATTATATCTAATACCGAACTCCATCCTATTATATTTAGTAGAAAGACTCCCGCCTAAATTATAATTTAGTTTTGTAGGTTTAAATCTAACCGTTGTAAGCGGCTCATTTATTCCATCAAGTCGTGCATCGGTGTTTGGTAATTTTCCTTTAAAATCGTAACTTATAAAACCGTGTAATTCCGGTTTTATTTTTACGTCTTTTACAAAGAAATTAGTTACGCCTTTTAGCCCCGCTATACCTTCGAATCTATCATATGATTTTTTTCTAACGGATAAATTTTGGAAAGTAGTACCTGTTTCTTTGTAACTATTATTTTTAAATGTAGCATAACGAGTTCCAAGCATCGGGGTTATAGCCGTGAGGTTAGATATTAAATAATTATAACCGCCAAGTAATTCAGCACTATAGGAAGTATTATTAAATTTACCGGTTGCAGTTTGATCACCCCTAAAAAACTTACGTTTTTCATAATTCTTAATTTTACTTCTACCGTATGAGCCTATAGCCTCAACAAAGAAATTACTTGTCTCGCAATTATAAAGCCCATAGATGGAGTATATATCGCTTATAGCTTTAGTCCTATCACCGACTTTATAATCTTGATGGCGCAATTTACTATCGGCTCTAGTATAAGCAGCTCCAACTATTACTCTGTCACTTAAAGTATAATCAAAACCTATTATTCCTCCTTGAGATTTAGACTTATACCCACTTGCCCCATTATTACGGAATTTTTGCGTAGCCTTACCATAGAAAGGAGCTACCCAAATACCCGTACCGATATTATCCTCATCACCGGCAGCTACCGCCGCTTGGTTAGTACGGGTACTTTCATCCTTATTATTCACCTCATCTAGTCTAGTATTGATCCCCGAAGAAACAAAACTGTCCATATTTACCGAAATATCAGTTAATATATCCTCTACTTCTCCTCTATTAAATTCTCCAAGTCCTTCACTCACTTCTCGTATATCTGTTCTTCCACCTAAACGATCTAAAGTTTCTGAGACATTTTTCGTCGATCCTAAATCATTTAATACTTTACCTGCATCACTCTCATTACCAATGCCGATACCAATTAATTGGTCTATAAGACCGGGAGCTATAGGACCCGTAACCTCATCTTTTATCGGTTTTGGATCAAAAATAGGTATTAATCCGCCTCCACCGTCACCTGGGTTAGGATTGCTAGGACCGCCACCGTCACCGGGGTCAGGATTACCGGGGTTTTCACCATCGCCCGGTTCAGGGTTTCCCGGGTTTTCTCCACCGCCGTCATCATTATTATTCAGTAATACGACTCCATTCTCATCGCTTGTCCACCTTACCCATCTTATCAGCCTGTTTAATTCTCCGCTTGTATCAACAGTAACTTTATTTTGAGCAACAGGAATAAAATTTCCACCTGCTTCTTTTAGTATTACTTCATGTTTAGTATCAGGAGTGATTTTAGTAATATCAGACCGTGATTTAACTTTAATTACTAAACTATCTAAAGCCGACATATCAACATTAGCCCCGTTACCGACTAATATATGCCCTCCTGATTGCAATGTCGTATCAAAATATGTAATAATCTCAAGAGTACCGTTATATGTAACATTTCCGGTATGTTTTAATTCATAATTAGCTAAATCTAAAACAGAATCTCTAGCATTTAAATCAGCATTTATTTCTAGATTATCAAGCAGCACTAGATGTGCTTTATCTGCTACTAAATTGGCTGCTTTAATATTTTTTTCAAGGAGAGCAAATTTATCAGGAGCAAACTCTAACCGCCCTACATTTTTGATTTCTTCTTTTAACCAAACATTTTCATCAAATTTTATATCACCACCACCATCAATCTCAGCATTTACTAAAACCGCATCTTTAAAGTTCGCAGAAGAAGTAGCATCTGCAAAATTTAACTTATCTGCTTTAATATCGGTTACATAAGTAAATAGCTGAAGTGAACGAGGAAGAAAATCTCTATCTACCAAAACATCCCGCATAATTATGTTTTTAGCATTTCTATTATTATTACCTCGTTCAAAATCTATATTCTTACCTGCATCAATGTTAATCTCTTTAGAATATACATCTCCTTTAATAGTACTATTCTCACTAACTTGTACACTTGCTAAACTATTATTTTCACTTCCCAAACTATAAGTAGTACCATCGGCAATATTAAGTTTTACGTTACCTTGTCCATTATTTGCAGTAGTTACATCTGAATAAAAATTCTTAGTATTTACCGTAACTAAATCGTTTCCTAGGAACTCTATTGCTTTTAACCTATGATCTTCAGCCCCAATAACACTATTACCTGTATCAAAATCCGTTACTGCTAATTTATGAATATTATTACCTGCCGTAGTAACATTTGTAACTTGGCTTGCTGCTCCTAAGGTTAGAGTTGTATCTTGAGCGGCATTAGAGAATAAAATGTTTTGAGCTTTTAATGCACCTGTAATAGTAACGTCTTTACCGGCTACTTCTACTATACCTAAACTATTATTATTCCCGATGGTACCGGTTATATTAATAGGGACTTTGTTGTTTAATTTTAAAGTACCGTCATTATCATTTTCGCCTGCAATATCGATGGCGATGATATTATCATTGACCTCTATTTCTACACCATTCGACATTATAATATTTCCGCTTTTAACAGTACTGCCAAAATTTACCGTACCTGCTTTTACGATAATATCACCGACTGCCGTATTTGAACCAACGGCATTACGAACACTACCCCCTTTAGTAAAGATTAAATTCACCGCCTGCCCACCGGTCTTATTAATATAAGTCGTAGTTAGCCTAGAATTAGGACCAAAAGTTAAATTATTATTACCGTTACCTTGAATCTCACCTATAGAGTAATCACCGCCGGCAGTTAATGCTACGTTACCGTTACCTGCTTTTAACATTGCTATATTAGTGATTAACTTAGTAACCTCCCCTGCTCCTTCAAAATTCAATTCACCGTTCATATCACCCGTACTTGTAACCTTACTATCAATTTTTATATTATCAGCAATATTAATTATACCTGCCTTACCTTGAAAATCTATAATATCACCTTCTATATCCCCTGTTGCAGTGTATACTGTATCACTTTTAAATTTAATATTTGCATTTACTTTATTAAGAGTAATAGCATGAATATCCAATACTACATTCTCAACATGTATCCCTGCTTGTAAATTTATAGTACCATTACCGGTACTGACAAAATCTAATTCTTTTAATCTATGATTTTTTGTACCAAGTGTATTATCAACAACACCGTTATTGTGGATTGTTAAATTTTTATCACCTGTAGTTAACTTTACGACACCAAATTTATCATTCCCTGAGTCTAAAGGCCCTATTAGTTTTATGATGCGATCCTCGGCAGCTGAGCTATTTTCAAGTTCTAACGCTGAATCTTCATGGGCAAATATCATCCCACCGGTATTTAACTCAAAATCACCATTTACAGCATCTAAAGCGTAGGTAGCACTACCTATCTCTTCACCTATATTTATCTGTCCAATTTTTGCAGAAGTTAAACTTTGATCAGTAAAATATGCTCCTTTTTGAATATTTAACTGATTAATATTATGTATGTCTAAATTATTAGTAATAGTAACATTTTCCTTGATATTTAAAGCATCAAGCTCGTTACCTACCGTACCAAATGTGACTCCGTTATTACTATCTATCTTTAAATTATGACCGTTACCGTCTAAAATAACGGTACCGCCACCACCGACAATACCTTTTAAACTGTTAGCAAATGTAACAGTTTGATCTACAGGAGCGGTTAATGTTAATTTTGAATTTGCATTGCCAAAATTAATACTACTATTTGGACTAGCTAGCAGAGCTAAATTACCATTATTTACTTCAATTAAAAAGCTACGCCCTGCATTAGCATCCCCTATATTGATAGTTTTAAGCGTACCTATTGTTACATCTGTAGCCGTTAACTTAGTTAAAACATTTAATACACCGGTTTGCCCGTTTGCTATAACAGCATTGAAACTATATTCATCATTACCGTCAAACTCTAAAGTACCGCCTTTTGCTCCAAAATCAATATTCTTCGCCGCAAGACTTTTACTAACCTGTAATTTCCCACCATTTGTAAAATTAATATCACCTACAAATACATTATCTACTAGAGATACATTCGTTGTATCATCTCCTTGGATATTTATAATAGCGGGACTATTTTCATCATCAGTACCTATATTCTGTCTTACATCACCGTCACCTTTAAAGTTCAAAATACCGCCGACTCCACCGGTACTAAGTACTGCCCCGTCAATTGCAAAACCGGCATTTACATTAAACGTTCCGTTAGTTCCTTTAAAATCTATATTTCCTCTTATACCTTCAGGTGTTAATGTGCCGTCTGCTTCATAATCTACGTTACCGGTCATTAATCCCATAACTGTAACTTCAGCATTAGCATTTGCTATGATAAAGGTTTTGGCATTAGCCGTACCTTCTATAGTATTCACACCTTTAAATACTACTTCCTCTAAATCTTTCCCATTTTCTCCTACGTTATCCGTAACTGTTCCATCATTTGCAAATATTAACTTACCTCTACCATCATTTGCAGTTGTTACACCTCCATAAACTTTTGCATTATTCTGTAACGTTAAGGCGGAAGTTTCCTCGTTAAGCCGTACTGTTCCCGTATATATATCACCGCCAAGGCTGCTTGCTCCAGCTCCAACCTCCACTCTCTCTAAGCTGAAGTTATTTGCACCAATGCCTGCTACACTGCTATTCTGACCAAGTATCAACACCCCTTTCTTGTTAGTCTTGGTTGTTACACTACCGTAAACTTTTGCATTATCCTGTAACATTAAGACCGAATCATCAGCTGTTAACTGCACCGCTCCAGCATATATATCACCGCCAAGGCTGCTTGCTCCAGCTCCTACCTCTACCCTCTCTAAGCCGAAGTTATTCGCTCCTATCCCGGCAACGCTGCTATTCTGACCTAGTATTAATACACCTTTCTCATTAGTCTTGGTTGTGACACTACCGTAAACTTTTGCATTATCCTGTAACGTTAAGACTGAATCATCAGCCGTAAGCTTTACCACTACAGAATATATATCACCGCCAAGGCTGCTTGCTCCAGCTCCTACCTCCACTCTCTCAAGAGACAACCCGTTCTCTCCTATCTCGGCAACGCTGCTATTCTGACCGAGTATCAACACACCCTTTGTGTCCGTCTTCGTTGTTACACTGCCATAAATTTTTGCATTATCCTCAAGCGTCAAGACTGACGTATCAGCCGCAAGCTTCACTGTTCCAGCATATATATCACCGCCAAGGCTGCTTACTCCAGCTCCTACCTCCACTCTCTCAAGAGACAACCCGTTCTCTCCTATCCCGGCAACACTGCTATTCTGACCAAGTATCAATACCCCTTTCTCATTAGTCTTTGTAGTTACACTACCGTAAACTTTTGCATTATCCTGTAACATTAAGACCGAATCATCAGCTGTTAACTGCACCGCTCCAGCATATATATCACCGCCAAGACTGCTTGCTCCAGCTCCTACCTCTACCCTCTCTAAGCCGAAGTTGTTTGCTCCTATGCCGTTCGTTACACTACTATTCTGACCAAGCACTAATATTCCTCCAGTGCGGTAGCTTGTTGTTACACTACCGTGTATTACTGAATTATCCTGAAGAATTAATACCGAAGCAGGGAATCTTAGTAATACTGAACCGACATATATATCACCTCCAAGGCTACTTGCTCCTGCTACAGCAGCTATCTCCACTCTCTCTAAGCTGCTACCGGCCGCTCCTACCCCATCGGTTACACTACTATCCTTACCAAGCATTAATATGCCTTTCTTATCATTCTTGGTTATGACACTACCGTAAACTTTTGCATTATCCTCAAGTGTTAAGACGGAAGTCTCCTCCTGAAGCTGTACTGCTCCGGCATATATATCGCCTCCAAGGCTGCTTGCCCCAGCTCCTACCTCTACTCTCTCTAAACTGAAGTTATTTTTACCAATCCCGGCAACACTGCTATTCTGACTGAGTATTAACACGCCGCGTGTATCATTTGCCGTTGTTACGCTGCCATGTACTACCGTATTAGGATTCAGCGTTAACACCGTAGTATTATCCGTTAAAGATAAAGTGCTAGCATATACATTACCTCCGAGGTTGCTTGCTCCGGCTCCTACCTCTACTCTCTCTAACTTCCCGTCAACTGCTCCTATGCCGTCCGTTACACTGTTACCGTGCCCAAAGATTAACACACCGTGCATATCGTTTGCGGTCGTGACACTGCCGTGCACCGTCGTATTAGGCTCGAGTGTTAGGATTGAATCTTCTTTCGTTAAAGATACGACCCCGGCATATATCTCACCTTCAAGACTACTTGCCCCAGCTCCTACCTCCACTCTCTCTAAGCTTATGCCGTCTACCCCTATTCCCTTAGTTACCCTACTATTCTGTCCAAGCGTTAATACTCCCGTAACCCTGTACTTTGTTGTTACACTGCCGTGTATAACAGCATTATCCTCAAGCGTTAAAGCCGAATCATTAGCCATAAGCTTCACTGTTCCCACGTATATATTACCGCCAAGACGACTACTTGCTCCTGCTCCAACCGCTCCAACCTCCACTCTCTCTAGACTGCTACCTACCGCTCCTATCTCGGCAACGCTGCTATTCTGACCTAGTATTAACACGCCTTTCTCGTTAGTCTTCGTTGTTACACTGCCGTAAACTTTTGCATTATCCTGTAACGTTAAGACCGAATCATCAGCCGTAAGCTTCACTGTTCCAGCATATACATCACCGCCAAGGCTACTTACCCCTGCTCCAACCTCCACTCTCTCTAGAGCAGCATCTTCTTCACCAATTGCACCCGTAATATCAAGACTTCCTGCAAAACTTAATATACCACTAGTTCCACCAGTACTTTTCACTGTACCGGTAACTTTAGCCCCTTCGCTTACATTTAGTATTCCACCTTTGCCCTTAAAGTCAACATCCCCTGTTATCCCTTTATTAGCTTTTACCGTACCTGCCGCATTATAACTTAAGTTACCGGTCATAAGACCATCAGCAGTTACATTAGCCTTAGCATTAGCTACAACAAAATTTATAGAATTTGCCGTAGAACCAAGATTTGCATTCCCTACACCATCAAAATTAATAGTAGTAGCATTGGTTATTGGACCTGTAACGCTACCTCGCAAATTTATAGTTGTTGAAGCAGTATTTATAGAATCTATTGCACCGGTTACTGTTTTATCTTGATTAATAGTTAATACAAAATTATTACTCCCGTTACTAACGCCTTCTATATTCCCATCAACATCATTATTTATAGTAAGTCGCATATTTGGGTTACCAGCATAAGTACGATTTACTTGAATCTTAGATGCTTTAATCTCA
Source organism: Pseudomonadota bacterium (assembly GCA_041179265.1). GTDB lineage: Bacteria > Pseudomonadota > Alphaproteobacteria > Rickettsiales > Rickettsiaceae > Rickettsia. Next base: position 39,144 of record JBEGTS010000030.1, read on the forward strand.
CCATTTAATACAATATTAAGACTATACTCATTAGAATTATTTATTATTAACTCCTTTATAGGATTAGTCATACCTATAGCACTATTTATAATAGAAGATTGTGCTATATTATTTCCTCCTAGCGATATAATAACTGAACCGTTATTATCTGCATCATTGATGTTATCTATATTAGCTGCAAAAACTTGATTAGAGCCTATACTTATCTTAAGAGTATCATCAACATTTTGAAAATTAACCTTTCCTATAATAGAACTATCGCCGCTAACATTTAATGTACCGGGTTGATTATATAATACCTCTCCTTCTGCTCCTAAATCTAAGACTTGATTAAGAGTTACCTGCCCAGTACTATTCATATTAAATCGCTTTGTAAACACCTCATTATCAATTACGATATTACCTGCTCCCTTAACTTCAAACTCTTTAAGACGATGTGTATTATCTTGCCCTATAGTATAAGGTCCGTCGTCATTTATTATAGTAAGAGCATTTGTAGTTGCCTCTACCCTTACTATTCCATATTCATCTTCTGCATCTGATGGGTTTAAGTTAGTATATAACGTAAATTGCTTATCCGTATTACCGGTATTTACTAAATCCAACTCTGAATCTGCTCCTTTAAATACTATACTTGCACCATTATTTAATAAATCTATGTTACTATTAATGCTATCAATATTAAAAGTAGTGTTATCGGCAATATTAGTCTCTTGAATAGTGGTAATGGTTGGGTGGGTAGCAGTTGTAACTCCGGCATTTACATTCAATATACCATTTTCGCCGTTAGTTATGATACCGGCAATTGTAGTATCAGCACCATTAATATTAAGAACAGCATCGGCATCTACAAAATTAAAATTCACTCTTCCTGACTTAATACCATTCTGAATAGAATTAGTGGCAGATAAAGTGAGCGATTTATCTCCGGCAATATTAAAATTCATATTTCCAACACCATTGGTTATAGTAGGTTGAGTTATTATAACATCGTCATTTACATTTATTGTTTCTGAGGAACCCTCAGTGTAAAAAGTACTATTTAGAATTACTGGAGCATTAATATTCAAATTAATACTATCTACACTATTCCCACCACCCATCTGTGTAAATGTTACCTGTTTTAATGCACTATAATCATTTGCCTGAGGCATATCATCAACCCCTGCACTACCATCTAAAGTAACTATAATCTTAGTATTATTATAATCTCTTATTATACGCAATTCATCTACCACACCGGACATTGAACCAATTGTAAGATCAATAATTGGATTGACACCATCCTTACCAATCAATATTTTAGTACCATTTTGACCATTTCGTATAGCTCCTATATTATAAGTATCACTATTTAGAACAGTTATAGTGCCTGGATTAATTACCTCAATAGTATTACCATTCACAAATGGTGGATCAAAATTAGTATTTGGATTACTGAGGTTAACATCTCCATTCATTTGACTAACAGCGGCAGCATATATTTCGGCTGTTGGCATAGTTATTGATAAACCTAATATTGACGCCGTTGTTAAAAAACCTTTTAATATTCTAGATTTTTTCCTCATAACTCTTAACCTTATAGTTAATTCATATTGACTATAACTTTATATTAAAACTCTCTAATTTATTAATTTTTATATAAAGTAATGATATATTTATTAAATTGATGAGGTGTTTTTACAACACTAAGTTTTTGAGATTATTGGTATATTAATCTAATGGTTAAAAAATTAAGTGGGATTTGATTTTGATTTACCTTTAAAAAAGATTTTTCAAATTATAATTTTCCAAAAAATTATCTATTATCATTTTATCTTTTTCATCTATTTTTGAATTTTCCGAGGTTGTTTGGCTATTAGATAATTTATTTAACTGCACTATTAAATTAACTAGCTTATTTAAGGTTTCAGCAATATTTTTGGTATCTATTATATTATTCTCATTTTTATGCACCGTAATACGTACTAATTCATCATCAAGCAAAATAATCAGCTTAGCTATAAGGTTATATAAATTATTTAAACTATCGGTGATATCTTTGGTCATAACCTATCACCGTTTATAATCGGTGGAAGCCCGACAAAAGCTCTTTTTTCATTTAAAGTCATGAAATTAGCATTCGAGATTTTAGCCCACAAATTTTCACGCTTTGCCGTTAATGCAGATATAGAATCACGATCAAAATCAATAATGATATCTTCCTTAAAAAGATACGAAAACCAATTACTTATACTATCCGCAATTTTATCGAGTAAAGGGATTAGCGTTTCTTCCCATAAAGCTAAGCGTGCTTCCTGCATATTGCTATAGGTGTTATCGCCATTTATCCCAAGTAACTGCGGCGGCACTCCAAATGCTAAGGCTATTTCTCTTGCGGCCGAATTTTTAGATTCAATAAAATCCATATCCTTTGGATTAATACTCATTTCTTGCCAACCAAGGCCTCCTTCAAGTAGTAGCGGTTTACCGGCATTACTATTACCGCTAAATTTCTCTGACAATTGAGTTTGCAATCTTTCAAATTGTTCATCGCTAAGATAACCGTTACTATCCTTTACTATTAATGCACCCGAAGGTCTTGCCCCGTTTTGTAATAATGAATGATTCCAATAAGAAGATTGCTGATGTAAATCTATAGGAAGAGAAGCAGCTTCTAAACAAGACAACCCATAATGCTGATCTAAAGGATGATAGTTTTTTAAATGCAAGACCCTACACATTTTAGCTATAGGATCAATCTTATAAATCCTATCACCTTTGGTGCTTTTATATTTTTAAGCAACTAAGTTATTATGCTCTATAACAAGTTCCGTAGCAAGAGCCGGTAGTAAATAAATTTCTTGAGGTTTTGAGTCTAGAGTTGATAAAATATAACTATTACCGAATAATAATTTACTAGCAATTAGCTCACTAAAAAAATCCGCTCCTGCTTTTTCAGGATTCGGTCTTTTTAGTAAATACTGCAACGGATGATCTGATATTACTTCACCGTTTTTACTTTTAAGCACTTTCCACGGAACATGTCCCGCCGATTGTGCAATTAAGTTAATACATCTATATACTATAACATTTTCACGATAAGCTTCTATTCCTACCCTAACCCTTTTTAAATCCCCGTATGCAATGTCATTAAGCTCAATAAAGTTTTGTGATTTAGTAGAACTGATCTTCCAAAGTTTTTTCCAATAATTTTTTATCATAAATCCTAACATGTTTGTTGTTTTCAGGAGTATATAATGATTTGGGAGATAGACTAAGAGAGTCTAATAAAATATTAATATTTATTAGGTTTATATAAAGATGATTGTAAATTATTCTTTACAAATAAAAAGATTATGTTATTTATTATAAAATATATTACCATGAAATATGGTATTTCAATATAGATAAGGAGTAACTAATGAATATAAAAAATATATCACTCATAGCACAAGAAATTTTTTCAACTATCGATGGGAATTTAGAATCAATAATCAGTTTATTTCCTTTACAATATAAAAAGCAATATGATGCTATTAGCTATGTAATCAATAATTTAAATAATATTAGAATCCAACCGCAAGAATCACAAAGTTTAATTAACGAGCTAGAGGAAGAACTAACAGAAATAACGGAACTAACAAATATTTTTAAAGAATTAAAAAAATTAACTGAAACCGAATTACTCCAAATATGTGCAGAAACTGCCGAATTAATAAAAAATAATACTTTAGAAGAAATTAATAAAAAAATAGAATATTTTACAAAAATATCTGAATCTGAACTTGAAAAAGAATATCAAACTAAAATAACTGAAACTCAGCATAAAGCCGTAGAACGGAAAGAACAAAGTAAAGAGGATCATGAAAAAGCTTTACTGTTTAGTGAATTGCTATTTAGTGAAGCAACAAATACAGACCTATTAAAAGTATATGAGAATAACCTAAAAGATCAAGAAAGGATTAAAACTGCTGAAGATAAAAAAGCTTTAGAAGAATATCTAGAAAAAAAATACGTTCTACTTTTAAACGCTAAGAATTCTGAAGAAGAAAAACAAGAAATAATTGCTGAATATAAAAAAGAAGTAGAAGGCTTAAATAATGAAAATCGACAAAATTTACAAAGCCAAGAACACGATCAGAGAACAGGAAAAGAAATAACTAATATTGAAGAACATAAGTTAGTAAAAGCAGGAATATTAACACAAGAAGAAATTGCACCATATTTAAGCTACTATGAACTACTTAATACGTTAGGAGAATATAGTAGTATAACTGAAAATGATAATGAAGAAACTTCTCTAGTGAAAAAACTATTTGATGCAGCTCGTAACTTTTATGAAAATAATCCGGCACAAGGCTTGCAAGAATTAATGGATATACCTTACCAAAAATCTAGTGATTTATTAAAAGAAAATATTTTACAAATGCTTAAAAACAGACAAATTAGTTTTATAGATGTAAATTATATAGAAGCTAGCGAATTAGACAGAATAAATAATATTGAGATTAAACCTCATTACAAATTATTCGAGTGTATTATTGCTAGCGGATGCCCTTTAACCTTACAAAAACTTATAAATGACAATAAAATAGATAAATTTAAGAAAGAAGAATTAGATTTAGTAGTTGCACTTTTAAAAAAAGATACAGAGGCTTTAAGTAAAAACCCTATTATAAAATTAAATAATGAAATAGGTAAATTATTATTAACACCACATGAAAACTTAGCCTACGACCTAAAGGAACTTATACCTTTTATACATATACAAGACCTAGGAAATGAAGTTTTTACCATGGCAGCCTTATGTCAAGAAATAGATATAATGAAGAAAATAGAACAAGAAACTTTAACTTCCAAAATTATATTTAATGCTTTCATTTATGGCATTTACCACAGTAATTTAGAAATAATAAACTATTTACTCTCTTTAGAAAAAACAAACATCAATGAAAAAGGCACAGATGATAATACTCTTTTACATCATGCTATCTATTCTAATAAGCCCGAAATAGTTGAACTATTACTTAAGCATGGAAATATAGATATTAATGTAAAAAATTTCCAAGGTCACACTCCTTTAACACTTACTATATCTATAGTTGGCGGCAATCCTACAATAGTTGAATTACTACTTAAGTACCAAAGTATTAATGTCAACGAAAAAGACTCTAACGGTTACACTCCTTTACACCAGGCTATAAATTTTAATAAGCCCGAAATAGCTGAATTGTTAATTAATCATTCAAAAGTTAACGTAAATGAAAAAGATCAATACGGCGATACTCCTTTACATCAGGCTATAAATTCTAATAAGCCCGAAATAGTTAAATTACTACTTAAACATGAAAGTATTGATGTTAATGAAAAAAACTCTAACGCTTACACCCCTTTACATCAGGCTATAAATTCTAATAAGCCTGAAATAGCTGAATTATTAATTAACCATTCAAAAGTTAATGTACATGAAAAAGATCAATACGGCAATACTCCTTTACATCAGGCTATAAACTCTAATAAGCCCGAAATAGTTAAATTACTACTTAAACATGAAAGTATTGATGTTAATGAAAAAGATGCTATTGGTAATACTACTTTATATCAAGCTGTCACTCATAATAGATTTGAAATAGTTAAGATACTAATTGAACATCCAAAGATCAATGTTAATGAAACAAATTTATATGGTAATACTCCTTTACATCAAGCTAATAGTTATAATTATTTTTCAATAGTTGAATTATTACTTAAACATAAAGATATCAATATTTATAAAAAGAACTTACATAATAGTACCCCTTTAGACTTAGCTACTAATAAACCAGAAATATTAAAATTACTAAATGACTATAAAGAGTCTCATGAAATTTCTATGGTTTTTCAAGATCAAGAGCAAGAAGTACAAACTCTAGGTGAAGAATATAGTTGTGATACATTTGATGGAGCGTAATTAATTTAGTTATATGTCATCCCGCGATTAAATCGCGGGTTCTAGATAAAAAGGCTGTTTTTAGATATCTCAATTATAAGTCAAAGTATAACATTGAGTTATTCCTAATCAATAAAATTATAACTAATATTTTTTCTAGCAGAACTTATATCTTTTAAACGTTCACAAACCTTTTCAAAAACTTGTTTAGGCAAGATATTTGAAGCATTAATTTGTAAAAATTTATCATCTTTTAATTTAATCGAAAAAGAAGGCTCTTGGAATTCCGGTCCATCAATTTCTCTAGCAATTTTTATATAATAACCGATTATATGACTATTGTAATAATCACTTTTACTAATCATTTTCTTAGCTATTTTATTAATCTGCATGTCAGTTTTAGCAGTATAAGTAACTGTAAGGGCAATGCCTAGCATAAGACGCTGTCTATGACTAAAAGGAATGTCTGAAGATAATATAAATTCTGAAACAAAATTTGCTCTGAGTGTTTTATCAATATTTTTATTATATTGTGCTAGCATTACAGCGAGTTCAATAATAATAAGAGTTGTGGCATCGGAATTAATTAAAAGATATTGTACTGCTTCAATATATTTTTCAATTTTACATATATTTCTATCAAATTTTACTAATCTCTTTACCCTCTCATAAATAATATCTTTTTCTGTTTCATGAGACGGCAACGAGTCAAATCTTACTCCTTCTTTTAAACCGTAATTTGAGATAATAATTTTTTCCGGTGAAAATACCTTAATCATCGCCTTTATTACTAAAACTGCATTATAATTTATGGCCTTCTGCTCGTAATAACTCAGCTTTAATTTATCGATTTGCGATAATTTCTCTAGATATAACTCAAACTCTACACGATTTATTTCAAAATTATGTAAATTTTTAAGGGGATAATTTATAGACTCCATGTATATACGGCTCATTAGACGAAGGGCACCGCCGATTAAATATAAATTAGGATAATGTGCAGCTCCAAATTCCTCCTCTAGCATTTTAGTAATCAGCCCAACATCACCAAAATTGCTAATAGCAATAATTTTAGTACCAAGAGGCAGTGATTTTAATTTACCGACCTTTTTATTTTCAATTTGTGCAAGCTCAAGGCTTCCACCGCCAAGATCGGCCACAATACCGAAAGCATCGCTAATACCGGAAATTAACCCGGCAGCAGTTAAATAAGCTTCACGTTCACCTGAGATAATTTCAATATCAATATTGAATCTCTTTTTAATTATAGCTTTGAATTCATCTGCTTTAGGATGTCCTCTAAGTATAGCTGTTGCAACACATCTAATATTAGTAACAGACAATTTGGTAAAAATATGAATAAGATATTGTAGAGATAAATATGTTTGATGTTTTACGTCTAAATTATCTAAATTAAGTAAATTTGTAAGATAATTTCTAAATTTATAATTAAAAATTTCCGGAGCTCCAAGCTCATCACTTTCATAAACTACAGCTCTTAAAGCATTTGAACCGATATCAATAATAGCTGAACGCATTTTTGGATCTTACTCATTATTTTCCGGAGCAGTTGTTGTTTCAGTTTCTTCAGAAGCCTCATTATTATTTGCCCTAGGATCAAAAGGTACTTGAGTAGGTACAAAAGTCGGCGGTAATAATCTACTAGTAAAAAACTTATCTTCGTAATACTTAATTTTACGAGATTTTATAGGCGGAAAGGATTCTATTAAAACAATTTGCTCATCTCTCGGTAACTGTATTACTTCTTGAGGTAAAAGTAAAGCTCTTTGAACTTGAGAAACGTTTTGGGTTCTAGTAGAAATATTAAGGTCAAAAAATAAAGGTTTACTAAATGATCTTTGTTCTACCGTCTTATTACCGACAAGCTGCGATATTAAATTTGCCGTTTCATAGTTATTAGCAGCAAAAGTAATACGATATGTCGCATTTGATAAGAAAGAATTCATACCGGCATCTTCATATGTTCCTTTTAATTGCTGCGTATCTTGAATGATTAAAAATAAACGTACTCTATAACCTCTAAAATATGCTATACCGGCTTTAAAAGTATCCATCTTCCCAAGTGTCGGGAACTCATCAAGTAAGAACATTACCCCATGCGGCTCTTCCTTTAAATCCGGCATTTTGCGGCTTAAAAATTCTGTCGCCTGCTGATAAAACACCTGCATTAATTTTTGTAAACGCTGTATATTATCCGGTGTTAACCCTACATACACGGTTGTTTTTACTTTTTTAAATTCTTGTACGTTGAAATCAGAAGATGCAGTAGCTGAATCAATGAGGGGATTTGCCCATAATTCAAGAGATGAGTTCATTGTAGATATTACACCTGAACGCTCTTTATCGGCCTTTTGCAAGAAAGCCGCAATATTCATATATGCAACAGGATGTATCACACCGCCAAGCGTATCGAGTACGACCGCTAGATTATAAACCACGTCGTCACTTCTCATGGTACGCACTACTTCGCCGAAAGATTTAGTTTTAGTAGGATCAGCTATTAAATATAAAGTTACACCTAAAAATAAACTTCGTGCTTCATTATTCCAAAAATCCTTTTCAGGCATTATAAGGTTTGAAATCTTTTGAACGTCATCCACCATCTGCCCAGGCTTAGTACTAACCCAATCAATCGGATTATAACAATGAGTAACACCATCGGGATTAGAAGGCTCCCACACAAAAACTTTCTGACCTTGTTTCTCACGCCAACCGCTTGTCAAACCATGATTTTCGAGCTTTATGTCATGTACTACTACCGAATCACTCCAAAATAACAAGTTAGGTATCACAAAACCCACACCTTTACCCGAACCGGTAGGAGCAAATAATAAAGCATGCTGAAACCCATCGGCAACAAAATATCCACCAGCATCAACACCGATTAGCATACCTTTTTTAGATCTAAGACCTGCGGCCTCTATATCTGACGGATTAGCCCAGCTAGCATCTCCATATACTTTTTCCTGTTGCTCAAAAAATTGTAATGATTTTATTCTTTCAAAATTTTTAATGTAAAATATTATAACAACAATAGCAGGACCAAGAAGAGACGCAAGTAGCTTCAATTTTAAATAATTATAGTCGGCAATTTTTAACTGCCCCCAAACGTTAACAAGCCAATAAGCCCACTTATAAGCAATATTTATAGCATTTATATCTACACCTAAAGCTCCAACCTCATTAGTAAAAATTGCAACAAATGCACCGCTTATCCAAATGGTGCAAAAAATAACAACCGGATGAATTATAGCATGACCGAATATATTCCTAGTAACTTTAAGTATCTTATGCCATTCCATGAATTGATATTCCTAGTTTAATTTTTCTATATATGCCATACCGTGGCAGTATCACATCGTATGGCAAGTATATCAGGTAAATAATGAATCAGTATACGAAGATCAACTTCAAAAAGAGCCAGGAGTTCACAAGGCGAGGAGCGAAGCGTATACTTAATACGTGAGCACCGCAGATCTTGTAGAACGACGTAGCCAATTTTTGAAGTTCATCGAGTATACGCTACACCATACCTTCGGCGTTTTTGTTCTTCTTATAATACACTTCCGAAACATATCTTTTCCCGCCACTACCGCGCTTTAACTGCACAACGATATCTACAACGGTTAAAATATACTTCTTTACTTCTTCAGGCGGCATACCGAGATCAGCTTGCATAACCATAAGCTTTAACTGCTCAATTGCCATAGCAGGACTATCGGCATGCAGTGTCGATATTGAACCAGGGTGACCGGTATTAATAGCACGCAAAAAACTAAAAGCTTCTTTACCTCGAAGCTCACCGACTATAATTCTATCCGGTCTTAAACGCAAACAGGCTTCTATTAAATCTTGAGTAGTAACATTTGCACGCCCCTGCCCTCCTTTAGAAGCAAGCAAATGTACTTTATTCGGATGATTTGATAGTACAACCTCACGAGCATCTTCTACAGTAATTAATCTTTCTATTTCAGGTATTTCAGTAAGTGCCGCATTTGTAAAGGTAGTTTTACCGGTTGAAGTACCGCCGCTAATTATGATATTTTTCTTTGAAATAACTGCGTGTTTAATAAATTCTTTAATCTTTTTTTCAGCTAAAAAATCATTTAAAATTATTGCATCTTCATCTACTAAACTCTCTGTTGCAGTTTCATCAAATGCCCCCATTTTAGCGTACTCGTCTAAAGTTAAATTCATACCGCTAGGCTTTCTGATAGAATAAATGATTTGTCCTATCTCACAAGCAGGAGGAAATACTATTTGAATACGGTAACCATTAGGCAAAGTTGCTGAAAGCAGCGGTTTTTCTTCTGAAATCATCTGTTCGGTAGATTGAGCGACTAAACGCCCTAATGAAAGTAGATGTTCGCTATCCAGTTCCGGTATTTGCTTAGAGTATATATCGCCTTTCTTTTCAACCCATACTTCTCCAGGCTTATTAACCATAATTTCATTAATACCGTCTTCAGCAAATAAATTTTTAAAAGGAAGTAAAAACGTCTCTAAGGCTGCAAATTCTTCATTCATTTCATTACCTTCGATTTTAATAAAACGGCTTTTGGGAATTTATAATCCTTATTAACGTATATTCTAACCGGTGCACCTTGATTAACCGTTGTCGTAGGCTTAAATTGCTGCTGAGTTATCATATTTTGTACAACATTTGTAACATCCGTAAAAGCTTGAGTAGAAGCTTGTTGTGCTTGCGTCGGAGTTGATGCTATAGATGTAGTAGTAAGCAAACTTGAAGCTGCCGTATTAACTGCCTGTACTAAGGTTTGAAGTCTTTGGTCAGCAGTATTCGCTGAAGAAGCAGTTTGTGCTGTGGTACACGCTTGAGTCATAGTAGTATAAGCAGTCGAAGTTTTATCGGTAATAGCAGCAAGTATATTAGTACAAATTGTAACTATTCTAGTATTTGCATCCATACCGGTATTAGCCGCAATAGTTTGAGCAGTATTTAACAATTGTGTGGCTGTAGCACTATTAGTTGCTGCTGCCTGCGAATCTATAGGAGGCGGCACTAACTTATCAAGGATTTTAGCAAGACCTATATTAAAGCCGGATTGTAATACGGCATTTGCAAATTGTTCTTTATATTTATTATCGACTCTTCCCTGTAGTCCCGGTCTACCTAAATTATCAACTGCAGGTGAGTCGAATTCTATAGTATAACCGTTAGTTAAATCGATTCTATCCCATATTATAGAAACTCTACCGAAACTGTCTGATGAAGTTGAGGTTGCATATTTACCGAATATTTTTGATCCTTTCGGTATTAATATAACTTTATCTTTCTCAGAAAATACGTCTCTACTAATAATGGCTCTTATTTCACCGCCGAGGTCACTATTTATTGCCGTCTCAAGCACTGCATCAATTAATTTACCGCGTCCGAGAACCAACGACATATCACCGCGATCTTTAAATGTCGCTTCTGCCGTAATCTGTTCCGGTGTTTTTTTAGGCTCTACACCACCAACCAACACTATAGCTGATTTTCTTTTTGCTTCACGACGTTGCTTCTCTGCATCACTCTCAACTAGCGTTCCTGAGGTGGAAGGCAATGAAACCGGCGGCAATGGAAGTGTTTTGTCTTTATTATCCTCTACAGGAGTAGTAGGAGGTAAGACCGGTGGAACTTCTACTATCGGAGGAGGAGGCGGTGGAGCTGTAGGCGTCTCAAGCTTAGGCGGATCAGGTAACTTTGGAATTTCCGGAATATTATCATCAACATCCGTAACAGGCTTTACAATATTACTCGGTATTTGAGTATCCGGTATTTCTTCTTTTTTAGAGCCAAAAAAAAGAGTATAAAAAATATATATAAAAATACCGCAAATTACGACTACTATCGCAATACTCTTATTAAAGCTAACTGAAACTTTTGATAATTCTCTTTGTACTTCAGGCGAATCTGCTCCTGATAAAGAACCGGTATTATTGTTATTGTTATTTTGCTCTTCAGCCATATCCAAATTATATTAGTTAAAGTGTTTTATATTAAAAAAATTGTCATGACGTGGAGAGACCACGGTATAACACAATATCCTACTAAAACCTTGCCATGTAATTACTATTTTTCTTAGGGTAGTAAAATTTAATTACATATACTAAATCCCTTTCGTTACCCATCATAAGTTCCGTAGAAGCGATATCAAATTCATATGTTCTTTTATTAGTTATAATAGTCATATTTGTGCGAATATCTTTTTCAAGAGGCTTAATAAATAATCTATTTGCCAGAGGAGTTATTTTCCAAGCATAAGCATCCCCAAGAATTATATTTTGGATTTCTTCGTTTTTAGCAAACTCTATATGCGATTGAAAGCCAAAATGCAAAACTAATAAATAAACTTCATTTGGATTATATATATAAGTTTTTATCCTATTATCTTTAGTTATAGATAAATCATCTAAATAATTATTACTACTATTATTATTACTGCATGGATCATCTACAAGCGGACACTCTCGTTGTATTGTAAAACCGCTTAATAATATAAAAATAAAAAATAAAAAATAAAATCTAACTATTGTCATCGTCTACCCTATATCCGCTAACTTGAAACCCTACCGGATTTATGTCAAGCTCTGAATCTGTTAATTGCATAGGCACGTAAGCAAAGCTTACTACCGCTATTTTATTATAAACTAACTGACTTTCCGATGTTTCATTTACGGAAAATCTAACTATATATTTATCTGCTGCGATTTTTGACCATGATTTTACTACTAAAAATGTAGTATTACCTCGTTGATATTTTATAGTAGGATCAAAATCTTTATTTCTTATATAGCCAAGATAATTGTAATAAACACCGCTTGTTGAGAATAATCTTATTGTGGTACGAGCTATCGTCGCAAAATCAACCGGATTATATGTTTCTCGTGCATTTATATATTTCTTTATAAAATATCTTGTAAGAGACTCATCCGCGGTTAATACCGGTGATGAAATAGGTTCTACCACCGAGGCACGTCCGGTATTACTATTTAGCTGAATAACAAAAGGATCAAATTGTTTAGATTTTACTACAAATGCTATTACTAAAGTTGATATAACCATAAAAATGGTTAGTAGTATTATTAATATGATAAGTAAGTTACGTTGAACAATTAACTTATCAGATCGCTCTTCATACCAATTCTGAGTAATTTTTAAAGGATTAGCCGATTTAATACTTTCTTGATTTTGTACATCTCCTGAACCGCTTTGCGAGTTATTACTTGATTTAAAGAAGCCAAATATATTATTCATAATCAAAGGTATTTTTATTATTACATTGTTATTGTGTAAAACTATTGCTTTTATGCTATATTTACTGAATTAACCGGTCTTCTTATACAAGGATTTACGCTTAAACTCGATCCATCATCTATATCAGCAGAAACGCACGGGCTTTTAATTTCATAAGGAGCTGAAGGGGTACATGACAACAATTGAGAAAGCATAATTAATACTAATAAAAACTTTAATGATTTTAACATTCTAATTATACATTATTAAATTATCTTGTTACTATTTTAAAATTACCTTACTATACAATAGTTCACAAGCATTTTTTGAAAAAATCTATTTATAAATATAAAAAAATATTAAAAAGATTGTAAACTATTATACTCTGAAGTAAATAAAGGGTATTTATACGAAGTTCAACTTGGAAAAGAGCAAGAAGTCTATAAGCCGAGAAGCAGAGCGTATACTTAATACGTAGCTACCTGCGGACTTACAAGGACATTGTCGCCAGTTTTTCAAGTGGGGTGAGTATAATATAATAACTACCATCAATAATTGTTATTGTATAATTTTAATTTATAATTTATTTATTTTAATTTTAAAGTTAAATAATATTTGGTATTGTAGCAACAATATAAACTTATTTTATAGCTTAAATAACATTAAATTAACAAATCATAATCATATTATAATAATTATGGTAGAGTTATAAAACAAAATAAATAGCTATTAATCTAGTAATTATGGACCCATTAACCAACGCAATACAAGAATATATAAAGTCCGGCGAATATTTTATTGATGCAAGAAAATGGTATAATTTTAAGTATATCTTACCGTTAAGTCATAGAAGTCTTCTACTTTTAATATGCACGATTTTTACCTTATTATTCACCTTAATTTGTATAAATATCGATATATTGCTACCAATAAACGAAAAAGTAAGTTATTTAATAAAAGATGATGCCGAAAAACAAGCTACCGTTACTAATACTAAACATTCATCATTAGCAAATCCTTATATTTCTGTTGCAAATATTATGCTTCAGAATTATGTAAAACAACGAGAAGAATATAATTACGATATATTAAAAGAACAATTTACCTTTATCAAAAATGCTTCTACGAGTATTGTTTATATGCAATTTGCTAATTTTATGAATATTGATAACTCATTATCACCGGTCATAAGATATCAAAAATTATATAGACGCTCAGTTAATGTATTATCGATTAACAATATAAACGATAATGAGGCAGTTGTTACTTTTGAGTCATTGGCAAAAAATAGTACGGGTGAAATTTTAGAAAATATGGTATGGGAAGCAAGAATCGGATTTATAATGGATTCTATCAGTACAAGTACATCACCTGATATGCCGTTCAATTTTACCGTTACTAGTTACAAGCTAAAATTATTAAGGAATAAAAATCAGAAATAATATGAAGCAACTAATAATATTTTGTACTTTTATAATACTTACATTAGATGTATTTGCTCTTACTATATCACGACCTCTAGGTCGAGACCCACGCTTAAGAGTTATGACTTATAACCCTGATGATGTCTTTAAGTTTACAGGATATTACGGATATCAAGCAAGTATAGAACTAGCAAGAGACGAGGAAATAGTAAGTATTTCTATGGGAGATACTACTTCATGGCAAATAGTGCCTGCCGGTCATAGGATTTTTATTAAACCGATGGAACCGGATGCTACTACTAATATGACTTTAATTACTAATAAACGGACTTACTTTTTTGAACTATATGCCGCCGAAACTCTTGATATGCGTGATCCCGAAATGGTCTTTAACGTAAAATTTCTTTATCCGGATGACGAAAATGATAATATGAGCGGTCATATGCAAACTTTTTCTGCTTCCTTGGCAAGCCCCGACCTTACTCATCCTGAAAAATATAACTTTAATTACTATATTAGCGGCAGCGAAGAAATAGCTCCTATTAAAATTTTTGACGACGGCGAGTTTACCTATCTTCAATTTAGAGATAAAAACGCTGAAATTTCCGGTATTTTTGCTGTAGATGATTCACTTCGAGAATCTTTAGTAAATTATCGCCTTGCTCAAGATAATCCTAATATGGTGATCCTTGAACAGGTTTTTCCTAAGCTCGCTGTACGTAAGGGCAAAAAAGTCACATGTATATTTAATCAGTCTTTTAAAGCATATTAAACATAGCTGTCATCCCGTGGCTTGACCACGGGATCTAAAAAAATATCAAAATTATGTCACATTTAGTATATTTCTTTGCTTTGATTTTACTAACTAGCGGTTTGTTTATAATGCTTACAAGTCGTAATTATATTCATAAAATTATCGGGCTTGGAATCTTTCAAAGTTCAGTATTAGTATTTTATTTAAGTATCGGAAAAATTAAAACAGGTGGTGTACCTATTTTACAAGAGGGCATCACTACTTACACTAGTCCTTTACCTCATGTATTAATGTTAACTGCTATAGTAGTTGGGTTTGCTACTCTTAGCGTAGCTTTAAGTTTAATATATCAAATTTATAAACATTTTGGTACAATATCGGAAAATGAAATTAATGCTGATATATAAATGATCCTAACTAACCATTTCCCTATCATACAAATATTATTCCCCTTATTCGGTGCTTTACTCTCAATAATATCTTTTCGCTTTACTACCTTTGCACGAGTAATTACCATAGTTTGCATTTTATCTAGCCTTTTGGTTAGCGTTTATGGATATAGCATTATACAAAATACGGAACTATCTTACACCATGGGAGGATGGACTTCAAAAATAGGAATAGAATATCGTCTAAATTCACTAAACCAAGCTATTATTATTTATCTTAACTTGGTTTTATTATTCTTTTTAGTTTTTTGTCATAAGATTACCGATAAGACTATTCTAAAATATATCAACAATAATAGGAAATCTTTATTTTACGGTATATTATTATTTGCTCATACCGGCTATTTAGGAATGATTAGTACTAACGATTTCTTTAATTTATATGTATTTATAGAGATTTCAGCACTTAGCAGTTATGTCCTGATAGCCTCAGGTAGTAACCAAAAATCTTTAATCGGAGCTTTTGATTATTTAATCATGGGTAGTATCGGTGCAACTCTTATTCTTATAGCTATAGGATTTTTGCTAAGCATTACGGGTAGCTTAAATATGTACGATGTTGCAGCTTATCTACAAGAACATCATAATTCCCGTATAATCACTATAGCTATAGGTTTTTTCTTGATAGGTATTATTTTAAAAACTGCTTTCTTCCCTATGCATTTTTGGATGATGAGAGCTTATAGCAGTACTTCTTCGGTTATTTTAGTATATTTAGCAGGGATTTCTACTATAATAGGAATATATATAATATATAAATTTACTTATATTATTATAGGCTATGAGATAATTAAAATTGCTATTACAAATTTTATAAGACCTATTGCTTTAGCTACTCTTATTATAGCCCCGTATTTTGCTTACCAGGCAAAAGATTTTAAGAATATTATAATTTATTCATGTTTCACTCAAATAGGTTACGTATTTCTCTTATATGTTACCGAAAACGGTATAATACTTTTACCAAGCTTATTACTTGCGGATAGTATAAATAAAATAGCTCTTTTCTTAATAGATGCTTATAATGAAAGCTATAAAAGAAATCCTAACAAAGTTTTAATGATAATTGCTATTATTTGCAGCTGTGGCTTACCTATCAGCCCGTTATTTTTTATCAAAGTAAATATTCTTGAATTGTTATTAACGCAAAATCTACTATTAGATTTTGTTATAATTTTACTCAGCTCCGTAGGATCGTTATTTTACCATTATAAAATGGTAAAAGTTCTATTGTGGAGTAAACCGTCATGATTACACAATTTACTACTCCGAGTCTTTTGATTCTATCAACTTTACTAGTTGGTGCATTAAACTTGACCAGCCCGTATGCCACTCAAAAAGATAGTTTTATACGTAATTTTTTACTTATTACTATCGCTATTTTTTTCTTCGGTAATATTTTAATTATTGATTGGTTGTTTTTAAAAGGTATTAGAGCAGGATTTGAATTTAATATATTCGGTAATTACTCTATAGGATTCCATCTTGAACCTTTAGGGCTTATTTTCTTAAGCTTAATAGGCTTTTTATGGATTTGTGCTTTACTTTACACTCCAAAATATCTTGCTATTAATAATATAGAAGACTCTTCTAGATTCTTATTTTTCTTTAACTTAACTATTCTGTTCGGTGTTTTAATTGCCTTATCTAGTAACTTATTCACGATGTTTATTTGCTATGAGCTTTTAACTATTTCTACAGCTTTTTTAATAGGACATACCAAAAATAATATAGTACTTAGCGGGTTGTATAAATATCTAAAAATTCTGATGATTTCTGCTACAATATTATTTTTACCGGCAGTGATAATTATTTATGCTACAACCGGTAACGGAGATTTTGCAAGCGGTAGTCTAGTAGAAAATTATTTTTCTAAAAACCAATCGATTATTCTATTATTAATGTTTATTTTTGGAATTGCCAAAACTGCAATTTTTCCAATGCATTCCTGGCTTCCTGCCGCTATGGTTGCACATTACCCCGTTAGTAGTTTACTGCATGCCGTAATAGTTGTGAAAACCGGACTGTTTTGTATTTACAAAATCCTATTATATATCTTCGGTTTATCGTATTTACAAATGATATTTGCCGAGTTTAACTGGTTAATTTTTATACCGATAGTAAGCATATTTTACAGCTCAATCAAAGCACTAGGCACGAATAATATCAAAAAAATACTCGCCTATTCCACTATGAATCAACTAAGCCTCGCTTTGCTTAGTGCTTTCATGCTGACACCCAAGGCACTCGGTGCGGCAATGCTACATTTAGTTTCACACTCTTTTACAAAAATCTGCTTATTTTATAGTATGGGAAGTATTTATAGTTTAAAGAAAGCCGATCAAGTACAGGATTTGCACGGTACATCCAAAGAATTTCCTTTAATTTCTTTTATTATATCTATCTCTTCATTATCGCTAATCGGTATCCCTATCTTTAGCGGATTTATTAGCAAATTCTCGATATTACTTGCCGCAAGCGAACAGAATCAAATCATCGTCATGATTGTCGTAATAGCTAGTAGTATATTCTCAAGCCTTTACCTTCTCAAAATATTAAGCTCTATTTACAAACCTTCTTTGGTAGAATCTAGCGTAATAAAACCACTCCCCTACTCTATGCAAATTAGTATAATAATTTGTGCTTTAGCTATAACGTTATTTTACTTTATTCAAATCTTAATCAGAGAATTTTTAGCTTATATTATATAAACATATTTACATAATTTACGTATAATCATATAATATGTTTATATAGTAATTATTTTTGAGGATAGATATGGCACAAATTATTAGAGCAACAGAGTTTGTACGCTCTTTTTCAGACATTATGAATAGAGTTTACTATAAAGGCGAGAGTTTTGACGTTCAAAAAGGTAACCATATCGTAGCAAGGATTTCACCTGTACATACAATCGATAAACCAAAAAAAACGTTACAAGAGTTTTTTGAACATGCTCCTATATTAGACCCTGAGGATGTAGATGACTATATAAAAATTGTTCAAGAAGTAAGAAACAGTACGAAACAAGATATTAAAAAATTGGTTGAAAGATGGGATTAATTATTGATACATCAATACTTATAGCTGCAGAAAAGAAAAAACTAACCTTAGATGAGTTACTGGATTTTGAGTTAAATTGTATTGCTTCAGTTACATTAACCGAATTATTAGTAGGATTGGATAGAGCTAACAATGAAGATAGACGTATAAAATGTTTAGCTTTTATAGAATATGTAAAAAGCTTATTTACCGTACTACCGTTCAGAATAGAAGAAGCCTACACATACGCCCACATTATTCATTATTTATATAAATCAAATATCACTATAGGCACTCATGACATGCTAATTGCAGCAACGGCAATAACTCACGGTTATTCTCTATTAACTCTAAATGTAAAAGACTTTAAAAGGATTCCCGGACTGGAAATTTTAACAGTTTCTTCTAAAGATTAAAATGTTTATTCAAAACACTCAATTTGCACTTTCGCTAGCTAATTTTGAACTTGCTTTTGACCTTAGCTCTCAAAATCAATTAATAGCTTTAGCATTCTTGATTGTTACTGCTATCTTAAATCTTTATACAATTTCCCAAAATAGAAAATTTGAGACGCTAATAGGTAGTTTATACTGTTTATCCTCTATTATATGCGTATTTGCAGCTGATTTTATTTCCATGATAATCTCGCTTGAATTCATGACAATTTTTGCCTGCATAATTGTTTTTTGTGACCAATTAAAAATAAAACCGGTACGTCAATATTTTCTCACACATTTATTCAGTAGCGGGTTAATTTTAATCGGCATGACCCTTTTAATCCAAACAACAGGTAATACAGCATTTATTTCTTTAACGGAATCAATATATAATTTTGAGTTACCGGCAATATTAATACTTGCAGGCTGTTTAATTAATGCTGGAGCTATTTTTATAAATGGTTGGGTGGTTAATTGTTACCCGATAGCTTCAAGTAGCGGCATGATTTATTTAATAAGTTTCACCACTAAAGTTACTTTAATTATCATTTTTAAATTATTTATTGGTCTTGAAATACTTAAGTTCTTTGGAATATCAATGATCATTTACGGCTTACTATTTGCTCTAATTGAGCAAAACCTTAAACGATTGATATGTTATCTTACCGTATCGCAGCTTGGTTTTATATTAGCGGCTATTAGTATAAACTCTCCAAATATAGCTTATCTTATTACCAGCTTTATATTTATACATATATTATATAACGGGTTATTTGCTTTATACTTCGCTTATATAGAAGACGAGTACGATATTAAAAATTACCAAGATCTTCAGAATACTCCAATTAGTCTTATTCTATTAGGTGGGTTTGTAGTTAGCATATTGATATATACCTCCCTACTTCCTATTAGCTCTTCTTATATTAAAGATGAAATAGCTAATATTTTAAATGAGAATAATGTAATGCTATTTTCCAAGATAGCAACTTGTACCGTGTTATTTGGGTTGTTGTTGGAGAGTATACACTTGTCATACCGCGGCCCCGCCACGGTATCCAGTAAAAAAATAAGCACTGATACTAAATATTCATGGATACCGTGGCGGGGCCACGGTATGACAAAAGTGCTTTACCTCTCTTTCTGCATCATAACTTTATGTGTATGTTTATTCTATCCTATTCAAATATCACCTACTGCTAACTTTAAGCTAATCATTCCTGCAATCTCACTATTGTTAGCTTTAATATTTAGAAAAATACCACGTATTTCAACAGAAAACATTAACTTTGACTTATACCGATATATTGAAAAATTTATCTATTTTATTGTTGATAAACATAAAGAAACGGCAGACAATAACGAAGATGCAGAAGAATATCTTAACTTTAAGGTTATTTGGGATAATATTTTAAGTAAAATATCTGCTTGGCATAATCAGCAAACTGCTATATTTATTGTATTATTTCTATTACTTATTTTTATTTTAACACTCTGTCATACCGTGGCTTGACCACGGTATCCAAAAAAATAAGCAGTGATAATAAATATTTATGGATACCGCGATCAAGTCGCGGTATGACACTAAAAAAAAGAATAACATATGAAACCTATAATCGCCAATAAACAAAATTACAGCTTTGAAGTTCACAAAACAACAATAAAAGATGATTATCATTGGCTACGAGATCCAAAGTGGCCAAATGTAGAAGACCCTAAAATTTTAGACCACTTAAAAGCCGAGAATAAATATACCGAAAATTTCTTTGCCGATTTACAAAAGGATAAAGAAAAGATTTTTGAAGAATTAAAAGGACGGATCAAATTAGACGATGAATCAGTTTATGTTAAGAAAAAAGATTATTACTATTATACAAGAGTAGAGGACGATAAAAATTATCCGATATATTGCAGAAAGCATAATAATATTAATGCTCCTGAAGAAGTGATATTAGATGTTAACCTTCTTGCTCCAAACAGTGGTTTTACCGATGTTGCCAAAGTTGCAATGTCACCTGATCAAAATTTAATGGCTTATAGCATTAATTTTACAGGTAACGAAAAATACAATATCAAAATATACAATCTTAAAGGACAAAAATACTTACCTGATGAAGTAAAAGACGTGGCACCATCCATAATCTGGCATGAACAATTAAGCGGCTTTTTCTATATTACTATTAATGAGAATCAACGCTGGGATAAGGTAATGTTTCATCGTTTAGGTGAAGATATTTCTCAGGATAAACTTATATTCGAGGTAAAAAATCCTCTTCATTTTATCAGCTGTGAGAAATCAGCAAGTAGTAAATATATTTTTATAAATTCAGGCGATTATAATGAAAATGAAATTTACGTAATTTCTATGCAAGATGATAGTTTTACACTTAAATTAGTACGAGCTGCACAAAATAATATATTCTATGAAATAGAACATGAAGGCGATTATTTTTATATTAAAACTAATTATAAAGCTAAAAATTTCCATGTTGTAAAAATTCCTATAAATAATTTTGAAAATTCTAGCTGGGATGAAACTTATATCAAAGAAGAAACTAGTAAATATTTAAAAAGTTTTGATGTTACAAGCAATTATTTAATCTTAAATTATCGTGACCAAGGTTTACCGCTAATTAAAATAAAGTATATCAAAGATCTACAAGAAAAAATAATTCATTTTCCCGACGAAAGTTTTCAGGCAAGTAGTTTTTCTACAAACTTTGAGGAAGACGATATCAGAGTAAATTACTCTTCTCTTGCAAGACCAAGTACCACTTATAGCTACGATTTTAATAGCGATAAATTAACGATATTAAAGACCCAGGAAATACCATCAGGCTTTAATCCGGAGGAGTATAAAGTAGAGAGAATATTTGCAGATAATGAAAATGTAAAAGTACCCATTACTTTATTCTATAAAAAATCTTTATTTAAAAAAGACGGTTCAAACCCTTTATATTTAATGGGTTACGGAGCTTATGGCGTCGCCATGCCCGTTAATTTTAGAAATACGGCAGTAACGCTTGCCGATCGCGGCTTTATTTATGCGGTTGCTCATATTAGAGGCGGCGATGATCTAGGGCATGATTGGTATGAATCCGCTAAGTTTTTAACCAAAAAAAGAACCTTTGAAGATTTTATAGCTTGCAGTAGAGCTTTAATCAAAGAAAAATATACAAGTAACAATAATATCGTAATAATGGGAGGAAGTGCCGGCGGTATGTTAATTGGTTATGTACTCAACGAAAAGCCAGAAATTTATAGAACAGCAATCGCCCATGTACCATTTGTAGACGTACTTAACACCATGCTTGATGAAAGCTTACCATTAACTCTTGTAGAATATAATGAGTGGGGTAGTCCGAAAGAGAAAAAATATTTTGAATATATTAAATCTTATTCTCCTTATGATAACGTAAAAGCACAAAACTACCCTGCTCTATTCATTACTTGCGGTATATCCGACCCTCGCGTTGGTTACTGGGAACCTGCTAAATGGGTAGCAAAATTACGAGAGCTAAAAACGGACAATAATCCATTATTATTAAAAATAAATATGGATACGGGTCATAAAGGTTCAGCCGGTCGCTTTGATTATTTGAAAGAAACAGCTGACGAATTAGTATTTATTTTTAAGATGTTTAATGTGGATGTTTAGTGGCTGCTGGAATCCTGTTATGTCATTCCCGCGTGGCATTGTTGTGTGAATCGACTATGCCCCTGTCATCCCGCGACTTGATCGCGGGATCTTAGGACATCAAGTGTATTTTTCAATCCACGCAGCAAAGATATACTCCGAAGTAAAATGAAAAGTAGTAGACGAAGATCAACTTGGAAAAGAGCAAGGAGTTTGTAAGGCGAGGAGCGGAGCGTATACTAAACGTTTAGCATCCGAGGACTTACAAAGACGACGTAGCCAATTTTGGAGGTTCATCGAGTATACAAAACCATGCATAAAAATTATCTAGAACAATTACAAAAATTACCGATTACTTTAATTTTACTAATTAGCTTAATTTGCTGTATTGGTTTCATTGTGCTTTATTCTGCTGCGAATAGCAATTTGCAGCCTTGGGCTTACAAACAAATTATAAATTTTTGTATATTCTTACCTTTAGCTATTATTATTTCATTAATTGATTTGCGAATAATCTTTAGACTATCTTATATATTCTATTTTTGCGTATTAGCTTTACTAGTTGCCGTGGAGCTTTTTGGCTCAACTGCCATGGGCGGAAAAAGATGGATCGATATCGGTATAGTTAAACTTCAACCTTCCGAACCGATAAAAATCGCTATTGTATTAATGCTTGCTAGATATTTTCACTCCTTAGCAATTGACGATCTTACAAAATTCCATAAAGTTATCATACCTATTATAGCAGTCTTAGTACCGGCTTTTTTAATAATTAGAGAACCTGATTTAGGTACGGGAATGATTGTCTTAATTGTTTCGGCAATTATATTTTTTGCAGTAGGTTTTAGAATAAAATATTTTATAATGCTGGGCCTCGCCGCTCTTATTAGCCTGCCTATTGCTTGGAATATGATGTATGATTATCAAAAAAAGCGTGTGATGGTTTTTTTAGATCCGGAACATGATCCACTAGGTGCTAGCTATAATATTATCCAATCCAAAATCGCTATAGGTTCAGGTAGCTTATTTGGACGAGGTTTAAATCAAGGTAGTCAAAGCCATTTAGATTTTCTTCCCGAACATCAAACCGACTTTATCTTTGCTACCTTTGCTGAAGAATTCGGCTTTATAGGGGGAATATTTTTACTAATATTATATTTTGCACTTATAACTATTTCTTTATTAATTTCTGCAAATTGCCGAGAGACCTTCAGTAAATTAATGGTAATAGGTATCACTTCAATTTTATTTAGTCACGTATTTATTAATATAGCTATGGTTATGGGCTTACTTCCTGTAGTAGGCGTACCTCTCCCGTTTATTTCTTACGGCGGAACAATGATGGTATCAATGCTAATCGGCTTTGGATTGGTGATGAATGCTCAGGTACACGGACATACCACTTTAAACTAGGTTCTGCGAAGAAAAATCAAATTAGTAATAAGTTGTACTTTATTTTTTATTTAAAACAGTATAAGTTTTTTTACAATTTAATTTTTTATAAAAAATTATGCTAGGCTACGAGAAAGAACAAAGAAGTTTAACAAAAGAGCAGAAACAAGCTGTAGGGTTGTTATCTGTAGGAACATTATTGGAAGGTAATCCTCCCATTTTTAATCACAGTAGAGAGTAGAGAGTTAAGCTGCCAAAGCTAATTTTTGTATTGGCGTTATACCACCTATAGCCATATTAGGTCTTTCGTTATTATAAGACCAAA
>JBEGTS010000031.1:0-17446 GCA_041179265.1 Pseudomonadota bacterium
AAAATCATCTTCTAATATATTAAATATTGTAATATCTAAACTGTAATATTTTTATCACATACATATTTTTAGTTAAAAAATATTAATTAATTTATTAACTAAGTTGAAATTTTTTGAGTTAATCTTAAGGTTAAGAACAAAATAAAAAAACAACTGATGAGGATGATTAATATGCTATTAAATTGGGAAGAAGAGAATAAAACACAACAACAGCAAGAAACGGAAAAATCTGTTTTTGAAATATTAGAACCGGTTAAGCTGATAAATGAATATGAGCAGAAATATACACCTCTTATTAATCAAAGTAATAAAGCTATAGTTATATTAGGACAAAATAAAGATGATTTAAGCATTATAGCTAAATATGTTAAAGATAAAAAATTAGCAGTTAAGAGTGATGACTTTGGAAATTTTGAATTTATCGGAACAAGCGGACATGATAAAAAAATAGACATCTTTAATGTTCCTGCAAATAAAAATCAACCGAATTTAATGGTTTATAACAGTAATTATTTAAATAACAACCATTCATTTGCTCAGTCAATTCTTAATACATTTTTTTTACAAAAGATTTTAGATACTAAACCAACCAAATTTATTTTAGTAATAAAAGATATTGCCATAAAAAACGATCAATCTACTAATACTCAAAATAAGCTAAAAGAACTTGCTAATATATTATGGGAATTTACTAATTTATTTGAAACCATAGATACAGATAATAATATATCCGTAATTTTTACCGACACGATAAATAACAAAGAACCAGTTCAAATATCTAATATTTTTAATGAAGCTCTTAAAGAAAAAAGCCTCAGCGAACAACAAAAATCTATTATTGCTAAATTAGCATCTAATTCACATTTTTTCCCTAAACCTAGTAATACGCCAAAATACGGAAAAATATTAAAGATTCTATATGATAAAGATTATATCACACCTAATAAAAATAATAAAATAACTATTAATGACCGTAATTCCGAAGATATTTTAAGTGCTATAAAGATGATTAATCTAGAAATAAAGTCTAATATAGATGCACTTAAAACAGAAATAAATAGAGCATGGAATAAAGAAAAAAATACAATATTTGATCCGGCTAAAAATCAAAAATTAACACAATTAATAAAAATCCTAAATGATTCTCAAGCTAGGGACAGTAAAGACAAGACTATAGAAAATTTTTTCAAGGTTAGTGATGAATTGTATCCTATTTTACAAATTTCAAAACCGGAAAGTAATTTAAATTCGCTTATAAATTATTTGAAATATTTTTCCAATATCAATAACAATTTTCAAACGAGTTCAAATTTAATTAACCCTTTAGAATGGTTTGATAATTTATTCAGTGAGGTAGCAAGCTATGATATAGATAGAGAGTTGTTTTTAGCTTTCATAGCAAAAATAGAGAGTACTAAAGATTCGTTCTATAATAAATTCAATGAAGCCTTTCAAAATTTTTATAATAACATAAAAAATAACAAAATTTTAGATACTGCCGAAGTTGTTAATATATTTAAGCTAAGAGAATTTTTAACAAAAATTAAAAACACTGATATAAAAAATTTAGATGATATTAAAGTTAATTTAAAATTAGGTTTATTAATTTTATCTAATAACAATATATCTACAGAAGATATTACTAATTTTCAAAAATTAATAAATCCCGCCAAAGAAGAATATACTCAATTGCTATGGGCATATATTATCGGTTCTATAACAGGAATTAGCAACGAAGAGATTAATACAGTAATCTATCACAAAATACTTAATTCTAAAATACTTCCACGGCAAGAGATAGATACTTATAACAAGTTAGAGGAATTATTAAAAAACGCTTATGACAATATATCTAAAAAACATAAAGAAACACGATTATTAACAAGCACTTATGAAGAGACCAAAGAAGATAAAGAAGAACAGTTTTGTAAGCATCAATTAGCTGAAATTTACTGCCAAAAAGCCAAAATATCCACAATGACGCCGGATCAATCAATAGAGCTATATAAAAAGGCTGCCAAGTTTGGGTCTGTTAAAGCAAATATAAAACTCGGACATATAGAGTTCGATAAGAAGAATTATTCTGAAGCTCTCAAATATTTATACTTAACTCCTGATATAACCGGTGTATCAAGAGCTTTTGAAGGCTTAATCGATATTCAAAAATCAGAAATAATAAGCAAAATGAAACAGAGTAATATCGAAGATGTAAAGAAATTATCTTTAGTATTAACTAAGTCATATTTAGCACCGGCAAGCTATTTTGAGAGGCAAGGTCTAACAAAAATAGCAAGAGAGACACAAGAATTAACAAAACTAACGTTTCTCCATATTATTAAAGCAACAATAACCTCAGATGAATATAATAATAGTATAATATTGCATAACCTTTATAAATGTCTAAGTACTTTATACTCCTCTCTTGATACTCAGCTTAACTTTAATAAAATAGCCGCAAAATATAAAGATCTTGCTCAACAATTTGATAATACGGAAAAAGATGAATTTCCATATTTGCTTAGCCTTAAGGATATACCTACCGGTTATAATGATGATTCTAGCGGTATGTTAGGGGCTTGTTACAGTTCCACAGATTATTCAGAGAAAACTATATGATAAACAAAAATTTAGTATCTCTTAATACAATTTTTATGGACAAGCAGAAATGAGGTGGTAGTATAAAAATAAGCTATATTTAACGATGAATTAGATTATGACAAATAATCAATTTTCTCAAGATACCAAGAAAATCGCCGATCAAATAAAGGATGCATTAATGGGTATTAGTGACAATCTTGTACTTGAGAGTAAAGAGGTAGAGGAACTTTTTGAAGAATTAAGCCAAAATGAAGAATTTGAGTATGAGATAGAGCGGATACTTGCTATCTTGAATGAACAAACTATGGATTTGACTCAACTTCAAAGCCAAATTATCTTATTAATCCGTAAATATTTAGGTAAAACTAAAAACTTAAAGCTTAAAATGCTTAAAATGGATGAGAAGCTCATTAACAAGAACGTTGCCGAAGTCAGTAATTATTTAATGCATCAACATTCTAAAATCGTTAGAGATGCTAATAAAAACCTTGCAAACCCAAAAGATAAATTGCAAGGCATAACGCGGCAAGCTAGAATAGACTTAAAGCGTTTAATAAAGAGCTTTGCCGTTTATCAAGTTTATATGTTTATGAATCCAAAAAGAATAGCAGGCGAAACGAAGGTAATGAATTTTGCCTATAATATGATCAGAGGCGGGATGAAACTCGCTAAAAAATATGAAGGCGGCAAGGAAAAAGACATTAAATCATATTCTCCTAAACTTATTAAAAAACTTGAAAAAGCCCATGCCGGCTTTAAAAAAAGCGGCGGTATATCAATTTAACTATTGTATATTTTTATAAAGATTTTATACTGAACTAATATTAACACCGTAACTAGGAGGGAACTTTCAATTCAAATCATTCCTGCGAACTCAATATTTCCGAATTAATAACTTGGATACATCTTGGTTGTAGTACTCAAGAAAAACATCACGCTCAACCTGTAGAAATTAACATAAAACTCATTTTTTCAACCCCTCCCCTTGCTACTGTAACAGATAATATAAACGATACTATTTGTTATGCAGAAATCGTACGGCTAGTACAAAAATTTTCTCAAGAAAATCACTTTAATCTTATCGAGCATTTAGCTGCACAAATATATGATATTATTTGTCAAAATTTTATCGAATCTAAATTAGAAAAGATTTTTCTAAACGTAACCGTTACTAAATTAAAATCACCGGTTTCAGGAGTGCATGGCGGAGTTTCTTTTTCTTATTCCGGAGAAGATATACGAAGTTTAATTTGGAAAAGAGCAAGGAATCAACAAGACGAGGAGCGGAGCGTATAATAATACGTGGCTACCTGCACTCTTATAGAACACGACGACGCCAATTTTTGAAATTCACCGAGTATATTATGATTTATATTTCTATAGGTAGTAATTTAGGTAATAGACTTTTAAATATTAAAAAAGCTCTAAATTTACTAAAAAATTATGGTTTTACAGTGCTTAGGCAGTCTATTATTTTTGAGACTCAGGCTATTCTACCAACTAATGCAGATAAAGCTTGGGATAAACCATATTTAAATATAGTGGTGCAAGGTAAAAGTATTTTAACCCCTAGTGAGCTTTTGGTTGAGCTTAAAAAGATTGAAAAACAACTAGATCGAGTAAACTCTTATGATAAATGGTATCCAAGAGTTATTGATCTAGATGTCTTGCTTTGGAATAATTGCCATATAGAGTTACCTAATTTAAAAATACCGCATCCCGAATTATTAAATAGACCGTTTCTTATTCATCTCATTGCAAGTTTAAGCTTAAAATGCTCTTATTCATCGCCTATTGATAGCTTTTATAATAATAAAACTTTCGCAGAAATAGCACATTTAATTGAAAATCAAGGAGTTATACGCTCTCTTGTTTTAAATCCTCAATTTGTCGGTATTTTAAACATTACTCCTGATTCTTTTTCGGATGGGGGCTTAAGTTTTTATAAGGAAGATGCTGTTAAGAATTTTATACGTTTAATCGATGATGGAACTGCAATAATTGAGCTTGGAGCCCAGTCAACACGCCCTTCCGCTTTAATTATTAGCGAAGACGAAGAATATACAAGATTAGAACCTATTTTAGAAGAACTACACAAAATTATCAGAGAAAAAGAAGTTATAGTTAGTATTGATACTTTATCATCTAAAGTAATTAAGAAGATTTTAAAAAAATATCCTATTTCTTGGATTAATTTAGTTAAAAATAATTTAGATGACTATACATTACAGTTTATTGCCGATCATGACTGCAAAATTGTTACTATGCACTCATTAACTATTCCACCACAAAAACAAAAATGCCTTGATTTTGAAGAATCCCCAATTACTAATTTAAATATATGGGCAGAACAAGAAATAACGAGATTAGAAAAATGTGGATTTGATAGAAAAAATATCATTCTTGATCCTGGAATCGGTTTTGGAAAATCCATTTATCAAAATATATATATATTACAACATATTAAAGAATTTAAAAATCTAGGATACGAGACATTAGTAGGACACTCGCGAAAATCTTACATTTCTGCTTTTTATAATTCTAAAGCAGGAGAAAGAGACTTAGAAACAATAGCAATATCAAAATATTTAACAGAACATGAAGCTGATTATTTACGAGTACATAACGTTATAGAGCATCAAAGATTTTTTGTAGCAGACCACATGATTAAACATTCATCTTATGAGAAATAGAAAGATCATAGGTATTATGGCATGCGACCCTAGGGGAGTGATAGGGAATAAAGGGCAAATGCCTTGGTCTTATCCTAAGGAGTTTGAGTATTTTTATCAGACAGTAAAAAATAATATTATAGTTATGGGACGAAAAACCTTTAACTCGATACCTCCAAAGATTTTAAGAGATTGCATTAATATTGTTTTCTCAAGAAATATAAAAACAATATCTAATAATAATGTATTTTTTATGGAGTCTTTAGATGAGTTTTGGAAGATAGTAAATCTTTTTACTGATAAGAAAATTTTTATGATTGGAGGAGCAGAAGTAGCGACCTTTTTCCTAAAACAAAATCTTATTGATGAATTTTTACTTACAAAAATAAATAAAAATTATGGTGGAGATACTTTTTTTCCACTTAATCTTTTAGCAGGATGGCATTCGATAATAATAGACAAAACAAATAACTATCAAATTTATAAATTTACTAAAAGGAGGTAACATGAAATTTTTAGAACAGCTTAATATAGATCTTGAACAATATAACCTTTTAAATCATCCATTTTATCAATTATGGAATATGGGAAAACTTACCCATTCTACTTTACAAACTTATGCAAAAGAATATTATCATCATGTTACAGCTTTTCCGCGTTATATAAGTGCAATACATTCCAAATGTAATGATATAAAAGCTAGGCAAATATTACTTGGTAATCTTATAGAAGAAGAACAAGGTGAAGAAAATCACCCAGAACTATGGAAACGTTTTGCTGAAGGACTTGGATGTTTAAGAAACAAACTCACTTCAGAACCTGAATTAGACTCAACTCAAAAACTTGTTCAAGGTTATTTTAAATTAACAGAGAAATCTTTTTCTATAGGGCTTGGAGCACTTTATGCTTATGAGCGTCAGACTCCTGAAGTATCTGACTCTAAAATTCAAGGGTTGCAAAAATTTTATGGAATTTCAGACTACAGAACTTTACAATTTTTCATTGTTCATAGTAAGGTTGATCAATGGCATACACAAGAATGTGCAAACTTGATTAATAATTTAAGCTTAAAAGAACAAAAATTAGCATATCAAGGAGCAATAAAAGGTGCAAAATTACTATGGCAATTTCTAGACGGTATAAATGCAACGTATCAATAATTTAACTATTATTCTTTCATAAAATGAAAAATATCTTCCTGCATTCCTTAATTCTTGAGAATTATCGTAATTTTAAAAATCTTGAACTGAAAACAGATAATATACCGATAATTTTAATAGGTGAAAATGGTAGCGGTAAAACTAATATTTTAGAAGCTATATCGCTTTTTTACCCCGGTAGAGGACTTCGGTCGGCAAAGCTTGCCGATATATGCAAAACTTCAGAAGATCATTGCTCTATTAAAGCTTTATTACAAAGCAAGCTAGGGCTTGCGGAGTTTACTACCCAATTTAAGCGTAGTTCAAATAGAAGAATAACCGAGTATAACGAAAGTAAAATAGCCAATAACGAGTTAAGTAAATTCACTAGCATGGTATGGCTGACTCCGCAAATGGAAGGAATTTTTACTAGTAGCAGCAGTGATAGAAGAAAATTCCTTGATAGAATAGTTTATAATTTTGATCCAAAGCATGCAGAATTAGTTAGTAAATACGAATATTACATGTATGAACGAAATAAAATTCTAGTAGAAGAAATACGAGATGATAATTGGCTAAAAATCATCGAAGAAAAAATGGCTGATATTTCTAGTTATATTGCTACTAACCGCTTAAAAACTTTAGAATTTATGCAGCAAGCAATCGATGATTTAGAAAATGAATTTCCAAAAGCCGAGTTATCGATTGACGGCATTGTTGAACAAAGAATATTAGACGGCGAAGAAAATATTACTAGTTTTATTACAACAGAACTTTATCAAACAAGAAGCAAAGATAAGTTACTTGGTCGTACTAGTTTTGGGGTTCATAAAAGCGACTTTTTAGTAAAACATAAAAAGAAAAATATTTTAGCAAAACTCTGTTCTACAGGTGAACAAAAAGCTATATTAATTGCAATAATTCTTGCTGAAATGAATTATGCTATAAAGCTAACTAAAATAGCACCGATTTTACTTTTGGATGAGGTATTTGTTCATCTAGACGATAAAAGACGTGAGTATTTAACCGAATTTTTTACCAACTTAAACATGCAGCTATGGGTTACTGCTACCGATTTAGAAGGTATAGAAAATTTTGCAAGTAAAGCACAATTGATAAAGTTATAGTTTGTGCAATAATGTCATTCCTGCGAAAGTGCATGGGCTAAGAGAAGTCTCATTCGATGTCATCCTAGCTAACTTGATCGCAGGATCCAGTAAAAATATTCAAATAATGTATATTATAAGTTGTTTTTTTGGATACCGTGGTCAAGCCACGGTATGACATTGTAGCATTTTTCTAGAGCCATACAATAACATTTTATAAATTATATTGCTTAATCTTTTAAAACTACTTAAAATTAATTTTTTTATTCAAGAACAATACTATGACAAAACAAACTAACAAAATATCTTATGATGAAGTACCTTATTCTCCATTCACTTTCAGTTATACCTCCCCACCGTATTTAAGAACTATCGGTAAACTATTTGGACTGAATCCAGTACCTCTTGAAACAGCTAGAATACTTGAGATCGGTTGTGGAATCGGTGTTAATATTCTTAATTTCGCCGAAATATATCCTAAATCGTATACCCTTGGTATTGACTTATCCAAAACACAAATAGAATTAGGTAAAAAAATTATCAGCGATTTGAAAGTAAAAAATGCTGAACTAAAAGCATTATCTATATTGGATCTTGATGAGTCATACGGTAAGTTTGATTATATAGTTTGTCACGGTGTATATTCATGGGTACCTGAAAAAGTACAGAATAAAATATTAGAGGTTTGCAATAAACTGCTAAATCCAAACGGTATCGCTTTCGTAAGCTATAATACGCTCCCTGGCTGGAATATGCAGAGAACAATACGTGAAATGATGATGTTCCATTCAGAACATTTTAATACTAGCCACGATAAGTTACAGCAAGCTAGATTACTTTTAAAATTTATTAATGACTCATTAGAAAGTTCTACGACGCCTTATTCTAATTTCCTACGAGATGAAACAAAGTTATTATCTGCATATACGGATTCATATGTACTACATGAATATTTAGGCGAAATTAATACAGGTACATATTTTCACCAATTCATAGAGAAAGCTCAAAAAAATCATCTAAATTACTTAGGTGATACGTCTCTTACTGCAATGTTTCTCGGTAATTTACCGGCTAAAGCTGCAGAAAAGTTACAAGCTGTTAATGATATTGTTCGCACGGAACAATATATGGATTTTATCACTAATAGAAAGTTCCGCTCAACATTATTATGTCATCAAAATATACCTATAAACAGAAAAATTGAATTTAACAATTTAAAAGAGTTTTACACTAGCCTTAATATTAGACCAGTAACTCCAGAAAAAGAGGTTGATTTAAATAACGAGCAGGAAAATATCAGCTTCTATTATGAAAATTTACCTGATCCTTTTATTTCAAGCACTTCACCGATCATGAAAGCTATTTTGTATGTATATGCTGAAAATATTAGCAATCCGATAAGCTTAGAACAAGTAGCAAAAGAAGCTTTAAAAAAACTTGGTAAATATAAATTACAAGATTTCCTAGCTGCACTAGAGCAGCATTTTATAAAATTTATTTTTCAAGGTTATCTAAAAATATTTGAGACCAAGCCGCATGCTATAGCAACTATCACCGAAAAACCTAAAACTAGCGAATTTGCAAGATACCAAGCAAAACAAGCTAATTTTAATAATACGAATATAGTTAGCGTAACAAATAGACTTAACGATATGATGGGTATGGCAATACATGAAAAATATATTTTAGAAATGCTAGACGGTACGCATAATATTGATGATATTAAGAAAGGAGTTCTTGAAAAAATTAATTCAAAACTCTTAACTGCCCGTGATGATAAAGGACAAGAAGTAACTGATCCAAAATTGTTAAAAGAATTTATTGACTATGTAGTTGCCGCATCCCTTGAGAAATTCCGTATGAACTATCTGTTAGTTGGGTAATACGAATAGCGAATTATTACATAATCCGCTATTCGGTTAGGAATAATGAATATAAAAGGTGAAAGGCGGCTTCCACCTTTTATATAAATTAAGTATATATGTTGTTTTTCAGTAAAAACTAATAATTTTTTACGAGTCAGTCATATATTTTGTGTAAGTTGTAAAGAAACAGATAAAGAATTACTGTAAAAAATAACAACTTAACCAAGGAAAAATATGTCTAAAAGATTAGAACAAGCTACAACAAAAACAAATATAAATAATGAACTAGTAGAAGAGCTATTATCTCAAGCCAACCCTTCTGAGCTATTTGGCAAGGAAGGACTTTTCAGCAATTAAAGAAACGGTTAGTGGAGAGAATTCTTGAGAGTGAGCTAAATCATGAGTTAGGTTATTCTAGACATAGTTAAAGTACCGAAGATAGATAATAACCGTAGGAATGGTAGGACAGAAAAAACAATAATAGATGATAGCGGTCAAAAGATAGTAATTGATGTACCACGAGATAGAGATAATGAGTTTGAACCGCAGCTAATTCCAAAAGGAGTTAGAAGATTTGCCGGTTTCGATGATAATGTTATTTCTCTCTATGCTAGAGGTATGACGATGAGTGAGATACAGTCACATTTAGAAGAAATTTACCATACAGAAGTATCAAAGGAGCTTATCTCTACCATTACCGATGGAGTTATGGAAGAGGTAATAAGATGGTTATAAATAAAGCTGTTTACCTTGCTATTGCAGTAAATATGGAAGGTAAGAAGGAGCTACTTGGTATTTGGGTTAGCAAGAATGAAGGAGCAAAGTTTTGGATGCAAGTAGTCACTGAGTTAAAGAATCGTGGTGTAGAACAAATTTATGTAGCATGTATTGACGGACTTAAAGGCTTTAGAGATGCTATAAATAGTATTTTTCCAAATACTATAGTACAGCTTTGTATCGTGCATATGATTCGTAATTCTGTAAAATATGTTTCATATAAAGACCTTAAAGAAATAACAGCTGACCTTAAACAAATTTATACGGCAAATAACGAGAGTATGGCTAATTTAGCATTAGAAGAATTTGCTAAAAAATGGGATAATAAATATCCAGTTATTTCCGATATATGGAAACGTCATTGGAGTGGGATAGTACCTTTTTTTGTTTTTCCTGAAGAAATTAGAAAAGTCATCTACACTACTAATACGATTGAATCGGTAAATCGTCAAATCCGTAAAATTATCAAAAATAAAGGAGTTTCCCCAGATGATAAATCCATTACGAAAATCGTCTTTTTGGCTCTTAAAAATGCTGCGAAAAAGTGGACCATGCCTATTAAAGAATGGTCTCTCGCTTTGAATCAATTTGAGATTCTTTGTGCGATTTTAAATATGAATTACTGGAAAATGAATTTTAACAACTTACACAAAAATTATGATTGACTCTTTTTTACTAAATATAAAGGTATTATTTTGAAATCAGGGTGAGCAACCGCTTCAAGCTCCGATTTTTACAACTGTTAAGTCAATAGCAAATTACGTGAGTAATTTACTATTGGCGATAGGGTAAGTTAGTAGGGCATTGTTGCATGGATCAGTTTTTCGTTATTGTGAGTAGTCGTAGACTGCAGCCAATCCATAAGAAATATACTCCAAAGTAAAATGAAGAGTGTGGCTATACGAAGTTCAGCTTGGAAAAGAGCACGGAGTCTGTAAGCCGAGGAGCGGAGCGTATACTAAATACGTGAGCATCCGAGGACTTACAAAGACGACGTAACCAATTTTTCAAGTTGAACGAGTACAGCTATGCTACTAATTTTTCACGTAATACTTCAACTAACTTACTAATTGCTTCAGTTGGGTGTATGTTTTCAAGAATAGCAAGTTCGCCTGCAAGTCTATTTAAAGCTGATTCATATAGAGTTCTTTCACTATAAGAACGATCATTATCAACATTTTTATGTAAGTCTCGTAATACTTCAGCTATAGCTACAATATTGCCTGAGTTAATTTTGCCTTCATATTCTTGTGCTCTTCTACTCCACATCCTATTTCCCTGTTTTGGTTTACCTTGAAGAGTTGAATATATAACATCTAAATCTTTTCTGCTTGCAACTGCTCTAAGACCGACAACCGCAGCCCTACTAACAGGTACCTTTAGCGTCATTTTATCTTGAGAAAAGGAAATGACATATACTTTAATTTCTGTACCGGCTATAGTATGATATTCTATATTTGTTACTTCACCAACTCCATGTGCAGGATAGACAATTCTCTGCCCTATTTTAAACTCGGATTTTTGTTCGGTTTTATGTTCGGATTGTGTTGTATTTGTCATTATTAATTCCTCCGTAGTGGTTTTAGTGCCTAAGAACTTAATGTTAGACTATTATTTTCTATAGCATAGCACATTTTGCTTTTATTATAAAGTAGATATTTTTATTGAAATAAAATTGATACGATCTTATTGTAGATAAGGTTAATAGTTAAAGGAAAATTATGCGAAGTATTTTTATTGTGCCAATATTTTTATTATTTTTGAGTAGTTGTTCAGAAGAAAAAGTACAAAATAAGAACCAAGAAGAAAAACAAATAATAGAGCAAGAAACGCTGCAAAATAATGAAGACCAAGATGTTGGAACTTCTCAAGAAATAAATCAAGAAGCCGTAAATTCTGAAAATGCAGCTGAATCGATAGTACCTGCTAATGATAATAATCAGATTAATGAAGTATCAACGCCGGGCTCACAAGAACAAAAAAATCCTGAAATAAAACCTTTTAAAGTCACTTTTAAAGTTGATGATAATGATATGGTTCTCGGTAACAAAAAATCAAATGTTATATTAGTCGAGTATTTCTCTCCTACCTGCCCGCATTGTGCTTATTATCATAAGACAATTTTTCCGGAACTTAAGAAAAAATATATCGATACTAATAAAATTGCATATGTAGTTCGTGAATTTATTGCTACAAAACAAGATTTAGACGCTGCAATTTTAGCCCGCTGCAAGGGTGATATAAATAGTTTTGTACAATTGCATAATATCATATTACAACAACAAGATAAATGGGCATATAGCAATAAATACAGAGAATTATTAACTGATATAGGTCAGCTTGGCGGTATTCCTCCGGAAGAGTATAAGCAATGTTTAAATAGTGATAAAATTACTGAAACACTAATTTCTAATACTAATTTTGTAGCAAAAACACCAAAATTTATAGGCACTCCTTCTTTCTTTGTTAACGGAGTACAAACCGGAAATTATAGTATAGATAATATTTCCACAGCATTAGATAAAGCTTTAGAAGAGCAAAAAGAAAAATCAAAAAACGAGATGAGTTTGTAATTAATACTACGAGTAATTAAAGAATTACTAGACGAAGTTTAATTTGGAAAAGAGCAAGGAGTATATAAAGCGAGGAGCGGAGGGTAGATAAACTATGTGAGCACCGCAGATCTTATAATACGACGTAGCCAATTTTTCAAATTAAACGAGTATAGTATGGATACGGAAAAACTAAAAGATATCAAAGCAAGAATTAAAGACTTAAAAACTTCTAAGCTTTCTAATTCTAATATTCAGCAAGAAATTAGCCCGTTCACTATCGCTGTAGATTTAGTTTCAGGTACAATGGTAGGTGTCGTGATTGGAATATTTACAGATAAGTTCTTTAATTCTAAACCTTTATTTCTTATTATATTTACAATAATAGGAATGATTGCCGGCTTTAATATTATAAGGCAAAAAGTAAATAATAAAAAGTAAGGAAATGACTCATAGCCCTTTAATACAGTTTGATATCAAAAAATTAATAGAAATCAAAATGTTCGGTTTTGATGTCAGCTTTACTAATTCGAGTATCTATATGTTATTTGCTAGCATCTTAGCTCTAACTTATTTTTACTTAGCTTTTTATAATCAGAAATTAGTACCTTCTAGATTACAAGTAAGTGCCGAAATAGTTTATAATCTTGTAGCTGATATGTTAAATCAGAATATAGGAGAAAAAGGACGTAAATTTATTCCGTTAGTTTTTAGTTTGTTTATTTTTATTTTATTCTGTAATTTACTTGGTATGACACCTTATAGCTTTACTGCTACTAGTCATATTATCGTTACTTTTACCTTAGCAATTTTAGTATTTTTAACGGTAACTATAGTCGGTTTTGTAAAACACGGCTTACGTTTTTTAACTCTTTTTTTACCGCACGGTACACCTTTGTGGCTAGCACCGTTAATGATAGTAATTGAACTGTTTACATATTTAGCAAGACCGGTTAGTCTATCACTGCGACTTGCTGCTAATATGATGGCAGGGCATGTTTTATTAAAAGTAATAGCTAGTTTTACCGTTTCATTAATGATTTACTTGAAATTTCTGCCAATCCCTCTTATGGTTATACTGATTGGGTTTGAAATTTTTGTTGCAGTACTTCAAGCTTATATTTTTTCTATTTTGTCTTGTATGTATCTTAATGACGCTATTAATTTACACTAAATAATTTTTAATTTAAGTTGGAATTTCTTATGGATATAGTTTCTTTAAAATTTATCGGCGTAGGGTTTATGGCTATCGGCATGTACGGTGCGGCTCTAGGCGTTAGTAATATATTTAGCTCTCTACTTAGTTCAATAGCACGAAACCCTTCAGCTGCAGAAAACTTACAAAGAATGGCTCTTATTGGAGCAGGTCTTGCTGAAGCAATGGGGCTTTTTTCCTTTGTAATCGCTATGTTACTTATTTTTTCTTAAAATTCATTTTTAAATAAGATGCCTCAATTTGATATTGCTACCTATTATTCGCAAATTTTTTGGCTTATCATTACTTTCGGCTTATTGTATATCTTTGTTTATAAATTTATAACTCCAAAAGCCGAAGAAATTTTTAATAATAGACAAACGAATATTCAAGATAATATTACACAAGCCGATACACTGACTTTAGAGGCAGAAAAGCTAAATAAATATTATAATGAAGAAGTAGAAAAAACAAATACCGAAATAGATAGGCTAAAAAAAGAAAAAATAGACTCTCTAGAATCAGAATTTTTAATTACAAAAAAGAACCTAGAACAAGATTTAAAAAATTCTATAAATCAAAATATTGAAGATATAAATTTAGCTGCTAAGCAATTTAGAACTAATAAAAGCGAAGCAATCATAAAACTTGCCGTTAATATTATTGAAAAGATAGCCGGAACTAAAGCAGATATGAATTTACTACAAAATATAAAAGTAAAATAATGAATTTCCTAGATGAAAGCTTTTGGCTTGCCGTTAGTTTTGTGCTTTTTGTGTATTTAATTTATAGACCGGCGAAAAAAGCCATTTTAAATTCTTTAGATGCTAAGATTTTAGAAGTCCAAGAAAGAGTTCTAAAAGCTGAAAAGTTAAAAGAAGATGCAGCTTTACTCTTTGAACAAACCAATGCTCAGATAAAAAAGCTAGAAACTTTACGCTCTCAAATGATAGAAGAAAGCACTGAAGTTACCAAAAAAATCATTCAAGAAAAAACTAAAGAAATCGAAGAATTTTTAGAGCATAAAAAATCTGATGCTATACAGTTAATTCAAAACCAAAAATTAACCGCAAGTAAAGAACTACAAGATGAGTTTTGTGATGGAGTGATAAAACTTGTTTCCGAATATTTCCAATCAGCTAAATTTTCAGAAAGCAGCATTGCTAAAAATTTAATGGATAAATCTGATTCTCCTCATGATGAGGATAAAGCTATCTAACCGCTACCTAGCAATTTCCTTAAGATTGCCTCGTCATTAA
Organism: Pseudomonadota bacterium; assembly: GCA_041179265.1. Lineage (GTDB taxonomy): Bacteria > Pseudomonadota > Alphaproteobacteria > Rickettsiales > Rickettsiaceae > Rickettsia. The sequence goes on from JBEGTS010000031.1 coordinate 15,164, forward strand.
CATATGCCCGTAATATCGAGCCGTCAATAAAATATTCAGGATGCTCGTTTGTTATCTTATTTATTAATTCAGGATAGGCTCTAGCGAATTCTTTTACACAAGCAAAGTTTTTGCTAGGACTGTTAATCGCTCCTAAGCAAATGGCTTCAAAACATAACATTTTAGCCATTTCTATATTCTTAACATTTGCTAAAACTCCTAGCTGTTTTGCTAAATATCTATCGCCTAAATAACCTTGCACTCCCCAATTGCCTAAAATCGAGAACTTACTCCATTTATCTTTAGTGGCATTAATATATATTTTATTTAAAACGTTCTTTTGTATTTTTTGTTTAATTTCTAATATAACTTCCTCAAAATCACCTCTTTGTAATATAAACTCCCTAGTTTCGTTATTTTTTATAAATTCCGGGGCTTTTTCCTCAAGAGCAATTTTTAATCTTTTAGTATCTAGATTATCTAATCCTAAAGTTTGCTCATACATTAAATAAGCTTGTTTATAAAGCTCTATAGCTTTGTTTGTATCACCTGAATAGTAATAGGCTGCACTAATATTATTAAAAGATTGGGCAATGTAATAATGATTACCTTGATACAATTCTTGATATATCTTAAGCATTTTTTCCAAATATGTTATTCCTTTAGAAACACTCCCTGAGTCTATATAAACTAAGCCAATATTATTAAGAGAACCAGCAATATCTGAAGGGTTATTTGGATATAGTGCTTTTCTCATCTTTAAGGCTTTTTTCAAATATGTTATTCCTTTAGAAACATCTCCTAAGTCTCGATAAGCCTCACCAATATTATTAAGAAAAATAGCAACACCAGGATGGTTACTTGGATATAATTCTTGATATATTTTTAAGGCTTCTTTTAAATATTTTAGCCCTTTTGAGGGATTACTTAATTTGCAATACGCTGTTCCAACGTTATTAAGGAAAGTTGCAATATAAAAACAATCACTTTGAGGTATAACTTGAAACATTTTTAAGGCTTTTTTACAGTACATCAGTGCTTTCGTACTATCTCCTAAAGTTTGATAAATTTCACCTATGTTATTAAGAGATTCAGCAATATCAAAGTGGTTACCTTGATATAACTCTTTTCTCATTTTTAAAGCTTTTTTATAATATTTTAATCCTTTTATAGGGTTACCTAAATGCTTATAAGTTTCACCTATATTATTAAGAGATTTAGCGATATCGGGATGTTTACTTTGATATACTGATTGATAAATCTTTAAAGCTTCTTGGTAATATTTTACTGATTCTTTAAATTTATATAATACATGTTTGTTATAATTCCCTAATTTTTGATATAAATTTGCTTTTCTAAGTTCATCGATTTTAATATTATCATCGCTTAATATTTTTATTATATGTGAATAAAGTAATTGAGCATTTCCCCAATTTTTATTTGGAACATTTGTTAATAACGGAAATAAATCATCTAAAGCTTCTGCTAGGTTTGTATAAATTTCTTGCTCATCTATTGCATGTTCCTTATGTTTATCTACATATCTTTTTACTGTAGACTGCATTAATCTATGTAATTGTAAGCCGGCTTGTCCATTTCGATATGTTAGATTCATTATCGATAATGCTTCTAACCTTTTTATAGCTTCTTGTAGCTTTCCTTCATCTATTAAAAATAATTCTTTGAAAATCTCTATGCTGATAAAATCAGGATCTAAATGCGCCGAATATTGCAGTATCTGCCAAGCTACCGGTGATACTGCTGATAACTTTAATAATATAACAGTTTCTATATAATCATCATTGCTATTTTTAAAATAATTAACACAATCATTTACTTTAAATAATTTGTTTTCCTTTAAATATGTTACTGCGTTAGATAACTTATAAGGGAATACAGCATCATTACTACCGAGTTCTTTTATTAAGTTGATAATATCTTGGTTACTTAACCTACTTCCTAAGGATCTTTTTAAATATGTTACTGCTATTTTTATATTAAAAGGCTTTAATTCAATATTTGTTATATCATCACTTAAATTATTATTTCTAGTAGTAATTATCACCTGTGCCTTATCTTTAGGTATATTCATTATACCGTTAATATAAGGCTCTACAGCTGTATATTCTTCTACATTATCAAAAATAAACAATGTATTTGAATTTAAATCAGCAATTTTATTACAGGTAATCCTCCCATTTTTAATCACAGTAGAGAGTAGAGAGTTAAGCTGCCAAAGCTAATTTTTGTATTGGCGTTATACCACCTATAGCCATATTAGGTCTTTCGTTATTATAAGACCAA
>JBEGTS010000032.1:0-10802 GCA_041179265.1 Pseudomonadota bacterium
CTTATACACAACAATACTAATATAAATTTCTTTAACATAAATAAACCTGTATATTACTATATAGTTAATATAAATTATATAATATAAAATAAAATACAAATATTAATTTCTTCTTGGCGAAAAGACAAAAATACCATCATCATATTTCTTTTTGTAATATATTTTGTATTTCTCATTTCTTATATCATTAAACCATTGGTCTTGTTGTTTTTTAATATAATAATTTATAGAGTTAGATTTGCTTTTGCTAGTTTGAAAATTATCTTCACAAAATTTTAAAAGACCTGATATTAAAGTTTCTACTCCATTAGTCTCAGGTTTTTTCTCAAGAAATTGCATAGAAAAATTAGTAGGATTATTATGTTTTAAATAAAATTGCTTATATTTCTCATGAATTTTATTTTCTTTTTTTATTTGTTGTTCTGAAAAAGATAATTTTTCCTCTAAGAATTTATGAATTTCAGTGCAATCACTCCAAGGTAATTTTATTGTTAGCTGCTCTTCCTGATATTCAAAATTATCTTGAATATTGTTAAAATCGGCATTTGCTTTTACCATACTTACTAATATTAAAAAACATGCTATTAACTTCATAATATTTAATTAATTTTAGCAGGAATAGGTATCATAATACTACTTCTGTGTCTTTTATTACTACTAAAAAGTGATTTTTTTTGAACCTTGATATTATTTACCGGAATTTTATCTTCTAAAACCCCTTCATTATTATTTAGATAACCATGTAAGGATGCTTTATAAAGTGCCATGTTACTTGCTATTTTAACTACATCTTGCTTATATTTAAACCCTAAAGAATGCGTAGCCGAATGATAATGAGCTATAGCTTTGTGCCAACTCCCTAACTGATCATATTTTGAACGCAAAAACTCTGCACCGTAACGAACGTTATTATTTGGCTCAAATGCCTGATCAAGGGAATTAAAAGCTCCTAAATGATGTCTTAAATTAATCTGCATACATCCGACGTCAATACTCTCTCGCCCTTTTATAAGCTCTATTCTAACAAAATTTATGGCTTCTCTTTTACTGTTAAAATAATAGCCTTTCCCTTCGACGTTTACCGTCCAAGGCCATACTACTCTAATTTTACGGGTCGTATGGTTTTTACCGGATTCTTTTAAAGCTATTGAATGTAGCGTATTAGATGGGATATTAAATTTTTTTTCAAAATAAGGAAAAAGTTTTGAGCATTTAAAGGATTCAGCTATTTCAGGATCGGCAATAACCGGATTTGAAAAGAAGAGAAAGGAAAACACTATTGCTGTTATTCCTGTCCTTTCTATTGTCATTCCTGCGAAAGCGGGAATCCAGCTCCTTTCGGTGTCATCCCGTGGCTTGACCACGGGATCCAAAAATAATAACTTAGATACCGCGATCAAGTCGCGGTATGACAAAGAGTTGGATTCCCGCTTTCGCAGGAATGACATTAACCACTTTTCAAGAATCATACCGGCAATGCCCTACTTCCACTAGGTTCTGTGAAGATTTCTAAAATAACTAAGTTACAATAAGATAAATTAGCGTATCATAACTTATCTTATGAGGCAAGAAAAGTTATGATTAGCTTAAATCGTTAATATCAGAATTATTTTCAGCAACACCTAACATTTTTAATATTTGAGTTAGTTCTATTTCCATTGGATCTAATGTAGCTTGTTCATTTATAACTTCCGTAAAATATTCTGATATTAGTTTATTTTGCTGAAAAAATATTTCTTCGTCTGATTTTAAAGTTACTACACTATTCCATCTTACGTCAATTTCTTTAAGCCATTGATATGTATTATTAACATCTTCATCACTTCTATAATAGTCAATACAATCATTTAGTAGTACGTGAAATATTGCTGTTTTTAATGGATCGCTTTTAGTTGCCGGTAAATCTTGAACTAGTAACTCTAATATTTCTTTACCTTTTAGAATAGCTTCATTATTATTTTTTGCTTCTTTTGAAACCTGTTCTAAAGACAATAAGCCTTGCCTTAATACTACATTGTGGGTGTTATCAGCTTCAATAAACTTTCTAATTTCGATAAGTATACTCAAATAATCTGTCGTCCCTAGTGGGTCTACAGTATCTTTTTTTAATTTTTCAATCAAAGACTCTTTCACAAATATATATCCTTATTTTAATTAAATTTAAATCTTAAAAACCATGAAATATGGGTTTTAAATTTTTGAAAACGAAATATATAGAATTAGTAAAATTTTGTCAATGAAATATAAGATTTGCGTATAGAAATTATTAATTTTTTTTAGGAAATAAAGGCGAGCTGTCATAACTTCTCTTATGAAATAAGCGAAGTTATGATATTTAAGACGAAAAAACTTAATCTAAATCAAGGTCAACCTGTAAAGTATCGCCTAAAGAGTCAACTGCGTGGTTGTTTGGGTTATTTTCGATAGTTTCAAAATTTTAACTTCTAGAAAAATTTTCTTCATACCATTTTATATATGTTTCTGCTGCTGCTTTTAATGGATTTAATGGTTCTCCACCAAATATAGAGCCTAATACTTGTAATGGATTACTTGTTCCGTCTGCTATTACTTTACAATATTCATATTTTAGAGCCTTACTTTCATGATATACTATAGGTGATAAATCTTCTATTAATTTTGCTAAATTTTGAAACTCACCTGATTCTACAAATAAAGACTTACTTATAACATTCAGAGAAGCATAATGACTACCCAATGATTTCGTAAGATTTTCTACTATTATGAGAAGTGCTTGTTTAATAGTATCAGGCTTATTTAAAGCTTGATCTATTGTCTCTGCATCTCCGGTTTCTAGGACTCTATTTATATATTCTTCGCTTATTACTATTTTATAATTTTGTATTAACTTATTAATTTCATTAATACTTTCCTTAACATTGAGCTCTACTCTATTAGAGTTAGCCGTATTCGAACTAGTAGAAGGTTGTTCACCTGATACTGCATTATTTAATATTGAGCTGGAATTATTTATCCATGCTTGAAAGTTCTCTGGTGTTGAGGTAGCTTTATCAGCAAGGACAGTTGCTTGATTAAATAAAATATTCCAATGATCAGAATTAGGATTATTTAAATCCAATTCCTTTGGCATTCCTGGCGGCAGAGTGAAATCGTTATAAGAAATATTTGATTCTTCATCAGAAGATTCATTTTCAAATGGGTCTTCTGTAGGCTCTATAGTAGCCCAACATACTGTTAATGTTTCAAGCTCATCATTAACAAATTCCTGATGTTTTGCAGCTGCATGTTTTACATTTTCATTATTTTTATAATTACTCGGAATAGCGTATAAACCGTATTCTCCTTTATTTGCTTCTTCTAATATGAGATTAAATATTTCTGATTTAATTTCATGGTTTTTTGTTTCTTGTAAATTTTTCTCTAGAAGTTTCAGTATCTGATCGCCTTGTGCTGCCCCTTTATTATTTTCCCAACCCCTTACTAAACTACAATAATCTATTCCTTGGTTTTGAGCTTCCTCTAGTACTGCTTTTATAGTTTTCCATTGATGATTTGCATTTTTACCTTGCTGCTCATCCTTAATAGCATTCTCGACCCATTTAGCAAGCTGAGCATATGGTGCTAGGTCTCCTACTGCATTAAATATGGATAATCTACTTTTGTAATTATTTCAGATAGATCAAATTTTTGAACTAATTTCGGTAATTCAACAAGAAATTCATCATAATATGGTTTGTCTAAACTCCATTCATTTCCATTTTGTTTAATTTCATTTACAGTTTCTTGACTAAAGTTATATAATGAATATTTACTCATAATTTGTCCCATTTGTAATTATTGGTTAAATTTATACTAAAAAACCATGAAATACGATATTTCTTAATTTTTATAAATGAATAATACATTATTTCATTAACATATGTCCATAAAAAACCACGAAACATGGTATTTTACTTAAAAATGCTTTAAATTGGTAATTGACTGAATAAATAAAAATGTTTATTATTAGTCCAAATTAAATGTAATAAGTATATTTTATGAAAGTCGTTAGCTCATTAAAATCACTAAAAAAACGTGATAAAGATTGTCAAATCGTTAAAAGAAGAGGAAAAATTTTTGTAATAAATAAAAAGAACAAAAGATTTAAAGCAAAACAAGGTTAATTAATTGTTTTTGGAGAAAAAAATATACTCGATCAACTTGAAAAATTGGCTACGTCGTCTTTATAAGCCCTTGGATGCTCACGTATTAATATACGCTCCGCTCCTCGGCTTACAGACTCCTTGCTCTTTTCCAAGTTGATCTTCATATGCTATTCTTCATTTTACTTCGGAGTATATAATACTACTTTTGAAAGAAAAGAAATAATATGGCCGGTCACTCAAAATTTAAAAATATTCAGCATCGGAAAGGTGCTCAAGATAAAAAAAGAGCAAAAGTTTTCACTAAATTAATTCGTGAGATAGTTACTGCAGCTAAAACCGGTTCTTCTAATAACCCTGAAAATAATCCACGTCTTAGAAATGCTTTAACTGCTGCACGTAGTCAAAATCTTCCCAAAGAAAGAATAGATAAAGCTATTAATAGTGCTAGTGATTCTTCTAATACCGAAAATTATACGGAAATTAGATATGAAGGTTATGCACCTAATGGCATTGCTATAATAGTTGAAGCTTTAACCGATAATAAAAACCGTACTGCTGCCGAAGTACGCTCTAGTTTTACTAAATATGGTGGGAGTTTAGGCGAAACCGGCAGTGTTAATTATTTATTCAAGCATTGTGGAGTTATTCAATATCCTAGCAATATAGCATCGAGCGAAAATATTTTAGAAACGGTTATAGAAGTAGGTGTAGATGATATTATATCTGATGAGGTATTCCATACAATCTATACGGATATTGAAAATTTTTCTAAAGTTCTAGAATTTTTAAACGGCAAATACGGCATACCTGAAGACTCTTATATAGGCTGGATTCCGTTAAATACAATAGTTATAGATGATAAAGAAAAAGCTGAAAAATTACTAAAGCTTGTGGAAGTTTTAGAAGAAAGCGACGATGTGCAAAGAGTTTTCGGTAATTATGAGCTATCTGATGATGTTTATAGTAAACTCAGCTCCATTTTGTGACAAGCGTGAAAAGCGAAGCCTATAAATAATAGGCCAGACGACGAACAACGAAGCAATAGTGGAGATCAGTTTACTATACGAAATAATACAAGGAGAACAATGACTTATAACGATGCAAATTATCAAATAATTATTTTAGCAGCCGGTAAAGGTACTAGAATGGAGTCTGATTTACCGAAAGTAATGCATAAAGTCGGCGGAGTGCCAATGATTGAAACGGTATTAAAGAATTCGCTTAACATCACAAATGATGTAGTTATAGTTTATTCAGAAGAACTTAAAAAATACTTAACGCCTTATGAAAATATGTGTAGTTTTGTACTGCAAAAAGAACCTAAAGGTACAGCTCATGCTACTCATGCAGCAATAGATTTAATTGATGAAAATAAAACAATATTGATTTTATACGGTGATCACCCTCTTATTACTCCAAGCCTTATACATGAATTAATAGACTATTTAAACATTACTAATTCTGCATTAGTAACTTTAAGTTTTGAGAGAGAAGACCCTAGCCGGTACGGTAGAATAGCTACTGATAAAAACGGTGATTTTTTAGAAATAATCGAATATAAAAATGCAAGTGAAGAAGAGAAAAATATAAAACTTTGTAATTCAGGTATTATGGCTTTCAGTAGCGGAATTTTAAATAAATACTTACCTTTGTTTGCTACTAATACTAACGGTAATAAGGAAGTTTATTTAACTGAAATAGTAAAAATATGCAAAAATCACGGTGAGAAAGTTTCGTATTTATTATCCACTGATCATGATTTAATTGTTGGTGTTAATAATAAAAATGAGCTAGAGGAAGCCAATAATATTTTTTCTAAGAATAAATCTTAGCGTTATTACATATGGATCGATTTATGTCATTCCTGCGTAGGCAGGAATCCAAAAAAATAACTTCAATATTTCTACAGAAGTTACATATTTGATAAAATAACCATATAAAAACAAGTTTTTATATGGTTTTACTGGATCCCGCCCTACCCCGCCTACGCGGGAATGACATAGGAAACCATACAACAACGCTAAAAATTTTGGAGAGATGGCCGAGCGGTTTAAGGCGCACGCCTGGAAAGCGTGTTCACGGCAACGTGTCGGGGGTTCGAATCCCCCTCTCTCCGCCAATATTTTTTAAGATTTATATTTCATTTTCACTCTTGACTTTATAACTGTTTAAAAAATATAATTTTATTATCTTCTAACTTGGATTTTAGTTGGCTTAGAAGGAGTGCTTTTAGGAATCAAAGGTTGGGTTTGAATAGCTTGATTATTAATATCCCGATTTTCTTTCTTAAGAAAAACTTTTTCTGACTTAGATAATTCTAATTTATGTTCATTTTTAAAATTTATTATATAACTCATAGGTTCTTCTTTTGTAACATTATACTTCATTCTATTATTAATAACTGATAATCCAACTTTTTTTATTTTATAATTATTTTGTTGTGCCCACTCTAAAGGTTCTTGATTATTAATTTTTATACCTCTATCTGATGCAAAAGATATAGGATCTGTAAACCCGGAATGTACCATTTCTGAAACCCACCTACCATTTTTAAATTTTTCATCAACATTGGTAAAATTAGCTACTATTTGTATATCTTCTGAAATATCTTTCATTCTCTCAAGGTTTGTTGCTAAAAAATGCTTAAAATGATCTGATAAAGATTCAAAGCTATCTACTTGCAAGTAAGGGATCTGAGGTTTTAATCCTTCTTCTTTAAGTTCTGCTACTTTTTTATCGATTATATTGTTAGCTTGTTCTATATCTAAACCTTCTAACATTTGCTTTAATGCAGTAGAAAAATCTGTTACATTAAATTTCAGATTTCCATTTTCAATAGCATCTATATACTCAATTTGTCTATTTTTCAAATCTCCATTCAAAGCCTTTAGTAGCGCACCAAAATCCTTATGAATTCGTATAAAAGACTTTCCATGATCAATTTTAGTTATTATATCTTCACTTTTTCCTTTATCATCTGTAACTGATTGCACCATTAAATTAGCTGCGTGGTAATCAATCTCTCCTAGTAAATGACATGCGGCTATTACCTTCTCAAAGCCTTTTATTTGCTGTAATTTTTCGCTTGAAGGAGAAATAAAATTACCATAACCATCACCAAATTCGGCCAAGCTTTTGATTGACTCAAAAAATTTAGAGGAGACATATAAAGAATTATGGTGTTTTTCAGATTTTACTAAGCTTATTCTAGGAGCACGATCATATAATAATCGCTCAAACAAAGTTCCTGATATAAACTCAGTTATACCTTCTACTCTATCCATATAATATTGGCCAGGTTGACCTGGTTGTAAATCTTTTTTAAATTCTTTTAGTATATATGTTTTTTCAGTATCTTTATCTTTTGCTACATATCCACTAGTGTTCCCTCTCTCTTTATAACCTTCTTCTACAAACTCAGATTCTGTTCTAACATATCTATCCTTAAGTAAAGATTCTAATTCATTTTTATCCTTTAGCATAAAATAGCTCCTTAGTAATTTACAATTAGATATATTATAATACTTCTTGAAAGTAGTAATTTTAATTTAATACATTAAGAAATAATTATAGTAATGTGATATAAATGTAATATTTATATATAGAATATATAGTAAAAAACATTATGATCTCATAATATTTAAAAACTATAAGGTCTACTTAATATTTAAATAAATGAGCTTAAGCGTAGCCTGAACCAAGGCTAATCTAAACTCGTTAAAGGTTCGCATAACGTACCACGCTCTCCGCCATAACACTATTTGTCATTATGCATTAGAATCTTTTATAATTTTTATATTCATAAATCTATTTAATATATTATGGAAGAAAAACAAAAGTCTAAACCGACTCTTCGCACAAGAGCTAATAAAATTAAAGAGTTTAGGTGCAAGAACTTGATAGCCGTAATTGAGAACCCTGATAATATAAAAAATATTGGCACCATCATTCGCAATGTTAACGCACTTGGGGTTGAGAAAGCTTATATTGTTACCAATCAAAAATTATTGCCTGACACATGGGAAGAAATGCGTACTGAGCCAAAACTCAACGCTATATCTGTCTCAGCCATCAAATGGAGTTTCGTAAAGACTTTCAAAGACACAAATAGTTGTATGGATCACTTGGATAAGGAAAATTTTGTTTCAGTTATTACTTCTCCTCATATGAAAGGATACAAAAATGTAGTACTTCATGAACACGATTATACTAAATATAAAAAACTTGCAGTTTGGTTCGGAAACGAAGGAGTAGGAATTAGCAAAACTGCCGTTGAGAGAAGTAGCTTTTGTATTAACATTCCAATGTATGGAATTATTGAAAGTCTTAATTTGGGTACATCATCCGGCATTGTGCTATATGAGATCGCAAAACAACGACGCGAATTTCAGTTTACCCTAAAAAAGAAGATCGCTACAAATAAGGTTAGCAAAGAAGTTTCCTAATTTAAGTAAAACGGTAGCAAAATAAATATGCAGGTTCGTACCGTCACGCTCCTACCACGCTTAATTATTAAGCTCTCTTATTTTCTTTATAATGTTTAGCATATTTATCTAATAAAGTTCTAATCATTTTTTGATAAGGAACATGTGCAGTAGCCGCCTGATCTTTAAAAAAATCTACACTATCTTTACTTAAAGAAATAGTAACTTTCACCGCATCATCTTTAAGAATTAAATCTTTAGGAGCTGGCAAAAAATCTTTTATTATTGCTACTTCTCCTATTTCACCGTCAGTATATTTGATTTTCTTGCTCATAAATCCTCTTACCTTTACGCCAATATCCTGCTCCAAAAATTCTTATACAATTATCTCGAAACATAAAGCGGACTGTTAAAATATTATCATCAACTTTACCTAAACAAAAATATCTTTTCTCAGTAATACTATGGTCTATATCTTCTAAAATTATCCTATTCATATCTAGAAAAGCTTTTTGGGCTTAATAAAAACTTACATTATGCTTTTGGGTATTAATTTTATTTTTTTCTTCATCCCATTCAAAAGAAGAATGCATTTTTAACCTATAATCATTAACTTAATAATAGTTTATTTTATACTAAATGTCCATATATTTATATGGGTAGTAAGCCATATCCTGTAGTTTTAAATTAAAGCATAAAAAGGCTTAAGCGTAGCCTGAATCAAAGCTAATTTAAATTGGTTAAATTCGCATAACGTCCCCAGTCATAGCTACTAATTAACTCGCTTACCTCATATTGACGTTCTTTTAATTTTGTTTTTAATTTTATAATAAAAATAGTTGTATATTTATACCCTTTTCTCTATTATAGCTACAATTTTTATATAATAAGTTATAGTTATATAACGGATAATCAACTAATTTATGTTAAGTTATGGCTCATAAAGATTTATCACATTTAACAGAAGAACAAATCAAAGATTTAATAAAACGTTACTATAACCATGAGAAAATAGCTAATTTATTAGAAGAATTTGAGATTAACGTATATCCTAGCATGTTAATTAAACTCTTTCCCCCTGTAATTCATAATGAACTATTTTGTAAATATTGTCCGGATATAAACCTAGTAAGTAAATTAGACGGTAGAAGTCATAGAAATTATAATGTAGTACATTTTGAAAAATTTTGCCCTGTATGTGATCATCGAGACCACACTTACTGTTACTGTTCTAATTGTAAAGAAATTAGAAAACAGAAAGAACAAGCTGAAGAAGAAAATAAAAGAAATGTGTTAATGCAAGCATTTTTGCCTGTTAATATCGATATTCCTGCACCAAACGAATTAACCTTAAAGGATGCTTTATATTTAATTTCTGTAGCAGAACATTCTGCTACTAAAGATTTAGAGTTTATAAAACCCTATTTAGAAGGACCTTCTATAACAAATTTAGCACCGGATGAGGAGTTAAGATGCAATATTATAGAACATTTAAATAGCAGAGGTTTTATACAGATTAATCCCTTAATAAATAGTCTCGATGTTTTTAAATTTGATTTAAGAGATAAAGTAGTAGGGTATTATCGTAATAAAATGCTATGGGAATTTTTGCCTAATATGGATATTAGAGAGAAAGCAGAATATTTAAATTCAATTCTGAATATTATTAAAGGCGAATGGCTAACATCATGGAAAAATGACATTATTGAGATGTCGCAGTTGATTGCTAAATATGAATGTATAGAAAATTTAAAATATTTATTAGTAGAACATGATTTTCCTGTAATGGATCAGCATGCAGAAAAACAAGCTTTAACAACTTTTGTAGATTTATTTCAAAATTTTTCGGTAGGGCAAGTATTTAACTTATCATGGCAAGCAGTAAGTAGGGTAAAATATGAGATTTCCTTAGACAAAAGTTATTATCAGTATAGTGAAGATAATATTATTTCTATAATTATAAGTAAAATGCGACAAAAAGCGAACAAATTTATTATAGAGGGGCGGACAATAAAAAATTCTAGAAGAGAGTACTGCCTTCCACAAACTATAATCAGCTCCACTTTTTTTGATATGTTTTTAGAGATAGAGGAAGAATATTATGAAAATGTTATGCCAACTGAGTATAGCAGGTAGGTAATCCTCCCATTTTTAATCACAGTAGAGAGTAGAGAGTTAAGCTGCCAAAGCTAATTTTTGTATTGGCGTTATACCACCTATAGCCATATTAGGTCTTTCGTTATTATAAGACCAA
>JBEGTS010000033.1:0-11877 GCA_041179265.1 Pseudomonadota bacterium
TTGGTCTTATAATAACGAAAGACCTAATATGGCTATAGGTGGTATAACGCCAATACAAAAATTAGCTTTGGCAGCTTAACTCTCTACTCTCTACTGTGATTAAAAATGGGAGGATTACCGAGTAACCGGCACTAAGTCTCTATAATTCTTTGATAACTTTAGTCTTAATAACATCTTCTTCTTTTTTACCGACTGGGGTTTTGGTGATTAGTCTTAAAATGATGTTGATAATAGCAATGACAGTTACACCGATTGCTGTTTTATTGTCTTCAGGTAGTTCAATATTTAAATCAGCAAGCCACGCTGTTAATAATGCCGTCAAATTAAATATAATTGTTCTAAATCCTTGTAGTGTTTTCATAGGTTTTCCTCTAGTTAATTATGTTTTATTGGTTGTATTATTCCCAGTTCCAAGCACCATTCGGCTTTAATATTTGCAAGGTTATATGTACTGCTCCTGAGGTAAATCTATTATTGTCAGCGGTGATTTTAATAGGTGTATCATGCCAGTAAGTTAATGGATGATTTGTTAAACCTATATTGGTAGTATCTTTTGTAGAGGCTATATTGCTGCCGTAACGTTTTGGATCGTCAGAAGTTCCGATGCTGAAAGAAGTAGCCCCTGTTATTTCTTCGATGACTCTAACATTGACGGCAATAACGTAAGAGTGATGAGGTATTTGTATAATGCTTTCCGTGAACTCACCTATTAACTTACGCTCTTCTTCTAAATGGAGTACTTGCAAATATTCGCCGGTATCTTTTTTGATTAAATATTCATTTGATGTTTGCGGATTGGTTCTTACCGGTAGTAAAATTGATCCTACTTGCTCCCATTCTTTGCCGGTGAATCGGTTGTGCCGTCTTTACTGTAAGTTATCTCAAGCCATTTATGCGGCTTAATAAACCGCCAACTATTCTCTAGTCGTTGAGCTATTTTATTTTTATGGTCTTTAAATTCACCTATTGGCTCTAAGCCAATTATATATAGTTTTCCAAGTTTCAAAGTCTCAGGCGGTGAGTTAATATTAATCTCTTGTGCTACTGGATTTACTAAAACATCAAGTAAATTTAATGCTTCGTTATGGGTGTTCTCTTTTTGAGCTTGCCCGCTATGAAGCAGTGGCAGCTTTAACCGATTTGTATATGTCATATTTTATTCTTGAATAAGTTTATTAAAAGTATTATTATTAGTACTAATTAAAATAATTTAAAGGTATTATTATGAGTCATGTAATTTGTGCTGATGTAGTGGCTAGTGTTTCTGAACTTAAAGCCAATTCTATGGGGACTATGCAAAGTAGTGGGGGAAAACCACTTGCTATATTAAATCGTAATCAACCTGTCTTTTATTGTGTTCCTGCTGAATTATACGAAACTATGATAGAAATGATTGATGACATTGAGTTAGGTAGAATTATAGAGGAACGTAAAAACGATAAAGAAATACCGGTAAATATTAATGACCTATGAATTAACCTTTTTAGAAACTGCTAAAAAAGAATGGAAAAAGCTTTCGCCGGATATTCAAAAATAATTTAAGGCTAAATTACAAGAACGTCTTATAAATCCGCATATTTCTAAAGCTAAATTAAGCACAATGCCGAATTGTTATAAAATTAAACTGCATTCAGTAGGTTATCGTTTAGTTTATAAAGTTATAGATGCAAGATTAGTAGTACAAGTAGTAGCTATAGGACGCCGTGATCAAAATACAGTTTATAAACTAGCTCATAGTCGTTTATCTTAAAGGAAAATAGTAGCTCCAACGCCTCTTCCAACCATGCTAGATAGCTGAAAATAGTTGCTGTTAGTTCGGTTGGTAGATTTGCAAAATCGTTAGTGATTTGCTGCTTTGTATAAGTAACTGATTCAGTAGTACTTGTGAGAGTTCTGATTAGCGTTCTTTTCTTTTTTATATCGATTTCATATTTTTCGGACTCTTCGATTAACGGAACATCTACATAATCCCGCCAATTGTTATTAGCTCGTGATCTTCGTATCCAGTTTATATTGAATATACGAGCTTTAAAAAGTAACGAAAATTACTTTTGGTCTTATAAAATTAATTATTTCAAAAAACTCATTAACGGGGAGTAGTATCTTATATCGGCTTAATTAACTGAGTATTACTTAATCTTACATAGCACTTTTTGCAACAAATTTAGGGTAGGGCAAATTGCCCCCGTCCTTATTACTTAATCGACTCTATATCATACCCCATGCTTAGTAACCCGGCTAAAATAAGATTGCCCTCATCATTATTAATTGCTTCTTGGAGAAAATCAGAGCTTAGTAGCTTACTATCTACGGCAGCTTGTAGCAATTTCGGATGATTATTCAAAAGTGGTTTGTCGTAAATTGTTTCTTTTACTGCCCACGTTACTACTGCATTTTTATTTAGTTGTGCTAATATAATTTCGCTAAGTTTATCTTCTACATCTACAAGTTTGCCTCTTGTAACTATTCCTGTAGTAAGTTCTTTCAGACTAGCCGTTATTTTTTCTATATCATATGCGTTTGTTAAGCTTGATACTTCATTTATTATGTTATTTATAATATTTTGCATTTCTGCTTTATTGCTGCTTATATTATTTTTTAAGTTAATATTTACCTTTTCTACTATTTGTTTAAATATATTTAACTTATCTATACGTATACCCTCATTTATTATAGCTTGCTGTTTTATTGTCTTCTCAATTTCACCTTCTAAATCAACCAACATTCCTCTAGTTATTTTATTACTGTTCATAATGCTTTGTATGTTGTTAGCTATATTTTGTAAGTTAATTTGATTTTTCTCTAACTTTTGTATTTTATTAAGTATATTATTTTGTATTATATTCGTATTAATAGTACCGGCATTTTCTAACTTATCGATCATTTTTGTTAGTAAATCGTAAATATCTTCTTCTAAAGCCATAAGACTTACAGGAGCTGTATCTTGTTTTTCTGCTGCTTTAGGTAAATCTTTTATATCTAGCTGCTTATTCTCATTATTTGTTACTGAAGCTGCTTGCTTCAATTTTAAACTCTGCTGTTGTTCTTCATATTTCTTTTCTGCTTTTGCTTTATTTTCCTTGTATAAAGGTTTTGTACTAATTTTTATTGCTGCTTTATATTTTTCTATTGCTTCACTGTATTTTTCTTGATGGCATAAATCATTACCCTCTGCATTTAAGCTTTCTGTCTTTTCCACGGCTATAGTTTTATTTCTTTGTAAATATTCATCAATTGTTTTTAATGTTGTTGCACTTACCCAGTTACCCCAAAGATTAAGCTCCGTTAAAGAGTTATTAGTTTTAAGTGCTTCAGCAATGAATCTTGCTCCCTCATCTCTTATTTCGTTAACAAAAAGATTAAGCTCCGTTAAAGAGTTATTAGCTTTAAGTGCTTCGGCGATTAACCATGCTCCTTCATATCCTATTTTGTTATTAGAAAGAATAAGCTAAGTTAAAGTGTTATTAGTTTTAAGTGCTTCAGTAATTAACTTTAATCCCTCAGCTCCTATTCGGCTACCACCAAGATTAAGTTGAGTTAAAAAGTTATTATCTTTAAGTATTTCAGCGATTAACTTTGCCCCCTTAACTCCTATTCCTTTACCCCCAAGCTCAAGCGATGTAACACCATTTCTTAAAAAATCAGCTTGCATGTTAAATCTTTTTTTTCTTAAAAACTCTATCAAATCCCCACGCGATGTTTTTATTGTCGTTACTTCTTGTAGATTTCCTTTAAACATAACTATATCCTTATTAAATTCTATAAATTTTAACATTTTGTTAAAAATGAGCTTATAGACAGAATCATAATAAAGAGTTTTAAGAATGCAATAGAAATTTAATTAGAAGTATAAATAAATGAATTGAGGTGCTTTAAGAAATATATAAGTTAGTTTTTTTTATAATATTTAAAATTTGGAACTTAAAAGAGATTTAATACAAAAATTAGACATTTTGGAACATAATAAGGAGCATATGGATTTTTTAGAAAATGAAGGGAAACGCCGAAACCCTGAAAGGGTTTGGCGAGAGTGACGGGACTCGAACCCGCGACCTTCTGCGTGACAGGCAGACGCTCTAACCAACTGAGCTACACCCCCTCATACAGAAGAGATAACAATATATATAACAATTCTTCTACTTCTGCAAGAGTAAAATATCTTATTTTATCAAAAAATATATAGAATCTAAACCTCTAAACATTACTGTTTATCGATATTAATCACTACATTGTTACTATTAGTTGAAACCTTGAAAATTATTATACTTTTTTAAGGATTTTGTTAAAAAGGAAAACCTAGCGTTACACCTAATTTGAAAAAATCCTTTTTTATTAAATAATTATTAGAGGTTTTATATGACTAAACCATATGTCATTAAATTAACTACTCCTTTTGAGCGTATTAAACTCCATAACCCTACACCGGATATTGCTCTTAGACGAGCTATTATTATGCAGGCAATAATAGATGCGACTAATACTTCTACAAAGAAAGAAGCAATACAAGCAGAATATAACGCCAAAAAGTGGCTTTTTGAAAATAATGAAAATTTTAATTCTACTTGTTTAGAAACAGGCCTTGAGCCTAATTGTGTAAGAAAGACTGCTAAAAAGCTAATTAAATCACAGCAGAATAAATTACGTCTTAAAGATAAGCCTCCTAAGCTCTACGGCTAAAATTTAATTTAAATTAATTGTAATAAAACTTGAAATTACTCTAAATATAAATTAATTGTATAGGTGTTACTTAGTAACGCCTATATAGTAAATTAAATAGCATTAGATGCAATTTCTACATCATATTTTAATTTTTTAGGAATATATCTCATACCGTAAATGGGTTAGCATTAGCGGTATTCGTTATATCCTTAAAAAAATAAAATATTTCCTACAAATCACACCTAATACTATTTAATTTACTATATATTAATAATTATTTCAGATTATAAAGGTTATTTATGAGTATTTCAGTTTCAGGTCAACATATTGCTATCGGTAATAATTTACAAGAATATTCAAAGGAGAGGGCTACACAAGTCGTTAAAAAATATTTTACCGACATAATAAATATAGATATACATTTCTCAAAAGAAGGAATTAATTTTAAATGTGATATTATAGTAAAATATGGTTCAGGTAAACATAGTATCATCAAAAGTAACGATAGCTGCAATGATATATATGTAGCTTTTGATAAAGCTATGTCAAAACTAGAAAAACAGCTTAGAAAATATAAATCAAAATTCAAAAATCATCATGCGGGTAAAGTAAAAATATCCGAAATCGCCTATGAAGGTACAAAATATGTTATTAGTTCGCAAACTGATGACGAAAATTCTAATTCTGAGGATAGCGATAATCCTATAATTATTGCTGAGAAGCCTGTCGAGATATTAAAATTATCGGTAAAAGAAGCGGTAATGAAAATGGATTTAGAAAATTTGCCGGCATTAGTATTTAAGAATGTTAATAATGATCGCATAAATATAGTTTATTATCTTAAAGACGGTAATATTTCTTGGGTAGATTATAATTAATGTTCATTATCCCTTATAAAGGAATTACACCAAAAATTGATAAAAGTGCCTATATTGCCGAAGGCAGTGCTTTAATAGGGGACGTGGAAATAGGGAGTAATTCAAGTATTTGGTTCAACAGCGTTCTTAGAGGCGATGTTGAATCAATAAAAATAGGCAATAATACTAACGTACAAGACGGCACAGTAATTCATACTTCAAGATTTAATGGACCGGTAGAAATAGGCGATAATATAACTATCGGTCATCTTTCTCTTATTCATGCCTGCACAATACATAATAACGCATTTATCGGTATGCGTACTACGATAATGGATTATGCAGTAATAGAAGAATATGCTTTTATTGCAGCAGGAAGCCTAATCCCGCCAAAGAAAATAATTAAATCTAAAGAATTATGGATGGGGTCACCTGCAAAATTTGTTAGATATTTAACCGATCAAGATTTAGAATATATGCAAGATAACGTAAGAAATTATGTAGAACTTACTAACACTTACAACAATGTTTTATAAGGAATCCTTAAACGCTTTAACTGTGTTTTTAAGTAAAAACGCAATAGTCATTGGTCCTATACCGCCTGGGACAGGAGTAATATATTTTACTTTAGACTTAACATTTTCAAAATCAACATCACCAACTATTTTATTATTTGTGATTCTAGTAATACCTACGTCAATTACTAATGCTTCAGAGTTAAAGTATTCTAGAGTTAATTTTAAAGGTGAGCCTATTGCAGCAATAACGATATCCGCTTTAGAAGTGATAGAACTTAAATTTCGTGATTTAGAATGACAGATAGTAACACTACAATCTTCTTTTAATAGTAAGCTACTAAGAGGTTGACCTACTATATTTGAGCGTCCAATAATTACAGCGTTTTTACCGCTTAAATTCGGTTCATATTTTTTTATAACTGCAAGACAACCAAGGGCAGTGCAGGGGATAAAACCTTGACTAATCCCGCTATGTAAATAACCGACATTTAAAGGGTGAAAACCATCGATATCTTTAGAGGGTGATACTGCCGATAAAATTTTATTTTTATCTATAGAACTTGGTAAAGGCAGTTGAACTATAATTCCTGAAATCTCGTTATCAAGGTTCAACTCATTGATTTTCGATATTAAATCATCAGTATGAATAGTAGTAGAAAGATTTACCAATAAAGTATCAATTCCTATCTTATGTGCATTTTTTATTTTATTTCTTACATAAATAATGCTTGCCGGATTGTCGCCTACTAGTACTATAGCAAGCTTTGGTGAAGTTTTAGTTTTATCTTTAAGCTCCCCAATTTCTAGCTTTAAATCTGCCAATATCTCATTTGCTAACGCTTTACCGTCAATTATATTATTCACTATTATCTTTTTCTCCGTTCTTAACGTCATTGCAAGGAAAAACTGTAAATTTTGACGAAGCAATCCAGTTGTTATTTTTCTAGATTGCCACGCAGCCTACGGCTGCTCGCAATGACGTACTCTCTCTTTATTTAGTAATGCCTCTACTTCTTTTCCCCATATTTAGTAGTGGAATACTCAAAATGTAGAGCTTTGCCGTCAAATACTTTGCTATAAGCGTGATGAAGACTGCTTGCTGCCTCAGCAAAACCCGTAAGAATCAGCTTAAGCTTACCGGCATAATGAGCAATATCGCCAATGGCATAGATACCTTCTATATTAGTTTGATAATAGGAAGGGTCTACTTCAATATGGTGAAGTTTAATATTTAAGCCCCAATTAGATAAACTACCGAGATCTTGTTTTAAACCAAAAAACGGTAGTAATATATTAGCTTCTAATTTGCGAGTATTATTCTGTAGATCTTTAACTATAACTGTTTGAAGTTCGCTATTATTACCGTCTAAAGCATTTAACTGATAACCGGTTACTAACTCGATTTTACCGGTTTCTGCAATGCTTCTTAACTGCCTTATACTTTCAGGAGCTGCCGTAAATTTATCCCGCCTATGAACCAAATATATTTTATTTGCAATTTCTGAAAGAGAAATAGCCCAGTCGACAGCAGAATCACCACCACCTGCTATAACTATATTTTTACCTGCAAATTTACTTTTATCATTAATGAAATAAAAAACCGATTTGCCTTCAAAATCTTCAATATTTGTAAGAGGCGGTTTATTCGGACCGAATGAGCCTGCTCCTGCTGCAATAATAATAATTTTGCTTTTAATAAGAGTATTTTTTGAGGTTTTAATTTCAAAAAAATCATCTTGCTTATTTAGTTCTATAGCTTGCTGATTTAAGTGATATACAGGCTTAAAAGGAGCTGCTTGAAGCTCTAACTGCTTTATTAGCTCTTCTGCTGCAATTTTAGGATATGCCGGTATATCGTAAATAGGCTTTTCAGGATATAAAGTAACACATTGACCGCCGATGGCTTCTTGAGCGTCAATAACGTGACATTTCATACCAAGCATTCCTGCTTGAAAAATAGCAAATAATCCTACAGGACCGGCACCTATTATTACAATATCGGTATTATGCATTGTTTTTGTTTAGTTTAATTTTTAAAAGGATTTTATTGGATATTGAGGAAATAATCAATTGTTATGTGAGTAATTTATGGAAATTAAACAGTATATAATCGCGGTAGGTCTAGACAAGATAAATTTAAAGATTGTTCTGCATTCCATTTTTCTTCTATTGGTTCTAATATATCAGTTTTTATCTCAGCCTTATTTTTTAGCATACCAAATAATGAGATTTTTTTAGTATCTATTTTTTCTTGATTCATCATTTTTCTTTTTCTTCGAATAATTCTGAATTTAGAGTATCCATGATTTTCACTGCTTTTTCTTGGTATCTTATGTAAGAGATAAGCTTTTCATATTAATATTCATATATAATTTAATACACCAAATTAAAAAAAACGAAACAAATTTCTGTGGGAAAAATATCATAAACCCGTATTAAATATAACGTTTTCTTAAACTAACCTTGTAAAGTTATTAATTTTTGTAAAAGATTAATAATGAATATTAATTATTTTTATTAAAATTATGAATAAGATTCTACGAAATATTATCGGTTTTTCTATCTTAATTATAAGTACGGGAAATAGCTTTGCTTCGTCTGCTAATGCTTTTTTCCTTGTTAGTGCAACGGTTTTACCATCTTGTATAGTCACAGCTACTCCTTTAGCTTTCGGTACGTATGTTACAACTGCCGACTCCTTGCAAACAAATACGCTCACTATAACTTGTACTTTAGGTACTGCTTATACCGTTTCATTAAACGCTGGTACTGCACCTGCCGCTACAACAAGTACTCGCAAAATGACCGGTCTTGTTAATACTAGTAGTTTTTTACCATATAATCTTTACTCCAATGCTGCAAGAACTCAAAATTGGGGAAACCAATCAAGTGACTGGGTACCTGGAACAGGTACGGGATTAGCTCAAACACTCACAGTATATGGCAAAATACCTCAAGGGGCCAATGTTCCTTCTGATACTTACAACGATACAATTACGGTAACCGTGGCATATTAACATTATGAAAAAATATTTTTTAAGATTTCTACCTATTCTATCTATATTATTTGCTTTTAATTCTTTTGCCAGTGCCACTATCGTACCTGTCAATATAGAGATAAATAAAGGTAATAAAATAGCAACTATGACGGTACAAAATAATGATTATATACCTAAAAAGTTTCAATTAGTTCTTTTAAAACGTACATATATAAAGGGCCAGGAAGAATATGTGGAAACTAAAGATTTAGTGGCAACTCCGGTAACATTTACCTTGCACGGCGGTAAAATACAATTGATACGGATAGCTTTAAAAAATATACAAAATTTTTCTACTAGAGCAAAAGACTATAGAATTTTGATGAAAGAATTACCGCGTAGAGTAAAGCTAGAGAATAGCGTTACCTCTACGGTAGATCTTGTCGTTCAGCATAGTATACCTATAACAATATCAAGGTAATATCAATAGCAAATTACCTTTAACTTTAAATAAATTAAAGCAATGTGCTTTTTAAATAAAATAATATCGGTTTTTATAGGTATTATTTTATTTATACCGGTGAGTTTTGCAGATGAGATTGCGGGTGATAGTGAGTTAATTGTTTCTCTAAAAGTAAATTATGCAGAAACTGATATATTTCCGACTATCGTGCAGAATACTCAAGGTCATTATTTAATTCCTCTTGAAGATATAGAACATTTTGATGTTCAAGAAGATTATCTTAAGCAAGGCTTAGTAAACTATCACGATACTACTTATATTAATCTAGATTTGCTTGAAGGTACTAAATATGATTTAAACTTCGAGAATTTAGATTTAAATATTACTTTTCCCGCTAGTAAGATGATGGCCCAATCATTCGATGCTTCAGGTGGACCCATGAAAAACGTTGATACTAAACTTATTAGCGGAGCATATCTTAATTATGACGTAACTCTTAGCCAAAATGATGATATTAACTACTTAGCCGGGGTAGAGGAACTCAATTATTTCACTGAAAACGGCGTATATAGCTATAGTTTTCTCTTCCAAAGCGAAGCTGTTAAATCAAATTTTTCTAAAACCAAGAATACCACAAAAAACCAAAATAAATTTACACGTTTAGAAACACACTGGACATATGAGGATGTAAACAAAATGACTAATTGGCGAGTAGGGGATAGCATAACTAAAGCGTCTTCTTGGTCTAATTCAACTAGATTTGCCGGTATTCAGTATACCACAAATTTTGCAGTTAGACCAAATTTAGTAACTTATCCGTTACTTGATTTTAGAGGGAAATCTGAGCTTCCAAGTAGTATAGAAATATTTTCAAATAGCATACCTATATATAACGCTAAAGCTCATATGGGGGATTTTGATATAACCAATATTCTGTTATTACCGGTAGAGGCGATTTAATAGTTAAAACTCAAGATATAACAGGTAAAGTTGAAACGATTACTATTCCTTATTATGCCTCACCGAGTTTACTACGCCCTGGACTTTCAAATTTCTCCTACGAAGCGGGGTTTCAAAGACAAAATTTTGCTATAAATAGTAATGATTATAGATATTTAGTTCTGAATACTGATTATATGCTTGGTATAAATGATTATTTAACCGGTGGTGGACATTTTGAGTTTTTAAAAAATAATGGCACTGTAGGGGTAACTAATAACTTAAAACTCGGAAATTTTGGAGTTATAGGTATTTCAGCTGCAAGCAATATAAAAAATTTCGGTCGTTCGCAAAGAATTAATTGTGGTTATACTTATGAATCGGAATATTTTGATATCAATAGTAATTTAGATTGGAATAATAGAAGTTATCAAAACGTATATAACTATCCAGATAAAACTTTCTCAAGTTTAAATTATCAGGTTTCAGCTAGCTGCGGTAATACTGACTTTGGTAATATAAGTATCAATTTTTTATCTTTTGTCATAAATAATGCAATACAAAAAGGTAACCGCTCAAATATATTATCTACAACCTATCAACGAAATATTACTAAAAAAGGTTTCTTAAGTTTTACTATAGGCACTAATTTAAAAAGTAAACGTAAAAATAATTTTGCTTATATGTCCTTTAATTTTAATCTAGATTCTAATAAAAGCGTTTCATTTACCGATTCATACCAAAATAAATATCATACGAAGCAGCTTGGTATTTCGGCACCAATTACTTCAAATATGGGATGGGGGTACAATGCTAATCTAATTAAGGCTAAAGCTACAAATTATAATGTACAAGTTAATCGTAACGGTAAAACTAACGATATTGGAGTTTACCTACAGAAAAACGATACCGAAACACTGAAACAATTTAATATAAAAGGAGGTATTGTCTCTATTGATAAAAGCTATTATGTGACAAGACCGATTACCGGAAGTCTTGCACTGATTAAAGTAAATAGTTTAAAAAATGTCGGAGTTTATAATAACAATTTATTAGCTGGTTATACTGATGATAAAGGTAAAATGCTTGTACCTAACGTAACACCGTATGTTCCTTCTGAAATAAGACTAGATGATGAAAATCTACCTCTTAATACCGAGTTTGAGGAAATTGCTTTGAAAGTTGCTCCAAAAACAAAATCAGCAGTATTATTAGATTTCAACGTTAAAATAATTAAAAGCGTTGAAATGACAATGTTTGACAGTAATAAACATTTTATTTCGTTTGATAGTACGGTTAATATTGAAGGTTTAGATGAAGAAATATTTGTAGGTTATGATGGTAAGGTAATCCTCCCATTTTTAATCACAGTAGAGAGTAGAGAGTTAAGCTGCCAAAGCTAATTTTTGTATTGGCGTTATACCACCTATAGCCATATTAGGTCTTTCGTTATTATAAGACCA
>JBEGTS010000034.1:0-16664 GCA_041179265.1 Pseudomonadota bacterium
TTGGTCTTATAATAACGAAAGACCTAATATGGCTATAGGTGGTATAACGCCAATACAAAAATTAGCTTTGGCAGCTTAACTCTCTACTCTCTACTGTGATTAAAAATGGGAGGATTACCGAATGATGCTGAGGCTTACTTTAATAACGGGAATATTAGTATATATGCTTTAGGTAATAGACCGGAAGGATATATAGAGGCTTTGGAATATTATAATGAGGCTATAAGGCTCAATCCTAATTTTGCAGATGCTTATTATAATAGGTATAAAATTTTACTTACTTTACATAAACCTGAAAAAGCAATTATTGATGCCAAAAAAGCAATTGAATTAAAAACTTCTACTACTTTCCCTTATAATAATGGAGTATCTTTAGATGATTTGCGTAACCTTAATAAAGAACCTAGTCTGTTAATTTATGATCGTAATATAAGAATTAAAATGGAAGATAATAATTCAGCTTTCTTATCTCCCTTAGAAAAAAATCAAAAAACTTTGGATATATATAATCAAAATATTAAAGATAATTATTATAACAAAGGAAAACTTTTAAATAGCATAGAATGTGAAGAAGAGGCTTTTGTATCTTTCTTGAAAGGCTTAGAAATGAATCAAGTTAATATTAATCATGAAGTGGTACAAGCTAGAGAAAGTTTATTAAAACAACTAACTTCCCTACACACGATTACTAAGGAAATGCAAAATATATTAAATAATTCTGACCAAGCTAACCCTGAAGTAAAAAAATTCATCTATTTTCTGAAGGACCTAAGAAAGGTTAAAATTAGTATTACTGAACAAGCTTTTGAAAATTTAGAAAAACAAGCGAAACGAGACTTAATTAATAAAACTCATTTAACTGCCCTTAGCAAGCAAATAACCGGTATACAATTACAAGCAGAAGAAATACAGAAACATATAGATAAATTTAAAATACCACAAGCAGTACCGGATACGCCAAGAGATGAGGCAGTACTAATTACAGAAATAAAAGAAATATTAGAAAAAAATATTGCTACTCATTCAGCATGCTCGGGTGATAAAGTAGTAATGCAAAGCCAAATAAATAATATATCAAGCAAATTACTGAATTTTAAAAATAAGGTGGAAGTACAACAAACAATAGAAGCAATGAAGCAGTTTATAAATGACAAAAGTAATATTATTACTAAAAGATGGCTCTTTGGAGTAGACGATTATTTAGATACACAAATAAGTCCTAATTTAGAACCAGTTAATAAGAATGAGTCTGTTTTAGCGGGATCAATGTATGATGAAGCTAATACAGCAAATTTTAATTAAATTCAGACAGGGACAAATTGTTCCCACTCTTGCCTCCACCCTTTTAATTTTTACGCTGCTTGTAAATTTTGTTGCATAAAAAAAGTATCGCTTATATATTGTCGTTTAGTGGAAATGGTTAGCAAATCGTACACTAGCCTTCACTAAATATCTTAAGGCTTTTCAGCCTTTCTAAATTTTCTAAAAATTTCATATGCTGCGTATATGCTGCAAATAAAATAACCTTCCTTCATACAACATAGATATAGGTAAATATTTTACCATTAATTTGGGCTATAATAAACATAATAGTTGAAAAAGTAATTTTTACTCTTTATTTTTATGAAAACTAGATTGTTTGCTTTTCAAAATTTCACCTATATAATCTATCACTAGATAAAATAAATAAAATTAAAGATATGACTGATCAAGTAAAACAAAATCAAATAAATAATGCTGCTTGGGCAGCTTGTGATACTTTTCGAGGTGTGATAGATGCAGCAAATTATAAAGATTATATATTAGTAATGCTATTCTTTAAATATATTTCAGATGTTTGGATAGCACATACAAAAAAATGTAAAGAAAAATATAAAAATGAGCCTTCAAGAATTGAACAACAATTAGAACGGGAACAATTTGTAATACCTGAAGGTCAAACTTTTTATGATATTTTTGCACAGCGAGAAAAGTCTAACATAGGTGAACTTATAAATGACGCTTTAATAAAAATAGAAAAAAGGAATTTGGCTAAGTTAGATGGAATATTTCGTAACATCGATTTTAACTCAGACTCTAATTTAGGTAAGTCCAGAGAACGAAATCGTCGTTTAAAAATGTTATTAGAAGATTTTAACAAGCCGGCATTAGATTTAGGTCCTGAAAGAGTCAGTGAAGATATTATAGGCGAATGTTATATTTATCTAATATCACGTTTTGCTTCAGATGCAGGTAAAAAAGCCGGCGAATTTTATACTCCTGCTGCCGTATCAACTTTGCTTGCAAAGCTCGCCGCTCCGAAGTCCGGTAACATAATTTGTGATCCGGCTTGCGGTTCCGGTTCACTTTTAATTAAAGCAGCTAAAGAGGTCAGAGATGGTAATTATGCACTTTACGGTCAAGAAATGAATAATGCAACATGGGCATTAGCACAGATGAATATGTTTTTGCATTCAAAAGCCGGAGCACATATTTATTGGGGTGATACACTAAATCATCCAGCAATATTTGAAAAAGATAAGCTTATGGAGTTTGATATAGTTGTTGCTAATCCCCCTTTCAGTTTAGATAAATGGGGGCATGAAAACGCAGTTAATGATGAATATAATCGTTTTTGGCGTGGTATTCCTCCTAAAACTAAAGGAGATTATGCTTTTATTTCACATATGATTGAAATTACTAAGAAAGATAGTGGACGTGCTGCTATAGTAGTGCCACATGGCGTATTATTTCGTGGAGGAACAGAAGGTTTAATTCGCCAAAGTTTAATTGAAGATAATCTATTAGATGCAGTAATTGGTCTGCCAGCTAATCTTTTTACCTCAACTAGTATTCCGGTAGCTATTTTAGTATTTGATCGATCAAGAGAAGTAAAAGGACAAAACAATCAACGAAAGGATGTATTATTTATCGATGCTAGCAAGTCTTTCAAAACAGGTAAAGGGCAGAATTTTTTAGAAGATGAGCATATTAATAAAATTGTCGATACTTATAAAGATAGAAAAACCGTTGAAAAATATTCTCATCTAGCAAATATCGACGAAATTCGTGAAAATAAATATAATTTAAATATTCCCCGTTATATTGATACATATGAAGAGGAAAAAGAAATTGACGTTGCAGAACTGCAAAAAGAAATTCAACAACTCGAAAAAGAGCTAGTAAATGTGCGATCACAGATGGAGATTTATTTGAAAGAGCTTGGGGTTAAAGGATAATTCAAATGTTAGATGTTAAAGGGTGGTCTTTAGTAAATCTTGCGGGAGTTGCTGATATTATAGTAAGCAATGTAGATAAAAAAACTGCAGCTGATGAAAAATCGATAAAGCTTTGTAATTATATGGATGTATTTAAAAATCGCTATATAACAAGTAATCTTACTTTCATGAAAGCTACAGCTTCCGAACATGAAATTCGTACATATACACTTAAGAAAGATGATGTAGTATTTACTAAAGATTCTGAAACTGCCCAGGATATTGCAGTTTGTGCTTTGATTGAAGAAGATATTAAAGATTTAGTATGCGGTTATCACTTAGCTATTGCACGCCCGAAATCTCAAAAAATTTATGGCACATATCTTGCTGAAGCAATTAACTCTTCATTCGTACACAAACAGTTTACCCGTATAGCTAATGGTATCACTCGGTTTGGTTTAGTAAGAGAAGATATAAACAATATAAAACTACCTTTACCTCCTCTTCCTGAACAACAAAAAGTAGCTGATATTTTACGGGTGTGGGATGAAAGTATAAAGATATTAACAAAATTATGTGATATCAAACAGCAAAATTATAATATAATTGCTAGAAATATCTTCAGTACCCAGGCAAAGGAAGAAAAATGGCAAGCTTTTAAACTTTCTAGAGTAGCTACTGTTCGTAAAGGAAAGCAATTAAATCGCCTTGATATGAAAGGTGGTATTTACCCTGTTTGGAACGGTGGTGTAACTCCTTCAGGCTTTACGGATCAATGGAATATGGAAGCAAATACTATTACTATTAGCGAAGGTGGATCGTGTGGTTTTGTAAATTTATGTAAAGAGAATTTTTGGTTAGGCGGACATTGTTACTCAGTTACTAACTTAACTGCTAATTTAAATAAATATTTCTTATTTTTTCAACTCAAACAAAATGAACCTAGAATTATGCGGCTAAAAACAGGATCAGGTTTGCCAAACATCCAAAAACCTTCCATTGATAACTATATAGTACATATACCGCCTATTGAACAACAAAACCGGATTGCAAATTATCTTAATAGCTTGCGTAATGAGTTAGAAGCATACAAAAAAGAGTTTGAGCTTATAAAAAAACAAAAACAAGGCTTAATACAGAAACTACTTACCGGCGAGTGGCGTGTGCAAGTAGATAAGTAAATATTTGATAGCAAATTTAATAGGTAAATTGTCTCTACAGTTAACTTACTTAGAAATTACAAAGAAATTTAGAAATAATTAAAATTATGTTCTCAAATAATAATGAATTGAATCTTAACGAAAAATATCTTTCTCATATACCGGCTGTGAAAACGCTGATAGCATTCGGCTATGAACTGCTTAGTCAAGAAGAACTAAAAAAAAAGCGGAGTAATTCACAAAACATATTGCTAGAGAATATACTAATCGAAAAAATTTTAAAAATTAATAATAATGCACAGCATAATTTTGACTTTAATGAGGATGATGCGGAAAAAGCTATACGTCAACTTAGAGATATTGAAAATTGTGGTTTAATAAAAACAAATGAAAAGATATATGATTTACTAACTCTAGGTGCAAATATAAAAAAAGACTCTAAAAGCTACGATTTAAAATTTATCGATTGGCAAAACCTCCAAAACAATACTTATCACATTGCTTTTGAAGTGCCGGTAGAGTCAAAAATACGCAGAGGTAGTATACGTATATGTGATATTGTATTATTCGTTAACGGTATACCTTTTGTAGTAATTGAAAATAAATCACCTACCGAGTCATTAGATCAAGCTATATCTCAACATATACGTAATCAAAGATCAGACGAAATACCACAGCTTTTTTATTATGCTCAAATATTAATTGCCGTAAATAAAAATGAAGCAAAATACGCTACTATAGGCAGCTCAAAGGAGCATTGGAGTATTTGGAGAGAAGAAGAGGAAGACAATCAAAATATCAACATTATACGCGATCTAATCAACACTCCCTTACCTGAAGATATAAAAGATGTTCTTTATACCGGTGCTTTTGTTTCTTGTAGAAAACAAGGATTAGCCGGCATTATAGAACCTACAGAGCAAGATAAAGCACTTTATGCTTTATGTCGCCCTGAAAGATTATTTGATTTAGTTGCTAATTTTTGTGTTTTTGACAATTCGGTAAGAAAAATAGCACGCCATCATCAGTTTTTTGCTACATATGCATTCATTAAAAGAGTAGAACAACGCAATAATACTAGAGAAGGCGGCGTAATATGGCATACACAAGGTACAGGTAAATCTTTAACAATGATATTGTTTGCCAAATTTTTACTAAAATTTACTAATATTGTTAACCCACGCATCATAATTATAACTGATAGAATTGAACTAGATAAACAAATTGCAAGTACTTTTAAAGCTTGCGGGTTTGAAGCTAGGCGTGCAGATTCATCAAAAGACCTGATTCAATTACTAAAAGGTAATACTTCTGTTATAACGGCAGTAATTCATAAATTTAGAGTAGATTTAGACAATATTTTTCAAAACTCTGATTTTAACATTTTTGTTTTTGTTGATGAGTGTCACCGTACTCAGTACGGAGATTTTGCAAATAATATGCGAGCTATTTTACCTAATGCTTGTTATATAGGATTTACCGGTACGCCTATTTTTAACGAGTACAAAAATACTATAAAAAAGTTTGGTGAGCCAATTCATGAATATACTATAAAAGATGCATTAAAAGATAATATGATCGTACCGCTATATTATGAAGGACGTGTTATTCGGCAGCAACTTAAAAATCCATCAGAGCTTGATAGATCTTTTGATAAAATTACTAACATATTAGATAAAAAAGAAAAAGCAAATTTAAAGAGGAAATCTAGCAGCTCAAGAACCCTTTCTACCACTAAAGAAACCATTTATGCCAAAGCATCTGATATTTCAGCTCATTATTTTGAAACGTTCAAAGGCACAGGTTTAAAGGGTATGTTAATAGCTCCGTCTAGATCTATTGCTAATCAATATAAAGAGATTTTAGATAAAATAGGTCAAGTAAGTTCTGAAGTTGTTATATCTTCTTTCGATGATCGAGAAAATCATGAAAATATTGAGAATGACAATAAAAAAGATAAGTTTTTAAACGGGATGAGGGAAAAATATAGACCAACATTTAATCATATAACTACTGAAAAATTTAAAAATGCCGGTGATCCTGAAATTTTAATAGTGGTTTCAAAATTATTAACCGGTTTTGACGCACCGCGTATTGCCGTTATCTATATATGCAAAATATTAAAAGAGCATAACCTTTTACAAGCAATTGCTCGTGCGAATCGTTTATTTAGGGAAGAAGAAAAGGTAAAAGAATATGGTTACATAATTGATTATGAAGAGTTATCTGAAGAAATGAAACTAGCACGTCAAACTTATGAAACTAAAAATATATCTAATTTTAATATTCTTGGTTTAAAAAAATTAGACGAAGAAGATTTACAAGGCACTATATTTTTTGTAGATGACAAAATAAAAGAGCTTATTTCATTACTGCAAGAAATTAAAAATATTTTTATAAATGTACCAAACAATTTGGATTTTGAACAACTTGAACAATATTTAGCTGATAAAACTATAAGAAATAATTTTTACTTCTTATTAGAAAAATTCAACCGTTTAATGTCTATAGTTGCTAGCTCTCATAAATTATGTGAAAAAATAGAACAGCTAAGTGAATTGAAACAAGAATTAAAGAGATTTAACAAACTCAAAGAAATAGTAAAAAGACGTTACCGGGAAAAAGTAGATAGAAAAATATATACTAACCAAATTGCAAGATTACTTGATGAACATATTGCTGTTAGTCATATTATTAAAACTGAATTGGTTAATATTTTTGACGATGTGGCATTTGAAAATTTTATTGAAAGAATAGATATAACAGATTTAGAGAAAACCAATCAAATTAATGCCCAAATAAAAGATGCTATCAATATTTATAACCGTATCGATCCCGCACTTTTCCAAAAGTTTTCCGAGCTTATAAATAACACAATAATACAGCATTATAATAAACGCTTATCAGATAGTAACTTTTTAAGTAGAGCCAAAGAAATAAGAGCTGAACTTAAAAATGATGCACTGAGTAAACTAGAGAATAATAAAACATTAATAGATTTTTACGAAAAGCTATATAGCTTTTTACAGGATAAAACAAATCAAAATCAGCGCGAAAATGCCATTAAAATTGCTCGTGATACCTATAACATCATTAAGCAGAAAACAATTGTTCATTGGACAAGAAATACTAAAACCATAAACGAGATGAGAAATTCGCTGGATGATTATTTTCATGATGATGTTAAAAAAGGAATGAAAATTGATTTTGATACGGAGAATTTAAATGAAATTGTAGATAGTTTAATTGATATTGCTAAAGAGCATGAAGCTAAATGATTTGGCTTAAATAACGCAAATAGCGAATTATTGTATAATCCGCTATTGTAAAATTTTTAAGCTATCAATATTTATATAATATCTATAATCGTATGATTGTAATGTTTTCCTAATATTTCTAAAGCGTTTTGTTCATAGTTCTGTTGATTATCAGTATGCCATACCGGTTCATAATTTTGAGCTGTTAAAACACTTTCTGTATAATGTTTTAATTTCTTTTCATCTAATGTACCAAGTTCGTATGAAAGTGTATAAGAAATATTGGGTTGTTTTGGGGCTTTTTGTATTTCTTGCTGAATATAACTATGCTGTAATTCGTTTGTACCGCCTACAATATGAATATGAAAATTGTGTTTTTGTGGTTGTTGTAAGTTATATAGCTCTGCTAGTTTTTCAGGTTCTACTTTGCACATAGCATTCCAGCATTTATCAAATGTTTCAAGATTTGTAATAGGAGTGCCGCCTGCTTTTTCAATTAATTCATTCATTTCTGTACGAAATTCTTCGGTAGTGATTTTACCGGTTTTATATTGATCTATTACTCCGTTTTGTTTTTCCTCATTTATGGCTATAGTAGCAATATCCGGTATACTTAGTCCGCTATATTCGCTAAATTTTATTATAGCGAGTTCCCTCTTAGTTAAAATTACTTGCGAATATTTAAAAACATGAGCTTTTTTCATAATAATTACCTATAAATTGTTAGTTTTAAAAATATAAAATTGTTAAATAAAAAAATCAATATTATAATACTGAGAAACTATATTTAGGGTAAAAAATGAGTTTAAAATCCGCTTGGCTAGATACTCCGCTTGGTGCTATGGTTGCAATTAGCGATGAAAAATTGCTTTATTTACTAGAGTTTGTCGACCGAAGAGGTCTAGAGCGGGAAATTGAAAGGCTAAGAATTAAGACAAAATCTGCTATTATTCCTGGAAGTACTAAACCGATTTTAATGATTGAAGAGGAGTTAAAATTGTACTTTAACGGTACTTTACAAAAATTTAATACGCCTATATATCTTTTAGGAAGCGAATTTCAAAAAATGGTTTGGCAAGAATTAATTAATATACCTTACGGCAAAACACGAAGTTATTTAGATCAGGCTAAAGCTTTAGGCAAACCTACTTCTTATAGAGCTGTTGCAAATGCTAATGGTATGAATCAGTTAGCAATAATTGTTCCTTGTCATCGCATTATTAATAGCAATGGCGAACTTGGAGGATATGGCGGGGGATTACATCGTAAAAAATGGCTTATTGAGCATGAGAGACAGAATTAAAAAAGTAATTAATATGAATCAAGTTATAATAATAAACGGTCCATCTTGTGCAGGAAAAACAACGATAGCTAAAGAAATTTGTAAACAATCGAATAATCAGTTTGTACAGATCCAAGTTGATGAAACAAAGAAATATTTATTTACAATTTTGGATTCTAAGACAACCACTAGAGAAATTGGTAGACCAATTACTGATGAAATTCTTCTTCAAACCGCAAAAATTTTTTTAAAAGATGGCAAAAATATTGTTATTGATACTACTTTTGACGGAGATAATGCCATTGAAATTGCAAAATCATATTGATTTTTTTAAAAATGAAAAAGTTTTATTTATTGGGATTAATTGTTTAGTAGAAGAAAGGCTTAGAAGATTTAAAGACAATAATAATAATCCGGTTAGGAATGAAGCAACCATAATTGCACAAAGTAATGTTTTTAAGCAATGCACGGAACTCTATGATACTTGGTTTGATAGCTCAAAATTAAATGCTACGGAGATTGCTACTGAAATATTACAATTTGAAAAAAATTATAACTCTTTTTAATATAGGCATTTTTTAATGAAAAATAATAATCTTCAACAAATTAGAAATATTTTACTTGAGAATGCTACCATTCCTTTAGAACGTAGAACGCTGTTTTTTAAAACTAAGGAAGGGGAGTATGGAGAGCATGACCGGTTTATTGGGGTGACCGTGCCGATTTTACGTAAAATAGCTAAAAATTATTATAATTTAGATATAGAGGATTTAAGCCGACTTATTACTTCAGAATTTAATGAAGAGAGATTTTTAGCGTTAGCTATTTTGATTATGCAATATCAGAAAGCACAAGATAAAGAGTTTTTTTATAATTTTTATTTAAACAATATAAAATACGTAAATAATTGGAATTTAGTGGACGCATCAGCTCATCACGTTGTAGGAGCTTATTTATGGGATAAAGAAAAGGATTATCTCTTTATATTAACAAAATCGAAAATTCTTTGGGAAAGACGCATAGCTATGGTGGCTACTTGGTATTTTATCAAAAATAATCAATTAGATACGACTTTTGAAATAGCAAAATTACTCTTAAATGATAAACATGATTTAATGCATAAAGCAGTAGGTTGGATGCTACGTGAAGCAGGCAAAAAAGATGAGAAGCAGTTAATAGATTTTTTGGATCGTTATATATCGCAAATGCCAAGAACTGCAGTTCGTTATGCAATAGAGAAATTTCCTGAAGAGGTGCGTAAGAATATTTTGCAAAAAAAATAACTTATGCTAGTATTCTATTTTAATTTATCAAAGGTGCTTTTATGCTAAAAACTTTATTAGTCGGTTTTATAACTTTAATTTGTGCAGTAAGCTATGCTGATAACCAAACAGCTCAAAATTCTAATTCTACAAATTCTTCTCCTGAACAGCCCGATGATCTATTGCCTGCGGAGGCAGCCGTTAACTTTGTACAGCCTTGGGCAAGACCTACAACAAATGTGCAAGGTAAAGTTAGCAATTCTGCTATGTATTTTACATTAATAAATAGTAGAAGTAAGAGTTATAATTTAGTGAATATATCTTCAGATAAGATAAGTGGAATAGAAATTCATCAAACAATTAATGAACAAGGGGTTAGTAAAATGGTAAAAGTGGATTATCCATTTTCAATTGCCGGTAATATTAACGTTGATTTTAAGCCCGGTGGCATGCATGTTATGCTTTATGACCCAAAAGTAGATTTAAATGTAGGAGATGAGCTTAAAATAACTTTTTTCTTTGATGACAATACACGAAAAACAGTAGATGTTAAAATAGCAAATGACAATCCGTATAATACGAATTAGATGTCATACTGACCACGGTATCTCAGGATACAGCCTGTGATACAAGATCCCGTGGTCCAAGCCACGGGATGACAAATGCACAAAACATATGGCCCAAGATATTACCGGAAGTGAGTTAATTAAATCTAAACTTATAGATGCTCCTGAACGCTGCGGGGTTTATCGGATGTTTGACGTTAACCAGCAAGTTATCTATGTCGGTAAAGCTAAAAATTTAAAGAAACGTCTTACTAATTACATTAAAAGCGATTTAGATAATAAGACGCTTCGGATGATTGCAAATACTTGTTTTTTAGAGTACAGCATCACTAATTCCGAAGTTGAAGCACTGCTTTTAGAAGCACAGCTAATCAAAAAATTTCAGCCGAAATTTAATATTCTTCTTAAGGACGATAAGTCTTTTCCTTTCATCAAATTACGTTTAGATCATGATTTCCCGCAATTGTTAAAATATCGAGGTAAAACTCTAAGTGACGGAAAGTTTTTTGGTCCTTTTGCTTCGCCCACAGAAGTTAATACTACTCTAACAGAACTACAAAAAATCTTTAAGTTACGTTCCTGCACGGATAATTACTTTAATTCACGTACTCGCCCTTGTCTGCAGTATGAAATAAAACGTTGTTATGCTCCTTGCGTCGATAAGATAAATAAAAAAGATTATGCAGAGCTAGTAACGCAGGTTAAAGATTTCTTACAAGGTCGTACTAAAGAACTCCAAGAGGACTTATCCAAAAAGATGGAAGAGTTAAGCGATCAGATGCGTTTTGAAGAGGCGGCAGAAATTAGAGATCGCATTAAAGCACTTAGTTATGTGCAGCTTAAAGCCGGGGTTTCAGATATTGTTAAAGACGCAGATATAATCGCTATTGTAGAAAAGAACGGGCATTATTGCGTAGAAGTGTTTTTATATAGGGCAGGGCAAGCATGTGGTAATATTCCTTATTTTCCTACTTCTACGGAAAATAGTACCAAAGAAGAAGTATTAGAATATTTTTTATTGCAATTTTATCAAAAACAACAAGCACCGGCGGAAATTATTATTAATCATGAAATTAATGATAAAGAGAATGTGCTAGAGGCGATTAAGAAAATTAATGATATTACTAAACTCAACATTATAATACCTATTAGTGGAGGTAAAGCTAAGCTAGTTCAGAATGCTAGAGCAAATGCTTTGTTTTCCTTAGAGCAGTATTTGAAGAAATTTGCAAAAAATCAAGAGATTATGCTTGAAATCAAAGAGTTATTTGATCTTTCTGAAATTCCTGAAAGAATTGAGATTTACGATAATAGCCATATTCAAGGTAAGTTTGCGGTTGGTGTTATGGTAGTTGCCGGTAAGTCAGGTTTCGATAAAAAGGAATATCGGGTTTTCTCATTGTCATCCCGCGAGCTTGTAGCTGAATCCAGTACATTAACAAATAATATAGACCCCGCGGTCAAGCCGCGGGATGACATTGTTGGTGACGATTATGAAATGCTCCGGCAAGTTTTAACACGAAGATTAACTAGACTTAAGAATGAGCCGCATAAATTGCCAAGCTTGATGATTATAGACGGAGGCAGGGGGCATTTAGGTGTCGTTAAAGAGGTAATGGAGAAATTTGAAATGAATATTCCTTTTGTTTGTATGTCAAAAGGAGTAGATAGAAATGCCGGCCTCGAGCAATTCCATATGACAGGTAAGGAAGTATTTACTTTGGATAAAAATTTGCCGATTATGAAATATTTACAAATCTTGCGAGATGAGGCTCATAATTTTGCTATAAAGAATCATAGACTAGGTAGATCGCGTGCTATAAAAATATCAAGCCTTGACGATATAGAGGGAATAGGTGAGACTCGTAAAAAATCATTACTGCATTATTTCGGTTCATACAAAGCAGTATGCGACGCAACCATAGATGAGCTTGCTAAAGTAAACGGCATTAGTAAGTCACTTGCTGAGATGATTTTTAATGCTTTGCATCGAAAAAACTAACTTTATAACTCATAATTATGCTATTATATGAGTTATAAAATAAATATTTATAACGCATGATATGGAATTGGCAGCATAAAGATTGGCCTAGCTTTAAATATGATCAGAACCATATATTAGATTTAGAAAAGTGCTTTATTAACAATAGCGGTGTTCTTTTAGGAGCAACTAAATATCTTTCAGAAACAGATAAAAATAACTTAATTGTTATGCTTGCAAGTAACGAAGCATTAAATACTTCTGAAATTGAAGGTGAATATTTAAATAGAGATAGTGTACAATCTTCTATAAAACGTTACTTTAATATAGCAACAGATAATAGAAAAGCTTCTCCTGCAGAAAACGGTATTTCTGAATTGCTTGCCGATATGTATTACTCATATAAGCAGCCCTTGAGTCATGATTGTTTGTGTCAATGGCATGAAATGCTAACTAACGGAAGAAGAGACATAAGCTCTATAGGAAAATATCGTACCCATGCAGAACCTATGCAAGTGGTTTCAGGTAAATATCATGAACCGACGGTTCATTTTGAAGCACCGCCGTCCAATATCGTTCTAAAAGAAATGGATAGGTTTATAAAATGGTATAATGATACTAAAGATAATATTCTTCCTTTGACGAAAGCTGCTATAGCACATCTTTATTTTGAGTCTATACATCCGTTTGAAGACGGTAACGGAAGAATAGGAAGAATCATTACTATAAAAATGTTATGTCAAAATATAGGGCAACCTATATTAATAGCTTTATCGCATGTAATAAATGAGGAAAAGAAATTATATTATAATGCTTTAGAGCGTAATAATAAAAGCTTAGAAATTACGGACTGGATATTATATTTTGTTGAAACAATAATTAAAGCTCAAGATTATACCTTGCGTAATATAGAGTTTTTAATAAACAAAACAAAATTTTACGATAAATTCAAAAATATATTAAACACAAGACAGGAAAAAGTAGTTAAAAGAATTTTTGAGGAAGGTGTAGAAGGTTTAAAAGGCGGTTTAAGTGCTAAAAATTATATAAATATTACTAAAACTTCCAAAGCTACCGCTACGAGAGATCTTCAAGAATTAGTAGAAATGCAAGCATTTATTAAAACCGGAGAACTTAAGGGAACGAGGTATAGCATTAATTTAGAAATTTTCTCACAATAACAGGTATTGCTTGCGTAGAACGATTTTTTTCCGTCATTGCGAGGAAATTGCATAGCAATTGACGAAGCAATCCAGTAAAAATTCTGTAAATCAGAATTTTTTAATCTTTTTCTAGATTGCCACGTCGATTCGCTCCTCGCAATGACGGTGTTCGGGCATCCACGCAACAATGGCTGCTCGCAATGACGATTCGTCCTAAAATAAATATCACAAGACTCACCATCGTTCCTGTAAACACTCCTCTAAGGTTGAAATATTGCAACGATAAAGAATAATATTCCCATATTAAGAAAGTAGCTGCTCCGCTGAGTGATGATAAGACCATTATTTTTTTATCTACTTTGATACTCAAAAGCGTTGTTATTAACGGTACTAATATTACCGGTCCCCAAAAACCGGTAAAGAATACTACTAAGTCAATTACATTACTAAATTTTAAGGCTACAATTATCGCAAAACTTCCTATTATAACGTTAATAATTCGGGCAATTAATAATAATTTTTGCTGATTTTTAACCTTAAAAATAGGATTGATTATATCTTTAACGATAGCTATAGAGGTAACGTTTAAATCAGAATCGGCAGTAGACATAACGGCAGCTAAAAGCCCACTCATTACTACCCCTTGAATTAAAGGCGGGATGATTTGGTTGATTAAGTAAGGTAGTACTAAATTTGACGGCTGGTTTGGATAAAGCTTATAAGCAATTAAACCGTTTAAAGTGATGCAAATTAAAAAGAAAAAATATATAGCGGATTTTGCATATATTGCTTTAGTTGTTTGTGTGGGATTCTTATTAATTAAAGCTCTTTGAATAAATGTAGGATATAGATTCATGACGCTAAAGCTTAACGCTGCTGCGATTGTATAAGAAAGTAAGTTAGTTTGATCGAAATTCGTGCTTGATAAGTTACCGATAAAATCTACAAAACCGACTTTATTTAAACTGATAAAAGTTATGGTCGGTATAGCTATTATCATCGCCAAAAATTGTAGTAAATTAGTAAAAACAATAGATTGCAAGCCGCCGATTGTAGTATATATAAGTACTATACTATAACTTAAAATTACCCCGTTCACATAATTTATTTCTAAGATATATTGGAAAATATAGCCGCTGACGCTTATTTGTGCAGCCAAAAACCCCACTGAAACAATGACTGAGCTAACACCGCCGATAAAACGACCGATATTACCGTAGTATGTACTCATAATGTCGCCGATGCTTTCGGCTCCGTAATGTTTGGCAATTAAAGGCACTATATAGATCGCAATTAGTATATCTATCGGTATTGTAAGTATAAGAGCGTAAGCATAATATTCATGCCCTAAGAAAACCTTTTCCATAATACCGAAAGTGGTAGCACCTCCGACAGAACTTGCAAATATTGTAGCTATTAATAACAGCTTACTATTTTGTGCCTTGCTTTCAACATTTGCATAATTCTTGAAACTACTATGTTTAGCTCTGTAATATATACCTATAGCTAAAATAGATATTAGATATATGAAGACTATAATATTATCTATAGGTATTTTAAACATAAATTAAGTTTTTGAAATTCAAATTTAGGGTATTGCTAAATTTAGCATTGTTAACTAAGATTTGTGATTATGTAGTTTTTAAGTTACATAACCAAGTCGCTCACAATAATATATATATTTAGCTAAGAATGCTAGATTTATAATTATGGATGATAAGTAGTATCACCCCCTAAATAAGGAGTCCAAATATCTTGCTCTACATCATATGTATATTTGTTACCTTGATATTCGATTTCTTTTTCAGTAATTTTTTTTATTGGCAGATAATAGGTATCTGATTGATTCATAGTTTTACTATTTTTACAATATTCGTGTATTTTTAAAATAGCTAATAAAGATAAAAGTAAACAACAAAAGGTTAGTGCTGTTTCCGAAATAAAAGATGTGAAGCTTGCAGTGGCAATTGTATCATCACAATTTCTCGTATTTAAGTCAGTTGTTTCCTCTCCGCTAGCTATAAAGCTATTACTTATGCTACCTGCTTGTATTGTTGCTTGTAAGGCTTGTGAAGTAAAGTTTCTTAAATTAGTTTCAAAGTTAGCATTAACGATACAATCTTCAGTAGTATTAAATCCAATAAATGACGGTATATTTGCGTCGTTTATTATATTTTCGGTAACATTATATAATTTATCGAAAATATAAACGGTATTATTTGCAAGTATTTCAAAGCTATCATTAAATATAAAACTTATTTTATAACCCTCCTTTAATATAAAGCTAATAGCATGCTTAGCTGCTTCCGGACATTCTCTTGTTAATACTTGTGCCCAGTTATGCATTCTATAATTAGCATTGCTGTTACATTGCATAAACCCTATTAGAGTATTGTTACGTTCGTTATTCATAAGTGAGTGATAAGGAATGGAAGTAAATATTTTGTCCCCAATATTAAACAAATAAGGTAAAGGAGAATTAGGTTGGTAACTTCCGAGTGATCTAAGTAAAGTAGCTATACATTCAAATTGTGGCATGATTAACCTTTATTATGTTAAAATAAAATAATTATTAAGAAATATTAATAATTAGTCTAGATTAAACATAATAAAAGTTAATAAATCAATATTTTTTAAAAATTCTATGTTTTTTATTTTGAATTATTGTAATTAGGGGCTCTGTCCAAATAAGTGTGTAAAGTTCTCAAAGGTTATATAAAGGAAAATATAACAAAAAGAGGGATTACAATGACAGAGAAACAAAATGCTGCAATGAATCAAGCGATAGATTTATTG
>JBEGTS010000035.1:0-15524 GCA_041179265.1 Pseudomonadota bacterium
AAATTATAAGATTTTTTTTGAAACAGGAGTAGCTATTCTTTCAAAAATTTTATTAATTTTCGCTATAAAATCTCTTTAATTATCAATTAAAATAACTTTATAAATAGCCTCTTAAAAATCATAAATTCTTATCATTTGGAAATAAATTATTTTAACTCTCAATTTTTAGGAGTAAATTTTACAGGAAAAAATAATGAGCGAAGATATAAGGTCAAAAGAAAGATTTAATCGAATTAACGATATATCAGAAACAAATAAAGATGATTTAGATTTAAAAAAAATTAGAGATAATTTAGCAATATTTGTACAAGGTGTGTTAAGAGAAGAAAACATAACCCCATATGAGTTAAGTAGAAGAACCAATACTCATGAAACACTATGGAAAAATGTCGTAGACGGTCGTACACAAAAGCCTGACACCGGAGCAATTGTTGCTCTTGCAGATTATAAAAATGTTCCACTAGATGAAGTAATAGGCAGAGATATA
This sequence comes from Pseudomonadota bacterium, assembly GCA_041179265.1. Taxonomy (GTDB): domain Bacteria; phylum Pseudomonadota; class Alphaproteobacteria; order Rickettsiales; family Rickettsiaceae; genus Rickettsia. Next base: position 488 of record JBEGTS010000035.1, read on the forward strand.
AATAAAGAAAAAAAGATAACGGTAGAAATAAAACAAACCCCGGAAATATCAGCATCTATAGCTAAACTACCAAAAGACATACTTCAAGAAGCCATGTTGATAGGAGAAAAAACTAGAGGATTTATACATAAACCGACAACTAAAGAAACAAAATCTTTTACTGAACAAGTTAAAAGTTTCAATAAACCCAAAGGAAGATCTATCTAAATAAAAATATGTTTTTCAATATTGATCCTAATATAAAACCTAAAACTTTATTTGATATTTTAAAATGGAAAATAACTTCAAAAAGACCAAAATGGCCGGCAGCACTGCCACTTACCTCTACTGATATTCCACCACAAAAAATAACTGATAATGAGACTATAAGGATATCATATATAGGACATGTAACCTTTTTAATTCAAATAGACGGTTTAAATATCTTAACTGATCCGGTATGGTCGGAGCGGGTTAGTCCTTTTACTTTTGCAGGACCAAAGAGAGTAGTAAAACCTGGTATTAATTTTACCGATTTACCTAAAATAGATGTTATATTAATAAGCCATAATCACTATGACCATTTAGACATCAAAACAATTAAAGATTTATGGGTACAAGATAAGCCTAAGATTATTACACCGCTAATGAATGACGTAATAATCAAAAAACATATTAGCGATGCAGAAATTGTTACTTTAGGGTGGGGAGAATCATATAAAGATCAGAAGAATACTATAGAGGTCTGTTTAGAGCCGGCACAGCACTGGTCAGCTAGAGGAATATTTGATAAAAATAAAGCATTATGGGGAACTTTTATCATTAAAACTAAGATAGGAGATATTTGTTTTATAGGTGATTCTGGTTATAACGATACTCTTTTTAAAGAGATCGGAAAAAAGTATAATATTTTAATAAGCCTTATTCCAATAGGTGCTTATGAACCAAGATGGTTTATGAAACCGGTGCATATGAATCCTGAAGAAGCTGTATTTACTCATTCGGACTTAGGCTCTAAATACTCTATAGCTAGTCATTTTGATGTATTTCAATTAGCTGATGAAGCCTTTAACGCTGCTCCTTTAGAACTCCGGCAAGCTATGAAAAAGCATAGTATTGATGAAAATAAGTTTATTATTCCTGAAATAGGTGAGTTTTTTCTATTTGATAAAAGCATATAAAATAACTTATCGTGCCATAGTAAACTGGATATCTAAATCTAATTTCTGCCAAATTGTATCGCAAGTAAGAATAGGATAATTTTTAAAGATAGCAAGAGCTATACATGCCCTATCTCCAAGTGATAAACCATAAATTTTAGTTTTATGAATTATATTTGCACTAATTAGCGCTTGATCAGGACAAAAGTCTATAATTTTGATATCTGATAATTTAATAAGAATTTTTGCAGTTTCTTCCGTTAAGCCTTGTTTTTCTATACAATATTTATAAACTTCAGCAATATTTACGCTTGAGATAACTCCATCTCTCATGTATTTTTTAATCAACTGGTAACCATCTTCTTTAGCAAATAAGGCAATTAGTGCAGATGCGTCAAATATTATTTTAGACATCTTTTACTTCTTTTTTCTTCAATTAAATATTCCTGACGTCTTCCAGCAATAAAATCATCTACTATAGAAATATTTTTATCAGCTTGATTTTTGGTAAAAATCTTATGCATCTCATCAATTACATTATCAACGCTAAAGATTTTAATTTCACTATCTTCAATTTCTATGGTGATTTTTTCGCCCGGATGTATATTAAATCTTTCTCTAATGGATGCCGGTATAAGCACTCTGCCATGCTGATCCATGTTGGTCACTATTCTTTCCATATTGTAACTCTAAATTAACATTTATTATAATATGTCATTTTTAATATAATTACAATTTATTATTTATGTTTATTTATCATTTTATAAATCTTTATTTAATATAGTATTTTTACTAAACAACATAGTCATAGAATAAGCAAGTACGGCAAACATGCAAAGATATAAAATCGGGAATAGGTTAAAATCAAATGATTTTATCACTTTTGCACAAATATAATTAGCAGTGCCGGACATTAACATTGAGCCGATATTATGTCCTAAACTTATAACACGGTAACGTTCCTTAACCACAAAAGACTTAATAACTATACTATGAGCAAGAGCATTAAAAGGGGCGACCGATGCAGCTAACATTAAACTAGCTGCAAGCCCTAAATTAGTCATTTGATATTTTACTGCTACCACAAAAAATACACTTGCCGTAATAGTACATATAAATGCGGTTTTTAATACCGAATTAACTCCTAAGCGGTCGGCAATAAAGCCAGCAATTGGCATACAAACAGCAAAGCATATTACTATTAAGACTGAAAAAGAACTCATAATAATACCGACTGAAGGTAATACAATCGGTAAATATTGCTTCATAAAGATGATTGCAATTTGATATGTTGCTCCAAAACCTCCGGCTAAGAATATAAGCGGTAAAATATTCTTCCATTGCTTTTTAATTATGAAGCTAAGTTTTTCAATAGAATTTTGGCTATGCTGTGCTTCTTTAAATTCCGGTGTTTCATCAAATTTTTGACGGTAATAAAGAGTTATTAATGCAAAGGGTAAACTTAGCAAAAACGGAATACGCCAACCCCACTCCGGAAAAATATGAGAATTAAAGAAATTAGTTGCACCAATCCCGCATAATAAACCCATCACCCCCGTACATCTAGTTATAGCTGAAGCAGTAAATCGGTATTTTGCCCCTAAATGTTCAATAACATAAATCGCAGCACCATCATATTCCCCTCCAATAAAAATACCTTGCATGAAGCGACATAAAACTAAAATTATTGTACTCCAAACTCCTATCGAAGAATAATCAGGCAATAAACCGATTATTAAGGTAGGAATTACAATGCCTATAATCGTAAAACTTAACGCTTTCTTTCGACCGTATATATCCCCTATGCGTCCAAAAATATAAGCACCGATAGGCTTTGATAAATATGCCGCTGCATAAATGGCGAAAACATTTACAAGCTTTGTTAATGGATCAGTATCGGCTGAAAAGAATTTGTCAGCAATAATTGCAGCTGAAAAACCGTATAAACTATAATCGTAATATTCAATGATAGTGCCTAAAAAAGCACCGAGAACTTTATTGCTTGATTTTTCTTTCTTCATTATTAAAGGTATACTGTGAGTAAGCGAAAGTAGGTAGACGAAGTTTAATTTGGAAAAGAGCAAGACGTCTTGAAGCTGATAATCCTCACGTACTGTATGTACCTGCGGTTATCAGCAAAAGACAACGTATAGCAAAAAGCAGTAAGGTAGTGACATTAAATTTTAAAGTGAGCTTGCACAACATATATATAATACGTGAGCACAAGCGAACCTTGCAAAATTTGGTGTCAATACTTTACTGATTGAAGCTATAGCCAATTTTTCAAATTAAACGAGTATATATGACCGCTTTGGCCGTTACTTAAAATCCTTCAAAGACCTTTACGTAAAGGTGGATTTCATATATCTAAACTGAATTAGTATTAGACAGGGACGATGTCCTAAAAGTTAGTGGTAGTCCTAGGTTAATATTAAGCTCACGAACCAAGCAGCCAAGAGCTAATATATCACTTTCCCATTTTACGTGCAAGGTTTTCTAGATAACCTGCTATAGTAGTTAAGGTTTCTGCGAATTTTTCTTCGTCGGGATGATTTTTTTGAAAGCCGTTTTTATCAAGCTTTTCTGTTAAGCTTGCTATTTCAGCCTGAGCATTAAGGGATGCCATAACTAATAATAGCTCAAAAGAGGCTGTGGGACTCTCAATTTTAATTTCAGTTATTTTATCATTCAATTTATTCGCTAAAGATAGTAATTCTTCCTCATCTCCATTATTACAATATAATTGAAAACTCTTGTTATTTAATGTGACCGTAACAATTGACATAATTATTTTTGCTGTTTTTTTATTTCTTCAAGTTCATTAATATAAATGTTAATTCGATCTAGCATTTTTATATAATTATCTTTTAATTCTTTATTTTCGTTTTGTAATTTTTTAATTTCGCTTAGATCATTCTCATGAATCTGCAATAACTCGTCAAGTTTATGCTCTACTTCTTCCATTAATTTTTTTAGACTGCTTGCATAACTTGCTTCTAAAGGTAATTTGTGCGTCAATCCGGTACTCGCATCCTCACGTACTAAAGTGTACGCTGCGGTGCTACGTTTCGTGTCTCCTTCAAATTTCTCTTTATTAGCTTCGTTCTGTAAGCAGTCTAATATTTCACTATCCATTTTTGCCTAAACATTAATTATACGCGTTAGTTATGAATGGATGACTTACAATAATAATCGATAACATTATAATAGATATAAGTACTAATTGTTTTTTACGTTTATAATTTATCAATGCCGTAGCTCTTTTATTATTTAATAATTTTTCTGTCTCGTTCTGTTTAGTAGCTTCTAGCTGCTCTGCATTTCGATCTTTTACATTAAGATAATCTAAGTATAATTTTAAGTAACCTCTTACGTATACTTCTCCCGGTAAAACATCAAAATCGCCCTCTTCTAAAGCTACTAAATATTTTTTTCTAATTTTTAAATCACTAGATACCTGATTTAAAGTTTTACCTGAATCTAACCTAATTTGCTTAAGCATTGACGACATAATTTACTCAAGTTTTTGTAAGAATATTTCAAACTTCTTGTTTGCTAAAATAATTATATTTAAGTCTATAATTTCTTGAGATTTAATTTCTTTAATAAAATCAAGAAAATTTCTAACTAAGTTATTATTATTATCAATCCATAAATCTAAATCAATAGTTGTTTTAGATTTATTAATTATTTTTATTAATAATCTACGTTGTTTGTCATATAAATCATCTTTTAGCGATTGAATCCCAAGACGACGCCAAAATGAATCGTTCAACTGCTTATCGCAAGCTTTACGTAACCAATCAAGACTAAACATATCACTTATTGAAAAATAGGCCTTTGCTGTATCTTTGTCACTCCCTGAAGTCTGTTTTGTTATATATATAATGTCAAATACTGAAATTAAATTGTCAAATGTAGCGATAGTAGCAGCAAATGATTCCTCTACTCCGCTAGTTGTATAATAATTTAATTTTTCTTCAAATCTTATTTTAGTTTCTCCGACTAATAAAGTACCTATCGTTTTTCTTAAGTTTTGTGCAGGAACTCTAAACTCTTCTATAGTTTCACTAATATTAATAGGATGTTTTAAATTTTTAATAAACCAAGAAATACCCCGACGCATTAATTTCGTTATTTCGGTAAACATATCAATTTTTACATTGTAATCAATATTAGTAGATAAATTGCTCACTGTTTCCCATATGTCATCAAGATCAAAAATTTCACAAATAATGGTATATGACCTTATTATATCGCAAAGAGGAGCCCCAATCTCACGCTTTACAATACTAATAAGCGGTCCTCCAAGCTGATTAATTATTTTATTTATAGTAACGGTTTTAATAATCTCATGTTTAAGAGGATGAGATAAAATTTCATTACGAAACTTTTTTTGCATCATTTCCGGAAAATAATCTATAAGATATGCATCAAAATATTTATCATGGGAAAAAGTAGAATTAAGTAACTCGTGATAAGCCGACCTTTTACTATATGATAGCAGTAAGCAAAGCTCAGGACGAGTTAATACTTCACCGCTGATAGCTCTTCTATTCAATTCTTCTGCACTAGGCAAGAATTCATTTTCCCGTTCTAATATTTTTTCTTCTTCTAAAATATCTATAAATTGACTAAGTATATTAACGGTTAAAGTAGGAGATAGTTGCATAATCGTTATTGCTTCGGTTTGCTTATAATTATCAAGCAATACTAACTCTTCAACTTGCTTTGTCATATCGTTAAGAAGTTTATTACGTTCTTCTAAAGTAATTTTTCCTGAGGTTACCGCACTACTTAAAGCAATCTTGATATTTACCTCATGATCGGAGCAATCAACACCTGCTGAATTATCAATAAAATCGGCATTTATGCGTCCGCCTTTTTTAGCATATTCAACTCTACCTCTCTGTGATACACCAACATTACCGCCTTCTGCTATAACCTTTGCTCTAATTTCTTCACCGTTACATCTAAGGTTATCATTTGCTTTATCACCGATTTCTAAATTATTTTCCGTTTTAGCTTTGATATAAGTGCCTATTCCACCATTCCACAACAAATCAACATCTGCCTTTAGAATACTTCTTATTAATTCCTCCGGCGATATTTCATTATAGTCGATATCAAGTAATTTTTTAATTTCCGGCGATAATTTTATTAATTTACTACTGCGTTCAACTACTCCTCCTCCCTTAGAAATAAGCTGAAGGTTATAATCCGACCAATTAGAGCCTTTCAGTTCAAATAAACGTAACCGTTCATTAAAACTTATCAAAGAATCAGGAGTAGGATCAATAAATATATGCTTATGGTTAAAGGCGGCAACTAATTTAATAGCCTCTGATCTTAGCATACCGTTACCGAACACGTCTCCAGACATATCTCCTATACCCACGACGGTAATAGGATCTTTTTGGACATCTAACCCTAAAGTTTTAAAGTGATTAGTTACGGAAATCCAAGCTCCTTTAGAAGTAATAGCCATTTTTTTATGATCGTAACCAGCAGAACCACCCGAAGCAAAAGCATCATCAAGCCAGTAATTATATTCTCTTGCCACACTATTAGCATAATCCGAAAATGAGGCTGTACCTTTATCGGCAGCAACCACTAAATAAGGATCTTCTTTATCATAAATAATAACGTCTTTCGGATGTACTACTTTACCATCAACGATATTGTCGGTTATGTCTAATAAACCTCTGAGAAAATTCTTATAGCATTCTACAACTTTTGCCATATATTCATCACGAGTAAGCCTTTCTTCAGTAAAATGAACATAAAAACCTCCTTTAGAGCCGACAGGAACAATAACGGAATTCTTCGTCATTTGTGCTTTCATAAGCCCAAGGACCTCAAGCCTATAATCTTCTGCTCTATCTGACCATCTAAGCCCTCCGCGCGATACTGGACCGCCTCTTAAATGAACGGCTTCAAAATTTCTAGAATAAACAAATGCTTCAGCAAACGGAACAGGTTTAGGTAAATCTGGTACTTTTGAAGAATCAAACTTAAATGAAAAAATATATTTATGTAGTTGATAGTAATTTGTTCTAGTAATAGCATTAACTATACCAAGCATATTACGTAGTACTTTATCTTCACTACTCATATCAACGGTTGCTAAGTAATTATTTAGTTTATCTTTAATTACGTCACAATTATTATCGGAATGTTTAGGATTAAATTTTATATCAAAAAGATTTACCAACATTTTTGTATATTCGGGATGTTTAAGTAGCGTTAGTTGCACATAACCTTTACCGTAACTAAATCCCGTTTGATGTAAATATCTTGTTAAAGCTTTGACGAGTTTAACTTGTTTCCAATTAAAACCGGCAAGCACTATCAGTTTACTTAAAGAATCATTAGCAAGCATCCCAAGTGCCATTTTATCTAAAGCTTCTTCAACATTTATTTTTAATTCTGTAATATTATCCTTTACCGGTATGATAGAAGTTAAGATAAAATTATATATCCAGCTTTCTTTGATTTCGAGGGCCTCCTTAATTGCAAAAGTTTGTTCATCAATTGCTTTAAAACCTAAATTTTCGATTGGCGGTAATATGTTAGAAAGGGCAAGTTTTACTTTTGGACTATATATTTTTAAGTAAAATTCCGTTTCATTTACAGAAACTAAATTAAACATATATTTTTGTGACTTACTTGCTTCCGTTAGATATTCAATATCTACTAAAGCTATTTCCGGAGAAAATTTTTGCCTATAATCTGCCGGGAAAACATTATCAAAAAGCTTTAAATTAATACCTGCTTGATATTCGCCGAATTTTTTAGAAAGCTTAAAATAAAAATCTTCACTCCAACGTGTAGAAATATGATCTAAATCTTGTTGTATTATTTCTGCTTCAAAATTTATTTTATGTTCACCTTGTGCTTCAAGCGTTACAAAAAGATAAGAAAAATTACCGGCTACTTCAGTGATATAATTGGATAAAATTTTACTACCGAATTTTTCCACTAAATAACAATCTATAATATTGTGTATTTCAGCCGTTAAACGTTCTCTCGGTAAGAAAATTATGATATTAAGAAAAGAACTCGACCAATCATATTGGATAAACAATTTAAGCTTTTTACTCATCATACTTGAAAGCATATGAAGACACATACAATATAAATCACCTTGATCAATTTGTATTAAAGCTTCTCTCGGTAACGATTCCATTAAAATTCTTAACTTATCAGCATTATAACCAGATAATGCAAAACCGGCTTTCTCAATTACAAAATTAAATTTTTGTCTTAAAATAGGAATATTACTTATTGAATGGTAATACATATTTGAATTATATATGCCGAAAATTATACTTCCTGAAATATATTCACCCGAAGAGTTAAATTTTTTCACTAAGATATAGTCAATTAAATTATCTGAATGGATAAGCGACGCACTATTTATTTTACCGAGTATTATTAATTGATTTTGATATAAAGGACTAGCTGAACATTTTATAATCTCATCAATCTCGTCTTTTACTTCTTGCCATATTTTTGCTGCTCCTATTTCATTGCTTAATTTTAAAGATTTTACCTCAAAATCAAGAGTTCCTAATAAAACCAAATTATCGTTTTGTAACCAATTTAAGAATTCTTTAGCCTCTTCAGAATTTAATTTATCATTACCAATTATATTTTTAGATAAATCTTGTAATTTTGTGAGTAATTGCGGTAAATGGCTATAGCTTTGCTCTAACTCTTCTAATCTTTCATTTATAGCCTCGGTTAAAAATGTAGTAGTTTTATCGTCAAAATTTCCTAAAATGGTTAAATGTAGTATCGATTCTGATTTTTCATCCGATGCAGAATTTTCTAATATTTTTTCTAATTCTCCTTTACTATTTCGGATGCAGTTTATTACCGGATGGAGTAAAAACTTAGTTTGCAAATTCATGTTTTTAAGCAAACATATGATAAAATCAACAATATGTGGTTTATTATCAAGTAATATCAAGACATTTATTGCCGGATCATTTTCTATAACCACCTTTGTTATTGCTATTTTTCTCGCTCTTTCTAACCTTTGCCTAAAAAACTTAAAGGCTTCATCTGCAAAATTTTGGAATAATTTTTCTCTATTCTCAAAATCATAATCTATAGGAATATAATTTAAAAATTTTTGAACAAAATCTATATATATGGAACTTGACTCACGTTCCTTGCTAAATTCTAGAATTTTAGTTTTATAATTCGGGATTTGACAATTTAAACGACTAAAGTTTAAAGAGGTTGTTTTTGGGGTCATGATTTTCTCAAGTAATAATAATATGATTATTTCTTTTGTTATTATATTATATAAAATAACTTAAGCAAGAGGCATAGAAAATAAGTGGAAACGATATTTGCACAAAGCTCTGCATTCGGTAAAGCAGGCGTAGCGGTTTTTAGGATTTCCGGTCCTAAAAGCTTAGAAGTTTTGCAGCTACTTACCGGTAAAAAAGACTTTAAATCGAGATTAATGTATTATCAACAAATTACAGCCCCTGAGACCAAAGAGCTAATTGATAATGCTATGGTTGTTTATTTTAAGTCACCTAATAGTTTTACCGGCGAAGACGTAGTCGAGATTCATACGCACGGCAGTAAAGCTATCTCTACAATGCTTATTAATGCGTTACTAAATATACTGAATATTCGTTTAGCGGAACCGGGAGAATTCACGAAAAGAGCTTTTTTAAATAATAAATTCGATTTAACGGCAGCAGAGGGGATAGCCGATTTAATTAATGCCGAAACTATTATGCAGCATAGGCAAGCCATTAGACAAGCAAGCGGCGGGCTTAAAGAATTATATAATAACTGGCGTAGTCAGCTTCTAAAAATTATCTCTCTGCTTGAAGCTTATATAGATTTTCCTGACGAAGATATACCGGACAGCGTCCTTAACGACGTTAATAACACTCATGCAAATCTTGTGAATACAATATCTGAATATCTTAACGATAATAGACGAGGAGAACTACTAAATAGCGGTCTTAAGCTTGTAATTATCGGTCCGCCGAATGTTGGTAAGTCTAGCTTACTAAACTTCTTAATGCAAAGAGATATAGCAATTGTCTCAAATATCGCAGGAACTACTAGAGATATAATTGAGGGTCATTTAGACATTGGCGGTTACCCTATTATTTTGCAAGATACGGCAGGTATAAGAGAAGAAAGTAGTGACATTATCGAGCAAGAAGGTATAAAAAGAGCCATAAATTCGGCTAAAACAGCGGATATTAAAATTATTATGTTTGATGCCGAAAAATTAGACTCCTCTATAAATGAAGATATTGCTGATTTAATTGATGAAAATACTATCTTAATTATTAATAAGATTGATTTAATCGAAGCTAGCAAAATATTTTCGATTGAGAATAAATATAAATGCTTAAGGGTTTCGATTAAGAATAATATAGCCTTAAACGATATATTGAAAAATATCGAAAATATTGCCGAAAATATGGCAGGTTTTACCGAAACGCCTTATATAACAAATCAGCGTCATCGTCATTATTTAAAACAAGCTCTCACACATTTAACAGCTTTTAGCTTAGATAATGATTTGGTTCTAGCAACTGAAGATATTAGAATGACGGCACGCTCTATCGGTGCTATTACAGGTGTTATTAATGTAGAAGAAATACTAGGGGAGATCTTTAAAAATTTCTGTATAGGGAAGTAAAAGGCTCAATGTCATTCCTGTGATAGGCTTGCTTATACGACAATGATGTCATTCCCGCTTTCGCGGGAAAGCATTGTTGTGTGGATCAAAAACCCATTCGATGTCATACCGTGGCTTGACCACGGTATCCATAAAAATAACTTAAAATACTAATAACTTTAGTATTTTAAACTGGATCCCTCTACAAGCTCGCGGGATGACAGAGGTGGAATTGAGCCACGCAGGAATGACATAAAGCTCCAACCACAATCACCCTAACCCATCTCAAACACTTTCTTCATATATTAATTTATTTTAACTTTCTCTTGACAAAAATATTAACATGCTCTAGAAACCACGTTTTATGGTTTTATTAATTAAATTCAAGGAGTAATAATTATGGCACCTGTATTAATTATAAATTTTAAATGCGTTATGCCTATATTTGGGAATGAAATGGTAAGTAGTTTGCCCGGTAATGTAAAACATATCATTCACAAACTCGGTAATACTATACTTTCATCGGTATATAATACTGCTGAAGGAAGTTTCAAAAAAGGTTACCTAGTAGACAATGCACAGTGTAACTGGAAAAATATTGAACAATCTTTCAATGAGTCCCCTAATGACTTTTCAATACTACACCAAGAATGCAGAAACGGCTTAGATACTCCAATAAATAATATTTTTACCGATGCAGAAAATAATCCACATATACTTTTACAACAAGCTATAACACCTCATCAAAACGGTACGGCTAATATTTTTGATCAGCTTTATAAAGTAACGAATGATTATATGTTCTCTCAAGGCGATATTACCGAAACTAACGGAGCTGATTTCTTAGGTTTAAATGAATGCACTAAGGAAGAGGCTATAAGTGCTTTACAAAACTACAATACCTATAAGAAACAGTTAACATCTATCGAAACGCTTACTAATATTCTTCAGGATACTCTAAATCATTTAGGTATATCTCAGGATAACGCTCAAGAAGCAGGGGTAAAAATTTTTGATGTATTGAAGATACCCGTAAAATTTACTACTGATAATCTTAAGGTTATTCTAAAGGCTTTCAAAATAACTTTGGATAATGCTCAAGAAGCAGGGGTAAAAATTTTTGATGTATTGAAGATACCCGTCAAATTCACTACTGATAATCTTAAGATTATTCTAGAAGCTTTCAACGTAACTTTGGACGATATATCACCTACAGAAATAGGTAAAAATATTTTAGATCTACTAACTAAGCCTTTCACTGAGGCGACCACTTCCACTACAGAAAAACCTAACGATGATACAAATGGCGGTGGAACGTGGGGTTATGTTATTGGAGCAGTAGGATTTGTAGCAGCCTCATTGATGGCAGCTAAATATGTATGGGATTGGTATAAGGGAAGAACTAAGAACAAAGAATTCTCGGAACTAGAATATGGAAATTTAAAATATCAAATTTTAAATTCTGATAAAGATATATTAGATACCATTTTAAAAATTAAAGATTTAGATGATATAATTAAAATGTTAGATAAATTAGAAAATACTGATGGATGTACACAAATAAATAATAAAAGTATAATAACATTAACTTCACAAGACTACGACTTAGTAGGTCTAAAAACAATAATGGAGAATTTAAACCAAGAATTTAAAAACTTAAATTCTTTAGACAAAATATTCTCTAATATAAATTCTCTAGGCGAGATACTGAATAATATATATTCTTTTATAAAGCCTAGTGTTAATAACTGTCCTACTAATAATCCTATTCTACCGTATAAAATAACAATAAAAACCTTTGAAGAGATATTACAAAATATTAGGAAGCTAGAAAGTGATAAGATTAGTATTAAAGATCAATTTCCTCTTTATGAAGATAGTTTTCAGCAATTATTCAGTATGTTACCAATTGAGAATACCTATGCTGATTATGCCCAACACGAAAGTACTTCATTGATGGGAGGGTCAAGCTCAGGTGTAAGCTCAGATTTAGTATAATTAAGACCTTACTGCATAGATTTAAAGTATGTCATTCTCGCAAAAGCATTGTTGCGTGGAAATGACATAAAAAGAGTCACAAACCATCATTGACTTTTTGAAAGTTATATATAAAATGATACTTGGAGTAGCAAATGCTATTTCGGGGTGTCGAAACCTCTGCCAAAAGTGAGAGCATTTCTCACAAAACCGATGTAATCCTCGACTTCACGGTCGGGGAGATATTAGGTATGTCCAGAGCTTAAGGGTTACTTTAAGCTTAAAACCTAGTGTGGCTGACTTTTGGCAGTTTTCGACTTCCCCGACCACCAAAAATTATGCTCATTGGTGGTTAAAAAACTTAAAGCTTTTCAAATTAAGCTTAGTTACTTTGTAAGTTTAGACGGTAAATAATTTTCTGTTGAGATTACTTTTTTACCGGTTTTATTTTCTAAGGCCTTTTTAGCGTTTTTAGCTATATTTTCCCCTATTTTACCTGCAACTTTATTTTCTTCCATGCCTGTTGCATTATTAGTTTCTGCTACCTGACAAGTAGATAATTCGGCAAGAACAGTAAAAATTAATTCTACTTCATTTATGTGATCACGTAAAAAAGATATTTTTGTTTAGGCAAAGTTTATGGTAATATTTTAACAATCCGTTTTATGTTCCGAGATAATCGTATAAGAATTTTTGGAGCAGGATATTGGCATAAAGGTAAAAGATTTTATGAGCAAGAGAATAAAATACACTGATGGAGAAATAGGTACAGTAAAAATAGTAAAAGATTTCCTGCCGCATCCTAAAGAGTTATTATTGAAAGATGATTCTGTAAAAGTAACTATTTCTTTAAGTAAAGAGAGCGTAGAATTTTTTAAATCAGAGGCCGCTCACAGTCATGTTCCTTATCAAAAAATGATTAGAGTGTTATTAGACAAGTATACTAAACATTACAAAGAGAATAAAAGAGCTTAATCTAATAAACTGAGCTGGCGGAGAGAGAGGGATTCGAACCCTCGATACGGTATGACCCGTATAACGGTTTAGCAAACCGCCGCCTTCGGCCACTCGGCCATCTCTCCATTTATGGCTTTACTTTATATCAGCTAATAAGCAAAATTTCTAGAATTATTTTTTCATTTATGAGTTTTCTTTTAAAAAAAAACTCTCGCTTCCTAGTAATTTACAATATTTATTATTATCAAAAGGTACTCCGTCTAAATAGGACCAGTTAATAGGTATATTATTATATTTAGTTAAAGCCTCTAACTGTGAATTATCTATAGTAATTAAATCATTTTTATTTAAATTATGCTTAATGTGTTCATATGCTAAAATATTAAAAAGTTGTGTGATTAGACGCACGGTTAGAGAATCATCATTACCATACTTATCTATTACTGTTTTTATAATGTTAGTGCGATTTTCTAAGCTAAGAGGATTGAGATTAGAAATTAATAACTTTACTAGGCCGTTATTACTAATGCAAATGCTACATAATAAATCTAATTGTTTAGGGTTAAGCTGATTAAACAAATCATGATATATAACTAAGAATTTTTGATAATTTTGAGTTACATGATGAATTAATGTTTTATATGTTTCAATATGTTTATATTTATCTATTACTGTTTTTATACCATCAATAATGCTTTCTAGGTCAAAATAGTTGGAGTCGGAAATTAAGGACCTTACTAAATCATTATTACTAATACAAATATTAAATAATATATTTAAGTCTTTTGAGCTAAATTGATTAAACACATCTTCATATATAACCAAAAACCTATTATAAGTTACTTGAGGAGAATTTTTAAAACTATCTAAATCTTTACAATTACTTATTACTGTAGTATAAGTTAATTCTATATTTATTTCATTAATATAAAAAGTTTCTAGATCGTTTATATCAAAATTTTCCTCCAAAAATTTATTCATAATATCTAGTACACAATAATTTACCTTATTACCGCTAACGCAAAAAAATTGATTTATGAAGTTTAATAAGTCGATAAATTTTTTTCCTGTATCCCATCTAAAAAACTCCGGCTTCATGCTATTTTTCTTAAGTTTTTTTAATTCTTCTAAATCATAGTTCTTAAAAAGAACATAAGAGTTTTTAGATTCTTGAATAGGGTAATCCTCCCATTTTTAATCACAGTAGAGAGTAGAGAGTTAAGCTGCCAAAGCTAATTTTTGTATTGGCGTTATACCACCTATAGCCATATTAGGTCTTTCGTTATTATAAGACCAA
>JBEGTS010000036.1:0-3292 GCA_041179265.1 Pseudomonadota bacterium
GGTCTTATAATAACGAAAGACCTAATATGGCTATAGGTGGTATAACGCCAATACAAAAATTAGCTTTGGCAGCTTAACTCTCTACTCTCTACTGTGATTAAAAATGGGAGGATTACCCTTGCTTTAGTAACTCCAGTAATTTTTGAAATTCGGCTTCTGATTCATATTTATAACGCTGAACATTATTCTCTTCTACATCTATCCATTTTGAAGCACCTAGAATAGCTCTAATGTCTGATTTACATTTAGAGGTCGCAAAAATCATCTTGTTACCGTAAGCTATTTTATTACATATTTTAAACATAGGATTTTGGCATCTTCTGTGTACCAATAAAGGAAAGCCAACCGTAACATCATCTATTTTTGTTTGATATAAAGAAGTGCGATCGGCTAAATTTTGCAACGAAACTTCCGAAGGAGACCAGTCATGGCATGAAACTTTAAAATTTTCGCATAATTTCTTGATTAAATCTTGTTTTAATATAGAAATAGGTTCTGTTTGCAGTGGATCCCCGACTACTACGACTTTTTTTGATTTGTAAATAGCACTAGCTGCAAATTGTGGCGGTATCTGCCCTGCTTCATCAATAAATAGCCAAGGAACTTCATTATGCCCCGCTGTCGCAAACATTCTATCGAATGAGTGGAAAGTTGTAGACACAACCGGTATAATCATAAAGAAATTTTGCCAAGTGATCTTGTTCATCTCAGGCTTACCTAACGAATTTATTGTTATATCAAAAAAATACTTTAGACTATGCCAAAGACTATCGGCATTAGCGTTTATAAATATCTCATGTAATTTAACGGCACTTACAAATAATGCTGATCTTAATATTTCAAATTCAGGATTAAAATAAGGAGTAATTTTATTTAAATCTTCAGAATTTTCTTGCCAAGCTTTCCAAAATAAATTTTCTTCAAAATCTTTAATATTAAAATTTTTATCTTCTAAAAAATTATATGGTTCTGATAAAAGTTTACATATATCTATCAACCTTTTGAAATTATCAATTTTTGTTATAATTGCTTTTTCGTAATTTACTTTTTCCTCTTGTTGTTGCAATAAATTACTATAAACAAGATATTCTTTTGTTTTAAATAATTTATAAAAAACTTTGAAATAATTAAGATTATAATCATTAATTTTTGTCGTATTGATCATTATCTCGTTTCTTACATGAATTAAGATAGATTCTAAATGTGCTTTTTCTTCTTCGTACTCTTTTATATTGTTCTTGTTAACAATATTGTTTTTTTCCAATATATTATTTCTTTCCTTATTAAGCTCAATAACTAACGAAATATTATCATAAATTTTATTAATTTCACCATGTATTTTTTTAAAATTAGTACAAGCTTCACTCCATGCCTTATTTAACTCTTCCGAAGAATTACAATATTTAGGTTTATAATGTTCCGGTGCTTTATCTTTACATTTATTACCAACTAGCAGATTAAGATATTGCAGCATTGTATCTTCGTCATTACTGTTTTCTTCATCTTTAAATTTCCAAAACTTACTTATAAAATTCTTTTTATTTTTACGGTTACCTAAAGGCGTAGCAAACATACCCCAACTTTTTTCTTTATCATCACCACATACAAGTTGTTTAAAATAGCTTAAATCTTCATGATATAATTTATCTATTTTACTATATAGCGATATTTCATTAGAGATATTTTCAACGGCATTGTTATTTGACGATGCTACAACCATACCGTAAGTTTGTAATTCCGGTTTTAAAGAACTTATATGATAATCAAACTCCGGGGTAGAATGAGAAGTTTTTCCCTTTTGAAATCCATTTTTAGGATCTTCTAAACTTATTAAACTTAAAGCACGACCTACGTAAATATTTGCTATAATATCAAAGAGTATAGTAGTTTTACCTGTACCGGGCGGACCGTTAACGGCAAAAAGCTTTTCTGAAGTAGGAGATAATACTTCATTAATTGCAGCAGCTTGTAAAGCAGCTAAAGAATTTTTAGGCGATGAAGGCCAGCGTGCCGGTTGCATATCAAGAGGAGCTAATAGCTTTTGTAAGGCTTCTTGCCGCTCCAAAGCATCTATAGAATCAGGTTTATCTTCTTTTCCAAGATATTTGGCAATTGCTGATTTTGGCTCAAATTTTTCTATGTTGATTCGTACTAAATCTAATGGCTTTAGAAAAAAGCTATTAAACATTTCTAAAGACGGAGGAGTAAAAATTACCGGTTTATCTTTTTTCTTTTTTTGCGATGTAACTCTTCTAACGCATATTTCAGAGCGGCTAAATAAATATTTTCTATCAATTTCTAATTTTTGTACCAAAAGATCAATCATAAGATTAATCATTTCTAAATCAAGAGTCCTGCTTAACACTGAATCTTGTGGCTTATCCATGAAATATATTTTTTCACTTTCTGAAAATACTTCATCTATTAAGCTGTTATTATTATCTACAAAATTTGCTAAATTTTTTAATTCTTTTCCTTGAAAATCTTTTTTCATGATTATACCAAGAGCATAAGCAGCAGTGGAAATAATCATCGAATGTTCAACATATTTGCCGTTTTCATCGATAGTGAGTCCTGCAATAGGCGTTATAGTAGGCTGCTCTTGATAATTTTTATGATTATTATAATCATTTAAGAATTCTTGATCTAACTCATTTATATTCTGGATTTTCTTTAAAATATCAATTTCAGCTTCTGACCATTTTAAATATCCTAAATAAACGTGCCAATGAACGGCTACCTCATGTTCATCAAGATTAATCTTGAGTTCAGTACTGAGTTCTTTTTTGTCTAACTTTTCAAACGGTGCATCTTTCAAGAAAAAAAGCTTTTCTTTCTCATCAAGCCGGCAACTAAAATTACCTTTTTTATCTGTATTACTTCTAATAATTTCAAAATATCTATTTAAATTTTCGTTTTTATTGGGAGTCAGTACTTCAATAATCTTCCATACATCGAGGATAGATTTGATTTGTTCAGCGGATTGATTGTACATAAAAAGAAGTTTACACTTAAAATAGAAATATCCTAAGTATGAAACTAGAAGAAGTAAACAACTTTTTAATGTTACTATTTATAGCTTTATAGTTTGTGTATAATTCACACAATTATCACCAAATTATTAATGATTTTTAATAAAATTTTAGTATCTTTTATAAATTCATTTAATATACAGGGTAATCCTCCCATTTTTAATCACAGTAGAGAGTAGAGAGTTAAGCTGCCAAAGCTAATTTTTGTATTGGCGTTATACCACCTATAGCCATATTAGGTCTTTCGTTATTATAAGACC
>JBEGTS010000037.1:0-8526 GCA_041179265.1 Pseudomonadota bacterium
GGTCTTATAATAACGAAAGACCTAATATGGCTATAGGTGGTATAACGCCAATACAAAAATTAGCTTTGGCAGCTTAACTCTCTACTCTCTACTGTGATTAAAAATGGGAGGATTACCCAACCATCTTGATACTTGGATCAAACGGTGGTTTGTTTTCTTTATTTAATAAAACTTTTAAAGTTGGAAGATTTGGTTTTATATTATTAGCTAACAATAGCTGATGAACGGCCGTCATTTTGAGTTCATGCTGTACCGTACATGATATACCATGTACATTAAATGTTACCTGCATTTTTTCGGTGCTTTGGGCATTTACATTACCACCATTCTTTATTAAAATTTTTACCGTTTCAGGATCTTTATAACTACTATACCAATGTACTGCACTCTTGCCATTATTATCTATAAGATTTACATTAGGCTTTGTCTGCATATTTTCTATGCATTTTGCTAAGAAATCAGCTCCGAACTCCCCAAGCCATTGTACTACAGGATAACCAAATTGGTCTTTAATCTCAGGGTTAAATCCTTGTTGTTTAACTATTTTTTCTATTATCGGCTCAGCTAAAGATTTTAACTCCTGAAAATCCTGACCTAACGCTTTAATACCAAATATTTTACTTCCAAATATAGTAATTATTTTATTACCGATATCAGAAGTACTAAGATCATAATTCTCTAATGTTTTTTCTATTAATTTCAATACATTATTTTTGAATATTTTTAAATTTGCTTTAGCTAAAAGTTTATGTCCTCCATCTGAAATTTTAGAAATATTTTCTTGAATTTGTAAAGAACCTTGAACCAATAAATTTAATATATTATTTGCTTCAACCGAAGGATTAGCACCAAATTTAACTAGATTCTCAATTATTTTATAATATTTATCCATTTGAGTTTGAAATAAACTTATATTTTGATTACTCGGATTATTAGCAATTAGCTGATATTTATTTAAATATGTATTTAAATAAATATTTATTGCAGAATATAAAGCAGTATGGTTATCTTGACCAAGATCATTAATATCTAAACCTAACTGCTTTAATTTTTCGATTTGTCCCTCACGGAAATTATCGGAAATATGTGGCTCCGCTATAACACGCCAAAAATTTTGAATTTGTGTTTTTTCAGCTGAAACAAATTTTTCCATAGATACTGGGTTATTATGAAATACAGCCATCACATTAGGGCTATTACTCCATGCTCCCCATTCAAATATAGTATTACCATTACCGTCTTTTTTATCCCAATTGGTTTCAGGAATGGAAATCATTTTTTCTAATAGCTGTACTACAGTATTTTCTAAAGCATTTTTAACATTCTGATCTTGTTGGTTAGGTATCAAATCGCAAAGAGCTTCAAAAATATTTAACTTGGAATTATTAAGCTCATTAACATTATCTTTATTTAAAGCCTTTGGTATAGATATTATATTTTGTATCTGTCCAGTATTAAGCAACGTAAAAGGTGTAGTTGGAACATTAATATCAAGACCTATTTGTTTAAATTTGTCGATTTGTTCATTTTGAAATGTAGACGCAAGATGGTTTGATTTTAAAACACGTGTAAAATTTTGAATTTGTGCTTTTTCAATTTGTATAAACTTTCCTGTTATTTGTTGATTTGTATGGAATACATTCATAATTTTAGAAGAACCGCTCCAAATACCCCATTCAAGTATAGTATTACCCACTCCATCTTTCTTATCCCAATTAGTTTCAGGGATAGAAATCATTCTTTCTAATATCTGTTCTGTAATATTTTCTAAAATACTTTTAACATTCTTATCCTGTTGTTGAGGTATTAAATTACAAATAGCTTCAAAAATGTTAAGGTTATTGTTAAGCTCATTAACATTAGTTCCGTTTAATATAGTCGGTATTTGTTGTATGTTTTGTATATTTCCTGAATTTAACAATTGAAAAGGCGTATACATAAAAGCTCCAAGATTTATACTAATTTTTTACTAAGATACCATGAAATATGGTTTATGTTTATTTATAATTAATATAATACATTAAAACTTAATGAACGTCAAACAAATTATTAAAAAATTAACTATTATTTAATACCATGAAGCTAGCGATAGTTTCACCTTAATCCCTTTAACAGTGCTATTTGCTTCATTGTTAGAGAGATATTTTTCTTCTCTAACTAAAGCAATAGCTTTATTGCGATAACTTGAGCATATTACACCGATTTTATCGTTATCTGCGAGTATTTCTTCATCTTTAACTAATGAAGATAAATCTTCTTTCGACGTAATTTTATATATCTTTCTTCTTATAACTCCTTGATATTTAGCTCTTGAAATAACTTCCTGACCAACATAACAACCCTTATCATAACTAACGCCGTTTAATTCTTCACAGCCATATAAAACCGGAATAGATTTATCAAAAGTTAAATCTTCTACACCATCTATTATTGCAAAATTATATTTGTCTTCTAAGTATAATTTTTTATTAAAAGAATCTGGATTCCCGCTTTCGCGTGGAGATGTTGTTGCATGGGCCGATTCCGCTCCTGTCATCCCGCGACTTGATCGCGGGATCTGATTTTGTTTAATTGTTTTTTGGATACCGCGGTCAAGCCGCGGTATGACATTGAGTTCATTTATTGAACGAAAACCCAATAAATTATATCTCGGATCACGAGCCGTAATTAACGTATCTATATCTAATTTTTGATGCGAATAAACAATTTTATATTCTTCACTACAATCTATTATTTGTATTTTGGAACGAAATTTATAGAAATTTAAATGATCTATCAAAGCAGTTTTATTACTTTTATCAATATCAAGGTAAATTTCCTCTAGGTTATGAACATACACAAAAAAATCAAACAGATATCTTCCTTGATTATTAAGCAAATAAGTATAACAGTAACTACTCTTACAAATATCGTTAGTAACAAGATTTTGTAAGAATTTTACTGCATCTAAACCTATTATTTTGATAATTTTTCTATTTCTTAATATTTCATGCATAATTATAATGATTGACTTTATACGCTGCTAACTACTATACTCTAAACTTATATAAATTAAACTTAAAATAATCATGAGATGTTCATCTTACTGTACTTCTTCTGAATATAAGATGAGTGATCTAATTACTAACTTAAAAAAGATCGGTCTTGAGCCTCAGCATTTTGACGATGTTTTATATATTCGGAAAGAGATAAATAAAGATTCTGATTTTATAGAGATATTTTTCTTTCCCTTTGGCTGCGTAACTATTTGGGGCGGCGATGAAATTCAAGAAAAAATAGTTTTAAGCGATACTGATTTAGTAACCGTGAACAAGCTTAAAGAACCGGTATCCGATTATATTTATTTTGAATATAATCTAGATGCCGAAAAAACCTTTATTGATGAAGAAAAAAATAAAATAGTATTAGCCGATAAGTCAGTTTTTGTTAAACTCTCTATTTCGCATGCACTTGCACAATCGGTTAAACTTAGCGTTCTTGAACAATCCGTTAGTAACTTGATAGTTAGAACCACTCCTATACAACAGGAACTCGCTAGAACCGGCAGTGTCTCACTTTCTAAAAAGGAAATATTGCAGCAAATAGGTATATTATTTACCGAGCGTTATTCTATTAGCTTGCACAGCGATATATTAGATACTCCGGAATTCTTTTGGCGTCGTCCGAGCTATGAACCTCTGTACCTTATGACAGCAGAGTTTCAAGATATTGAGGTGCGGCAAAATATAATGAATCATAGACTTAATATGATTCACGAGCTTTTAGATATTCTTTCAAATGATCTTAATTATAAGCATTCTACCAAACTCGAGTGGATCATTATTATTTTAATTGCTCTTGAAGTTGTTTTATCTTTATCTCATACTAATCTTTTCTTAAAAATTATCGGAGCTTTATAAAATCGCTTCTATGCAAATTATCGATAATCAAAAAACATTAGAAGAATTTTGTAAACAGTTAGCAAGTAAGACATGCTTAAGCATAGATACGGAGTTTGAGCGTCGCTATACCTATTATGCTCAGCTTAGTATAATTCAAGTTAAAGCTGAAAATTATTGCGGAATAATTGATGCATTAAGCAATTTGGATCTAAATATTTTTGATGAGCTGCTTGCAGATAATAACATTACTAAAATATTCCATGCTCCTCGTGAAGATTTAGAGATTTTCTATAATTTATTTAAAACACTACCTTCTAATGTTTTTGATATACAAACTGCCGCAAATATTTGTGGATTCGGTAAACAGCTAAGCTATGATGATCTCTGTTATAAGCTCTGTGGTATTACTATTGATAAAACTCATCAAAAATCTAACTGGCTAAAACGCCCTATCACTAGTGATATGTTAAATTATGCTATGTTAGACGTGGAATATTTATATAAGATATATAAAGAGCTGAATAATATAATTATTAGAAATAATTTAACTAATAAATATCAAACTACTCTTGGCTCTTTGCTAGATATTAGAAATTATAAGGTTGAACCGAAAGATGCTTGGAGAAAAATAAAATATAGAAGTGATGATGAGAGCTTTAACCGCAAAATTCAAATGCTTGCAGCTTATCGTGAAGAGAATACTCAAGCTTTAAATATTCCTAGAAAACATTTTATTTTAGACGAAGATTTAATGAAAATTTGTAAATATCTGCCATTAACAGATAAAGATTTTAAAAATCTAAATTTAAAAAGCAAATATTTACATAAACAAAAATATAAAGCTGAAATAATAAGTTTGTGCAATAACTTATATGAAAAAAGCTACAAATTAAATAACTTGTAGCCTATATATAAATAGAAAAAAATTAGCCAACTAACGTAACTTGTATTTCACTATCTTGTACTACTTTGACATATTCGTTGTATATATCATCAGGCAAGTTACTGAATGCTTGATCGATGATAAGTGTCCCTATCCCTACCAATGCTAACTGAAAGCAAATGTTTCCAGTTTGAGTATTGCCGGATACTTGTCCTGTTTCTAGCCAATCTCCAACTGCTTGTGCAAAAAAAACAAAAGGTACACCGCTCAATACGACAATTCTCTTTATTACATCAACCATATCTTATCCTAATTGTACAGCATAATTTAGAAAGCTTAATACAAGCGAATTTTGCAGGACTCGCCTGTGCTCACGTAGTTTATCTACTGCTTTCGCAGACTCGCCTTTAAATTCATCTTGTCTGAAACTTAATGAATTATGCTGTATAACGCTTCAGTTCAATTTTTAACTTTTAAACATTATATTTTATTCCAATAAAAAAGTTAAGAAAAATTAAGAATATCATGCTGATACTGAAATCACAAAATTAAGCTTATGATCATGCGATTCAACCGGAAAATTATCAATTAATTGTTCTTTTAAACAAATTCCGACGGTTAATATATTTCGGTTATTATTTAAATATCGATCAAAATGTCCTTTACCGTATCCAAGTCTATAACCGTCATTGCTGAATGCAAGCCCTGGAATAATAATCAATTCAGGTTTATAAAAATTATTATTTATAGGTTCATAGGTTTTAAAATCACCTAGCACCAGTTCATCATTGGATTTATATGAACAATATTTGATTTCATCTGTTATAACTTTCGGTAGGAAGAATCTTATTTCAGGAAGTAAGTTTGTTATTTCAAGTAAGTTAATTTCGTACTTTAGCGGGTAATAGAGACCAACGGTTTGTATTTTTAACTCTTTTAATAACCGACTAATTTTATTTATTAAGGAGTTTCTTACTAAATCGGAATTAATCTTATCTTGGTTTTTGATTAAAAGATCTTTGAAATAAAGCCGGAGTTCTTGTTTGTTCATATCATTGTCATACCGTGGCTTGACCACGGTATCCATAAAAATAATTTACCATTCTAATAATTTTAACTGGATCCCGCGATCAAGTCGCGGGATGACAGAGGTACAATTGATCCACGCAACAATGCTTTTGCGAGAATGACATTGGAGTAGAATAATCTTACATATTAATCGTTCTCTTATCCACACTAAGAGCTGCTTCTTTTATAGCTTCGCTTAAAGTCGGGTGGGCGTGGCAGGTTCGTGCTATATCTTCGGCTGCTGCTCCGAATTCCATATAAGCCGTAAGCTCGGCAATTAATGTACCTGCATCAGTTCCTATAATATGTGCTCCTAAAACCCTATCGGTTTTACTATCAGCAAGAATTTTTACCATCCCTTCCGTACTACCGATAGCTCTTGCTCTACTATTTGCTAAAAATGGAAACTTACCCACTTTATAGTTAATACCTTTTTCTTTTAGCTGTTCTTCCGTTTCACCGATGCTTGCTACTTCAGGATAAGTATATATCACGCTTGGGATTAAGTTATAGTTAACATGCCCTGCCTGCCCTGCCATAATTTCCACGGCAGCTACAGCTTCTTCTTCGGCTTTATGAGCAAGCATCGCTCCTTTTACAACGTCACCGACTGCATAAATATTAGAAACTGCTGTTTGGAAATGATCATTAATCTCAATTCTACCTTGTTTGTCCATGGCAATACTGACAGACTCAAGCCCTAGGTTTTGGGTATAGGCTTTTCTGCCTACTGCCATTAAAACAACATCACTCGTTACTACCGAACTCTTACCGCCCTCCTCTATTGTTAGATTTACTTTTCCTGACTTTACTTCAGCTGACAATACTTTGGTATTTAGTTTAAACTCTATCCCTTGCTTTTGCTGTAACTTCATAAATTGCGTAGCAATCTCTTTATCAAGCATAGGTACAATGCTTTCGGCATACTCAATAACCGTTACTTTAGCTCCCAAACGACGCCAAACTGAACCAAGCTCTAAACCTATATATCCCCCGCCGACTACTATTAGGTTCTCAGGTACTTTAGAAAGCTTCAAAGCACCGGTTGATGAAACAATAAACTCCTCATCTATTTTGATATTCGGTATTTCTATGACGCTAGAGCCTGTAGTAATTAAGATATTTTTAGCTTTAATTTGCTCATTATTTACTTCAACGATGTTGCTCGCGATAATTTTAGCTTCGCCTTTTATCCTAGTAACCTTATTCTTAACAAATAAGCTTTCTATACCTTTGGTAAGATCAAGAACTACTTTATCTTTATTAGCGAGCATTTTTTGTAAGTCTAATTTTACATCTGCAGTAATACCTATACTCTCAAAATGCTTTAGAGCTTCTTCATATTTTTCGGAGGAATTAAGTAAAGCCTTCGACGGTATGCATCCTATATTTAAACACGTACCGCCAAGAGTATCGTTTTTCTCAATACACGCTACTTTCATACCTAGTTGAGCTGCTCTAATACTGCCTGTATAACCGGCCGGACCGGTACCTATTACCACTAAATCAAATTCTTGCATATTTGTTTAACCTTATATTTTTATTCAATTGAGAAAATACAATATTATAAACTCTATAACAACTTTAATCTTATACTATTCTTATTTGGTGAAGCAATAAAACTAATCAAAGTAATATTATCTTCAAAGCCGTTTGTATAATTTTGTAGTAAAGAAAACATCTTTTTAGAAACGGCATAATTATGCCGAAGATTCAGTGAATTTGATTCACCGATATTTTTTATTTCTCTCATTAAAGCTAAAGGATTATCAAATTTAAGGCTAATATTTTCATAATCAACAATTACTTCGCTAAATCCTGCCTGCGAAAATAAAGTCGGTACATGATCAAAATGAATAAAAGGCGAGATATGCGGGGAGTGTTTAAAATTGCTTGCTATTTCGGTATCTATTAAGGATTTACGTAAATTCTTTAAGCTATCTCCACCGACAAAATTACCGATAAAAATACCGTCAGGCTTTAAAAATGTTCTTATATTAGATAGAAAACGCTGCACATCATTTATCCAGTGTAATCCTAATGAATAAATAATTAAATCAAAAGAATTCGGAGGAAATTCTAAATCTTCATCATCAATTAATGATTTGTGATTATGCTCAAAAGAATCAAGCAATAAAGGCGACATATCGGTTGCAGTAATATCGGTCTTTCTGTAGGTAGTTTTTAGTAAATTTGTAAGATAACCGCACTTTGCAGATATTTCTAAAATAGCATCAAAGTTTTTATCAATCATCCCCAAACGATCTATTATGTCATCAGCTGAATGTTTTATAAATAAGCTGTTACTTATCCCCTCTACTGCATTATTTCGGTGATTTTTTAGCTTTAATCTGTTGAATATATAATTCTCTCATTTGTTGTTTAGAATTAAAGTCCTTAATTAGGTCTTCTATTCCTATAGTTTTTCCATCTTTTACCGGCTGATAATTAAAAGAATCATCTTTTAGCCAGCTATTTTGAATAAGTTTTCTCTGTCTTGCGGTGTGAATATCATCCCCTTTAACTCTATGTAGCTCTTCAAAATTATCCTGAATACCGATAACTATAGGCTTCGTACTTTTATTAGGCGATAAAAGCTTTGAATCCCACTGATTTTTATTTAGAATATAAAGTTCTTTATATTCTTTTAATTGTTCATCCTTAATAAAAATTGAAGGTTTTCCTATATCAGAA
>JBEGTS010000038.1:0-5995 GCA_041179265.1 Pseudomonadota bacterium
AAATCTATCGCTTGATTCATTGCAGCATTTTGTTTCTCTGTCATTGTAATCCCTCTTTTTGTTATATTTTCCTTTATATAACCTTTGGGAAATTTACACACTTATTTGGACAGTGCCCATCATTGGTACTTATATGATTAGTATATACACGCTCCTTATCATCTATTTTAACTTCAAAAGCCTTTTTGAGGAACTTAACGCCATTTTGTCCGAATTTACGATAAATCAATCCTTTTTCTTCTAAAGTCTTTTTAAAAATATCAAATTTAGATGCACCAACCTTAGCTTCAAGTTTTTCTGAAATAACTCCGTAACAATTTTTTCCTTTAAATTTACCGATAAATTTAGCCTTTTCGGTAGTAATTGTTTCTCCGCCTTCAAGCTTCCAACAACCTGTAGAGTTTTGAGTCATTTCTTGAGTAATAAGAAGAAGATCATGTTTCTTCTTTGTTTGATAATATTCATGAATTTTCTTCGCATCACACTGCTCGATAAATTGCTCTAAACTATCTATTTGTTCATCATTTGAAGAAAAATTACTAATAATTTCTTTTTGTTTTTCTTCGCTTAATTGCTCTATATACTCTTTTGCTTCTGCTTTCTTTCCTTCTAGTAAAGCAATAACAAATTTTACTTCAAATAAAAGTTCATCACTAATTCCACCATTCTTTTTTTGAGCTTCAATTGCTTTAGTAAGTAATTCACACCTATTTTCTATTATTAACGAATTACATGCTATGTTAAAAATAACCTTATTCTCTTCGTTATCTATATTTCCGTATTTTTCCTGTAGAGATAATATTGAATTTGGATCAAGTAAAGCTTTAAGCCTTATTAAGTTAGGAAATGTTTCAAAAAAACCTTTAGGCATTTCTTTTAAAAGATCTAAAGCTATTTCATTTTGTTTTGTGTAAAGTGCAACAGAAAGTTGAGATAGTTTATTTAGTTTTGTTGAATCAATAATTCGTTTTAACTCATCATATAATTTTTTTTGATTTTCATTTTTTTCAATATTCGAATAACCATTATATTTACTTATATATTCGTAACATTTATAAAATTTAGAAAAACTATCAGGTAAAGTTTTTTTATTATTTTTATTAATTAATTTTAAACTTTTGTTATTAATTTTTTGTATGTCTAAAGATAAGCTGTGCAAAGTTTTATTGCTCTCGGATGAAAAATTAGGTAATAATTCCTTTGCTGCCTCTACTCTATCGGTAGCTGTATAAATAAACCATAAGTTATTTATTGTTTCTTCATCAGCAAATCCACCCCGCAAAATAGCTAAAAAATATTGCTCTGCTTTTGTAAATTTTCCTAATTCCATGTAAGATAAACCTAAATTATACATACAGTTAGCTATTATCTTATCAGCTGAAGTAATATTTAATAATTTCGGTTCAAGTAATTCTATTGCTTTTTCATAGAACTCGTTATCCATTAGTACTTTTGAAGCATGCAATAACGCAACGGGATTTTCCTTTAAATGCTCTTTTAATACTATTACTGGTTTAAGTTGAAATTTTGGTTCTATACACTGAATTGCAGAAATAATTATTTTAAGAGTATGTTGATATTTTGCCGGTTCTTGGGAAAATAAATCTAGAATTTCTTTAGAATTTTCTAATAAATCTTTAATAATGTTCGCAGCATTCTTAATATTATCGTTTGCTAAACTTGGTGTTAATGCAGCATTTATTGCTTTAATTTTCTCAAATTTATCAATAGAATTTGTTGATTCTTTTTCTCCAATAATACATTCTCTCATGCGATTATCTAGATCTAAAGAAGGTATCTTATATATAAATTTCTTAGGATCTTTTGTTTTTAATACTTTGTAATTACGAAACAATTTATGGTTACTATATTCTAAGTGTTCAAATTTCCCAAATACTTCTCCCATCATTTCTTCTATTAGTTTTTCTTTTATCGCTCTTTCTTCCGCTTTCTTTAATGCAGCTACACGATTAATACAAAAAAGAATTATTTCTCCTATATAATCTAGATTATCTAAAAATGGTATAGAACTACGATAATATTGTGTATCTTTTTCCGGTAGTATTTTTATGATTGCTTTCATGCTAGATATAGAATGTTCTGAGACAATTTTTTCGCTTGGGAGAAAAGTAATCTGATTATTATCCTCTTGAGGAACTGTAAGATTAGTTTGTGATTTTTTCATAATAAAACTTTAAGATATTAATATTTAATTAAAATAATAAGGCATTATATAAAAATTATTAATAAAGTAAAGTGAAAATAAATTTATCTTAAAGATTTATTAAGATATAGACATTGCTAACTAAGTATACTTCTGATAAATGAAGAGTAGATAGACAAAGTTTAATTAAGGCGTTCGATATAATGTATAGCCTTAATAAGATCGTATTGATTAACGGCGAAAGGACCTCGAAAAGGCTTGTCGAGTATGAATAGTAAAAAGAGCATTGATGATGAAGTAATACAAACTAAACCAACCGAAATCTTGTGTAAATAAAGCTTGGTGCCAAGCATACAGACAAAAATTAAATTAATAGCAGTCATTATACATACAACTACCCAATATTGAATATTTAAGGAAAAATAGGACATTTTAATCCTGTTATACCTTACGGTATAAAGCTCTTTTATCTCCTCAATGATTTCCTGCTTGGTAAATAGCTGCATTTGCTCGCTTGCTTTATAAGCTTGTAGTTGCTTATTAATATCTTGAAGAAAACTAAGAGCTTCATGACCGATTTTCTTGCCATCTTTCATTAATTGCCATTCACGCTGCATTACGTCTTTGGTATAATTTTTAATATCTAGATAAATTGCAGGCCTCATTTCATGGGGAAGCCAACCTACACTATCTGCAAGCCTCATCAACACTATAGATTCTGCTGCTACCCCTTCCTGGGCTTTATTAAAATTACCTAGTAAATAAATTAATACAAAACCGGTAGATACTGCATACATACTACCTACTACTCCCGATAAAAATCCGCCAAGACTACCAAGCTCTTCTTTTTGAAAATTATTAGGAATAACGTATTTTGTTAAATATAAACATCCGGTACAAAAACTCATCAAAACAATATTTATTATGATGAATAAAACAACATTAGGAACGGTATAGATAAAGTCAATTATATGATTAAACATAGGCATTATTAACTATGTCCTGCTGAATATTTATGTAATATACTAGAAATAAGAGTTTGATAAGGTAATCCCTCATAAGCAGCTTTTTGTTTTATTCTCATTAAATCACTACTAGAAATACGAATATTTATTCGAGTATCTTTTTTTAAATAATTAGCTGCCGCCACTTGTGCTATATGCTTCTCTTGTTCAAAATTTTTAATTCTTTGCCATTCATCATTTTCAAAAGACTCCAGCAATGCTTTTTCTTCAGCATCTAGTATTATATTTGATATATTCTCTTTATTTCTCATTACTTTTTCCTACTTTTAGATATTTCTGAGTAGTTATAGGACGCCAAAATCGTCATTGCGAGAAGAAACTGCAAGTTTCGACGAAGCAATCCAGTAAAAAATTCTGATTTACAGAATTTTTTTATTATTTTTTCTGGATTGCCGTGCTCCTTTCAGTCGCTCGCAATGACGATTTAGTATACACAACTTTCTAAATCTCCGTCTCTTCTAAGACCACCGTAGAATCAGCAAGTTTAGTAATTTTTTCGATTTTTAACCGAGCCTCCTTTAGTTTTTTCTCGCAATGATTCTTAAGTAAAATACCTCTTTCAAAGCTATTAACTGCCGTCTCTAGGTTCTCTTGCCCGTTATCTATCTTTTTTACAATTTCCTCAAGCTCTCTTAAAGCTTCTTCAAAGCTAATATTTTCTTCTAAAATTTTTGTATTAGTCATTTATTTTTTATTCTTTAATGGTTAACTGAATTAGTAGCTTCTTGTGTTTGTGGTATAAGTAATTTTTTTAGCTCACTACTATCAAAAGTTTTCTTAGGAGCAAAAATACTCCCTTGCATTTTTATATTCAGATGTCCCAAAACATCTTTATCGGAACTCGTATTTGATGTATTTAACTTAACAAGTCTTGCCGGCACATAAAATGATAAAATACTAGACGCATCCATATCAAAATTATATATATTAATTGCAAAAGAGGCCGCACCGCTACTATATTGTGTTGCAAATTTTACTTTCTTTAAAAGGGCAATACCTTTTTGTAATTCAATATCACCACTTATACCTCTAATATTCTCTTGTCCTGCGGTTACAGCACTATTTATGTCTTTATCTAAATTTTGCACCTTATAAGCAGCTGTATTAATTTTTTCTATAAAAGAATCAATTGCAAAATTATTAATATCTATATTATTTATAGCAAATTGTGATTTTGTAGTAAGGTTATATAGCTGGCTTTGAAGGCTATTACCGTTAGTCCCTAAACTACCGCTTATACTTACTTCTCCACTACTTGCAGTAAATATTTTAGGCATAAGAGCCGAAACTTTATCTAAATCTATTGTATTTAAAGCATATACGAGATTTATAGAATAAGGTTCCAGTAAAATATTACCGCTACCTTGAAACTTACCGCCTAATAATTCTGCTTCAATATTATTAAACTGCAATAGATTATTATTATTTGCTACATAAAATTTAACATTTTTTAATATCAAATCATTTTGTGATAATGTTGACAATGTACCGGAAACTTGTAAGGTAGCTTTATCTAAACTATAATCATTTACTAATTTATTTCTTAAATTAAGCATCCCTGCCGGTGATAATAAATTAGTAGTAAGATTACCGTCCTTAATTTCTACGGTTAAAGACGGTAATACACTCGATGCATCCAAGTTCCAGCTAGTTGATAAATAGCCGCCTGCGGTTTTAAAATCTAAATTACTAATTTTGATATTAGCGGGTACAATTTTAGCAAGCAAATTCATTTTGTCAAATATATGATCGTTATACTTAACGCTATCTATCAAAATATCTAAATTAGCTAAATATCCTATTGTTCTAATAGGAATAAATTTACTTGGATAATCTAGAGTTTTCATATCTTTGGTTAAATTTTTTGTAAACTCAATAAGTGGTGAAATTATCGGATAAGTTTGACTGTCTAAGTCAAGCGAAGATATATTAAGCGTAGCATCTAGACGAGGTGTTTGAGCAATAAATTTACTAGAAAAATTTCCTGATAAATTTAAATTATCCGTTTTAAGTAATAAATTTTTAAAAAATAAATCTATTAAAGTGAGTTTTAAATCTGACGATAAGCTAAAAGGAATAGCTTCTTTAATAGTCACATCGTTAAATCCTAAAATATTCAGTAACGAATTTATATCATTGTGCTTTAAATATACCTGTCCATCAAACATACTTCTGACGGAATTCTGCGTTACGCTACCTGTAAGCTTAAATTCTCCGCCTGACTTAATATTACCTGAAAATTCATTTATCTTTAAAGTACCCTGTGATAAGTTAGAAGAAAAGGCTATTTTTTCTAGTGCTTCATTATTACTTAAAATTATTTCGTTAATTGTCACGTCTGCTTTAAGTAATTTATCGGCAAAAATAAATCTAATATTTGAAGGAGAAGTAGTAAATGTTACCCCTGCATTTTGAGAAATTAACGAACTTAGATCTATTTTAGGAAAATCTAGTTTCAAATTAGTAGTAATATTATCATTTTTAGCAATGTTAACAAATCCGTTACCGGTAATAAAAGACGATGCTATTAATATGTCTTTTAGCTCTATTTCATCTTCATTATTTGAAATATTAAATTTAACGTTTATTGCCTCATTTTGATTAAATCTATTAAAAAGATGATTTAAGTCCGGTAATATACTATACATTACTGATGCTAAATTTTTAATCTGATATTCACCGCTACCGCTAGTAAGCTTAAAATCTTTGTAAATTTGCGATAATTTAAAACCATAATCATTATTATCAATATTAAGACTAAAATCTACTGTATCGTCACGTTTATTAATTGAACCTGAAATTTTAC
>JBEGTS010000039.1:0-7898 GCA_041179265.1 Pseudomonadota bacterium
CAATAAATCTATCGCTTGATTCATTGCAGCATTTTGTTTCTCTGTCATTGTAATCCCTCTTTTTGTTATATTTTCCTTTATATAACCTTTGAGAACTTTACACACTTATTTGGACAGAGCCAAAAATCAAGAAGAACGTAAATCTATTGTGCCTATTAATACGCCTAATAGTAGCAAAAAGTCTAGTCAGGGCTTTAGCAAATGAGGATAGAGTATTGCCAATAGCGAATTACTTACGTAATTAATTTATATAAAAGGTGGAAAGACATTCTTAACTAATTCAATGTATTCACTATAAAAATAATTTCTTTGTGAGTTAAATTAGCTTTTTCAGAATGGATATTCATATATATAATCTATAGTATGGATAGATTCAAAAACAATATAATTAGTATATATAAAGAGCAAGGAGAAATTTGGCTTGAAAAGCTACCTGAAATTGTAGCAGAATTAACTAAAGAATGGAATTTGTCTAACCTTAGGCCTATAGATAATTTATCTTTCAATTATGTTCTATCAGGGTATCAAAATAATAAACCTATTATACTGAAACTAAGTTTTGCTGCTAAAGACTTAGTAAATGAAGCGGAAGCTTTAAAAGCTTTTTCAGGTTTTGGGGCTGTAGCTACTCTAGCTCAAAAAGATAATGCTTTATTACTTGAGAAAGCGGTATCAGGTGCTTCTTTAAAAGAATATTCATCAAAAAATAAAATTGCTATAGTTTGCTCTGTTATGAATAAGCTTCATAGAGCATCTATACCAAAAATTCATCAATTCCCTAATATCAAGGATCAGCTAAAAGCTTTAGATAAAGAATGGGATTTGCCTAAAACTTATTTACAAAAGGCAAGAAAATTGAGAGATGAGCTTCTTCAAAATTCTGAACCTCAAATTTTACTTCATGGTGATTTACATCATGAGAATATACTACAAAACGCTAAGAAGTGGGTAGTAATTGATCCTAAAGGAGTAATTGGATATCCTATAAATGAAGTATGGGCATTTATTATGGATATAGAGAAAGATACCGAATTTGCAGCAAATTATTTTGGCTTTAAATTACAAGAGGTTAGAAGCTGGTATTTTGTACAGCTTATGTTAGCGATCTGTTGGAATCTTGAGGATGGAATAGAAAATGAGTTATTTTTAAAGCTTGCCGATAAAGCATATAGCTTAGTTTAAGTATTTTTAATATACTCTTGTGAAATAAAGAGTCAGTATACGAAGATCAACTTGGAAAAGAGCAAGGAGTCTGTAAGCCGAGGAGCGGAGCGTATAATAATACGTGAGCATCTGAGGACTTACAAAGACGACGTAGCCAATTTTGGGGGTTCATCGAGTATACCAATATAAATATCAACTACAGCATTATTTGAATCACTACTTCTTTCATCATATATTTCAAAGTCAGCTACGTAAGCTCTTTCTCCTTCTAACATTGCTGTATCCATCTGCCATATTTTTTGCCACATATCAATAACGACTTTAGGCATTTGATCAGGAATGGATGTAAATTTTGCATAAGTTTGCATTGGAATAGTAAGAGTCGAAAACTCTTTATCTATATTTTCAAAAGAAATAACTTCTTCTCCAAGAAAATAAGTATATTCCCCAGTAGCATCACTCTCATAATTTGTATAAACTGCAAAAATTTTTTCCGGAGTTTTTCTATTTAGGATTTTGTCTTGTAACTTGTCTGCAAAAAATCTTTGCATTGTTACCCCTATTTTTGCAGTATCAGCGTTCATTTCTGCGGCGTTTGAGGTGCGAGCTGTAATACCAACTAATTTAATTTCTGATAATTGTGTAATTACTTTATTCATTTTATAGCCTCTTAATTAACTTAGTGGATGTTAAGCGTGAAGATGTTTGGCGTATTTGGAAAGATATTGATAACTAGCCAAGTCCATCTTGTAGAAAGCTCTGTGAATTTAGCTATATTTATAAATTTATCAAAAATTTTTGATTGGTGGAGCCAGAGGGAATCGAACCCTCGACCTCTTGAATGCCATTCAAGCACTCTACCAACTGAGCTATGACCCCGATAACAAATTAATTTCCTTATACTATAATAATCAAATTAAATCTATAATATTTTTTTATAAAATTTAATCTTTATTTTGTTAACAGTGTCATAGCATCTCTAGAAGAAATTATATTATCTACTAATCCAAATTTTTTTGCTTCTTCCGGTGACATGAAATTATCACGTTCCATACTTTTTTCTACATATTTTATATCTTGACCGGTATGCTTACTATATAACCCGTTAATTAACCTTTTGATTTTCATGGTTTCTTGAGCATGAATTTCTATATCGGTAGCCTGTCCTTGGTAACCTCCTGACGGTTGATGGATCATAATACGGCTATTAGGTAAACTATAACGCATTCCTTTTTCACCCCCGCAAAGTAAAAATGCCCCCATAGAACAAGCTTGACCTATGCATAATGTAGCTACTTTAGGCTTTATGTATTGCATTGTATCATAAATCGCAAGACCTGCAGTTACAACTCCTCCAGGGGAATTGATATACATATATATATCTTTTTTAGGATTTTCTGCTTCAAGAAACAATAATTGTGCAACGATTAAGTTTGCCATATGATCTTCAACAGTGCTACATACAAAGATTATACGCTCTTTTAACAATCTTGAATATATATCATAAGCACGCTCACCGCGTGATGTTTGTTCGATTACTATCGGTACGTACGACATTAAATATTTTCTCCTGAAATTGATGAATTAAATAACTTTTTGTCATTGCGAGGAGGTTATTTTAATAACCGACGTGGCAATCTCATGAATAGCATAGAACTCCTGAGATTGCTTCGTCGAAACTTATAGTTTCTCCTCGCAATGACTTATAGATTATTACTTCTTATCTTCTAAAGCATTCGCAAGTATATCTCCCATATTGGTAGTGCTATCACTAGACCCGTATTCTTTGAGAGCTTTTTGACGTTCTGCTATTTTATGAGCTTTTACCGATAATAAAATTCTACCGGTTGATTTCTCAATAGAAGCAACTTTAGCTTCTATTTCTTCGTCTACTTTAAACATTTCAGGTTTCTGCTCGTCTTTTTCATCCGATAGTTCAGTTCTTTTAATAAAACCTGCTACTTTATTGTTTAATAGTACTTCGAGTCCATCATCTTTAACTTCTGTTATAAGGGCTTTAACTATTGTGCCTTTTTTATATTCGTCACTGATTTCTTGATATGGATTTGGCGATAATTGTTTTATACCTAAACTAACTTGTTCTTTTTCAATATTAATGGCTAAAACTTTGCATTCTATTTCGTCACCTTTTTTATACGATTTTAGAAGTTCTGTTCCCTTATCTTCCCAGCTAATATCACCTTCATGAATCATACCGTCCATATTATTACCGAGTGCAACAAAAATACCGAAATCCGTAATATTTCTAATCGGTGCTTTAATTATAGTACCGACAGGATTATTTTCGGCGAACTTTATCAAAGGATTTTCTTGGCATTGTTTAATACTTAAAGAAACACGATGCTTTTCAGTATCAACCTCTAAAACTACGAATTCTATTTCTTGACCGATAGTTAGCGTTTTTCTAGGATTCTGATTAGATTTTAACCAACTGATTTCACTTGAATGAACAAGTCCTTCAAGTCCGTCTTTTAATTCTATAAATACGCCGTAATCAGCAAAATTTGTAACTTTCCCGATCATTTTTTTACCGACTGGGAATTCTTCTTTAATTTTTTCCCATGGGTTAGAATCAAGTTGTTTTATACCGAGTGATATTCTTTTGGTTTTTTCATCAAACTTAATAACCATTACTTTAACCTTTTGGTTAAATTCTAGCACTTCTGAAGGATGGTTAACTCTACCCCAAGAAATATCAGTTAAATGTAATAAACCGTCAACACTTCCAAGATCAATAAATGCCCCGTAATCAGTAATATTTTTCACGGTTCCTTCTAAAATCATTCCTTCTTTAATTTTGGATAGCATCTCGTCTCTAGCTTCGGAACGTGACTCTTCTAAGATAGCTCTTCTAGAAACTACTATATTACCAAGCTTTTTATCCATGCTTAAAATTTTAAACGGTTGCTTGATATTCATTATAGAATTAGGATCTTTAATAGGTCTGACGTCCACTTGGCTTCCCGGTAAGAATGCTACTACGCCCGATAAATCTACGGTAAAGCCTCCTTTCACACGCCCGAAAATCGTACCGTCGACAAATTCGCCCTTGGAACACATGATTTCTAGTTGTCCCCATAATTCTTCTTTAACTGCTTTTTCACGGCTCAATATCGTTCTGCCGTTACGTCCTTCAATTTTCTCGATGAAAACTTCAACTACGTCCCCAACTTCAGGTAAAGATAAAAATTCAGACTTAGGTATTCTACCTTCGTTTTTTAATCCAACGTCAACAATAATCATATCGTTTTTTATTTCGATTACTTGACCTTTAACTACCGTTTTTTCTTTTATATGGCTTGTATCAACGGTTTCAAGCATTTTAGAAAAATCTTCTTCAAATTCGTGATTAATTGCTGCAAGTTGTGGAACAAATCGTTGTTTTAGTTTTGTTGACATATTTTTCTCGTAATATTAGCTAAAGTGCTAGAGGTTCTGTGAACATTTCTAAAAAGATTTAATTTTGGTTATTTTTTGCTGCAAATTATAAGATTTTTTTGAAATATGAATAACTATTCCTGCAAAAATCTTATTAATTTTCGCTAAAAAATACCTCAAAATAACAAATCAATTAGAAATGTTCACAGAGCCTAAACTAATAAAATTTTTTTAAAAGGTTAATAAAATTGAATAAAATAACCTAGCACTTTTTCAAGTTATTTTATTCTTTATGTAATTTATTACTTCTTCTACGACTTCCATAGCCGAAAGTTCTGAAGTGTCGATAATTAAAGCATCTGAAGCCGGTAGTAACGGTGCCGTCTCCCGCTCTTTATCTCTTTTATCTCGCAATATTATTTGCTGTAAAATCTCATCGAGTATACATGCTTTTCCTTTTGCTTGCAACTGCTTATATCGTCTTTCAGCCCTAACATGAGGATTTGCAGTTATAAAAATCTTTAAATCAGCATCAGGAGCAACAACGGTTCCTATATCCCTACCCTCCATAATAATTCTTGGCGTTGTTTTTACTAGATTAATCAGGTATTTGTTTAGATTATTTCTAACTTCACTTATTACGGCAATTTGTGATGCTATATCCCCTATATTCTCATTCTCTAAATCAAGATTATTGTTGAGTTTTAATTCTTTAGATAAAGCAATTACCGTATCTATATCTATGACATCTATTTTTTGACTAATACAATCAAAAGCAAGCTGTCTATAAACAATACTTGACTGAAAATATTTAAGAGAAAATTTCTCAGCCAGTATTAAACCAATAGTCCCTTTACCTGAAGCCGCAGGACCGTCGAGAGAAATAGTAAAATTTTGAGAAAAATCAAAGGCTTTAGTTTTTAAATCCAACATAAAATTATAGATTAAATAATAAAATATTATAAATAGTGTAAATAAAGCTTGAAATCTAGTACATTATGCAATAAATATAGAATTTAAAATTATAAGGGTGATTAGCTCAGTTGGTTAGAGCATTACGTTGACATCGTAAAGGTCGGTGGTTCGAGTCCACTATCACCCACCATTCTTTATTTTTCGGTATTTCTACAAAGGCATCAAACGGCGAACGTAGCATAAAGTCAAGCTTTTCGGCACTCAAAGAAAGGTTAGATAATGTTGTATCTTTCTAGTAATTCTTCATCAATCTCAATTCATTTACGCATCTTCTAATTAAATATCTATTTTGTTCTTAAAATTTCTTATACGTAATTTTTATACATTACAAATCTTAATAAAAATTTACTTAGTAAAACTATTGAAGTAAAATTATTAAGGTTACGTTTAATAGTTTAACCGGTGATATAATTTAATAAGGTAATTTTATGCCAAAAACTCCAATTAATGAAATTATGATTATTGGAAATGATCTGCCTATAGATAGCGAATTAAAAGAATTAAGTAGTAGGGAAGGAGTATTATGTATTGGTGATGGAGCAAGTGATGTAACGTTAGAATTAATTAAAGAAAAGCTTCAAGATGTTACATTGGCAGATAATGTTCGTATTGATATTAATGCTCATGGGGGGCGAAATGAGCAAAAGCAACATCGTATATTTGGTGTTAAAGCAGAAGGTTTTTTAGAGGACTTAAAAGATATTCTAGTTCAGCATTCAGGGAAACAAGAATTAGTTGCAGAATGGCATTTATGGTCTTGTTATGGAGGGAGTAGCAATAAAGCAGCACATATTTTAGGGAAAGGGAATACTTTAGTTACCCATGTTAATTCTAAAAATACCTCATTAGAAGCTTTAGAGAATTATACTAACAAAAAATCGTTAGAAAATTACTTAGAAAATCCTAACAAAGATATTTATACTAGATGGGTTGAAGAGCAAAAATATTCTTTTCAAACTTCAACATTTAATTTTAATCCTACGTCTGATCCTAAAGATACTATTCATCTAAAGACTGCTCGCACTCTGAAACCTGAAACATTAAAAGATGTTGTTAAAAAATTTAAGCATACTAATGATTTAACTGTTGTTTTTACTGATTTTATTGCTGAAGATATTAGGAAGATTGAAAATAACAGAGAATTTAAAAAAGCTAAAGAACTAAGATATTTTAAATCTAACTTTAAAGAATCAGATGAAACAAAAATTGAATTAAGTGATGAAGAAGCAAAAAATTTAGCACTAGGAATAGCTATATATTTAAGTAATAATAATATTAAAAATCCAGATTTATTTAAAGAATATATACCTGTTATTCAGCGTAATGAAGTAGATTTGAATAGTATAGTATTAGGTGTTACACCATTATATATAGCAACTCACAAGGGGCATATAGAAATAGTAGAAACGCTCTTAGAACATGGTGCTGAAGTCGATAAAACCGATAAAGATAAGGGTATAACTCCCTTATGGATCGCAGCACAAGAGGGGCATATAGAAATAGTAGGAACGCTCTTAGAACATGGTGCTAAGGTCGATAAAACCGATGAGTATAAGTGTATAGCTCCCTTATGGACCGCAGCTCAAAATGGACATGTAGAGGTAGTAGAAAAACTCTTAGAGAAAGGTGCTGAGGTTGATAAAACCGACAAGAATGTAGGCATAACCCTCTTATTGATCGCAGCTGAAAATGGACATGTAGAGGTAGTAGAAAAACTATTAGAACATGGTGCTGAGATCGATAAAACCGATAATATGGGTATAACTCCTTTACTTGTTGCAGCACAAAGGGGACATATAAAGGTAGTAGAAGAGCTGTTAAAGCAGGGAGCAAATGTGAATCAACCTAATAATACAGGTAGGACTCCTTTATTTGTTGCAGCCCACGCAGGACATCTAGAGGTAGTAGAAAAACTATTAGATGCAGGAGCTGATTCGAGTAAAGCTTTGAAAGATGGTACCACACCATTACAAGCAGCAATGTTAACAAAGAATCAACGGATGGTGCAGTTAATTACAAAATATGCATTAAAAGACCAAAGCATTACAAACACTACTGCTGCCGTGTCATCTACACGTTTGAGAAGTAATTCTAAAACTAGGGAAAGATAATAAGCAAGCTCTATAGGGGCCGCTGTAAAACGTAGAGTATGGTATAACATTAATTAAGCAAGGACAGACTCCAGCTTGCCTCCACCCTTTAAATTTTTATGCTGCTTGTAAATTTTGTTGCATAAAAAAGAGTCTTCCCAAATAAGTGTGTAAACTTTTCCAAAGGCCTAGATTCTATCTTCAAATTTTATTAAAAAATGAGCCATAGCAGCATTCCAATTCGGGATAGGCATGGACCATTTTTTGGTC
>JBEGTS010000040.1:0-10845 GCA_041179265.1 Pseudomonadota bacterium
AATCCTTTAAAATACTTCAAAAGTTTTGGTGTTATTTGAAATCCCATACTGCTAACTTTTTAGCTCTTTATATCCTATAACTCTGTTCTTGGCAATAGATGCGACAGAACCAAATTATTAATATAAACACCTTTTACATCATTTAATATACAATTAAATACATAACTATCTACTTCATCACTCTTATTAATATCGTAATATGGTTTAAATTTTTCTAATTCCCTTACTTTTTTAAACCTCTCTGACTCAAATAATTCTTTTGCTACATCATGTTCTTCGATATATTTACTTACAAATAAACACATTATGCTTTGTGCTAAACTATTTTTAATATAAAATTCTTTTAAGCATTCAATAAAATTTTCAATAAAATTTAGTTTTTCAAAAGGAATTTCTAAATCAGGTGACAATTCTTCATATAATTTTTTCTGCAATTCCTTTTCTTCAATTAGTTTTTCAAAAGGAATTTCTAAATCAGGTGACAATTCTTCATATAATTTTTTTTGCAATTCCTTTTCTTCAAATTTTTTCGAATAAAAATTATTAATTAATAGCTCGTAAAGCTCAAGTATCCCGCTAGGAAAGTTAATTTTCAAAGTTCCTTTTATATCAATTGCTACAGCAAACCCGCTTCCTTTTGCTTCTAAAAAAAGTAGATCACGAAATATAGCACTTGCAGGTATACGAAGAAAAAAAGACAAATCTTTAGAATCAACTAAATCTAAAGCATATTTCATTATTTTTTTATTAAGCTCATGTAATGCCTCATCACATACTAGCAATTTTAAATCTTCAAGAAAAAGTTCTTTATTTTCTTTTTTTAATTCTTTTAAATTTTTTAAATCCTCGAATGTAACTTTCTTTTGCAAAATATTG
Organism: Pseudomonadota bacterium; assembly: GCA_041179265.1. Taxonomy (GTDB): domain Bacteria; phylum Pseudomonadota; class Alphaproteobacteria; order Rickettsiales; family Rickettsiaceae; genus Rickettsia. The sequence goes on from JBEGTS010000040.1 coordinate 877, forward strand.
TTAATTATTCCAGCTATAAAGATTTTATCTTCATTATTGACCTTTTGAACTAACTTTAAATAATCTTCTCTTTCTAAGTTTTTTTGACCTAACCCGGAATAAACATTGAATTCTACTTTTTTCTTTTGATATAATCTAGGATATTTTTCTTCAATTTCTCTAGGTTTACTAATACAAGAGAGCATAATTTCTTTTAGCTTCATATAATTTATTTCTTAAATTAAAAAGGCGTATTATATTTAGTTAAAGAATATTAACAAGTACTTTATAAAAAGATTGAAATAAATTAATTTTTACTGAGGGGATGATGCAATAATGCTTTTTTTAGATGATTAGTTTGAAGATGAGTATATATTTGGGTTGTAGATATATCAGCATGACCAAGTAGCTCTTGAATCACTCTTAAGTCTGCTCCGCCCTCGAGCAGATGACTTGCAAAGCTATGACGTAATATATGCGGAGAAATATATTCAGGATTAAGCCCTGCATAAAGAGCGGCAGATTTTAACAGAATTGCAAAATTTTGCCTAGTCATATAACCAGCTAATGCTGATGACGGAAATAAATAAATGAGATTTTTTGGTTTAGCTTTATTTACAAAAATATCTCTAGTCTCAAGATATTTAGTAATACTGCTAATTGCTTGCTCATTTATTACTATAATTCTTTCTTTATTACCTTTACCAAGTACAGAGAATACTTTTTTAACTCCCCCTCCTGACACTTTATTAGTCAAAATATCAGTAAGCTTAAGACTAACCAGCTCCGAGACTCTAAGACCGCTAGCATAAAGCAAATGAATCATAGCATTAAGCCTGATCCCTTCCGGCGTAGCATCTTGGGAGCAATATTCAAGTAGCGATTTAATTTGATCTATAGACAATATTTCAGGAAGTTTATTTTGATATTTCGGTAAATCTACGTTAAGAACCGGATTTAATTTGGTATGATTTTCGCTAATTAAAAATTCATAATAGCTTTTTATAGTTGAGATTTTTCTGTTGATAGAACGAGCTTGTAAATCACTACTTGCTAAATACTCAATCCAATTTCTGATATTTTCCGTGGTTATATTTAATTCTGATAATTTTTGTTTAGCAAGATAGTTTTGGAAATCGAATAAGTCACGCTTATAGCTAAGTATGGAATTTTTTGATAATGCTTTTTCTGCTAAGAGCATTTCTAGGAATTGCGAGATAAATTCCATAAAATTTTTTAATTTCTATAATGGAGGCCAGGGTCGGAATCGAACCGACGAATAGAGGATTTGCAGTCCACGGCATTACCACTTTGCTACCCAGCCTTTTTACTGTGTCATCCCGCGAGCTTGTAGCGGGATCCAGTCTTTTTTATTTTTTTGGATACCGTGGTCAAGCCACGGTATGACAAGCTGTGATACTACCAACATCCATCCAAAAAAGCAACTATTTTTATATTAAACTCCTAATCCTTGCAGGCTGCTTTAGCGATTTATCTTTCATAAAATTCAGGAATTGGCTAACAGAATCTACTATATCGTCATTTTTAATATGAGGGAAATTTAGCAATTCCTTTAAAATTATGCTTGATTGTCTAGATATTAGAACACTACCAGCTTGAAATAAAGGAACTACCGAGGCAAATCTTGTAACTTTATCAAGCCTTGGCTTAATTCCTATCACTCTAATATTATCACCCAAAAACCCTATATCTTGAATTAATTGCTGACCGCTTGCCTTATCTTCGATTAGTACAAATCTTGGCTGATATTCTTTGGCTAATTTTTCCGTCAAATTCTTAAGCTCGGGATAATTAATCCTTTTCCGTGTTAATGATACTAGATAATATTTCTGATCTAAAATTCCCCATATAGTGCAAACACTATAATCGGAATCTTCGGAAACTTTAATTGCCGTATCCCAACTTTGAATAAAATAATCAAACTTCTCAGGTAGACTTTCATAAAAGCTAATATCTTCCATATTAAGCAGAGATGACCCCATAGCTATAGGCTCTTGCAAATATTGAGCATTATAATTATAACTACCTATTTCCTGTTCTAATTTTGCTAAGCAATCAGAAGGTTCTTTATAGCTATCTAACACCTCACCACTAAGATATTGATATTCTTTATCTCTATTATTAGTCGTTAATTTAAAGGAATAATCTTGAATGCTAATCGCTGGAATTTTTAAATGATGCCATAAATTGCCATTATTAAGTAAATAACCGGACAAATCATCCGTATGAAGCCGTTGCATAACTAAAACTATAGCACCGCAATTACGGTTATTTAACCTACTAACAAAAGTTTGCTCAAACCAATCTATAACTTTCTTACGTATTTTATAAGAATGAATCTGCGTAGGGTTATGAGGATCATCAATAATAAGTATATCACCGCCCTCACCTGTTGCCGACCCTCCAACCGATGTTGCAAATCTAAAGCCGTTAGCAGTCGTTAAAAACTTGCTTTTTTGATTATGAGTTTTACTAAGGATAGTATTTGGGAAAAGCTCTTTATACCAATCGGAATTTAAAATAAACCGACAATCTAATGAGTGCTTAATACTTAATATCTGTGAATAGCTAGCAGTCATAATTCTTTTGGTGGGACTCGCCCCAAGTAAATAAGCAGGCCAAGCAACACTTACACAAATAGATTTTAAACTCCTCGGTGGTATATTAATTATTAAACGATTAATATCACCGCTTTGCACGGCATTTAAATAATCGGTAATTATTCTTATATGTTTACTTGGGTAATACTTTGCTCCAGGATTAATAGTATTAAATACCTTAATGATAAAGCTGTGAAAATCCTGACGTAAAATAGAATTTAAGAGTTCTTTAGAGTGGATCATATTACTGTGTCATACCGTGGGCTTACTGTCACCTAGTTCGCTTGACCACGTGGTCCAGAAAAAAACAAAAAAAAGACTGGATACCGTAGTCAAGCCACGGTATGACATATACCATAAATTATCGTTGCCATTAATCCCCTATAGTATATAATTTCTAAAAACATATATTTTTATCTATGAAACTATTACGAATTATTTTTGTCATTATTATATGTTCTCATTCTTCTATATTCGCAGAAAATTTAGAGTCGGTTACTACAACCGAAGATATTGAAAATGACGTATTTATCCCTCTTGATGAAAACCATCCTATTTTAAATCCAAACGATAACATTAATAATAGTTCTGAATTTAAGAATTACACAAACGGTAAAATTATCGCTCTAAATAAAATTACTGCTACTTCCGAAGAAATTAATTTTAAAGTTGGAGAAGAAAAATATTTCAGTAATATAAAAATCAAATTACACAAATGTATAAAAAACCTTGATCCGTATAATGAAGATAATTATTTGTTGATGACCATAACGGAATATAAGATTGATGAAGATCCTAATTTACTTTTTCAAGGATGGATAACCTCTTCAAGCATTTCACTTTCAACATTTGAGCATCCAATTTACGAAATTTTTGCTAAAGATTGTTTTTAGATGCAGTATTTAATTTCAAGTTTAATATTTTTAATTCCAAGCCTTGGTATGCTTGCGGGCTTATCAGCTGCAGCTACTGTTACAATTTTTTTGCTGAGTATGTCATACCGTGGCTTGACCACGGTATCCAAAAATCCAATTAAACATACTAATATTTTTAACTGGATACCGTGGTCAAGCCACGGTATGACAATGTTATTCACCACTTGGTGCTTAATATCTTGTTTATTTGCAATTCATCCTATTAATAGCGTAGTTACTTTTACTCAAGTTTTCATACTCTTATTTCTTGGATTTATCGTTAGTAATTCTGCTCCTTTTCAAAATCGCTTGCAGTTCAAAAAAGCTTTAATATCCGGAATTCTTGCAGCAATATTATTATTTTTTATCGAATATTCTTCTCATGGTTTTTTAACTAAGATATTCAAAGCTAGTTTTGGCTTATATATGCTAGATCGGGGCTGTGCTTTACTTTCAATTACTGCTTGGGTAGCAATCATAATTTTACTCTCTAGCGGTAAAAGAAGACATGCCTTAATGCTATATATATTAGTGCTTTATTTACTAAGTATTTCCGATAGTTTAGCAAGTTTTTTAGGATTCAGTATAGGCGGAATAATATTTATTTTAGCAAGATTTATAAAGCCGATATTTTTTAAATTAATTGCAATAAGTTTAATTACCGGCTCATTGCTATTCCCTATTGTAGCTAAACAAATAGAACCACGAGATTTATCTGAAAAATATTTAGCTACTCAGCCGTCGGCTGCTCATCGTTTATTTATTTGGCATTTTGTTGCAAACACAATTATTGAAAAGCCAATTTTAGGCTATGGCTTCGCTTCTTCTAAATATATCGAAGCTGGTGATAGTGAAATGATCGATTATAAAGGTGAAAAATGGCATCCACTGCCGCTACACCCTCATAATAATGTATTACAAATTACTCTTGAACTCGGTATAATAGGGCTAATATTATTTTTAAGCTTAATCTATAAATATCTAAAACAAATCGATAATATAAAGAATAATACTTTTAGAGCAACTTCCTATGCATGTTTTATAAATTATTATATTATAGGGATGATTTCATATAATATTTGGCAAATATGGTGGATATCAAGCGGTATTTGGGTACTAGTTTTAATGAAGTTACTAGTTAAACCTGATATTGTCGTTGATAATTAATGCTATTTGAGGTAAATATAGATAAACATAGCGTCATACCGCGACTTGATCGCGGTATCTATCTTAAGATACAAATTGTAACACAAGACCCCGTGGTCAAGCGAACTAGGTGACATTACATAATAAATAAAAACATATGCTACAAAACTCAGAGCTTTTACAGGAATATCTACCGATTGCTATATTTTTCGGTATTGCGGTATTAATTTCCGGTGTAATAATGATTCTACCTAATCTATTATCGACAAAGAAATATAATAAAGATAAGCTAGAGCCTTATGAATGCGGTTTTGAGCCTTTTAGCGATGCAAGATCAAAATTTGATATACGTTTTTACTTAGTGGCCATTTTATTTATTATCTTTGACCTTGAAATCGCATTTTTAGTGCCTTGGGCTATTAGCCTTAATATGATAGGTAAAATAGGCTTTTTCTCAATGATGTTTTTCTTATTCGTACTTACTATCGGCTTTGTTTATGAATGGAAGAAAGGAGCATTAGATTGGTAGTGATATGAAAAATAACTTTTATCAAGAAGACGAGCTGCTTAACGAAGAGCTTTCCAATAGAGGGTTCTTATTAACTAAAGTTGAGGATGTTATAGGTTGGGCAAGAGCTAATTCCTTGTGGCCTATGACTTTTGGGCTTGCTTGTTGTGCTGTTGAGATGATGCAGGCAGCAGCAAGTAGATACGATATGGATCGCTTTGGTATGTTATTTAGACCAAGCCCTAGACAGTCCGATCTCATGATAGTTGCAGGAACACTTACTAATAAAATGGCACCGGCTCTACGTAAAGTATATGATCAGATGCCTGAACCTAAATGGGTACTTTCAATGGGTAGCTGCGCTAACGGCGGCGGCTATTACCACTTTTCCTATTCGGTAGTACGTGGCTGTGATAGAATTGTACCGGTTGACATATATGTCCCCGGCTGCCCTCCTACTGCCGAAGCATTAATTTACGGGCTTATGCAGCTACAAAAGAAAATTAAACGCACTACAGGTTTTAAGTATGACGCTCGAAAAAATCATTGAAAAACTTGCTGCTAAATCTAGCATTTTAATAACTCCGGTCACGGTTAAGGATTACTTAGCTTATAAAATCGAGCCAAATTTTTTACTACCGTTTTTAAAAGCTTTAAAAGAATCAGAAGAATTACGTTTTACTGTACTTACGGATTTATTTGGTGCTGATTTTCCTGAAAGAGCTAAACGATTTGAAGTAGTATATAATTTACTAAGCCTAAAATTAAATAAGCGTTTAATAATAAAAGTAGATATATCTGAAAAAGAAAGCATACCTTCAGCAATGAATATATTTAATGCTGCTTGTTGGTATGAGCGTGAAGTTTATGATATGTACGGAGTAAATTTTGACGGCAATGACGATAAAAGACGAATACTAACCGATTATGAATTTGAGGGGCATCCTTTGCGTAAAGACTTCCCGTTAACCGGTTATACGCAAGTTAAATATGATGAAAAAACAAAAAAAGTAGTTTATGAGCCGGTTAATTTAGATATAGAATATCGTGAGTTTGATTTTAGTTCTCACTGGCACCGCCCGACTTACGTACTGCCAGGCGATGAAAAGGCAGGGAAGTAATTGTGCGGGAGGGACATAGTCCCGACGTGGCAATCCAGAAAAAATTATGAAGCAACCAACTGTATATATTATTGCTAATAAACGAAACGGTACTATTTACGTAGGAGTAACTTCTAATCTTATCAAACGTATATATGAACACAAAAATAATACCACTAACGGGTTTAGTAAAAAATATGATTGTAAAATACTAGTATTTTATGAAATTTATGAAACTATGGATTCTGCAATAACTAGAGAAAAACAAATTAAATCAGGCACAAGAGTAAAAAAGCTTAATTTAATTGAGCAAATGAATGTAAATTGGAAAGATTTATATGATGAAATTATTTAACTGGATTGCCGCGTCGCCTACGGCTCCTCGCAATGACGGATACTATGACTAACAACACCAAAACTTTAACCTTAAACCTTGGTCCGCAGCATCCGGCAACGCATGGAGTTTTAAGGCTAATCCTTGAGATGGACGGGGAAGTAGTAAATAATGCCGATCCTCATATTGGGTTACTTCATCGCGGTACCGAGAAGCTTATTGAGCATAAAACATATTTGCAGGCTATACCTTATTTTGATCGCCTTGATTATGTTTCGCCGATGTGTCAAGAACATGCCTTTGCTTTAGCAGTCGAATCATTATTAAAATGCGAAGTACCACGAAGAGCACAATTTATTAGAGTGTTATTTTCGGAATTAACAAGAATCCTAAACCACGCCTTAAATATAGGCAGCCAAGCTTTAGACGTCGGTGCTACTACTCCTTTATTATGGTTATTTGAAGAACGAGAAAAGATCATGGAGTTTTATGAGCGTGTTTCCGGCTCTCGTATGCATTCAAACTACTTCAGACCGGGGGGAGTTGCCGAAGATTTGCCTGACGGTTTGCTTGAGGATATAGATAAGTTTATAGAGCAGTTTCCTCCTAAACTTCATGATATCGAAAGCTTGCTAAATGAAAATAGATTATGGAAACAACGTTTAGTAGATATAGGAGTTGTTTCTCAAAAAGAAGCTATGGCGTGGGGATTTTCAGGACCTATGCTTAGAGGATCGGGTATAGCTTGGGATTTACGTAAGTCCAATCCTTACGACGTATATGATGAAATGGACTTTGAAGTACCAATAGGCAAAAACGGTGATTGTTACGACAGATATTTCGTCCGCATGCTTGAAATGTACGAATCTGTTAAAATAATCAAACAATGTATAGAAAAAATGCCAAAAGGCGAAGTGAAAACCGACGATCCGAAAATTACACCGCCAACGAGAGCTAAAATGAAAGAGTCAATGGAAGCAATGATTCATCATTTTAAGCTTTATACAGAAGGGTATGACGTCCCAGCCGGCGAGACCTACAAAGCCGTAGAAGCTCCTAAAGGCGAGTTTGGCGTGTATTTATACTCACAAGGCGGTAACAGACCTTATAGATGCCGAATTAAAGCCCCGGGCTTTGCTCATTTACAAGGACTGGATTTTATGTCCAAAGGTCATTTAATGGCGGATGTTATTACTATTATAGCTACGCTTGATATAGTATTTGGTGAAATAGATAGGTAGACTTATCATTGCGAGGAGATATTGCCAGTGTGGATACTAAACCGTCATTGCAAGCAGCCGTAGGCTGCGTGGCAATCTCATGAAATAATAACAAACTCCTGAGATTGCTTCGTCAATTACTCCGTAATTTCCTCGCAATAACGGTGAAAACGATCCACATAGGAACAACATAAAAAACATATGAGTACAAATTTTACATTTGATAAGAAAAATTTAAATCTAGCAGAAGAGATTATAAAGAAATATCCGCCACATGGAAAAAGAAGTGCAATACTGCCTCTTCTTGATCTAGCACAACGTCAAAACGGCGGCTGGCTTTCTGTTCCTGCGATCGAATATGTCGCAAATATGCTAGAAATGCCTTATATTCGGGCTTATGAGGTTGCAACTTTTTATACCATGTTTAATTTAAAGCCCGTCGGTAAGTATCATATCCAAGTATGTACTACTACTCCTTGCTGGCTGGGTGGTAGTGATAATATAATGGAAACTTGCAACAAATTAGGTATAAAACTTAAAGAAACTACTGAAGATCAAAAATTTACTTTAAGCGAGATAGAATGTTTAGGTGCATGCATTAACGCTCCTGTAGTACAGATTAACGACGATTACTATGAAGATCTAACCGCAGAAAAAATGGAAGAAATAATAGACAAGCTTCAAAATGACTAGAATCTTATTATTACTACTTAAATTCTATCAATATTTCATTTCCCCACTACTTGGCAATAATTGCCGATTTCACCCCACTTGTTCTGAATATGCCAAAGAAGCGATAGCAACGCATGGCACACTTAAAGGCTTGTGGCTTACTTTCAAAAGAATAATCAAATGCCAACCGTTTTGTAATAGTGGGTATGATGCTGTTCCAACCTCTATAAAAAATTCCAAATCATTTAATAAGAAAATATAAATTATGTTTATTGTAAATCTTAAATATACCTTAGGCTTAGACCTTTCTTCTGTTGAAAAATTTATTACGGAACATAGAAAATTTTTAGATAAATATTATGATAAGGGATATTTTATTTTATCAGGTCCTATACATCCAAGAATTGGCGGTATTATTTTAGCTAATATAGAAAAACTAAGTCAACTTAAAGATATATTAAAAGAAGATCCTTTTTATATAAATAATATAGCTGAATATGAAATTACTAACTTCACTCCTACAAAATGGCATAAGAACTTAAATATTTTTTTTCAAAAACATGAATAAATTAACCCCTTTACCTCGTGAATTTTTTGCAAGAGATACTAACTTAGTAAGCACTGAGTTAATCGGTAAAGTTCTGTATTTCCAAGGCAAAACAGCTATCATTACTGAAACGGAAAGTTATATAGGGCAGGATGATCCTGCTTGTCATGCAGCACGAGGTCGAACTAAAAGAACAGATGTAATGTTTGGTCCAGCGGGTTTTAGCTATGTCTATTTAATTTACGGAATGTATTATTGTTTAAATTTCGTAACTGAAGCTGAAGGCTTCCCTGCTGCGACCTTAATAAGAGGCGTACATGTTATTTCACCTAATGATTTATATACCGCAGATACTTCAAAAGTTGGAAGTCAAATAAGCGGTAAGCCTGCACAGCGTATAATAATACGTGAGCAAAGGCGAATCCCGAAATTTGACGTACCAAATCTTGAAGTATCAAAGGTATATCTAAATGGTCCGGGTAAATTATGCAAATACCTTGGAATTAATATATCTCACAATAAATGCGATCTTATAAATAACAACGAATTTTTTGTTGGCGATATCGGCTTAAAGCTGCCCTACTCTACTACTACCCGTATCGGTATCACTAAAGGTACGGATAAACTATGGCGTTATGTTATTACTGATCAATATGTCATTCCTAGGCTAGGAATGTGACATTAGAGCCTCTACACACTTAATCTCTAAGCAAAATCATGCAACACTAAATTATGCCCGCTAACAAAGCTTTCTACTTCATTATGATTACCGTTATTGTCAAAATTTAATAACAATTCTCCTTCATCATTGGAGTCCTCCCAATTAAGTGTGTAAACTTTTCCAAAGGACTATATTCTTTCTTCAAATTTTATTAAAAAATGAGCCATAGCCGCATTCCAATTTGGGATGGGCATGGACCATTTTTTG
>JBEGTS010000041.1:0-71777 GCA_041179265.1 Pseudomonadota bacterium
GTCTTATAATAACGAAAGACCTAATATGGCTATAGGTGGTATAACGCCAATACAAAAATTAGCTTTGGCAGCTTAACTCTCTACTCTCTACTGTGATTAAAAATGGGAGGATTACCATAAGAATATTGAGCTACTTGCAACGTATAACTGTAATTTACGCAGCAAATATACTAGCCATCAAGGTTCATTAAAGTTAAAGATATTGTTCTAAAAAAAAGCGTTCTGTATTCCTAGCGGTATTGCCCGCGTGGATATAAAAACGCACTCGGTGTCATCCTGGCATTGTTGCGTGGACCGATAAAATCTACTGTGTCACCCCGTGGCTTGACCACGGGGTCCATAAAAACAATAAAAAATACTAATAATTTTAGCATTTTAAACTGGATACCGTGGTCAAGCCACGGTATGACAGAGGTGAAATTGATCCACGCAAGAATGACATACTAAAATAGCTCATAATTCCCTAACCGGTTTCAGTACTAGCTTTTTGTTACTAAAGATAGCAATTTTAGAAAAGAAACTGTTTTTCGATTTTTTAAAATCACGTTTATAATCTTCACCGGTGACAGCATTATAGCTAGTAATTAAAGAAGGTATAACCTCGTTATAATATATTTTATAAAGGTCATGCATAGTTTCTTTGGTTGTTAAATATCCCCATTTTACCGCTTGTTGCGGTACTCTAGCGAGTGCCTCAATACAGGCTACGGCTTCTTCAATTTCAGGGTTTTTATTTTTATACACGTCAGCTGCCGGCGATAAATTAGCTTGCATATCTTTAAACATAGCATCAATCATTAATGCCATATATTTATCGGTTTTGAATTTTTTCACAAATATTAGATTATGCTTACTGCTATAATTTAAAAGCTGAAATTTATATATAAAAATCATGAACTTTATAGCGTAAACTTTTAAGCCGCTAACTTTATTTGCATTATAAAATTTAAGCTTCGTTTCATATTCTAGCTGCTTTTTCATACCTGCTTTAAGGAGCTTATTTAGCAAATTATGACAATGTATTATATCATTTTTTCTAGCAATTCGTACTTTATCGGTAGCTTTAGTACCGGAAAAATTAGCCGAATGCCTGGTTATTTGTCTGCCTCTATCATCTCTTTTTATGTCAGCAAAATGCCCAAGTTCTTGAGCTGCGATAATCTGGAGTCTTGCCACCGCAGGCCAGCCATTGCCGTAAATCGGATAATCTTTATTGTTTTCAGCAAAAGGATTACCGCCGCATGAAACAAAAATAGCTACGTCCTTGCCGTTAGTGCTTTGCATGCCGCTATTCCCGCCGACTCGTTGCCAGCTAACCATATCCATCATGTCGCCGATATTATGCGAATATGTAAGAAATACTTCCGTCTTATTAAGAAGAAGCCATCTTATTACGATTGGATGAGCCGACTGCACAAAAAGACGTGCTAGCATTTCGGTCACTTCTTTCTTAACCGGCTGTAGCTTGTGTATTTGCTTTTTTAAATTGTCGAAAATTGATTTTATTTTCTGATCTGAAGCAGAATTTCTGTATAAATTTTGAAAAAGCTTAGTAGTTTCAGGGATTAAATGCGGGCTTGTTAGTTCTTCTTTACTAACCATCAAGCTGATATTAAGAGCAGGCTCGGTAAATCTTGCAAAATTGCAGCACTCATCGGTATCTATTCGTAATTTACCGGATTTGATTAATTGCATTGCCAAATGCTCATACTCTATTTCCATGTCCTGCTTATAAATAGCAGGAACATGATCAAGAATGTGGTATATACTGGTCATTTTTAAAGAAATTTATTGTTTAATGTTTAACATCACCTACTATCGTTATAACATCATTTTCATCTATATCTAAATGTAATACCTCTATTGGGTCAGATTCAAACACAGGCCCATGTTCAAATTTCGGTTTAAGTTCAAGTTTTACCATAACTTTAACAAAATTTAAATTAGGAAATACTTTTTGAAAGCAATCTTCAAAAAATTTATCCGATGATTCTAACTTTATTGCATCTAATGCTTTTTTTCTATCAGTTTCATTTTTAATACAGACGTTAATTGCCTCTTCCCTAAAAAATAAATGAGGATAATCCTTGAGAACTTGGTTTATCAGCTCCTTATATTTATCATTATCACCAAAATATTTGAGGCATGTTTCATTACCGTATCTAAATATTTTATATGCCAAGAATAATAAGAAACAGCCTTGCTCTTCTGTCGTAAGTTTATCTTCAGAATATTCTTTATTAAGAAAAGCTTCAATTCCTCTTCTGATGCCCGATAAAGAAATTATCGGCAAATATGATTTTGAGAAATCAACTAAAAAGTAAGGTATATTTATACTTGTTAACTGTCCGGTTTTTGCTTTCTCGGTTATTATTTCAGATTCAGGTAATTGTTTTTCTATTTGCCATAAATCATATTCTACATTACCGGGAGTAGTTTTCTTTATATCATCCCATGATTTGTGGAATTTCTCTTCTACAGTAGTTAGAATTTTGTTTAAAAACGGTTGAGAACTCTTTAATATATCCCCTGCATGCTTATGCATATAACTAATCAAAGAAATAGCATCTTGAAGTGCTACTTTTTCCATAGGATTACTATTCATTTCTTTGGTATTATTGGTATCATAACGAAAAAATTTATTTTGCATCGGCAGTTTAACCGTAAAGAAATTACTGAAATCTGTCTCATTAGTTTTTGTGATTTCCGCACTCCTTAAATTAGCAAAAAATAAAGCTAATGTCTGTAGATCTTGTCCTTTAGGCACAGTCATGTCAGATTGTTTATCAATCATTTTAGAAAATTTAGTAAGTACATCTACTAGCTTTACTTCTTCCTTAGAGTTAAACATATTATCACCGGCATCATGAAGGACTGCTATTACAGCATTGAAAATAGGATGTAAAAATCCTGCTGATCCTACATCAGCAGCATAACAAAATATTTTCGCCCAATACATAGGACCCACGCGTTCCAAATGCCCCGCATCAGGAACTACTAAACCACTACTTACAGCACTAGCAGCAACAAATACATTGTGTAAAGCCATATTAAAATATTTATAATATTGTTCTAATTTAGGATTAATATCTTTCAATTCTCTAATTTGGTTGTTTATAGTTGCAGTAAGCGGGACGTTTGCATCTACTAACATTTTTTTTACGTCTGCAATAGTTAGCTTTATTTCTGTAACATCTTGACGAAGTTCAAGCATCGAGCTTTTTAATTCATTATATTCTTGTCTCGTTACACAATCGCTATTATTAAGTGCAATTAATTGACTATTGCTATTATATAAATAACTCCCTCTCAATGACATTGGTGAATTATTATTAAATTGTTGTTCTATTTGACTACAAATTTTCTTAACCTCTCCTGCCTTTTCAAGAGGATAAGGATTATTCTTAAATATACTTAATGCTTTACTTAATTTATCTGCGTTATGATTTAATTTACCAGCTTTATAAATAGTGTTTCCTAGTAAAAAGTAAGTATCCGGAGGCATGTCCTGATATTTTGCTGCTTCAAAAAACGAATCTGCTGCTGCAAGATAAAAATTGTCTTTGCTTTCTAAATTACCCTCATCATCTCCTTTAATATCATTAATAATTCCTTTGTAATAGTAATAGATATGTATGTAACTTTTATCTAATTGCTTAATCAAGGTAAAATTTGTAAGTGCTTGGTCATATTCACCTTCATTTAAAAGTTCTAGTCCTCTAGAATATAATTGTGGTATTAAATGATAACTTTCATCTAATTGCTTAATCGAGGTAAATATCTTAAGTGCTTCTTCATAATTAGCGTCATTTAAAAAATTTATTCCCTCAGAGTATAATTGGTCTATTTTCTCTTTCATATTCAAGTCTATATATAAATTAATTGATTAAACCATATTATGGCCGCCGTTGATGGAAATAGTCTCGCCTGTTATAAAGCCAGCATTTTCATCAACTAAAAATGCCACGGCTCTAGCTATTTCTTCAGGCTGTCCTAGTCTTTTTTTGGGGATACTATTAACGATTTTAGCAAGCACATCTTCAGGTACCGCTCCTACCATTTCTGTTGCGATATACCCGGGAGCTATGCAGTTAACAGTAATATTTTTAGAGGCAGTTTCACGAGCAAGGGCCTTAGTAAAGCCGATAATTCCAGCTTTAGCGGCAGAGTAATTAGTTTGTCCGATCTGCCCTGCTTGAGCGTTAATTGAACTAATATTTACTATACGACCGTAATCTTGGTTTCGCATCTGTTCCATTACGCTACTAGACATATTAAAGCAAGAATTGAGGTTAACGTTAATGACGTCATTCCAATCTTGATGACTCATTTTATGTAGCATTTTATCTTTGGTAATACCGGCATTGTTAACAAGAATACTTACCGGTTTTTTAAACTCCTCTTCAATTTCCTTTACTGCTTGCTTGCATTCTTCAAAATCCGCTACATTCCAACGTTTGGTTTTTATACCGTATTTTTCTTCCATTTCTTTAGCAGCATCATAATTACTGAAAAAATTAGCAACTACCGTAAGACCCTTATTTTTTAATTCTAGAGCAGTAGCTTTTCCTATTCCTCTAGTACCGCCTGTTACAATCGCAAGTTTTGACATTATTTCTCCTTATATACTTATATTTTGATCTTTATTAGAAGTTAACCGATGGGTTATACTGGGTTTAAGGTTTCCTATTGCTACTTTTGTTGATTTAGATTTAGGTTGCCCTTGTTCTTTATTAGCAGCAACTTGTATATTAGATTGAAGCGTTTTATATTCCTCATCTTTATACATATTCGGCAATTCCAAAGCTTTTTTTTGTTCTTCCTTTTCGTTAATAATCGTACCTTTCTTAAGTTTCTTGATTTTATTATTAGCTCCGGTTGCTTCGATCATAGATTTCAGAGCCTCTTTTCTAGTTTCAGGAAATCCTTGAGCCGTTACCTTTAATGTACCATGGCAGCCGATAGTAGCACCGCCTGCATAAACTCCTCCGGCTTGCCCGGCAGTGTGTCCTGCTTTTAGAAGTTGCTTGTCGGCATCTTGTACTTCTATCCCTAATCTAGCTGCTATAGCTGAGCTAGTTTGATCATGCTCGGCAAGACCTGTGCGATCCTTACCGCTTGCACACATGGTAAGCACTTCATGCTTTGGAACTCTTCTTAAAATCGGATCTTTAGAGTTTAAGACTTGATAGCTTAAATTATTGAGTTTTCTAGAAATGCTACTGCTTATATTTTCTTTATCCATCCCTCTAAAAAAAACTACATCGGCTTTTTCTACATCTTTCCTTAAATCGGCAGAATCTGTTAATATTTTAATGGTTTCAGGAGGTAAGTTATGTGTACGCACCGCAATATCCAATAATCCTTGAAGATTGCCTTTTGGTTTATTAAGACCAAATAATCTCTCAAATTTGCCACGTGGTTTTAAATGAGTTGCAATATCAGCGAAATTACCTTCTTTTGGTAGATTATTTACAAGATCATTAAGCTGCTCTTTTACACCGTTAAGATTATTGCAAGCAGCACTTAGCCTAAATATGTTAAAAGCCGTATTAGTGTTGTAGCCTCCTACATGATCCATGGCTCTTTTTGTATATGTTACAAGTATAGCATCTTGGTGAGGGAGTTTAAAATTTGCATTACCGCTATTTAAAGTATTCGTATGGAGTACATGATTTTTGCCCATCCATTCACCAGCTTGACGTGAATTTAGATTAGTAATTTCTTGTCTAGAATTATCATCTCTTGAAAGAGAAGCAAGTGTTCCTGCGTGTTTTGAGGTATGTATTATCTCAAGAGGCTTATTCTCTTCAGCTATAGCAGTAATTTTTTCAAAAGCGTTTTTCATGCCAACTATTTGGCGTAACTGGGTTGAGATAACGTGATCACCGTCTTTTATTACTTCAGCATATTTATTTACCAATTGTCTTTCCCAAACTGGCATTTCAGTGAACCATTTTTTATCGGCTCTATTTTGATATTCTAGCTGTTGTTCATCAGTTATCCCCTTTAGTGCTACCTCTGCTTCAATTACCGTATGATCTTTACCTTGCTTATCTTTAATATTGGATAAAGTAACTATATTGCAATGTTCATCGTTAAAATTTTGAAAATCCTTAGCAACATTAAGTTTTTTATGTACTTCTTCGATACTGTTTTTTTCTAAAAATACTGCTATATCATTGATGTTGTTTTTTATGTTAATAGCAATATTTTCTTGCGACTCTTTCATATTAAGTGCATTAAAGCTCACTATAAATTTCTTGGCTTCTTTTTTTAGTTGTGCTTCAAGCTCCGGTTTATTTTCAATCTTAGCTATATCAATTGCTGCTCGTACAGCATTTAGGTACTGCATTTCATGACCTTCAGTGCCAAGCACGCGTGGCTCTTTAGCATTTCTTGCATCACGAACTATTACACCTGTTGCTCCCTCTATTTCCACTAAAGGGCGAATTCTAGTAAGTTTTATGCCGGTTTTTTCTTCACGTAAGATTTCAAGTTTTTGTAATGCATCAGTAAAATTTTCGTCCTCCACTGCTTTGATAATTTCATCTCTATTGGTTTGCAGCGGGGGCGGTAGATGTTTGTTACCCACTAAAAACTCATTTGTTTGACTTATAAGGAAATCTTTATCTTGGTCAAATCGCTCTTTTAATGATAGGGACATGGTAAAAACTTTATTGTTAATTTTAAGCAGTAAGTAGACGAAGTTTAATTTTGCAAATTAAACGAATAGAGCTTGTTATTTTAATTTAAAATAATTATATAGCAATAATCTATTAAAATTCTTTAATCTTAATAATTAAAATATATTATTTATATGAATATTGATAAATTTACTGCACATGCTCAATCAGTAATAACTAATAGCCAATCTTTAGCTGCCAAAAACGATCATCAGCAGATATTACCGCTTCATTTATTATGTAGTCTTTTAAATGAGGAAACAGGTATAATTCAAACCCTTATTAATAATGCCGGTGGTAACATAAACATATTAAAAGATCAAGCACAGGTAGAACTATATAAAGTACCGAAAGTACAAGTGGAAGGCGGAGGGCAGATTTATTTTTCTGCCGAAACTCTTAAAGCCTTAGAAAAAGCAAGTAGCCTTGCAAAAGATAGCGGCGATAGTTTCGTAACAATCGAGCGTATTTTAGAAGCTTTAAGCTATGATAATACTATAGCCGGTAAAATTCTAACCGATAACGGCATTAACGGCAAGAAGCTAGCAGTGGCTGTTTTGCAGCTCCGCAAGGGGAAAAAAGCAAATACTGAATCGGCAGAAAATAGCTATGATGCTCTAAAAAAATATGGCAGAGACGTTACAGAGCTTGCCGAAGGCGGTAAGCTTGATCCAATAATCGGGCGTGATGAAGAAATAAGAAGAACCGTGCAGGTACTATCACGACGCATGAAAAACAACCCTGTATTGATCGGCGAACCCGGTGTCGGTAAAACTGCTATAATTGAAGGTTTAGCTCAAAGAATTTTTAGTAAAGACGTGCCTGAATCGCTTATTAATTGCCGTATTATCGAGCTTGATATGGGAGCTTTAATAGCAGGTGCTAAATATCGAGGTGAATTTGAGGAGCGTCTTAAAGCAGTTCTTAGCGAAATAAAAGAATCAAGTGGTGAAATTATTTTATTTATCGATGAATTGCATCTATTAGTCGGCACGGGTAAAACCGACGGTGCTATGGATGCCTCGAATTTACTAAAGCCGATGCTTGCCAGAGGTGAGCTACATTGTATCGGTGCTACTACTTTAGACGAATATCGTAAATATATTGAGAAAGATGCGGCACTTGCCCGCCGTTTCCAACCTGTTTACGTGAGTGAGCCGACTGCCTCGGATACTATATCAATACTTAGAGGAATAAAGGAAAAATATGAGTTACATCATGCCGTACGAATTTCCGATAGTGCAATAGTTGCAGCAGCTACGCTTTCAAATCGTTATATTACTGATCGTTATTTACCTGATAAAGCTATTGATTTAATAGATGAAGCTTGCAGTCGTATGAAAATAGAATTGTCAAGTAAGCCCGAAGAGCTTGACGAATTAGATCGCCGTATTATTCAGATAAAGATTGAGCTTGCAGCACTTAAAAAGGAAAATGACGAGCATTCTAAAAAGAAAGTTACTCATTTAACGCAGGAGCTAGAAAAGCTAGAATCTAAATCATATGATATGAATGCTAAATGGCAGGCGGAAAAGTCTAAACTACAGCAAGCCCAAAAACTCAAAGAGGAGTTAGAACGAGCAAGAATCGATCTAGAGCGTGCCGAGCGTGACGCTAATCTTGCTAAAGCTAGTGAGCTAAAATACGGAATTATACCTGAGATTATGAAAAAGATTCATGAAGCCGAAAGTATGGATAATAAAGGGTTGTTAAAAGAAATTGTATCGGAAAGTGATATAGCAAGTATTATCTCTCGTATTACCGGTATTCCAATTGATACGATGTTATCAAGTGAACGTGAGCGTCTGCTCGTGATGGAGCAGAAACTGCGTGAATCGGTCATAGGACAAGATGAGGCAATTAAAGGCGTTAGCGATGCGGTTAGAAGATCACGTGCAGGTATTCAGGATATTAACCGCCCGCTTGGCTCGTTCTTATTCTTAGGACCGACCGGAGTCGGTAAAACCGAGCTTACCAAAGCCTTAGCCGGTTTTCTTTTTGATGCTCGTAATGCAATCTTGCGTATCGATATGTCGGAATATATGGAGAAGCACTCAATTTCTCGCCTAATTGGAGCTCCTCCGGGTTATATCGGATATGATCAAGGCGGAGTGCTAACGGAGGCAGTAAGACGTCGTCCATATCAGGTAATATTATTTGATGAAGTGGAAAAAGCCCATCCCGACATATTTAATATTATGCTGCAAATACTCGATGAAGGAAGACTAACCGATAGTCAAGGTATAACGGTTGATTTTAAAAATACTATTATTGTGTTGACCTCTAATTTAGGAGCAGAAATACTTGTTAACCAAAAAGATGATGAAGATACATATAAAGTTAAAGATGAAGTTATGGAGTATGTAAGAGCAGTATTCAAACCGGAGTTTTTAAATAGATTAGACGAAATTATATTATTCCATCGTCTAAATTGTCATAATATTCATGACATAGTTAAAATTCAATTAGAAAACTTAAAGAAAATATTACTACAACAAAATATTACTCTTGAATTTGATGAATCTGCTTTAAATTATTTAGCCGAAAAAGGTTATGATCCAAGCTTTGGAGCAAGACCCTTAAAACGCCTTATCCAGCGGGAAATACAAAATAATTTAGCCAAGATGATTTTAGCTGGTGAAATAAGTAGCGGTAAAACGGTTAAAATAAGTAGAGAAAAAGAAGAGCTAAGGATAAAGATAATTAATTGATTGAAGTGTGCGGCTCATATATCATTCCCGCGTAGGCGGGAATGATATAAAATCGAGCCATACACAACAACGCTTTTTCAGTCGCTAGTAATGACGAATTAAGCAAGATTGCTTATTAATATACTTCAATTTCAGCTAAATTTACTACCTCTCCTGAAAATTTATAATAATCACTACTAGTAGAGTTAGGAATTTGTAAGTTAAATAATAGTGCTTTTTCTTCTTGATACGGATCAACTAAGTAAGAATTTGTAATATCTGTAACTACTGGCGATAAGTAGGTTGTTGTTTCAATAAGCTTATTAATAGCATTTTGTCCGTCTTTTAATATTTTATCGACTAGTTTTTTATCTTTATAAAAAGTATTTACGGCACCTATTATGGTTGTTGATATCTCATATATAATAACACCGTTTTTAATTATATTGGTTATATTAGAGTCTAATTTTGCTGTTTTAGAAAAAATTAAAGAAATAACGGTAGGATATTTATTAAATACATTAGGTAATTCTAAAAAATTATTTACAGCTGAATAGGCAGAATTTGTTGCTTCTGAAAAACAATTATATGCTTTGTATATGTTTTCATAATTAGTATTGCTCATAAACTTACCTCTTTTTTATATAGATAATTACCATATTTCATGGTAATTACATATCATACTACTAAATTAATAAGTGTCAATATTAAAAAATTATATTTCTTCTAAACTCCACCTAGCTTTTGGACAGAAGTTTAAAGGTGTAAATAATCCTTTGTTATAACGCTCTAGTCCTGCATATGCAATCATTGCAGCATTATCGGTGCATAAGTGGATAGGTGGATAGATAAGATGATAACCATGCGTCTTAGTACTATTACTTAATACTTCTTGTAAATATTTATTAGCAGCAACCCCACCGGCAATTACTACAGTGTCATTTAAAAAGCTTGATCCAAGCGAATTTTGCGGATGTAGCCTGTGCTCACGTACTTTTGTACGCTCCGCAGGCTTACCCTTAAATTCATCTTGTCTAAAGCTTTTTAAATTTAGCTGTGCAGTAGAATCTATATTCTCGTAATAATCATTTACAACTCGTTCATATGCTCTAATAGCATCATGTATCTTGCTACTTAGAATTTCTCCTATAGTAAATTGAAAACTTGCCGCTATATCATTGACTACGGTATCATTAATTTCCTTTAAATTCATTATTAAAGTACGTACAGCAGTTTTAAGTCCTGAAAAAGACATATTGCAATTACCACTATTAATTATCGGCTTTGGAAATTTATATTTATGAGAATTACCAAATTTTGCTCTTTTCTCAATTTCAGGTCCTCCGGGAAAAGCTAAATTTAACATTTTTGCTACCTTGTCAAAGGCTTCGCCTACGGCATCATCTATAGTAGAACCTAGTATTTTATATTTTCCGAGTCCTAAAACTGCTACAAATTGGCAATGCCCACCTGAAGCTAGCAAGAGTAAATAAGGATAAGGGATATTATCGGTTAATCTTACGGTTAAGGCATGACCTTCTAAATGATTAATTGCAATAAAGGGTTTTTTTAAAGCACTGCTTAGCGACCTTGCAAACATTGAGCCAACTATAACACCGCCGATTAAACCTGGACCAGAAGTTGCGGCAATTGCACTAATTTCCGTTAATTTAGTATTGCTTTCTTTTAAAACATTTTTTAATGCTTTATCTAGATTCGATAAATGAGAACGTGCAGCAATTTCAGGTACTACTCCCTGAAAAGCTGCGTGTTCTGCATTTTGTGAAATGATTATATTAGATAAGATTTCTCGATTTTCTGTGATGATAGAAACAGCTGTATCATCACAGCTTGATTCTATACCTAAAATTTTTGTCATTCAAATTGAAACTAATTAGATACCTTTGAGGTATTTAATTGATTATACAGCTTATAAATAGATTGTTCAGCATCAATAATTTTTTTATTAACTATTTTTAGTAATTTTTCCGAAGGTTTTTCTGTTATTTGTGTTGCAGAACTTACTTGCTCCGCTAAATTTTTAAGCGATTCTTGTATTTCTACAAAAGATTTTTTAAATTGTTCTTTAATTATAATAGATGATTCTTCAAGCTCTTTAATTTTTAAGCATAAATTTTCTAGAAGCTGATCTATTTTAGTTTGCATTAAGCTCAATTTTTGCTTTTGTTTTTCACTAAGGTAGCTTAAAGTTTCTTGCATTTTTGCCTGTATACGTACTTTTGTAGTACGTTCGAGTTCTGAAGCTAAACCGATTTTGCTCATTAAAAATATTATCCATTTGTGAACGTCAAAATGATACCATTTTGCACCGTTACGATAATCTGAAGGAAAAGCATGATGGTAATTGTGCCAGTTTTCACCTAGTAAGAATAATGCCATCCACCAAATATCTCCGGCAGTTCCTTTGTAATATTTTTTACTGCCAGCAAAGTGGCATAAAGAATTAACACAGAATGTTGCTTGCTGTTGCAGGAATCTACCGAGTCCCATAAATAAAAATCCTGCATATGCTGATTGTATAGTGCCACCGACTAAATAACCGATAAATAAAGGTACGGCAATATTCATAAAAGTTGCTATTTGCCAATAATATTTTAGCTGCCATTTTAATAAATTGTTTTTCCCGTGCTTAGCCCAAGTAATGCGATCAATAGATTTATAGCTACCGCTTCCGACTAACATCCATCCTACATGAGACCACATAAAACCTAAAAATTTATTGTCAAATTTTAATGGAGTATGCGGATCTTGATCTTGATCTGTATATCTATGATGTTTATAATGATTCGATGCCCAAGATAAAGCCGGTCCCTGTAATGTTCCTGCAGATAACATAACTAAAACAAACTCGGCATATTTATTTATTTTATAGGCATTATGAGACCATAACCTATGTAAACCAATCCCAACGGTAATATTATTAATATAATAACTAGCAATTATAAAAATAACTTCAGTTAGTCCTATTCCATAATCAAACGAATATTTAACTATAAGAGATATAATAAAAATAGGATAAAATATTAAAGCAAATAAAGCAGGCTTATTTAGTTTACTTAACATAAAATTTACAGTTTTTAGTTATAAAATATATAAATCGGCAACGAATAAAATCTAATTATATTTATAGTATAGATAAATATAATTAATAGATATTAACATACTTAGTGCATAAATACAAAGAAAATTTTGGCAACAAAATTCTAGTCGCTATCCTTATTTAAACAATAACCGATAAAACGAACGGTTTTAATAATTAAATTGTCTTTTCCTAAAGCCTCTCTAATCCTATTTATATGAACATCAATAAGACGCTCATTAAAAGCCTCTTCACTTTCCCATAAATATTTTATTATTTCTTGACGCGAAAACACTTCATTTGGAAACTGAAAAAAAAGCCGTAAAATTTTAAACTCAGTAGGGCCTAGACGAATATTCAGTCCGTCTTTGTATACTTTTTCAGTATTTAAATCAATATTAATATTCTTAAATTTAATAATATTATCTTGTAAAACTGATTTAGAACGCCTCAATAAAGTCTTTAAAGTATCTACTACTTGCTCCGATAAGAAGGGCTTATAAAAAAATAGCACGTTATCGTCTATTTCTGCTAAATTTAATTGCTTGTTTGATAATAAAAAAATTATGGGCGTTTTAGAAAATTTATTAATTTTTCTAACGTTATTTATTGTTATTAAAGGATTTTCTTGTAATTCTGCACTAATAATCATGATAGCAAGCGGTTGACTAAAAAAATAAGTTAATGCTTTTTCTAGAGTTGAAGCCCTAATTATATTAAAGCCTGCTCTCTCTATATCATTACTTAAAGAAATATTAACACTTTTTTTATTTTTCTCTTCTATAATTAAAACTTCAGGTAATAGCTTATCAAACACTGAATTAATCTCCATTAATATTTAGTAAATAATTAAAAACTTTTGTAACAATTTTCTAATTTATTAGGAGTTATAGCAAACTTTTTATAAAAAGAAACAAAGAAATGATAATTTTTTAAAGATAATACTTGAATTTAATAGTTTTAGTTGCTATAAATAGCTTTATTTTAAAGTTTGTTTGTTGGAGAACCTATATATATTATGAGCTTTTATGAATCAGTTTTTATTATACGCCAAGACGTATCATTAAACGATATAGATAAAATCGTTGATGATTTTGCTAAAATTATTAAAGATAATAACGGCACTATCGTAAAAAAAGAATATTGGGGGTTAAGAACTTTAGCTTACAAAATCGGTAATAACAAAAAAGGACATTATTATTTTCTAGGTCTAGACATTACTCGGAATGTAAAAGAAGAGCTAGAAAGAAAAATGAAGCTTAATGAAAATATTATTAGATTTC
Organism: Pseudomonadota bacterium; assembly: GCA_041179265.1. Classification (GTDB taxonomy): domain Bacteria; phylum Pseudomonadota; class Alphaproteobacteria; order Rickettsiales; family Rickettsiaceae; genus Rickettsia. Next base: position 13,760 of record JBEGTS010000041.1, read on the forward strand.
TTACAATTAAAGCAGATTTAATTAGTAGTGAACCTTCACCGATATTAAAAAATCAAAGTACAGAGAATACTCCGGTAATTGATGTAACGATTAATAATTAAATTTGTAAGAATTAAGGTTAAAGAATGTTAAAAAGTAATAATGCTAGTGAAACAGCTACCCGCAAGGTAGGAGATAAAACTGCTAAAAAAGTATTTTTTAGAAGACGTAAAGGATGCCCTCTTTCTATTCCTAATGCACCCGTCATTGATTATAAAAATCCTGAACTTTTGATAAAGTTCGTCTCTGAAGGGGGTAGAATGCTTCCAAGCAGGATCACAAATGTTTGTGCAAAGAAACAAAGAAAGCTAAATAATGCTATTAAAATTGCAAGAATTTTAGCATTATTACCTTTTGTATTTCAAGCTAAATAAAGGCATAATACATGGAAATTATATTAATAAAACCCGTAAGAAAATTAGGTAAAATTGGCGACATGCTTAAAGTAGCAGACGGATTTGGTCGTAATTATCTTTTACCGCAAAAATTAGCTATTAGAGCTACTGAGCCTAATAAAGAGCTAATAGTTAAACAAAAAGACGAATTTGAAGCAAAAGATAAGCAAATAAGAGAAGAAGTAGAAAAAATCAATGCTCTTATTAAAGATCAAAAATTAGTTTTTATCCGTCAAACATCAGATGACGGTAAACTTTTCGGTTCGGTTACTAATAAAGAAATAGCCGATAAATTATCTGAAAATGTATCTTATAATATTTCTCATTCAAATATTATTCTTGATAAACAAATTAAATCTACTGGACTTTATACGGTTGAAATAAGACTTCATGCAGAGCTTAATGCTATGGTTACGGTTATTGTTGCAAGATCAGAATCAGAAGCACAAGATTATTTACGTGAACAAAAGACTGAAACTCCAGAAAGCTTAGCTGAATCAGCATAAATTTTTCTTTGTCATCTAGTTGTGTGGATCAATTCTACCTCTGTCATCCCGCGACTTGATTGCGGGATCCAGTTAAAAGTACTAGTATTTTTTATTGTTTTTATGGATACCGTGGTCAAGCCATGGTATGACATCGAGCAGGTTTTTCGATCCCTGCAACAACGCAAGCCTTAAGCTGGAATGACATCCTGAACTTTTGTACACTACTGGACTTGACCACGATATCCATACACTCATATACTAATATTTTTCAACCATGCTACAGCTAAATTCACAAAGCTTCAGACAGGATGAATTTAAGAGTAAGTCTGCGAAAGCAGTACAAATAGTACGTGAACACAGACTTAACTCGAATTCTTCTGTATCAAGCGATCGAGATGACGCTATATATGAAAAATTTGAGTATAATATCAATAATCTAATAGGTAACTTTAGTTTATCTAAAATAGCGATCGCAGTCTCCGGTGGGAGTGATTCGGTAGCACTTCTTTATCTTACTAATATTTGGGCAGAAAAAAATAATATAGAATTATTTGTTATATCGGTTGATCATAACTTAAGGCAACAGTCGAAACAAGAAACCAATTATATCCAAAACATCAGTAACAGCCTAAATCGCAAGCATTATAGTTTATCGTTTGATCATCAAAATAATTTTTCCAATTTACAAGAAAGAGCAAGAGAAGGACGTTATGATTTAATGACAAATCTATGTGTGGAACTCGATATATTAGTCCTTCTAACTGCTCACCATGAGGATGATTATGTAGAAAATTTCTGTTTAAGATTAGAACGTAAAAGCGGTATATTCGGGCTTAGTAGCAGTAATATAAATTGGCATAATAATACACAGATAATTAGACCGCTATATAATATTCCAAAGAGTGAATTAGTAGAATATTTAGTCATTCATAATATAAAATGGTTTGAAGATGAATCAAATTTATCAGATAAATATAAGCGGAATTTTATTAGGCAAAAATTAGCTAAAAGCGAAGATTATATTAAAGCCGAAATAATCGCACAACAATTTAAAACCAACAAGCTTATAGAAGATGAGCTTAAGCCGGAATTAATATCAGCAATAGCTGAAGCGGTCAAGATGTTTGAATATGGTTTTGCTTTTCTTGATTTAGTAAAATTTGATAAGTTTTCAAATGAGGTAAAAGTACAACTAATTAATTTTTTACTGGTAATAATTAGTGGACAATCTAGGGTAGCACGTTTTTATTCAGTATTTCCTATTTTGGAGCTGATTACTCAAGACGTAAACTTTAAAAATACTCTTCATGGCTGCGTAATTAAACGCACTCAAAACGAGTTACTTATATACAGGGAATTCGGTAGAAAATTACCTGAGAGTAAAATATTACTAGATAAACCCGTTATTTGGGACAATAGGTTTCGTATCACCAAAAATCAAGAAACTCTAAATTGTTTTGTAACTCATTTATCGTTGGAAGATTATAAAATAATAAAAAAACAATTAGATTTAGAACCTTTGAAAAATCTATCCTGCAAAAACCACAATGCAATTTTATTTACCTTGCCTATCATTAAAATACTTGAAAAAGTTATAGCAATACCACATATATCATATTATGATAACGACATGTGGAACTTTGAAGTATCTTTTGCTCCAAATTTTGTATCTCGTTTCACCCATTTTTGCTAACACCGGTGCTTAAATACCGGTAAAAATTTTTATTAGGTTTTATATCGATGAATAATCAAGGTAGAAGTATTTTAGCTTGGGCAGCACTTTTTGTTTTTGTAATATTACTTTTTAATGTTTTCCAATCTGACGGTTTACTTGGCGGAAGAAATAATATAACTTTCTCGGATTTTTTAACACGAGTTGATGAAAAGACCGTTAATTCGGTAAAAATTCAAGGTAGAGTAATTGAAGGCACTTCAAATGACGGCTCTACTTTTAACACTTATGCTCCTGATTATCCTGATTTAGTAAATCGTCTTACTAGCAGTGACGTTAATATTGAAGTCGTACCTCTTGAAACAAGAATGAATACTTTTTTAGGTTTTTTAATTTCTTGGTTTCCGATGCTTTTATTAATAGGTGTTTGGGTGTTCTTTATGCGTCAAATGCATGGCGGCGGGAAAGCCATGGGGTTTGGAAAATCTAAGGCTAAATTATTATCAGATAAAGGACCTAAAGTTACATTTAAAGATGTAGCCGGTATTAATGAAGCAAAAGAAGAATTAACGGAAATCGTCGACTTTTTAAGAGATCCTAGTAAATTTCAAAAACTTGGCGGTAAAATTCCAAAAGGTTGTTTACTAATAGGGCTACCCGGAACGGGAAAAACCCTTTTAGCAAAAGCAATAGCCGGTGAGGCTAATGTGCCATTCTTTAGTATTTCAGGCTCTGATTTTGTTGAGATGTTTGTTGGAGTCGGTGCAAGCCGTGTGCGAGATATGTTTGAACAAGGCAAATGTAATGCACCTTGTATTATCTTTATTGATGAGATTGATGCGGTAGGTCGCCATAGAGGCATCGGCATGGGCGGCGGTAATGATGAACGTGAGCAAACACTTAACCAAATGTTAGTCGAAATGGACGGATTTGAAACAAATGAGGGAGTTGTTATTATTGCAGCTACAAACCGTCCCGATGTTCTTGATCCGGCATTACTAAGACCTGGAAGATTTGATCGACAAATTACAGTGTCTAATCCTGATATTGATGGCAGAGAACAAATATTACAAGTACATTTGAAAAAAATAAAATATAGCTCTAAAGTTTTACCTAGAATTATTGCTAGAGGTACCCCGGGATTTTCAGGTGCCGAACTTGCTAATCTAGTCAATGAAGCCGCTTTACTTGCTGCACGTCGTGGCAAAAAAGAAGTTGATATGACGGATTTAGAAGAAGCAAAAGATAAGGTTTTAATGGGTGTAGAGCGTCGTTCCATGGCTATGTCCGATGCAGAAAAAAAATTAACTGCTTATCATGAAGGCGGACATGCTTTGGTAGGGCTCTATTGTTCCGCTTCCGATCCTATTCATAAAGCTACTATTATACCCAGAGGTAGAGCACTTGGAATGGTTATGAGATTACCGGAAAATGATCGTTTCTCTATGGCACGTGATAAAATGAAAGCAGATATCGCGGTTGCCATGGCAGGCAGAGTAGCTGAAGAAATTATATTTGGTGAAGATAAAGTGACTTCAGGAGCATCATCCGATATAAAAATGGCAACTAGAATGGCAAAAGCTATGGTTACGGAATGGGGGCTAAGCGATGAAGTCGGACCGATATTTTATGGTTCTAACAATGAAGATTTATATGCTAGAAGAAGTAATGATGAAAGATCGGAAAAAACCTCCGAATTAATAGATTTTGAGGTGAAAAAAATTATTACCGAAGGATATAATTTTGCTAAAAATATTTTAACTAAGCATATGGATCAACTACACGTACTTGCCAATGCTTTAGTAGAATATGAAACATTATCAGGTCACCAAATTAAAAATTTACTCAGTGGTAAGTCTTTAGATTCTGAGGAGGAAAATACCTTTCCTTTTGGTACTTCACCGGTTATTAAGGTAGATAAAGAAAAATCACCTGAAAAAGCAAAAACAACTAAAGCTAAAAAAGAAAACGCCGCTTCTTAAGCTTTAATAGTATAATTTATGTATAAATTTATAGATTTATTTTGTGGTATTGGTGGCTTTAGAAAAGCTTTGGAAACAAAGGGGCTTGAATGTGTTTTTTCCTCTGATATAGACAAAGATATACAAGAAGTATACAAAAGAAATTTCGGTGATAAGCCGCACGGTGATATTACGGAAATACCGGAAAACAAAATCCCTAAACATGATATTTTATGTGCCGGTTTTCCCTGCCAGTCTTTTAGTATTTCAGGTAAGAGGCTTGGTATAGATGATAATAACGGTAGACTCTTTTATGAAATAATCAGAATAGCACAATATCACAAACCTTATATATTATTACTTGAAAATGTTAAAAATATTCTGAATATTAATAATGGCAGCGTAATTGAAACTATAGACCAGAAATTAAATGAGATTGGCTATAAAGTATATAGAAATGTATTAAATGCTTCCTTATTTGGAGTGCCTCAAGCAAGAGAAAGGGTTTATTTTGTTTGTTTAAGAAAAGATTTTAGCAGTGAATATACACTCAAATACGTAAAACCGGAAGAATCTTATGAAAGGATTTTTCTAGATGATATTTTAGAAAAGGATGTTGATAAAAGTTTATATATTAATAGAGATGATATTGTTTTAGATAAAACACCGGTTAAAAAGCAATTAAAACCGATTAGAATCGGTCAGGTTAATAAAGGCGGTCAAGGTGAAAGGATTTATAGCCCTTACGGTCATTCAATAACTTTATCTGCGTTTGGTGGCGGTGTCGGTGCTAGAACCGGTCTTTATTATATAAATGATAAAATCAGAAGATTATCAATTAATGAATGCAAGCGTTTGATGGGACTTCCTCAAAATCATTATGTTGCAGATGGGTTAAGAGGCTATCAGCAATTAGGCAATTCAGTAATTCCACAAATAATAACAAATATTTATGACTCAATAAGAGCAGTGTAATGGATAATGGAAATGCACATATAGGTAAAAGTGTAGAAGTCCTTTTCAAATGCAGCATTAGCGAACATGTTGATATAATAGATAAAATTAGAGATATTTTTAAAATAGACGGTAGCTTTTTACACGCTGTTAATACAGGAATATATGGAGAAAAAGCTGATATTAAAATGAGCTTTAGTTGCGGTCATAATATAGATGTAAGTATTAAAGCATATAAACAAGCAATAGCATACAATCAGCTTACAAGAGCATCAATAAGTAATTTTTGTAAAACATTTGATTTAGATTGCTTAGAGTATCTACAAAACTTGATAATTAACAAATCAAGAAATGTTAAATCAAATTTTATTCCACTTGACGAACAAGAAAGAGTGTTATTAATTTTTCAGCCTATGGCAAAAGAAATGGTTAAATGGTCGTTCTCAAATGAAACTGCCAGAGAGTTATTAGTTTTATATCAAAGAGAAGAAAATTTAATGCGTATATATTTAATGCAAGATGTTCTAAAAGCTCTAAATTATGATATTATTTTTACAAATAAGGGTAATATTATAATAGGTAATTATATTGTAATTCAACGAAAAGGCGGTAATGGTTCTTTAAGTAAAACAATCCCTAAAGATTCAATTAGACATCCTGGTAATAACATTCAACTAAAATTAAAAATCAAAGATTTTGTTAATGGTATGAAAGATTGTGAATTAGCTAATTATTTTGTATAGTTCTAAAAATAAATTTTAAGAGAGTACTTAAATGGCAGAGTTAAGGTTACCGCCAAATTCAGTAGTAAAAAAAGGTAGGGAGCATAAAGAAAACGGGGAAATGCTAAAACCTCGTAAAATAAAGATTTATAGATATAATCCTGACCTTGATGAGAATCCTACTGTCGATAGTTTTGAGATAGATTTAAGTAAAACCGGACCAATGGTTTTAGATGCTTTAATTAAAATCAAGAATGAGATTGATTCGACTCTAACATTTAGACGTTCTTGTCGTGAAGGAATTTGCGGTAGTTGTTCCATGAATATTGACGGCACAAATACTTTAGCATGTATTAAACCGATAGAAGACATATCGGGTGATATCAAGATCTATCCGCTTCCTCATATGAAAGTGGTAAAAGATTTAGTGCCTGACATGTCGCATTTTTATGCACAATATGAATCTATAGAACCTTGGCTTAAAACTGATAGCCCTACTCCTTCAAATTCTGAAAGATTACAATCAATTAAAGACCGTGAAAAACTTGACGGTTTATATGAATGTATATTATGTGCTTGCTGTTCTACTTCCTGTCCTAGCTATTGGTGGAACGGCGATAAATATTTAGGTCCTGCAATTTTACTACAAGCATATAGATGGATTGCCGATTCAAGAGATGATCATACGGGCGAACGCCTTGAAGCTTTAGAAGACCCGTTTAAGCTTTATCGTTGCCATACGATTATGAACTGTACTAAGACCTGCCCGAAAGGCCTAAATCCTGCTAAAGCTATCGGTAAGATAAAAACTTTAATTGCAGAACGTCATGGCGTGTGATTCTTAATTAATTATTTCTAAAAATGGTAAAATAATGAAAAAAGCAATTATTTTCTGTTGGCTATTTCTTAGTTCGATATCTTATGCTTTTGCTGTTGATTGCAATAAAGCCCTAACACAAGGTGATATGAATTATTGTGCAGGTGAAGAATATAAGAAAGTTGATAAGAAACTAAATCAAATATATCAAGAAATATTAAAGCATATTTCAGAGGAACAAGTTAATTTGCTTAAAAAATCCCAAAATTTATGGATTAAGTACCGAGATGCTGAATGTGAGTTTCAGAGTTCCGGGGTTTATGGCGGTTCTGTATATCCAATGATACTGCTTATGTGTTTTACAGGAAAAACCGAAGGGCGTATCAAAGAATTTGAAGCTATGCTGAAATGTGAAGAAGGCGACTTAAGTTGTCCATTTATAATCAAGACACAGAACTGAGATTAATTCATTATCTGTAATACTTTAAATAATGTTCCCATTTGTTTTGGGGATATTAGTCTTTCTACTTGCTTTTCTATTATTTGTGCTTGCTCATCGTTAAGCTTGTCTTGTAATGTTTGCTTGCGTAATAATATCCCGTTTTCTATTAAAAAATCTCGTTGCGATATTGTATCTATTACGTTCATGCTGCTATTTTTAGCTACCGTTTTTAATGCGTAAAAATCCACATGTGCAGATAAATCAGCTTCTCCAAGATTTTCAAGGATGGGACAATATTTATGATTTTTAACCGCTTGTAATGTTGGATTATATTGATATCTAGTTCTATTACTTGGAGCTATATCATAGCCGTAATCTATTATTAAGCAGCTGCCGCTTAGTTTTTTTAGATGTTTAGCTATAAATTTTATGATTTCTATCGATTTGTAAGATTCTTCAAGAACTGCTCCATCTTTTGCTTCAACATGAGTACGCAGCAGATATTCTTGTAATTGCTTGTTAACGCTTATTTTATCGTATTTAATTCTTCCGTCTACCGGTTGTACCACAAATATTCTTTCATACCATAATTCCTTGACTTTAATATATTGCTTTATCGGCATAGCATCAAAGAATTCATTAGCTACTATTATGGTAGGTTTTTTGGGTATATCTTCTATAAATGATCGGTGTTTAATCGGTAAATCAATATTTTGTAAATTAGATTTTTGATGAGCAATAAAATTTTCATTAATTTCAATTAACTCAATCGATAAAGCTTTGTAAAATTCCGGTACTAATTTTGCAGTGCGTAGTAAATCACGCATTAATAGACCTCGACCGGGACCAAGCTCAACTAAGCTAAGACTTTTTGGACAACCGATTCTTTGCCACTCTTTGATACACCAAAAGCCGATAATTTCACCGAATAGCTGGGAAACTTCAGGGGCTGTAATAAAATCACCTTCGTTAGCTAAAGATTTTACTTGCTTATAATAAGAAGTAGGATTTGATTGTAATACTTCCTGCATGAGAACATCGCAAGTAATATAGCCGGTTTGATCAATTAATTGCCTTATTTTAGATTCGATTGACATTTATTTCTATGTCTAAATTTATAATATTTATAAGATTATAAAAGGATACTAATCTTATTTCAAAATGATTTTGTTTTTGAGTATACATATTTACATCAATTTAATAAAAATAATTTCAAAAAATTAATATTTAATATCTTAATTTAAACTTTTGCCTTTATACTAGTTAAGTAATGTTAATATAAAAAGTTGAATATTATGTCTAAAGAAAAAACAGAGTTGGAAAAAGCACACGAAAGAGCAGAGTTACGACGAGCAGCAGAACAAGCAAAAAAAGAACAACCAAAACCTGTAGGACCTCAACCCGGTGGGTTCCAGAATCGAATGAACATGCCTGCTAATGCTGACGAAGCAAAAGCAATGGCGGAACAAGCAAAAAAAGAGCAAGCAAAACTTACAAAACCAAAAAGGGATATGCAGGCAATGTTAAATCGTGTAGGATCAATGATAAATAATCTTAAAAAACCATCAACTCAAAAATCGGCAGATTCTAAAAGTTATGTAGACCGATTTAAAAGATTAGTTACAAAATCTAATAATAAAGATAAAGGGAATTCAAGATAGTAACCTCTTAGACCTAATTATTAAATAAACGCCTAGCAAAAGTAACGGTACAGATAAAATTTGTCCCATAGTTAAGCTATCTAAAATAAACCCGATTTGTATGTCGGGTTCTCTAAATATCTCAATAATTATTCGGAAAAGAGAATAAAACATTAGATATAGACCGGAATTTAAACCTTGTTTATTAAACGATTTATATCTAAATACAAAATAAGCTAAAATACAAAATAATACCAAACCTTCAAAAAAAGCTTCATATAATTGACTAGGGTGACGGGGCTGTAAATCACTATTCGGAAAAATGATACCAAGAGAAGAAGTTGTAATGCGTCCGTATAATTCACCGTTAATAAAATTGGCGATTCTACCTAAAAACAATCCGATAGGTACGACGGGTGCTATAATATCCGTGAGACTCAAAAAATTAATTTTATATTTTCGACAAAACAAATAAGCAGCGATAATCATTCCTATAGTAGCACCGTGAAATGACATTCCTCCTTCGTAGGTTTTTAAGATTTCTATCGGATTTGAAAAATATTTCAAAGGATTATATAGTAACACATAGCCAAGACGACCTCCGACTATTATGCCTATAACGGCATAAGTAATGAAATCTTCTAGATTTTTTTTGGTAATTTGAGGCTTAAATTTTTCTATAATTTTGTTTGCATAGAACCAACCTAGTAAAATTCCTACTACATATGAAAGAGAATACCAAGATATAGCAAACGGACCTATAGAAAAAATAATTGGATTAATATTAGGAAATGTCATAGATAAATAAGTTATTTAGTTCTTTTGAGTTAAAATTATTGATAAAAATAAAATTTTTAGTAATAATAAAAAAGATTTATATTTTATAATAATAATGATAGGTAAAATATGCAATATTTAATGGATCTATATCATACCTCAAGTACGGAGTTAGTATTATTGTTTGTTATGTTAGTATCTCTTATACCGGTGATATTTCTAATTAAAAGATTAATTTTTATTCCTGTAAAAAATTATTTAACTAGACATCATTATGATGATTATGAAAGGATACTAAAAAAATATCCTATATTTCGTTATTTATTACACACTTTATTAGCAATTTACTTTGTATGTTGGGGAAATATTTTTCATCCTACTTCTTTTAAAGCACATGTATTACTCGGAATCAAAGATACTATAGTAATCTTATATACTAGTATATCTGTGACGATGTTATTATTAACGCTTATAGATGCTTTTGCAGATCTGTATCACAATAGGATCAAAGCCGTTACAAAAAATGCACCGCTTAGCTTATATTTTCAAATACTAAAAATTATTGTTATAATTATCGCTGTAATGGTAACTATTTCATATGTATTAAATATTTCGCTTAGTACATTTTTAACAAGTTTAGGTGCAGCCGCAGCTATTTTAACATTTGTTTTCAAAGATACTGTTTTAGGATTACTTGCAAGCTTGCAACTAACTACTCAAGAAATTATTAATATTGGAGACTGGGTACGTATCGGTGAAATTGAAGGAACAGTTGAAAAAATTACTATTTCTGTAGTAACAATTAGGAATTTTGATCAATCTATTTCTACAGTTCCTACTTACAGCATTTTAAATTCTAACGTAACTAATTATCGAGGAATTAGTGAATCAGGAGCAAGAAGGGTAAAGAGAGTGTTTAATATTAATATGGCAACTATTAGCTTCTGTGACGCTACTATTTTAAAAGAACTAAAAAAATCTCCTTATATATCAAATGATGTAATAGGTAAAATCACTCTTGATAAAGAAGAGAAAGATTTAACTAATATTAAGCTATTCAAATTATACGTTCAGGAATATCTAAAAAATAATCCGGCAGTTTATACCGAAGGATTTACTTTTTTAGTAAGACAGCTTGAACCTACAATTAACGGGTTGCCTATAGAAATATATATCTTCATTAAAGAAGTGAATTTAGTAGGTTATGAAAATATACAAGACAATATTTCTGAACATTTAATTTCTATACTTCCTGAATTTAAATTAAAAATATTTCAGAATGTAGGAGTGGTATAATATATCCGAAGTAAAATGAAGAGTAGTAAAAACAAAAAAATAAATTAAATCTTTTTAGAAATCTTCACAGAGCCTAAGATGGAAGTAGCCTTTCATCTTGGATATTTACTACTTTTGAAAGAAAAGAAGTATTATATACTACTTGATTATTTTCTCTAAATGCTTTAAAACTTAAAGCTTTAAAAATATGAAAATTTAAGACCTAGGAATGAATAATAATATAATTAATTTAATAGCCGCTATTGTACTATCTTTAAGTATAATTTTCGGTTGGCAATATTTTGTCGTAAAACCTGAACAAAAAAAACAGCAACAGCAACTAGCAGTGCAGAAAGCAGAAAATTTAAAGAAGCAAAAGTTAAAAGCTTTAGTCGAACCTGCATCTGATATTGTTGTTCAAGAAGAAAAGGGGGTGCAGCGTATTAAAATAGAATCTGAATCACTCACCGGTTCTATTTCATTAAAAGGGCTTAGATTTGATGATTTAATATTAAAAAAATATAAGCAAGATTTATCTAAAGATAGCCCTGATGTGGTATTATTTTCACCTACTAATACCGAGAATTCTTATTTTGCTGAAATTGGCTTAGTTAGTAATTTATCTAGTGCAAAACTTCCTAACAACGATACTATATGGAATAGCGACGGTGAAATATTAGGTCCTGAAAAGCCCGTTAATTTATTTTGGGTTAATGAAGACGGAGTTAAGTTTTTAGTTACTATCACGGTCGATAAAAACTATTTATTTACTATAGAACAAACCATCGTTAATAATAGCGATGAAGAACTTCCTGTGCAATCTTACGGTTTAATAAATCGTAAATATACTTCTGTCGAGAAAGCGGTTAATATATTACATCAAGGGCCTATCGGTTGTATAGACGAAAGTCTTAAAGAATATTCATATGATGATATTAAAGATAAGAAAAGTGAGAAATTTGCAGCAAGTAAGGTTGATTGGATAGGAATTACCGATAAATATTGGTTGTCTGCATTAATTCCCGATAAATCAAGTAATTATAGTTCAAATTTTAATTATGTTCTTAAACAAGGTATTGAAAAATATCAAGTAGATTTTATTTCACCGGTACAAATAATAAAACCCGGCGAAAATTTTTCCATTAAAAGCAGAATTTTTGCCGGAGCAAAAAAAGTAGACTTACTTGATAAATATGAAAAACAATATGATATTAAATTATTCGATAGAGCTATTGATTTCGGTTGGTTTTATATAATTACTAAACCGGTCTTCTACGCCATGAATTTTTTCTATGGATATGTCGGTAATTTTGGTATTAGTATATTAATCGTTACGGTTATAATTAAGCTGCTAATGTTCACTTTAGCCAATAAATCTTATCGTTCGATGAAAAAAATGAAAAATTTGCAGCCGGAAATCGATAGGATAAAAAATTTATACAGTGATGATAAAGCACGTTTAAATCAAGAAATTATGGCTTTATATAAAAAAGAAAAAGTAAATCCAGTAGCAGGTTGTTTGCCTATACTTGTTCAAATACCCGTATTTTTCTCTATTTATAAAGTATTGTATGTAACTATTGAAATGCGACAAGCCCCGTTTTACGGTTGGATTAAAGATTTATCGGCACCGGACCCTACTACTATTTTTAATTTATTCGGCTTATTGCCGTTTTCACCGCCGTCATTGTTAATGATTGGAGCATGGCCTATTTTAATGGCTACTACTATGTTCTTACAACAAAGAATGAGCCCTGAACCTGCGGATCCGGTGCAGGCACAAGTAATGAAATTTATGCCGTTAGTTTTTTTAGTAATGTTTAGTAGTTTTCCTGTAGGACTTTTAATATATTGGTCTTGGAATAATATTCTATCTATAATCCAACAATATTATATTAATAAATTTAACTAAAGCGAATAGCGAGTTATTGCATAATCCGCCATTCGTTATAAAATTGTTATTTTTTAGTAAAAACTAATAATTCTTTACTGAATATAATAATATATTATTTAGAAATCGGGGTGATCGCATCAAACGCTAATTTCTACAACTTTTAAATCAATAGAAAATATTTTACTGGCGATAATTAATTAATGAGAATAGATAAAAATTTACCTAATTATCTGACTATTGCTCGAATAATGTTAATTCCGGTTATTATATTGGCATTTTACGTAAATAATCCGCTTGCACGTAAATTGGGGGCATTATTATTCGTTTTAGCTAGTATTACGGATTTCTTTGACGGTTATATTGCAAGAAGATATAATTTAGTTACGAGCTTTGGTAAGATGTTTGATCCTATAGCAGATAAGCTACTCGTAGGTTGTGCTATCATAATGCTATTAAAAAAAGATGATATAGATGAAATACCGTGTTTATTGATTTTAGCACGAGAATTCTTAGTTAGCGGTCTTCGGGAGTTTTTAGCTCTAGTAAAAGTTAGTGTGCCTGTATCAAGACTTGCTAAAGTAAAAACTTTTTTACAAATGTTTGCTTTATCGATATTGATATTGGGTTCAAAGGGTTCAGGCATTATTTATTTAGATATAGTAGGAGAAATAATTTTGTGGATTGCCGCTTTTCTAACAATCATCACAGGTTATTCTTATTTTAAAGCATGTAAGAAATATTTTTAAATAGGATAGTTTTATGATATATGTAAAATATGTAATTTTGGGATTAATTATGATGTCTAGCTTAAATCTTTACGCTGCTAACAAAGATATAATTGCTGATAAAAAAGTTATAAAAGTAGAAGTAAGTAAAGAACATTTAAAAACATTAAACGAAGCCTCTACTCTTTTAATTAGCTGTGTAGATTTTAGGTTAATAGATGAAACCGATAAATTAATGAAACAGTTAGGGTTAGAAGATAATTTTGATAAAGTATCACTGCCCGGTGCATCGCTTGCACTCGTCAACGAGAGATATACTTACTGGGGAAAAACAATAGAAGATACGATAGGAATTTTACAGCAGTTACATAATATTAAACAAATTGTGTTCCTTGACCATAGAGATTGTGGAGCTTATAAGATGCTTGTAGGTCAAAAATATTTAGAAACACGTGAAAAAGAAACGGCAGAACATACAAAAATTTTAAATAAAGCACGTAATATAATCAAAGAAAAATTCCCCCAATTAAAGGTTTATACTTTCTTAATGGGTGTTGACGGTGTAGTAGAACAAATTTATGAAAAGAGTGAATAAGCTGTTATTTAATGGTATTGCTTGTATAGATACCAAAATCGTCATTGCGAGGAAAATTACGAAGTAATTGACGAAGCAATCTCAGGAGTTTGTTATTATTTCATGAGATTGCCACAGCCACTTCGTGGCTTCGCAATGACGACTTTTGAGTCACGTAACAACGCTATTTTGTATCTGTATCCTTATTATCGTCAGAATTAGCAGTATTATTTTTTTGATCGTTTTCTTCTGGTAGTTTAGAGAGGGAAAGTTTTTGTTTATATTTTTGTTGCTCTGCTAAAAAATTTTGAGCCTCTTTAGAAAGACTATTATATAATTCGCGTTTTTCTTTGTTAATATTAACTATTTCTACTCTATATTTTTGTATTTCTTCACGTATTTCCGGTTTGATAGTACCTGCGTAAGTAGAGAAATCATCTATAATTTTTTGTGTTGTAACATCACTAGTTTTTGCTCCATCTTTTTTTGAGCCGTCAGAAGCTACACTATTGGCAAAGCTGCTTAGACTAAGTAAAATAGCTATTCCAAATATTATTTTTTTTGTCATATAAACCTTAATCTTATTCTTAATAAGTAGACCATTTTTAAATCTAATAGTCAATGAAAAGATATAATAGAAATTATATGTATTTTCTATTTGTATTTTATTCTTGGGTAAGTATAACTATACTAATAGTTGGGAACAAATGTATAAAATATATGAAAAATATACAATATTATAATAATAATGCTCAAGAGTTTTATAACAGAACAATCAATGCGGATTTATCTGATAATTATAAAACATTTATAAGCTATTTACCGAATAGATCTCATATTTTGGACGCAGGTTGCGGGGTTGGTCGTGATACAAAATATTTTTTAAGTCAAGGCTATCAAGTCACTGCTTTTGACGGTTCAGCTGAAATGGTGAAATTAGCCACAAAAGAAACCGGAATAAATGTACTGCACTCAACTTTTCAAGATATCGATTTTAAGGAATCGTTTGAGGGAGTTTGGGCTCAAGCAACTCTCCTTCATGTACCTTATAATGAAACAACCAATGTTTATAAAAAAATTCATGCTGCATTAAAGTCGGAGGGGATTTTTTATGCTTCTTATAAACATGGATCAGATCAGATGTTAGCTAATGAACGAGATTTTTACAATATGAATGAAGATACAATAAAACCTTATTTTGACGGGCTTTTTGATATAGTTAGAATATGGACGGAAGAAGATATAAGAAGTAAAGTATCTCCAAGTAAAGATGGATTATGGTTAAATTTTATTGTAAAAAAAAGTAAAAATAGGTTATGAATTTAAAACTATATTTTGTTATTATTTTATCAATATTAGTAACAGGTTGTACTTCTCCTCATTATAAAGAATTGTATAAAAAGAAGCCTGGATTTTATTCTTATATTATAGGGGATATACAAAGTGATTGCATTTATAAAGAATATGCTTCAGAAGTATATGCTACTCCTGCTAGTTGCCAAAAAATTGTAACTTCTCTTGTTGCATTTAAAACTCTCTCGCCTGAATATAGATATAAGACAGAGTTATTAATTGATAAAAAAGGTAAATTGATTCAGGAGGTAGTGATTAAATTCTCCGGAGATCCTACATTAACTTCTAAGCAGCTAATGAATATATTGCAACCCTTTCGGAACTCAAAGATTAATGGTTATATTATTTTAGATAGTTCCATTTTTAAGGTATCTCCATATTCACCTAATCTTATGATAGATGACATAGGCAGAAATTATTCACCTCCTGTATCTTCTATAAATATTGATAAAAATCTTATATCAATAAAAGTAACACCTAATAAGACAAATAAGTTTGCTAAAATCTCTGTAGATTTAGATTATAATATTCGTTCAAATGTTACAACAAATGATCAACCTTCATCGATTAAATTATTATGGGATGGTGAAGTGATTAATGTTACAGGAAATATTAATGTAAAAGATGCTCCTATAGAATTAAAACTTGCTCCTAGAAATCATGATGAGTATGCAGTAAAAAAGATAAAAGCAATACTTAAAATACTTAATATTCAAGGTAAAATACAAATTGTTCAGGGTTCATATCAAATAAATAATGGCTTTAAATTGGCGGGTCAGATTGAATCCTTACCTCTTAAGGAAATAATGAAACCGGCAATGAAAAGCTCTGATAATTTAGTGCTGGATAGTATATATTTGACGGTAATTAACTATAAATCAAATCAAGAAATTACAGATTGGGCTGAAGGAAGCGATATTATAAAACAATTAATTAAGCAGCATTTTGGAATTGATGCAAAGGATTCGTTATTTGTAGATGGATCAGGGCTTTCTAGGTATAACCGTGTTCAGCCTATAATTCTTTTTGCCCTGTTAAAAAAAGGATATGTAATTCCTGAATTTGTAACTGCTTTACCAAAAGCATGCGAAGAGAACTCTACTCTTAAGAATCGCAGCAAACTCTCAAATGATATTATTGCAAAGACCGGTGGTATGTCTGGAATAAGTTGTTTATGCGGGTATAATTTGAAGCAGCCGCATCATAAGAAAGCTTTTGTTTTTATGGCTAATAGCTTTGCTCCTCCAAACAAAGATTTATTTGATGTTATGGATAGTTTTATAAGCAGACAAACAGATAAGAAATAAAGGTAAAACAATATGATCAGACAAGTTTACTTATTCGTGATTTTAATATTCAGTTTTAAAATATACGCAAAGGAACATAAAGGCTTAACATATAATCGTTATGAACAAGATAAGCATGTTATTCATGTGTTAACTATTGCTCCTAAGAATTTTGGGTTAAAATTAGTTAAAGCACATAATCAGGTTATAGGCAGAGAAACAGTAGACACTATGGCATCACGTACTAATGCTGTAGCTGCTATTAATGCCGGATTCTTTGAGATTGCCGGTAGCGATGACGGTAGACCAAGCCTTACTTTAATGATTGACGGCAAGCTATTCAGTCTTAGAAAACAGATGCAAAGCTTGTTAATCATAAATCAAAATAATATTCAAATTACTAAAGCATCAGCAAAAATTTCAATAGAAATAGGTGATAAATCTATTATTCCAAATCAAGTTAATTATTTTTCAAATTCAAAAGATGTTACTTTCTATAATGATGTTTGGGCGTCCACTACATTAACGCCATATACTAACAAAGAAATTTTGATTGATCAGAATTTTACTGTTACAGAAGTAAGTAACCATGGTGACAATACGATTCCCTCAAAAGGTTTTGTATTATCTTTTCCAAAAGAAATAAGTTTGCCGGCAGTAAATATAAATGATTCTGTAAAGTTAAATTTGGAATTTATCGATAAAGACGGTAAGCCTATAAATTTAAGTAAAAATGCTTCAGTAGTGACCGGTATTCCCTTGTTAGTTCAAAACGGTAAAAATGTTGTAGACCTTACAAAGGAAAATGAGGGGGCTCATGCTCGTACTGCTTTAGGAGTGCGTAATGACGGTACTATAATTATAGTTGTAGCCGAGCATATTTATAAACAACACGTAAAAGACCTTAAGCTTGTGCAAGTAAGATCAATATTACGTAAAGAGAAAGAAGTAAATATTGATAAATTAACAATCCCTGAAGCTTTAAAAATTCTAGAAAAACATATGGTAAATGATCAAATAGTAGTTTTAACTAAATTCGAGCTTGCTGATTATATGTTAAGCCTTGGATGTGAATCTGCAATTAATCTAGACGGCGGCGGTTCTTCTACGTTATTTATGGACGGAAAAATTATAAACAATGCTACAGGTGATGAAGATGAAGCTTTAGGCGAACATATTGTGCGTCCCGTATCTGATGCAATAGTCATTATACCAAATTAATATGGACTGAATTTATGCGTTTCCTGATTATAATTATGAGTTTATTTTTTACAGGTCAAGCCATAGCAAGAGATTGCTCGCTGCCGAATCAGTGGCATAAATTATGTTCTATTTTAGGCTCACGAGTAGAGCAAACTGCTCGAAAAATGAAACTGCAAGAATCGAATGTAAAAGGCTTAGAGCAATTTTTAAATTCTACAAATTATAGCTTTGTATATTTACCTATTTTACAAAATGACTTGCCGAAAACTACCTTGGAGTTATTAATAGCGGTTAATGAAAGGGGCTTAGATATAAAAGAAGCTGATTTAATGGCAAAATACCTACAGGAATTAGTGGGGTTTTATAATTTTCAAAATGTTGCGGCTTTCGACAATAATACTTCTCACATTATAGGAAGAAAATGGCAAGAGATTGATTATTTCGGTGAAAATATGACATGGCAAAATCAAAAAGCAAAATATGCTCGTTACGGTATAACAGATTTCAAATCTGTAAATTGCCTGAAAAAGTTTTTTAAAGTAGAGTCAAAACTGCCATATTTTACCAGAATATATAAGCCTCAATATTAAAGAAACAGGTGTTGCCTAGAAAAAGTTGACTTAAGATTTCAACGTCATTCCTGCGAGGCATTGTTGCGTGGATATAAAAAAGCACTTGGTGTCATACCGTGGCTTGACCACGGTATCCATACATACAACTTAAAATACTAATAATTTTAGTATTTTAAACTGGATCCCGCGATCAAGTCGCGGGATGACAACTGAAAAGCTGGTCCACGCGGGAATGACATTGAAACGTTAAACTTAAGAATACAACAAGCTTACTGAATATCGTCTAAAGCTATTATTTCTCCGCCTGTGCCTCCTAATGTATTAACCGGTCGTCCAAATGACGGGGTAAATCTATTTCGATAGATATATCTGATAAATTTTCATATATTAATCTAGCATCTACTATTACCACCTTACTATCAGGTTCTAACAGTAATTTTTTATTGATCTGGGTATTAATATGATTAATTTTAATGCTTGCGCCTGAACAAATTATAATTGTTTCATTATCTTGACGCTTTTCTTCCAAAGTAGCAGAATTATTTATTATAGCATTTCCTTCACTAATTGGTTTTGTAAACCCTAGCATATGCGTTATGCCTGGTTCAGTATGTTTGGTAAAGCTAGTAATTCTAAAATCAAAATAATCAGAAATAGGACCTCCCACTATTTCTGCACTAGTAAGCGAAAGCGAACCATCATTATTTCCAGTTCTATCATTATCTCTAGTTCTCATATCTTTTATTTCCCTGTATTAATTATTAAAATCTTTTAAATATTTTTACTATTTAAATAGTATTACACTAAATCTACAATATTACCAATAATTTTTTTATCGTATATTTCTACATTAATATTTTCATAATCATAGTTGCTAGAGGTATATACAATATATTTCTTTTGCTCATCACATAATTTAGCAAGGATATTTGGATATTTTATATCATTAGGATGTTGTGCAGCCTTACCTCTCAACTCTCTACATAATAGTTTAAAAAAGTTTGCTATGTCAGTATTGTCACGTGATTCAGGTAGAATTTTTGGCATTTCTGCCCCTAATTCTAAATAATATTGGGTCATACATACATCACGATTGTTAGCGGATAGGTATATTGGTGATTCTCCTTTATTGGTAGTAATTTTATAATCAGCTTTTTCATCCTCTATTAAATACCGTACCATATTTAGCAGAAAAAAATATGAAGCTAAATGTAGAGCCGTCCAACCATTAGCGTCTCGCTCATTTACATCGATATCTTTCTCTGTTGCTACTACTTTTTTTAAAAGATAGACATCATGACTTTCCACTGCTATATAAAGAATGTTATTATTAAAAGGCGGTGGGATTATATAATCAGAAGTCATTCGCTTATACGCTCTATAAATCTGTCGTATTTCTTCCCAACTATATTGTGACCAGGAAATACTCCATAGTGTTTTCATAGTTTGAAATTCATGAAATTTTTATATTTTCCTGCTGCTGTATAGCTTTTTTACGCATTTCTATATATTCTTCCTTGCTCATAATTTTTTCGGGAGCGACATAATCTAAAAATACTTTTCCATTTAGATGATCAATTTCATGCTGGATAACTCTTGCTAAAAATCCTTCTGCGATACCTTGAATTTGATTTCCATTTATATCATATGCTTGATAATGAATCTTCTTGAATCTTGCTACCGGACCTGTAGCATTTTCAACAGAAAAACATCCTTCGTAATCTTCATATTTCTTAGTACCTATCGGCTTATATGAGGGGTTAATCCATATAGTTTTAGGCATAATATCCGTAAGATCGGGACGCCATTTTTTTAACTCTTCATCTGCATGTACTGCAAATATTATGATACATTTTGATATACCTATTTGCGGTGCTGCAAGCCCTGCACAATTTTCTTCTTGATCATATTTCTTCTCTAATATAGATACATCACGTAAGTCTTCTGCAGATAAAGGAAAGTTTAACATTTTTGCCTTTATTCTAATAGTTTTATTGCCGGAACTATTTAAGGTTTGAATGTTCAAAGTTACATATTCCGAGTTTGTTATATTTGAATCTTTCATATGAATATTTTCCTTATTGCTTTTACAACCTGTTATAAAAAATATTGTAACTAATAAAAAAGTTATATTAAAACTATTCATTATTATCCCACCCATATTCATGGAAATTTCTATTATTACTTAATGATTCTATAGCTCTTTTAGCGAGTGGTCCCATATTTTTAGGCAATTGATTTAAAGGATACCACTCATTTGCTAAATGAATATTCGGCTCTTTATTATAAGGTTTGCCTTTCGAAGATTTAGTATAAAAGAAGAAATGAATTTTATGTTTATCCTCTAGCTTTCTATCTATAACAGTTGTAAGGATTAAATCATTTGGGCTTACTGTAACGCCGGCTTCTTCCATTACTTCTCGTGTTAGTGCTTGTTTTAAAGATTCGCCTGCTTCAACATGCCCACCGACTAAAGTATATTCATAGCTAGTATTAGTATTTTTTTTCAAAAGAAATACCTCATTGTTGCTACTAATTAATATCAACCATACTATAATTTCAATCATATATGTAATTATAAATTTTACTCAATTTTCCTTAAAGCCATGCTGAAATATACACCATCACCGAGGTTTACGGTGCGAAAATCAAAAGACTCAAAATCTATGTTAGGTAATGGGCTTGAATGAGAGCTTTTCATATCTAGTAAATTTTGCTTTTCCACGTATTGCTTAAAGGTTATATTTTGAGGAAACGATTTTGCTGTATCTTCAAAGCTGAAATATCTGATTTCATAATTAACATTGTTAATAATAACTCTCAAGCCACAAATTTGCGGATTAACCGAAGATGAAGAAGTGCTATTAGCAATTTGCGGAGCCACTTCTAATAACTCTTTTAGCGTAAGGTTTCCTTCACTACCATACATTGCAGCTGAAAGTAATATGATAATTAAAAAACTTGCTATATATTTTTTAAACATCTTCTTCTCCTATTAAATTAGTTGTATCATTTTCTTTTTCAATAACAATTTCTAGCTTAGTAGAGTTACCGATAAGAGGACCTAAAGTATTTTCGTAAAAATCTTCTTTAATATCTTGTACTTGCTTTAATATACTACTAAACTTTGAATCTTCAGGATGTTGCTCTACTTTCTCTTGAAAATAACTGTATAATTGTTCACAAAATTCTTTTCCCGTTGTTGTTGCTCCAAAAATAGTTAGTACTTTAGGCATTGTTAAACCTAATTCAAGAAAATATATTGTCATATCTAGATCAAGATCATCAACGCTAAAATCTATGACCGAGCTATTTTCTTTGATTAATCGACCTATCGGATAATAAAACTCATGTTTTGGCGTTCTAATCTGTATATCTGCGTTCTTTTCCTGAACTAAAAATTTCACTAATTCAAGATTACCTTGTAATGAAGCTATATGTAAAGGGGTCATTCCATCAATATTAAGTTCGTTAATATCAATATTTTCCTCAGTTTCTAAAACTTTTTTTACAAATTTAACATCTCCACTATTAATACTTATATCTAAAATATTGGTATTAAAATTTAAAAGTAGCGGTGGTGAGGCTATCAAGATTTTCCTTGTTTCCGTCCAACTATATTGTGACCAAGAAATATACCACAGTGATTTCATAATTTTATTCTCTTGTTGAAATTTATGAAATTTTTATATTTAGCTAATTAGTAATTATAGATAGAAGTTAGAATTAAGTAAATTAATTATCATATTTCGTTTACTTATCTCAAAGTTTATCATTTTATTCAATTTCCTTTGAGTAAAAATCATCTGATTTGACTTTTCCAACATATTTTAGTATAATACTTATCTTCAAAATAAATAGAAAAATTTAATTTATGAGTACTCCTAAAAGTGATGATTATATCTCGGAACTAAGAAAAGTAATTTGGCCTATAGAAAGGTATGAAAATAAGAAATTTCTACCTATGGCGTTTATGATGTTTTGTATTTTATTAAACTATTCGACTCTTCGCTCAATTAAAGATGGGTTTGTAGTAACAGATATAGGAGCTGAAGCAATAAGTTTCTTAAAAACATATATAGTACTACCTTCTGCAGTAATCGCTATGGTAATTTATGTTAAACTTTGCGATATTTTAAAGCAAGAAAACGTATTTTACGTCATTACTTCATTTTTCCTAGGGTATTTTGCATTATTTGCATTTGTCCTCTACCCTTATCCTGATTTAGTTCATCCTGATCCTGAGACTATAGAATCTTTAAGTTTAGCTTACCCTAATTTCAAATGGTTTATAAGAATAGTTGGAAAATGGAGTTTTGCATCTTTTTATACTATGGCAGAGCTTTGGGGAACAATGATGCTTAGTTTATTATTTTGGCAATTTGCTAACCAAATTACTAAAACCGATGAAGCTAAACGTTTTTATTCAATGTTTGGTTTGCTTGCTAATTTAGCATTACCTGTAACATCCGTAATTATTGGATATTTTTTACATGAAAAAACTCAAATAGTTGCAGAACATCTCAAATTTGTTCCGTTATTTATTATAATGATAGTAAGTAGTTTTGCAGTGATATTAACATATAGATGGATGAACAAAAACGTTCTAACCGATCCAAGGCTTTATGATCCGGCTCTAGTAAAAGGGAAAAAAGCTAAAGCTAAAATGTCCTTAGTAGAAAGCTTTAAGATGATCTTTACTTCTAAATATGTGGGGTATATAGCATTACTACTTATTGCTTATGGTATTTCCGTAAATTTAGTTGAAGGTGTTTGGAAATCAAAAGTAAAAGAATTATATCCAACAAAAGAAGCTTACACTATATATATGGGTAAATTCCAATTCTATCAAGGTTGGGTTGCCATTGCCTTTATGATCATAGGCAGTAATATCTTAAGAAAAGTATCATGGATGACTGCAGCAATGATTACTCCTTTAATGATGTTACTTACTGGTGCTGCATTTTTTGCTTTTATCTTTTTTGATAGTGTTATTGCTATGCATTTAACCGGAATTCTTGCTTCAGGTCCTTTAGCACTTGCGGTTATGATTGGTATGATCCAGAATGTTCTAAGTAAAGGTGTAAAATATTCTTTATTTGATGCAACTAAAAATATGGCATATATTCCGCTTGATAAAGATTTACGAGTAAAAGGACAAGCTGCCGTTGAAGTTATCGGAGGAAGATTCGGTAAATCAGGCGGTGCTATTATTCAGTCTACATTCTTTATTTTATTTCCTGCATTCGGCTTTGTTGAGGCAACACCATATTTTGCTTCTATATTTTTTGTAATAGTAATATTATGGGTATATGCTGTTAAAGGTTTAAATAAAGAGTATCAAGTTTTGGTAAATAAAACCGAAAAATAGAATTTGTTAAAATTTAATATTATAAAAAAAAGCAAGCTTCTAAGAAACTTGCTTTTTTTTAGCCTACGAGTTTATAATATGACAAATACAAAATCCAAAATTAAAACTCCAAGATCGCCATATGTAAAAAAATATAATAGTTGGCGAGTAAGAATTTTGTATTCTATTATTATAGGTTATGCAACTTTTTATTTTTGTCGTCAGAATTTTAATATAGCAACTCCTGCTATAAGAGAATATTTTGGGGTTACTAAAACACAAATTGGTTGGATATTAACAGCTTCTTCTATAATGTATGGAGTTAGTAAGGTTTGTAACGGCTTTATTAGTGATAAAGTTAATGCACGTATATTTATGGTATTAGGGCTTTTATTCGTCGGTATCATTACTATTCTAATAGGTTTTGCAGATTCTTTATGGCTTATAGGAATTTTATGGATAGCTAGTAACTGGTTTCAATCTATGGGTTGGCCTCCGGCAACAAAAATGCTTACTCATTGGTTTGCTCCAAAAGAACTTGGAACTAAATGGGCTATGGGTGCAACTTCTAACCAAATAGGCGGAGCACTCGCTATGATAAGTTGTGGTTATTTAATCGATAAATTTGATTGGAGAGCTGCTTTTTTCGTTCCCGGTGTAGTTGCTTGTATAGTATCGCTTTTCTTATATAATAGGCTTCGTCATTCTCCAAACGAAGTAGGCTTATCTACTGTGGAAGAATATAAAGAATATCCCCCTGAATCCATAGGTGATTATGAAAAGCTATTAACTCCGCAATTACTTAAAATGGTTTTTTGTAACAAGCTAATATGGTATGTTTGTCTGGCTAACATGTTTGTTTATATAATACGCTCTGGTGTAATTTATTGGGCACCGACATTTTTAAGAGATTTACGTAATATAAGCCTTGCAAATGCAGGTTTACAAATTGGTTTATATGAAATGATAGGTATCCCAGGGGCATTAATAGCAGGTGTTTTATCAGATAAAATATTTCAAGGACGTCGGGGACCTGTTGCTGCCATATGTATGGTATCGCTTAGTTTATTGTTAGTCTCGTTTTGGAAAATACCTATTCAAAGTGAATTATTAAGCATAGTAATTCTTTCTCTAATAGGCTTTTTTGTTTCAGGACCACAGCTTCTTGTAGGTATTGCTGCTGCGGATTTTAGCTCGCGTCAAGCTGTTGGTACTGCTAACGGATTATCAGGATTATTTGGTTATTTAGGAGCAGCCATTGCGGGGGTCGGTGTAGGATGGATTAGCGATAATTACGGTTGGAATGGGGTGTTTGTATTTTTTAGTATTTCTGCTCTTATAGGGGGCGGTTTATTCGCTTTAACATGGAATTGTTCAGCTAAAAAATAAATTTAATAATTATATAAATAGGTTACAAAATGACAATACAATATACTTTTTCAATGATTAAGCCTGATGCTATTAAAAGGAACAAAATAGGACAAGTTAATACTTACTTAGAAAATGTTGGTTTAAAAATAGTGGCTCAGAAAATGAAATTTTTAACTAAATATGAAGCAGAATGTTTTTATGATGAACATAGAGCAAGACCGTTTTTTGATAGCTTAGTTGAATATATTACTTCAGGAGCAGTAGTGCTTCAAGTTCTAAAAGGTGCAGATGCTATAACTTTAAATCGTAAAATTATGGGAGCAACTAATCCTGCGGAAGCTGAAGCTGGAACTATTAGAAAAGATTTCGGTGAATCAATTGAAGCTAATAGTATTCACGGTTCAGATAGTGAAAATAGTGCAAAAAGAGAAATCAAATTTTTCTTTAATAAATCTGAAATTATAGAATAATTAATGCTAAAATATGACGTAATAGTTATAGGCGGTGGGCATGCAGGAGCAGAAGCTGCAGCTGCTTCTGCACGTATTGGAGTTTCTACTCTCTTAATTACGTTAAAACCGGAAAATTTAGGTGAAATGTCTTGCAATCCGGCAATCGGTGGAATTGCAAAAGGCACATTAGTTAAAGAAATTGATGCACTTGATGGATTAATGGCTTATGTAATAGATCAGGCAGGCATACATTATAAAATGCTGAATGAAACTAGAGGACCGGCAGTTTGGGGGCCTCGTGCTCAAGCTGATCGAAAGCTTTATAAAAAAGCAATGTATCAAATATTAATAAATTATCCTAATCTAGATATATTATACGGAAAAGTGGAAGATATAGAAATTAAATCTTCTAAAGTTGAAGCGGTTATTTTAAATGACGGTAGCAAAATTCCTTGTCAAAAAATTATATTAACTACAGGTACTTTTCTATCAGGTCTTATTCATATCGGCTCAACAAAAATTCCTGCCGGTAGAGTAGATGAAGAACCTTCTTATGGATTATCAAATACATTAAAAAGAATAGGATTTAAACTTGCTCGCTTAAAAACAGGTACGCCACCACGAATTGATGGGCGTACTATTGATTATAGTAAAACAGCTTTACAGCCTGGCGATAAAACTCCTCGTCCTTTTTCTGAATTAACAAATATTGTTAATGTTCCTCAGATAAATTGTTTTATCACTAAAACTACTCCTGAAACTCATAATATTATACGTGAAAACATCAATAAATCTGCAATGTATTCAGGACAAATAGAAGGAATAGGACCAAGATATTGTCCTTCTATAGAAGATAAAATAGTCAGATTTAGCACAAAATCAGAACATCGTATATTTTTAGAGCCTGAAGGGCTAGACGATTATACAATTTATCCAAACGGTATTTCTACTTCTTTGCCTGAAGAGGTGCAGCAAAAATTGATAAAAACAATTCCAGGATTAGAAAATGCAACGATTTTACGTCCAGGTTATGCTATAGAATATGATTATATTGATCCACGTGAAATAAGTATTACGTTAGAGACAAAAAAAATAACCGGATTATATTTTGCTGGACAAATTAACGGTACTACAGGATATGAAGAAGCAGCAGGACAAGGTATAGTTGCAGGTATTAATGCTGCTTTGTCAGTAAAAAATCAACCACCTTTTATATTAACAAGAGCAAATAGTTATATTGGGGTAATGATAGATGATTTAACAATATTCGGCACTACGGAGCCTTATCGTATGTTTACCTCCCGCTCAGAATATAGATTATCTTTAAGAGCAGATAACGCTGATTTACGTTTAACGGAATTAGGGATAAACATTGGAGTTGTATCAGAAAAACGTAAAAAAATATTCACAAAAAAATGTGAAAATATAGAAAAAACAAGAAATTTATTAAAAACATTATCTTTAACTACTAGTAAACTTGCTAAAATGGGGATACAGGTTGCACAGGATGGTACATATAAAACAGTATTAGACTTATTTAAAATACCTAATTTTAATGTTGAACAAGCTATTAAAATTTTTCCTATGCTTAAAGAAGCACAAAATAATAATATTTTGCAATTACTATATATTGAATCAAAATATGCTTCATATTTAACCAGACAACACGCAGATATTAATTTATTTCAAAATGAAGAGGCACAGTTAATGCCTAAAAATATTGACTATTTTAAAATACCAAGTATATCATTAGAGATACAGGAAAAACTTTCTTCCCATAAACCTGCTACTATTGGTGTAGCACGTCGAATTCCAGGGATTACACCTGCAGCAATTACGGCTATTATAATTTATTTAAAAACTAAATATAGTGATGGAAGTTCCACATGAAATAATTGAAAAGTTAGAAATTTTTCAAAGGTTAGTTAAAAAATGGAATAAAGCAATCAGTCTTGTATCGGATAATAGCATACATAATTTTTGGCAACGTCATATACTAGACTCATTACAATTAATACAATATATTGATAATAAAGAAATACACTTAGTTGATATAGGAAGCGGTTCCGGTTTCCCCGGTATAGTATTATCTATAGCAGGGGTAGCGAAAGTAAGTTTAATAGAAGCTGATTTACGTAAATGTATATTTTTAGAAAAAGCATCAAAGATATCAAATAATAACATACAAATAATTAATCAAAGAATAGAAAAAGTAGAAATGGATTGTAGTATATTAACTTGTAGAGCTTTCTCTAACTTAAATACAATATTTAATTGTATAAAAAATATTTCAGTGCAAGAAAAATTTTTGTTATTAAAGGGAAAAAATTATTTAACTGAAATAGCAGAAGCTAAAGAGAAATGGTTATTTGATTATTTAATACATCAAAGTATTACTTTTAAAGAAGGGAAGATTCTAGAAGTTAGTAATTTAACAAAAATTATATGAAAGTAATTGCTATTGTTAATCAAAAAGGAGGGGTAGCTAAAACTACAACTACTGTAAATTTAGCTACAGCTTTTGCTGCTGTAAATAAAAAAATTTTAGTTATAGATCTTGATCCTCAAGGGAATAGTAGTACCGGTTTTGGAATTAGTCAGCAACAACGCAAAAATACTATATACCAGGTATTAACAAATTTAATAGAATTGAAAGATGCAATAATTTCTACAGATATACCAAATTTAGAAATAATTACTTCAAACACTAATTTATCTGCGGCTGAATTAGATTTAACAAAATTAAAGGACCGAGAATATGTTTTAATGAAGCTATTGGAAAAAATAAGAATATTATATGATTATATAATTATTGATTGCCCTCCTTCATTAAATTTATTAACAGTAAACGCTTTAGTTGCAAGTGATGAAGTCCTGATTCCAATGCAGTGCGATTTTTATTCTTTAGAAGGATTAAGCCATTTACTAAAAACAATTGAAATTGTAGAGAAAAAATTAAACCCTAAGATAAAGATTGCAGGTATATTATTTACAATGTATGATAAGCGTAATCGTTTAACTGAGCAAGTGGAAGATGATGTTAGGAAATGCTTAGGAGAATTAGTATTTAAAACCGTTATTCCAAGAAATATTAAACTATCTGAAGCTCCTTCATATGGAAAACCGGCTATTATATATGATTATAAATGTTCGGGAGCAGTTGCATATATAGAACTTACAAAAGAAATCTTAGAAAGATATGGCGAAAAATAAAGGACTAGGCAGAGGATTATCTTCATTACTTGGAGAAGAAGTTATTTCTATAAAATCAGAAATAATACAAATAATAAATATTGATAAAATAAGACCAAATGAGAATCAGCCTAGAAAAAATTTTGAATATGATAAAATAAAAGAATTAGCAGATTCTATATTGAATAATGGTTTATTACAGCCTATTATTGTTGACAATAATTTCCAAATTATAGCAGGAGAACGACGTTGGCGTGCATGTAAATTAGCAAAAGTTTTAGAGATACCAGTAATTATAAAAAATTTAGATGCTAGAGAGAGTATGGAAATAGCACTAATTGAGAACATACAAAGAACTGATTTAACAGTTATGGAAGAAGCTCGTGGTTTTAAATATCTAGTGGAAAATTTTAATTATACAGCAGAAAAATTAGCTGAGAGGCTTGGTAAAAGTCGTAGTCATATAGCTAATTTGTTAAGACTTAATAATTTACCGCAGTCTATTCAAGATAAAGTAAATGAAAATATACTAAGTATGGGTCAAGCTCGATGTTTAATAAATCATGAACATGCAGAAATAATAGCCGATCATATTATAAATAATGATTTAAATGTACGTCAAACAGAAGAACTAGTAAGACAATGGTATAAAAATGAGTATACAAAATCTCCTAACAATAATAACAAAACAGGAAAGCGTTTTTTAAAGGACAATACTACCGACAATGATCTAGAATTATTAGTAAAAGCTTTATCAGAAAAATTTGATATAAAAATAACAATAGAAAATTATCCATTAGGTGGAAAATTAATATTTCATTATAAAGATTTGGAAGGATTAGACTTGATATTATTAAAATTAAATTAAAATGCATATGGAAAAATCATCAATAAGCTTGAATAAAATAAATTTAGTAGATATAAAAGTACCTACAAATCCTCAAGTTGCTAAAATTAAAGCATGTATAAAGCATTTTATTTCTTAAGATTTGGCAAATTAAATATCTGAACGAGAAAAACAATAATATAAGGAAATAAGTAATTTATGTCATATCAATATGTTTATGAAATGGTTGGTTTAAACAAAATTATAAATGGTAAACGAATTTTAAAAGAAACAAATTTATCATTTTTACCAAGAGCTAAAATTGGTATAATAGGTCCAAATGGAGCAGGTAAATCGACCTTATTAAAAATAATGGCAGGTATTGATAAAGAGTTTGAAGGTAAAGCAATAGCTAAAATTGGTACAAAAGTAGGATATCTATCTCAAGAACCGTATCTTGATGCTAGTAAAAATGTTTTTGACAATATCATAGAAGGCCTTCATGAAAAGAAAAAACTTATTGATGAATTTAATGATATAAGTAATAAATTTGCCGCTGAAATCACTGATGAAGAAATGCAAAAGCTTTTTGATAAACAAGCAGAATTGCAAGAAAAAATAGACAATTGTGATGGATGGGATCTAGAACGTGAAATAGAAATCGCAATGCTTGCTTTACGTTGCCCGCCAAAAGAAGCAGATATTACAAAAATTTCCGGTGGAGAAAAAAGAAGAGTAGCTTTATGTAAATTGCTTTTAGAGAAACCTGATATGTTGTTACTTGATGAACCAACAAATCATTTGGATGCAGAATCAGTTTCTTGGCTTGAGGATTGTCTTAAGAATTACAAAGGTACGGTAATAGTTATTACTCATGATCGTTATTTTTTAGATAATGTTACGGAATGGATATTAGAGATTGATCGAGGGAATTGTATTCCATGGGAATCAAATTATAGTTCTTGGCTTGAAAAAAAACAAGAAAAATTAGCTTTAGAGAGCAAAGAAGAAGATGATAGAAGAAAGCAGTTAAATCGTGAACTTGAATGGATTCGTCAAACTCCAAAAGCTAGACAATCAAAAAATAAAGCCCGCATTACAGCTTATCAAGAATTATTAAATAAACAGCAAGAACAAAAAAGTGATCCTACTCAAATAATTATACCTAATGGTCCGCGTCTTGGTGATTTAGTTATTGAAGCAGATCATATATCTAAAAAATTTGATGATAAAATATTGTTATCGGATTTTAGTTTTAAAGTTCCACGTGGAGCTATTATAGGTGTTGTTGGTCCAAATGGTGCTGGAAAAACTACCTTATTTAATATTATTGTCGGTAAAATAGTACCTGATAGTGGTTCTATCAAAATTGGTCAAACAGTAAAATTAGGCTATGTTGATCAGTCACGCGATCATTTAAATGACAATAAAACCGTATGGGAAGAGATTTCAGAGGGACTAGATGAATTACAGCTTGGTAATAGAATAGTTAAAAGTAGAGCATATTGTGCTGCCTTTAATTTTAGAGGAGGCGATCAACAAAAAAAAGTTGGACAACTTTCTGGTGGAGAACGTAATAGAGTACATTTAGCAAAGTTATTAAAAGAAGGTGCTAATGTGATACTTCTTGATGAACCTTCAAATGATCTTGATTTAGATACTTTAAGAGCACTAGAGGATGCAATTTTAGATTTTGCCGGCTGTGTTTTAGTAATTAGCCATGATCGTTGGTTTTTAGATAGAATAGCTACGCACATTATCGCTTATGATAAAGAAGGTGAAGCTACTTGGTTTGAAGGGAATTATCAAGATTATCATGAATATATGTTAAACGAGAAAGGCAAAAATATTTTAAATCCAAAATATAAACATAAAAAACTAATATAAATATGTCTTTAACGCAAATATTATTAATTTTGTTTGTAGGAGTATTGGTAATAAAACCGCGTGATATTTTTATAATTATTAAAAAATTTAAAAAAATAAAAGCGTATTTAATTAATATTAAGTCGTCTATTATAAAAAATATAGATGAACCGTTAGAAACAGAGCAGGTAAATTTTTATTTAAAAAAAATTATTAACCTAGAAGGTTATTATCATGGCGATTATGATTTAACGAAAATAAAAGAAAAATATTATACATTAGTAATTAACAATGACTTAATAGAAAATGAATCAACAACTGATATAACAGAGAAATACTAATCCGTGCCTTACTTAACAATTAAATCTAAGAATTATGCAAAAAATAGTAGAGCTAAAAAATATCAAAATAGGAAATAATTTACCGTTTGTCCTAATTGCAGGACCGTGTCAAATTGAAAGTCAAGATCATGCTTTATTTATGGCAGAAAATCTTGTTAAATTAACTAGAAAGCTTGATATTCCTTTTATTTATAAATCTTCTTTTGATAAAGCTAATAGAACTTCTATAAGTGGGATTAGAGGGCTTGGTATAGAGGAAGGTTTAAAGGTTTTATCAAAAGTAAGAGCTGAATTTGATTGTCCTGTTGTTACTGATGTCCATTCAGCGAGTCAATGTACCGAAGTAGCTAAAGTAGCAGATATTTTACAAATCCCGGCGTTTTTATGTAGACAAACCGACTTACTGCAAGCTGCAGCGAAAACCGGTAAAATAGTAAAAGTAAAAAAAGGGCAGTTTTTAGCTCCTTGGGATATGAAAAATGTACAAACAAAACTAGAAGCTTTTGGGGTGAAGGATATATTATTTACAGAGCGTGGTGCATGTTTTGGTTATAATAATTTGGTATCTGATATGCGTAGTCTTGCAATAATGGCGGAGTTAAATATACCTGTAGTTTTTGATGCGACACATTCCGTTCAGCAACCGGGAGGATTAGGAGGTAGTACTGGTGGAGAAAGAAAATATGTAGAGCTACTTGCAAAGGCAGCAACGGCTGTAGGTATTGCCGGTATGTATATGGAAGTACATCAAGACCCCGATAACGCTCCAAGTGACGGCCCATGTATGATTAAACTGGATAATTTAGAGTCCATTCTTATCAAACTAAAAAAATATGATAAAATTACAAAAGAAAAATAATCTCAAATTTTACCTTTCAAAATATATTAAATATTCCCCTATTAATTCAATTTTAAAATAAAAGTGATAATTTTTTACAACATAAAAAATAGAACTTTTTTATCCTCAGAATTTTACCAATTCACCTTTAAATCCTTGTTGTAAATTTACTTATTCAGAAAATTTTTTTAAGTAATGTTAATATTTATTTATTCAACTTATAGATCAAAAATGTTTTCATTTGTATAAATGCAAATAATTTATAGGTCCAATTATTATGTGGAATCAAATAAAGGCGGTTGGCAGTACAATGCTTGGGAGCCCCAAGCAAGAACGAGATTTAAAAAATATAAATGATTTTTTGACAGAATATTTTAATAATCTTTTTAAACAAAAAAATACTCCAAACTTAGGTATTGTTGAAAAATGTAATGTTTCAGAAAAATTACATAATATTAATATTGATAAGATATTAACTTCAAGCAAGTATTCCATATCTGAGCATTATGAAGATATTATAGATTGGCTTTCTAATAATACTCGTTCAATATTCAATGAAAAATTAGTAAAGACAAATAGCGAGCTTACAGAGTTTATTTCTATAGCCAGTTTAGATTTTAGTAATAATGCTTTTATAACAAAAGTTATACAATATATAGCGAATTATTTAAGAAACAACAAGACTATCAAGCAGGTATATTTAGATAATTGCGGTATAAATGATGAGCAGGTAAAAATTTTAGCTGAGGTGCTTAGGCTTAACAAAACAATAACTAAACTTTCTTTGATACACAATAAAGAGATAACTAATGCCGGAATAAAGACCTTATTACAAATGAAAGGAAATGGTGTCCTAGAGATAGTAATTTCTTATGCCGGTATAAATATAAATATTTTTGATGATGATTCAATAGAGACATATTTAGAAAAAATACAGAAAGAAAATGCATTAAATGTGGAAATCACGAATAAAAACTTGCAACCTCCTGCAAATTTTTATCATTTGGAAAGACCAATGATAAAAGATGGTAATGAGCTTTTAAAATTAATCGCAGAAAGTCATAATGAAATTACTAAAACAGGAAATATTATAAAGAAACTAATTGTAATGGTAGGGATGAACGGAGTAGGAGCGACTACTCTTAGCTGTTTTTTAAGCGGACAAAAATTAATAGAGGACGAGGACTGCTCTTTATATGCGAAAGAACAGGAATATAATAAAAAAATACACCATAAAGCATATAATGAATATAAGGGTGTTAATAATTTTTTTATATCTGATAATGAAGGGGGAATTAATATTATAGAATGTCCTGGGATTCATAATAAAGTGATAGATTCTATTCAAACAATTCTTAATTCATATATTTATTGGCAAATATTAGAATTAGCCGAAAAAGTTAAATTTTCAGTTATAATTAGAGATAATAGTGCAAATGATGTTATTGATAATACATATAAACAATTCACTAATATTTTTAGAGATAGTAACGGTCAGTTAAGTCCAGCAATTCAGAATGAATTAAAAGATGCTTTATCTTATATAATTTCTGTTGCTGATTATAAAACTGAAGGAGAAAAAAATACTAAAATTAAAGCAGTAAAAAGTAAACTCAGTAAGGATTTGAAAGATTCAAACTTAGATGAAGAACAAAAATTTATAATTACTGAGTTAGAAAAATCTATAAATTTATTTAAAAAACCTAACGGTGATACTAAATCTTTCTTAGACACACTTGATACCAAAGATTTTTTTATTGTTATAGATGCCATTTCGTTATTAATTAGAACAATCGCAAATGATGAAATACAAGTAGAGCAAGAAAAAATCCTTTCTTATATCGAGGCTATTTCTCAGAGTAAGAATGAAGAAGAAAAAAATGCTAATATGCCTCTAATAGATGAGCAAACACGTAAAATCATTAATGTATATGCTTCTTCCGAAAATCAAGGAGAGATTCTACTTAATTCTGCTTCTGATGCAAATCTTTCTACAACTGTAGAAGTTATTACCCAGAGTGAAACTTTAGACAAAAAAAAAGCTAATATTGAGGCAATAGATAAACAAAATAATATCTTAGATATATTTTCGTCTTCTAAAAATAAAGGAGCTGCACTACTTAATTCTGCTCTCGATGCAAATTCTACTATAACTGCTGAGGAACAAAAAAATATAATAAGTATTGCGATGAAATCAGAATTACAAGAGATTTTGAGTACCAAACAAAACTTATATGGGCCTTTAATCATCGAGCAAGTAAAGAAATTGATATCCTTATTAAAACCTTTTTCGGACACGCTTAATATTAAGGACTTAAGTAAAAGTAAATGGGCTACGATAAAAGAAATATATATCAAACCTCAAAAATCAGAAGAAGGTAAGATAATTTTATCGCAAGTTTTATCTAATCTAGTAAATGAAAATATTTTAACTGTGGGTAAAATTATTGCAAATTTTTTTCAAGTCAATAAGCATAACATAATAAGTCCATTTATTTCTTTTGATAAGCTTGATTTAAGCCAACCACTAGATTCAGACACGTTCTCAAAAAATTATTCGTTAATTCAACCGTATTTGCCAAAAAAAATATTAAATAAATCACCGATACAAAAAATCGAAGAAACCTTTTTCTCTGCTTTAAAAGAAATAGAAGAGCTTAAAGAGGCATATATTAAATATTCTAATGATCAACTAAAAAATCCTGATAATCACCTAAAAATGGTTGCTTCATTTTTAGAAATTATAAGAAAGTTTTATAAGTCGGAAGATATACATACTAAAACTCATTTCCAAGGAATATTAGGTAATTATGTATACTTCTTAGAAGAACAATGTAAAGCTTTATCTTTTTGTAAAAAATTTTATCCGCAATCGCAAGATTTGCAGCCGCTGACGGATGTAATTACAGTGGCAAAAAAAATCTTAATTGAAGGAAATTTATTAGATAAAGCTATATTAGATGTAAAATTAAAACCTTATGAAGCAACTGATTATTACGAAGAAGCATTAAAATGGCTTGAAAAATTTACAGAAAAGCAGCCTGAACTTATTGCTGTTATAAATGAAATAAAAGCCAATGCTCATTATTATTTAGGGATGATTTATGAAAATAGTGAATCACAATTAGATTGGTTTAAAGCAATAAGGGAATATATTAACGCTATAGAAATTGATAAAAATTTTAACTTTAACTATGGTCATGATAACCCCCCTAACAGTTTTAGTAAGATTTGTAAAAAAATAGGTGGATTATTTTTAAATTTGGGAAGATTCTATAAAAGTGAAAATAAAGATGAAAATAAAAACAAAACAGTCATTAAATTGCTTTTTGAAGCAGTAAAATATTTCAAGATAAGTTTCAATACAGAGTCAATAGAGAAGTGCGTCTTTATTCTTAAGAATATTTTTTACACCCCCAATAATAAAAAAGAAGCAGCAGATTATCTACCTTTAGAAAAAGAACTTTCTAAATCTTTAGCTGACTATTTATTTAAAGCAAATTTAATATTGCAAGCTGTTTTTGAATATGATCTAGCTGCTAGCAGCACCGATGATGATAAAGAAGTATAAGAATTACTATTATCAAAATTAAAAGCTTCTGAGACAAAGATGGGAAAAAATACGGCTTTTCAACGCTCAATCCTTGAAAAAGGCAAAAAGGAAGATCTGAGTCCGCTTGCTACGGAGGATGATAGAACAAGATTTTTCCACGACACTCATATTATAATAGATGGCTTTGTTCCGCCACCGAAGCAGCAAGCTGAGCAACTGAAAAATGTAGAACAAAATCAAAATGAGCAACTGCTTAATGATCAAAAAGAAATAAACAAACAAACCGATACAGAGCCTCAAAAACAGCCATTAGTTCAGCCGCAGCAACCACAACCGCAGCCGATGGAAAATACCCCGCTTCATACTATAGAAGATATACAAAAACCAGATTACTGTTATAGTGAAGATGATATAAAAAACATACTAGAAGCAAATATAGATAAAAATAAATTCTCTATAGTTACATATGTTGATTTAGCAAAACCTGAACAAGTCAGAGAGGCACTTCAAGTGGGAGTATATGAGGATTTGATTGAAAAAGGTAAAGTTGTACTTATGGCTATTAATACAGGACATTGGCATTGGGCAAGTATGATGGTTAGTAAAGATAATGATACAAATAAGATAATATTTACTTATAATAATCCTCTAGGTACATTGTTAGATAATGCTTCTGACTTAGTAAAGCTTATTACTGAAGTTTTCCCTACCGCAGAAATAATAGATTTAAACATTCAACAACAAGAAGAAGGAAATACTTCGGACTGCGGAGTTTTTGTATGCGATGATTTAATAAGACAATCTGAGGGGCTTGCAATTCTTACTACTGAGCAATCTAGAGGACAAGGACTAAATTTAAGAAAATCTCAAGCTGAAACATTAAAACATAATTTGATAAACCAACAACCCCAAGAACAACATGTTTATATTAACATAGATAGTAATACTTCAGATGACGAAGATGAGGATAATAACAATGGCAATAATGAAAAAATAGACCGTCCTCCTTATGGTGATAATAATGAAGTTAACGAGCTTGGTGTTGTCCCTCAACCTAATGATCAAGATTACAAATTAGGGTAAATGTTTGTGAATGTTGCTATGTCATTCTTTTCTAGTATTGGCGTTATTGCGTGGATATCCAAGTCGTCATTGCGAAGCCACGACAGTGGCTGCGGCAATCTAGAAAAATAATAAAAAATGCTAATTTTTAGCATTTTTAACTAGATTGTTTCGTCAATTACTTACGTAATTTCCTCGCAATAACGATTTAGGATTCCATGTGCAATAATGCCTATACCGAGAAAGAATTACCGCAACCGCATTTTGCTTTAGCTTGTGGATTAC
This sequence comes from Pseudomonadota bacterium, assembly GCA_041179265.1. Classification (GTDB taxonomy): domain Bacteria; phylum Pseudomonadota; class Alphaproteobacteria; order Rickettsiales; family Rickettsiaceae; genus Rickettsia. The sequence continues at coordinate 51,685 of JBEGTS010000041.1, forward strand.
TCACGTTGAAATATGAGCTGCCGAGTTCTTCAATAAAATCTAGAGTACAATCCAGCATAAATTTTTGAGAGATAGGGTCGATAATAATTGTAGCATTATGTTTAGTAACAACGTGGTCATCTTTTTCTATACTATCTTTTGAGACTAATTCATAATTATACATCAGACCAGAGCAGCCGCCGCTATCAACCGAAACTCGCAGTACTAAATTCTTATCTTTTTCTAGCTCTATTAACTCGCGAGTACGCTGAAAAGCTCTATCCGTAATTGTTATCGTCACTTAAAATTACCTTGTAAAAGTCTTGTAAATTATATAGTATATCTTGATATTTTTCAAGTCGGCGTTGTGGTGTGGCTACCAAACCGTCATTGCGAGCAGCCGTAGGCTGCGTGGCAATCTCATGAAATAATAACAAACTCCTGAGATTGCTTCGTCAATTGCTATGCAATTTCCTCGCAATGACGAAAAGTTAGAACCACGCCTCAACGCCTTTCAAAATAAAGGATAATGATGCTAGATTCATATGCTTCCGATCCGCTGAAAAGCAGGGGTAGATTATACAGGGAAATTCCAACCTCTTATAGGAATGAATTTGAACGTGATCGTGATCGTATTATTCATACCAATGCATTTAGACGTTTGCAATATAAAACTCAGGTTTTTATTAATCACGAGGGAGATCATTATAGAAATAGGTTAACTCATTCCTTAGAAGTTTCTACTGTTGCACGTTCGGTTGCTAATACTTTAAATTTATCAAGTGATTTAGCTGAAACAATAGCACTTGCTCACGATCTTGGCCATACGCCTTTCGGTCATGCAGGCGAGAGGGCTTTAAATGAATGTATGAGAGAATATAACGGTTTTTCCCATAATGCTCAATCTTTGAAAATATTAACACTACTTGAAAAAAGATATGCAGCTTATAACGGAGTGAATTTAACATGGGAAGTTTTAGAAGGAATCGTAAAACATAATGGTCCTATAACTGGCGAGATAAATGAATATATAGCAGAGTATAATAAGCAAAATGATTTAGAGCTGAGCACTTATGCATCAGCAGAAGCACAGATAGCAGCACTTGCCGATGACATTAGTTATATTTCGCATGATTTGGAAGATAGTATCGGTGCTAAAATTATCGATTTTAATAGTCTTGCTGAACTTAAATATATTGATCAGCATGTTTTTGAACTCAAGTCAAAATTTAAGAATATTAGCTCCTCATGTCTGATTTATGAGGTAGTACGTAAGCTAATGCATGAATTGATTACCGATTTATTATGGCAAACAAAAGAAAATTTAAATAAAGAAAAAATTACCGGTATAGACGAGATACGTAACTTAAATTATCAGGTAGTGGATTTTACCGGAAAAACTAATGAGCGTATCAGAGAAATTAAAAAATTCTTGAATGAGAGAGTTTATAAAAGTAATAAAATTACGGCAATCAGTCTTAAATGCACTAAAATTGTACAAGGTTTGTTTAAGGTTTATATGGATGATATTAATTTATTGCCGGTGAATTGGAAGATGCTAATAGACTCTAATGAAACATATAGTAAAGCTAGAATTATAACAGATTATATAGCAGGTATGACCGACCGTTTTGCTATTCAGGAATATAATCAGCTTTGTTCGCTGAATTTTAATAATATCTAAAAACTTAATTATGAATATATTTAATAAATTGAAAGGAGATATAATTGTAGCAAGTCAGCAATTATATAACAATCAAGAAATAGCAAATAATGCTACTATTGAAACTCCAAAAGATAATTTTAACGGCGATTTATCAAGTAATATTGCAATGATCATTGCTGCTAAAGAAAATATTTCTCCTAGGGAAGTGGCTTTAAAGTTTAAAGAAGCACTTATAACATTACCTTATATTGCAAGTATAGAAATAGCAGGACCTGGCTTTATTAATTTTACTATAAAAGCCGAAAGTTGGCAGATAGCAATTAAAAATATTCTACAGCACGAAGAAAAATTTTTTGAAATTGATATAGATAAGAACAAAAATATTAATATCGAGTATGTTTCGGCAAATCCCACGGGTCCAATGCATATAGGGCATGCTAGGGGTGCGGTATATGGCGATGTGCTAGCAAGAATTTTGCAAAAGGTAGGCTACACTGTTACAAAAGAATATTATGTTAATGATGCCGGTTCGCAAATAAATGATTTAGTTAGTACAGTATTATTACGTTATAGAGAAGCTTTAGGCGAAAAAATTACTATCCCTGCTGGTTTATATCCGGGAGAGTATTTAATTCCGCTTGGGCAAATTTTGATGAAAGAATACGGTAATAAATTATTAACGATGGATGAAGCGGAAAGGTTCAAAATAGTCAAAAATTTTGCCGTAGAAAAGATGCTTGATTTAAATAGAAAAGATTTAGCAGATTTAGGTATTAAACATGATATATTTTTCTCTGAGCAATCATTACATGATAAAGGCGAAATAGAGGAAACAGTTAAATTGCTGGAGCGTATTGGGCTAATTTATGAAGGTACGTTACCTGCTCCTAAAGGTAAAGTTCACGAGGAATGGGATAACAGAGTTCAAAAATTGTTTAAATCTACCAACTATGGCGATAGTCAAGATCGTTCTATAAAAAAAGCTGACGGAAGTTGGTCGTATTTTGCTTCTGATCTTGCATATGCTAAGGATAAAATAGATAGAGGAGCGAGTCACTTAATTTATGTACTTGGTGCCGATCATAGTGGATATGTTAAAAGAATTGAGGCAATTGTTAAAGCTTTAGGTAAGGAGCAGGTTAAAGTAGACGTTAAAATTTGTCAATTAGTCAATTTCGTTGAAAACGGTGTATCGGTTAAAATGTCAAAACGTCTTGGGAATTTTGCTAGTGTACAAGATGTAAATTATGAGGTGGGGAAAGATATCATAAGATTTATGATGTTAACAAGGCAAAATGATAAACCTCTTGATTTTGATTTAGTAAAAGTAAAAGAACAATCAAGAGAAAATCCTATCTTCTATGTACAATATGGACATGTTAGAGCAATATCAATTTTATCAAAAGCCATGGAATTAATGCCGGAATCTTATAATGACTTTGAAGCCGGTATATATGATTTATCGCTATTATCGTCAGAAGAAGAAATTGAGATCATAAAACTTTTGGCTAGCTGGACAAAAACATTAGAAGCATCTGCAAAATATTTTGAACCGCATCGTATCGCATTTTATTTAATAAACTTAGCTTCAAAATTTCATGCTATATGGAATTTCGGTAAAGAAAATAGCGACTATAGATTTGTAATTGAAAATAATAAAGAATTAACTACTGCTCGTCTTGCTCTTGCTAAAGCTATACAAAAAGTTATAGCTAGCGGTCTTGAAGTGATAGGTGTAGAACCGATGAACAAGATGTAATTGTATACTCGATGAATTTCAAAAATTGGCTACGTCGTTCTACAAGAGCTGTGGTTCTCACGTATTAAGTATACGCAGCTCACCTCGCCTTGTGAACTCCTTGCTCTTTTTGAAATTGATCTTCGTCTACTAATTTTTCGTGTACTAATTATGATCAATAATATTTTTGTTAAAATATGTCTAGTATCCTTGATATGTATATCCGCTATTTATTTTGGTTATCAATATTATCAGAATAGCAAGCCGGTAATTACTATTTATCCTGATGAGCTGCCTACAAAAATAAAACCGTCTATAATAGAAAATAACCAAATAGCAGCAGTACATAGTACGATATATGAAAATCTTATTGCTAAAGATACAAATATTAAAACCGTAAAATTGCTTCCTGACCCTGAGAAACCTATGAATATAGATTCTCGTAACCAAAGTCAAAGTGATGAATCTTTTGATGAGATATCTAACCTTATTGCATTAATAGAGCCAAGTAATAACGCCAAAAATGAATCGGATTTAAATATAATAAAGCTTGGAAAAGGGAGTAAACATAAGTCTAATAATCCTAAAGATTGTAAAAATAATGAAAGTTATAAAGTACAGCTTGGTTCGGTAAAATCTGAAGCAGAAGCAATAAATGAAGGAGAAAGAATAAAAAAGAAATTTCCGAAAATTCTTAAAAATGTCGCTATCACAACCAAAAAAGTTAAATATGACGACGGCAAATTTTTCTATTTAATCTTAGCCGGTGATTATGGTAGTCTTAGTCAAGCTAAAGCGGTTTGTAAGAAACTGGCTTATAACAAGCAGAGTTGTGTGTTGAAGTGATAATACAGAATTAAAATTGACAAATGTATCAGATATGATACTATTACTACTAATAATTATTATGTAATTTGTGGTAAATTATGGTAGCTAAAAGATTATTAGTTTCTTTAGATGAAAAAGTTTTTAATGAAATTACGACTTTGGCAAAAATTAATAAATCTTCTTCTTCTAAAATAGCAAAAGAGCTTATTATATCTAGCCTTGAGCTTGAAGAAGATGCTTTTTTTTCAAAACTTGCAGATAAAAGATTGGAAGAAACTAAACATTGGATAAAGCACGAAGATTTTTGGAAATAATATGTATAATATTATTTACTCTGATCGTGTTAATTTTAAAGATGCTCCAAAACTTTCTTCTCCTATCAAAACTATTATAAAATCTGCTATTGAAGACAAGTTGCTCCTTAATCCGATAAAGTTTGGTAAACCTTTAAGATATAATTTAAAAAACTGTCGTTCTTTAAGAGTAGGTGACTATAGAGTAATTTATCAAATCGAAAATACCACTATCAAAATAATAGCAATAGGACATCGCAAAGATTGTTACAATTATGAAAGAAGCTAAAATAGAAAATATTGATTTTGCTAATGCCCTATCGGAGCGTTATCTTGCTTATGCGTTATCAACGATTATGTCACGTTCGCTTCCTGACGTACGTGACGGACTCAAGCCTGTACATCGTAGGTTATTATATGCGATGCTACAGCTAAGGCTTGAGCCGAATTCCGGCTATAAGAAATGTGCAAGAGTAGTCGGTGACGTAATCGGTAAATACCATCCGCACGGTGATGTGGCAGTGTATGATACCTTGGTACGTCTTGCTCAGCATTTTTCGCTTCGATATCCTTTAATTGATGGACAGGGCAATTTCGGCTCTATTGATGGTGATAATGCGGCAGCTATGCGTTATACCGAGTCACGTATGACGGAAATATGTATGCTATTGATGGCGGATATCGACAAAGATACGGTAGATTTTCGCCCTACTTATGATGATTCCGATTTAGAACCGGTAATAATGCCGGCAAGTTTCCCAAACTTACTAGCTAACGGCTCTGAAGGGATAGCGGTTGGTATGGCAACAAATATACCGCCGCATAATTTACATGAGTTATGTGATGCTTTGGTGCATTTAATTGATCATCCAAAAGCTGAAATTAGCGATATCATGAATTTTATCAAGGGTCCTGATTTTCCAACGGGTGGCATAATTATAGATAAAACTGAAGTTATTAATGTTGCATATAGCACCGGGCGTGGTAGTTTTAGAGTAAGAAGCAGATGGGAAAAAGAGGAGCTAAGTTACGGTACATATCAGATAGTCGTAACCGAAATACCTTATCAAGTCCAAAAATCAAAACTCATAGAACAAATAGCAATATTACTAAAGGATAAAAAAATCCCGCTTGTTAGCAATATTAGAGATGAATCAACCGACATTATTAGGTTGGTTATAGAGCCAAGAGATCGTAGTTGCGATCCGCAGATAGTTATGGAATCTCTATTTAAGTTAACGAATTTAGAAAGCCGCATTCAGCTAAATATTAATGTGATCGGCAGTAATAACGTGCCGAGAGTAATGAATATTTTAGAGGTTTTACAAGAGTTTTTAGCTCATAGACAAAATATTGTTACTCGCAGATCAACTTATCTTTTAAACAAAATAAAGCATCGCTTAGAAATTCTAGAGGGCCTTAGAATAGCTTATCTAAATCTTGATGAAATCATTAAAATTATTCGTGAAGAGGATGAACCGAAAGCGATAATGATGGAGCGGTTTAAACTAACTGAAATACAAGTAGAAGCAATATTAAATACCCGTCTCCGCTCACTTCGTAAACTTGAGGAACAGGAAATTATTAATGAGTATGGTAATTTACAAAAACAACAAGCCATATTAGAAGAGATTTTAAATAATCCTAAAGAACTGTGGAAAATAGTTAAAAAAGAAATAAAAGCAGTACAAACAAAATTTGGATTAAATACAGTAATAGGAGCTAGACGTACAAGCTTTGAAGAAGTAACGCTTACGAATCAGGTAGTTGATATAACGGCGTTTATTACTAAAGAGCCGATTACAATTATCTGCTCAAAAATGGGATGGGTACGTTCGTTAAAAGGTCATAACACTGATTTATCGACTATTAAATATAAAGAAGGTGATGCAGAAAAATTTATTTTAGAAGCTTATACAACTGATAAAATATTAACAGTTAGTTCAGAAGGTAGATTTTTTACTTTGCTTGCGGATAATATTTCCAAAGGTAAAGGAACAGGTGAATCTATAAAGCTACTTGTGGATATAGGCAATAACGATATTACAAATATTTTAGTCTATAAACCTGATCAGCTTTTATTGCTTGCAAGTAGCATAGGTAAGGGATTTTTAGTTAATTCAAACGAAGTAATAGCCCAAACAAAAACAGGAAAGCAAATTATGAACGTACCGGATGGTCATGTATGTATAGCTTGTTTGTCTGTAAACGGGGATAGTATTGCTTGCATAGGTGAAAGCCGTAAATTACTGGTATTTAATATAGATGAAATACCTGAAATGAAAAAAGGGCAAGGTGTAACGCTGCAAAAATTTAAGAATGCAAAACTTCTAGATATTAAAATATTTAATAAAGAAGACGGCTTAGGCTGGAATAACAATGGAAAAGTAAAGCTCGAGAAAAATATTATTGCATTTTTAGGGAAAAGAGGTAGTACCGGTAAATTACCTCCTATGGGCTTCCCTAAAAATAATAGATTTTCATCATAATTGTAATAAAGATTGAGTGTATACAAAAAAACCAGCATATTTTATATGGTTTGATACAAGCGAATTATTTACAAATTCGCTTGTACCGGTCTAGGTTCTGTGAAGGTTTCTAAAAAGATTTAATTTTGGTTATTTTTTGCTGCAAATTATAAGATTTTTTTAAAATATGAATAACTATTCTTTCAAAAATCTTATTAATTTTCGCTAAAAAACACCTCAAAATAGCAAATCAATTAGAAATCTTCACAGAACCTAGTATTAAAAGTTTTTATAGGCTTTTAAATTCATCTTGCCTAGTTCAAATTAATAGATGTTACTATATCCCACTCCTATAACATCAACTTAATCCTCCTGAGGATATTTCTCTAACGGATATGTAAAATATTCATTATTGTTACTGAAAAGGTTATAAACACCAGTTAAGAGCTTATTACTATTCTTAAAAAATTGAATTATAGTAGAGTAATCAAGGCATAAGATTGCTCTAAGCCTTGATTATAATAGTGATGGAATTCTTTTATTCTCATGAAGAGCATAACGAGTTTGTTAGTAATTTTGTTAACTCTTACAATAATGCTAATTAGTTATAAAATGATGTCAATTTGTAAACAATTAAAACTTAAGTTTTGTACCTATAAGACCAACAGTACCTCGTGTTGTTTTACTAGGTGCTTCAGGGTAATATACAGGTTTACCTTTAGCTTGGAAATGAGAAATTTCAGCATATGGTAATAAGCCCGGCATGATCTTATATTCAGTAGCGAGACTTACAGCATCAACGATGTTTTTATATCTTGAAGTTTTTAGATATTCAAGACTTGTTTTTATAGGTCCTTGTCCATAAGCAACTGCTCCATTGTAATAATAGGTATCACGACCGACTTTATAATATTCTTTAGCAGTTAAGCTTTTACCTAAATTACCGTAAGAAGCCCCACAAGAGAAATTACCATAAGTAAATACGGCTCCAAGATTATATGCTTTTAAATTAGAAAGCTTATAAGTATTAAGCACTTGGATTGTAGTTCCGTCAGTTTTAGCATGAATAAGACGACGAGCAGGTTTACCATACTCTCCGGTAACGGATAATTTTAAGTCTGCATCTTCGCTAATTTCATGTTCATAAGTTAAGCCGGCAGAAAAAGCATCTCGAATATTCTGATTTATAGTCATAGTTTCGTTATTCTCTAATTTAACCGTCTTTATTCCTGTTCTAGAAACACTAACCCCGTTTCTTCCTGAGCTTTCAAGCGTTAAATTATTTATATCTCTATTACCGCCGGTATTAGCAGTATCGGGAGTATAAGAAACTCCGGCTTGGAAGCCTTTTATTTTAGGCGTGAAAAAATTCAATCTTCTAGCTCTCTCAGCTTTATCATTGATTTGATCAAAAGAATTAGAGTATGACTCAAGATAAAAGCTAGCACTAGTATCAAAATCCGGTTTTAAACCGTTATATCTCATATATTGACCGTCAAGTAGAGCATATCTATACCATCCTCCGGTACCTGCAGTTACCTGACTACCGGTAATACGCAATTTAGCACTTGCGTCGGCAGGAGAGCCAAGTTCTACTTTACCGTAACTAGTTTCAATAAAGATATGTGATCCATTATAACTTGTAGAGGTTTTTGCTCTTGTAGTAGGCTGAAGCACTATTTTAGCACCTGCTATTACATCATTGATAGTTTTAGTAATAGTTGCTGCAAACGCTGCTTCCGTGTAAAACCCTAGCTTTTTCCTGTTATCGGTTACATTTTTATCAAATAAAATTAAATGATCCTGTTTAATATAACCACTTTCAAATAAATAGAATCCTTCTAATTTTATTTCGGTATCAGAATTAGAAATAACAGGTGTTGGATTTTCTTCGGCAAGACCAGCCGATGCAAAGCAAATAACGCTTGCAGCTAATAATAATTTTTTCACTTTATAAAGTCCCTAATAAACTTAAATAATAAAATTTACCATACAAAATAAATTTTTAGTATAACAAATATAAATCTAACTACGCTAAAATATAATAATACTTTTCAGAATTGACAATAAAAAACTATTTTAATTTGTGATAATTTAATTTTAAATATATAATGTTGTATTATTATCACTATGATTATTCAAGTAGTTTCAGACTTATAGTTTTAAAGAAAAATTTTGTATTGTAAATAATTATGAGTTATAATCATTAGTTTATTAAGTAAATTAAGTTTTGATTATGACTATTATGTCAGATAAGTGGATAAAAGAAGCTGTTATAAATCAAAGTATGATTAAGCCCTTTGCGGAAAAGCAGGTAAGAGTTCATAATGAAGAAAAGATTATTTCTTACGGCTTATCTTCTTACGGCTATGATGCTAGAGTATCTAATGAATTTAAAATATTTACCAATATTAATTCTACTACGGTTGATCCAAAAAATTTCAGTGAATATAATTTAGTTGATAGAGAAGTAGATGTGTGTATTATTCCACCTAATAGTTTTGCCCTTGGCAGAACTATAGAATATTTTAAAATACCGCGTGATGTATTAGTTATTTGTGTTGGCAAATCCACTTATGCAAGATGCGGTATAATAGTAAATGTGACGCCGTTAGAACCGGAGTGGGAAGGACATGTAACTTTAGAGTTTTCTAATACGACTCCATTACCTGCTAAAATATATGCAAATGAAGGAGCTTGTCAGTTTTTATTTTTAAGAAGTGATCAAGTTTGTGATACTTCATATGCCGATCGACAAGGAAAATATATGAAACAAGTAGGCGTAACTTTACCGTTAACATAACTTTTTTATGTAAAAAGTTTATTAATTCTTACTTACCAAGTAAGTAATTATAAATATTAAATTTTTAATAAGGATTTTTATGAGTACAATAAACACTGATACTAATGAGGCAATGCCTCATATTTCCGTTAATGCACAATATATAAAAGATTTATCTCTTGAGAACCCTTCTGCCCCATCTTCTCTTGCGGCCTTGGATCAACGTCCTCAAATTGATTTATCTCTAGATATAAATATTACTAATTTATCGGAAGAAAATTTCTATGAAGTAGAGTTAAATATCGAAGCAATTGCAAGAAATGAAAAATATAAATTATTTCAGATAGAATTAAAATATGCTGGAGTATTTAATTTAATTAATATTGATACTGAACAGCATCCGATTTTATTATCTGTTCATTGTCCGGCAATGATATTTCCGTTTGCTAGAAAAATTATAGCTAGTTGTACTCAAGATGCAGGATTCCAGCCTTTAATGATTGATCCTATAGATTTTGGTGCCTTATATCATAAGAAAATGTCGGAACATCAAAACTAAGAAAATCATTTAATTATTTAATAAATTTCGTTTTAAACGCCATGGTTTTTAAATCACAGATTGAGCTTAATAGTAAAAATTTTATCAATTTGATTAAATATTCTTTACTTCTGTGATTAATGAATGTATAAAGCACTAGATAAAAAATTATAATTTAGTTAACAATAATTAACTGTAATTAAATTATAGCACAATATGAAAAATGAATTTTATGGAGAAAAACAATGAGAGTTTTGTTAATTGAAGACGAGCCAGAAATGGCTAACTTAATTGAGTTGACTTTAGCTTCAGAGGGGATAGTTTGCGATAAAGCTTCAGTTGGTGTGGAAGGTTTAAGACTTGGTAAGGTTGGTGGTTATGATCTAGTGATTTTAGATCTTATGTTACCTGATATTAATGGTTTTGAGATATTACTAAGATTACGTGCTGCCAAAATAAAAACTCCAATCTTAATTTTATCTAGCTTGACGGATACGGATCAAAAAATTACCGGGTTCTCTTCTGGAGCTGATGATTATCTAACCAAGCCGTTTGTAAGAGAGGAATTAATTGCTAGAATTAAAGCTATAGTTAGACGTTCTAAAGGGCATGCAGCATCAGTATTTAGATTTGATAAGGTTAGCGTAAACCTAGATACTAGAACTGTAGAAGTCGACAGCAAAAAAGTACATTTGACAAACAAAGAATATGCTATTTTAGAGCTACTAATACTTCGAAGAGGAACTATCTTAACTAAAGAAATGTTCTTAAATCACTTATATAGCAGTGTCGACGAACCGGAAATGAAAATTATTGATGTATTTATTTGTAAGCTACGTAAAAAGTTAAGTGATGCTGCCGGTGGTAGAGATTATATCGATACGGTATGGGGGCGTGGTTATATGCTAAAAGAATATGATGAATTACAACAAAAAGAAATTTTAGCACAAGGAGCATAAATAATGCCGTTATCTGCTTCTTTACTTGGTAAAAAAAGTACTTATAAAGATAGTTATGATGCAACTTTGTTATTTAAAATTCCACGTATAAATAATCGAAACGAACTCGGAATAAACGGTAATAATCTTCCATTTTACGGTGTAGATATTTGGAATACATATGAATTGTCTTGGCTTAATAATAAAGGTAAGCCATGTGTTGGAGTAGGCACTTTTTATATACCTGTAACTTCTCCCAATATTGTAGAATCAAAATCTCTTAAATTATACTTGAATTCTTTCAACAATTTTATAGTAGATTCTGTGAAAGAATTGGAAAGAATAATTTTACAAGACTTAAGTAATGCCCTGCAAGTTAAAATATTAGGCAAAATATTACCAATAAATACAAAAATAGAGTTTGGTGTTCCAAGCGGTAAAAATATCGATGATTTAGATATAGAATGCAATAATTACGGTCCACTAGATAATAGTTTAATTGAGTATGAAGATGTTTTGGTAGAAGAAGAGATTAATTCTAATTTACTAAAATCAAATTGCTTAGTAACCGGTCAACCGGATTGGGGTACAATCGTTATAAAATATAAAGGAAAAAAGTTAAAACATGATTCTTTCCTGAAATATCTAATATCTTTTAGAAATTGTAATGAGTTTGCAGAGCAATGTGCCGAGCGTATTTTTACAGACATTAAAAATGCTATAAATCCTGAGTTTCTTTCTATTTATATAGTATATACTAGGCGTGGCGGGATTGATATTTGTCCCTATCGTTCTCTAGATCAAAATTACACTTTACCTAGCGATAAACGACTTATTAGGCAATAGATTTTTATTGTTTTGGGTGTATGTATTTCCGATTTTTTATTTTATAGAATATCAACTGGAATAGTTTTATAGAAATTTCGGTCAACACAGCGAAAAACCATCCTATACATATATCCGTTAGGTTAGTGTACCAAAATCTCTTGTTGTTGTAAGTATTCCTTGAACTCAATGGAGCTTTTAAACTCTTCTAGATCAATTCGGAACATTGAATCGTAATTTTTTGGATTATTTTTAGCATACTCTAATTGGTTATTTTCCTCTAAGATAAGGAATTTTTCTAACCTCTCATAGCCATCATTTAGTACACCGCCACCACCTACACCAAGAAGGAACAAAATAAGAAACAAAAAGAGATAGTATGAAAATATAAAAGTAAAGCGTCTAATAAATAAATATCGTATTATGAAAATAACAAAGAAAGAACATATTATCATAAACATAATTTATATTGATTTTTATACGTTATGTAACACATAAATATATAATAATAAAATCTTTAAAATCAAAATTTTTTAGCTGGATCCCTGCTTTCGTAGGATGAAATCGAGGGCTTTTTAAAAACTGTCCAGGGCTATACAGATGTGCTTGTAAATTCATTTCATGAGTAACTTTTTAAATTACGCTATACGTAAAAATACTTAACTACTTATTATTTTATGATTCTTTTGTAGGATTTTGTGGAGGCTTTAGGCTTTCTACTATTTTATTCAGGTCTATTTGACTACAGATTCCCAGTAATACAGGATCACGAGGACGAATAGAATTCATATTCCAATGGCTACGAGTTCTAATAGCATCGATAGTAGTTTTAGTAGTACCTATTAGCTTAATTATTTGATGATCTTGGATATTTGGATAATTAGACAATAACCAATATATAGCATCCGGTTTATCTTGGCGTCTTGCTATAGGGGTGTATTTAGCACGCTGTTTTTTCTGATTTTTCATCAATTCATCAGCAGGGCTATATGAAATTTGCAAACTAGTATTAGGATCTTTACTGCAACGCTCAATTTCCTCTAAAGTTAATTGACCATTTGCAATTGGATTTAAACCTTTTATAGATTGTGCTACTTCACCGTCAGCCATACCTTTTATTTCAAATTCATGAATACCGCAAAAATCAGCAATTTGTTTAAAAGTTAAAGAAGTATTTTCAATTAACCACATAGCCGTGGCTTTTGGCAGAAGCGGTAATGTTTTTTGCGAATTCATGATAATTGTTTTTTGGCTTAATTTAAGAAGTTATAACAAATAGAGTTATTTAAGTCAATCTTCATTTAGAAACTTAACGATCTCCTCAACTACTTTCTTAGCATCACCGAATAACATAAAAGTATTATCGTGATAAAATAGTTCATTTTCTATACCTGCATATCCTGATGCCATAGAGCGTTTAATAAACAAAATCGTACGTGCTTTTTCGACATCGAGTACCGGCATACCGTAAATTGGGCTGTTTGGATCATTTTTAGCTGCAGGATTTGTTACATCATTTGCCCCAATCACAAGCACTACGTCAGTAGTAGCGAAATCTCTATTAATTTCTTCAAGCTCAAGTACCTTCTCATAATCTATATTAGCTTCTGCAAGTAAAACATTCATATGCCCCGGCATTCTACCTGCTACCGGATGTACGGCAAAACGTACATTAATATCTGAACGTTCTAATATATCAACCATCTCTTTTATGATATGCTGAGACTGGGCTACTGCCATACCATAACCGGGGACAATTATCACCGATGATGCATTAAGTAGTAAATGTGCCGCATCTTCAGGACAGCTTGTTTTTGCTACTTTATCGTCATCTAGATCTTTGTTAATTCCTACAGGGGCAGGTAAAAATGCTCCAAAAATAACCTTGATTAATGAGCGATTCATAGCCCTGCACATTATATAGCTAAGTATAGCCCCGCTGCTGCCGACCAATGCTCCGGTAATAATAAGTAGGCTATTACTAAGCGTAAAACCGATACCGGCTGCCGCAAAACCTGAATATGAATTTAGCATAGATACTATAACCGGCATATCTGCACCGCCTACCGGTATTATTAGTAATACTCCTATTAACAGCGATAAAAAGACTATTAGATTAAATAAAAATATACTCTCTGAACGAATAAATAATATTATCAGAAGAACTAATATTATTGCCGTTAATAAGCATATATATTGCTGACCGTAGAATTTTAACGGGCTACTTTTCATTAAACCTTGTAGTTTTAGAAAAGCTATAACCGAACCGCTAAAAGTTAATGCACCTATAGAAACGCCTACTGATATTTCGATTAATGAATTAATCGGTAAGCTGCCTGCTATTCCTATAGAAAAATTTTCAGGAGCAAGTATCGTAGCGTAAGCTACAAATACTGCAGCAAGACCGACAAAAGAGTGAAAACCTGCTACTAGTTGAGGCATTGCCGTCATGGATATTTTAAGTGCGATAATCCCTCCGATTATGCCGCCTAGTAGTATGGTTGCTATAATGGGTAATTTATGAGCAAAATCAGGTAGGAAAAAAGTAACGCCGACTGCTATCGCCATCCCCAAAATACCTATAGTACTACCTAAACGTGCTTGTTTTTGTGATGATAAAAATTTTAACGATAGAATAAAACAAACAGCTGCAACTAAGTATAATAACTGGATAATCTGTAAGGACATGGGTGAATATATGTTTATATTATTAGCTATTTAGTGTCATACCGCGGCTCTTGACCGCGGTATCCAAGAAAAATATCAGAAAACGTACTTCTATTAAGTTATGTATGGACTTTCGTGGTCAAGCCACGGTATGACATCAATGCTAAAAATTAAATCCTATACCTACGGAAACTATTAAAGGATTAAGTTTAACTTTAGAGGTCACGGTTTTATTACCTACTAAATTTGGTTTATACTCAAGTTTAGGATTTAAGAAAAATTGTCTTATATCAATATTGACTAAAGTATCATCTTTAGCATAAAAATCTATACCTATTTGTCCCACTGCACCGTGTCCGTTTCTAATTTTAAGACCGGTAGCTTGCGTAAGCATATAAGAACCGTGATAACCTATGCCTATATACGGTCTTATTCCCCCGTAAGGAGCTATATGAAACTGTCCGGTAATCGTTGCAGGAATCATATAAATAGGCTTGTTTTTTCCTAGTTTGACATTATCAACACCATAATTATGAGCAACACTTGCAAGAGATGTATACTTAGTGCGTAAAACATTAAAACCAAGCGATAATTCAGTGGCTAAATAATTATTAAAGAATATGGTAGTAGAGGCATCACCGCCATAGCCGTTTTTTGCAATTGCTCCCACTGGAACAGGTTGAGGAGACGTAGGAGTAGGTAATCCTTTTTGTTTAGCGTCCGAAAAAACACCTCCTAAACGCATCTTGAAAACCAAACTTCCTTCGTTTTCGTAATATGGTGTACTATCATAGTCCGGAGCAGAATCTATATCATCATACATGCTTTTAGCAAAACTGCTAATGCTCACACATGATACAAACAGAACTATCCCTATTTTTTTAATTATTCTTGTCATAAATTATAACCTTTACTTGCTTAAAATTGATTACTGTATTATTATATAAACTTTTTATTCTAATCTATAGAAGATAAAAGTCTTTCATGCTAAAAGTCAAGATATTTAAGAGGTTTCTGTAAAAATATTTTAAAGCTAATTAAATTCTTTTTTGCTGCAAATTATAAGATTTTTTTGAAATAGGAACGGCTATTCCGGCAAAAATCTTATTAATTTTCACTATAAAATCTCTTTAATTATCAATTAAAATAACTTATTCAGATAACCTCTTGGTAAAATTATATAGAGTATATATTAATGAATGATACATTAAAAACATATTTAATGGGAATAGGCTGGTTTTTACTTAGCTTAGTAAGTAGCAGTGCCAATGATGTAATGTCTAAATATCTTGGGACAAGATTACACAGTTTTGAAGTAGCTTTTTTCCGCTTTTTTTTCAGTAGCATAGTCTTATTACCTTTCGTCGCTTATTATGGTAAAAATACCTTAAAAACAAGTCGTCCTTTTGTCCATATATTAAGAGGATTATTATTATTTTTTGGTATGACTTCGTGGACTTACGGTCTTACTATCGCTCCTGTTACTACTGCAACAGTCGTAAGTTTTTCTATACCCTTATTTACTTTAATACTTGCCGTATTTTTTCTGAACGAAAATATTATTTGGCAAAGATGGGTAGTAACCATAGTAGGATTTATAGGACTTGTTATCACGCTTAAACCGCATACCGAGGATTTTAATCCTGAAATTTTGTATTTTGTATTAGCGGCTATTTCATTTGCTATGCTCGATATTATCAATAAAAAATTTGTAGTAAAAGAATCAATGATTAGCATGTTATTTTATTCAGCAATAGTAACTGCCGTAGTATCGCTACCCGTAGCATCTCAGTATTGGCTAACTCCGAATAGTTTTGAATTAGCTTTATTATTTATACTCGGTAGTAGTGGGAGCTTAATATTATTCTTCTTGCTTAAAGCTTTTTCCATGGTAGATGCTACAGCTACTGCTCCTTATAGATATTTAGAGCTGGTAATTTCGGCAATAGCTGCATATTTCATATTTAATGAATTTCCTGATAAAAGTACATTACACGGGGCAATAATAATAATTCCTGCAACTTTATTTATAATATATTCTGAGAAAAAAGCCATGAGCAGAAAACATGAATCGAAGTAAACTAGTATTTTCAAGCGGTATCGCCAATACTTTTGAATGGTACGATTATGTATTATTCGGTTATTTTGCACCGATAATAGGAGCTAAATTTTTCCCGAATGATGATGCTAATACTTCTTTATTACAAGCTTTTTTAGTTTTTGCGATAGGCTATTTAGCAAGACCTTTGGGGGGGGTATTTTTCGGTATTATAGGTGATAGATTCGGACGAAAAGTAGCCTTAACCAGTGCATTATTTTGCATGTCTGCACCAACCGTATTAATCGGAATATTACCGACCTATCATACTATCGGCATAACTGCGACTATATTAATGATTGCGGTTAGAATTCTGCAAGGATTATCGATGGGAGGGGCTTTAACCGGTTCTATCTCATTTGTTATTGAGCATACTAGCCCTAAACACCGAGGCTTTACCGGTAGTATCTCAATGTCTAGCATATGCTCAGGTTTACTGCTTGGTTCTTTTGTTTCTTATATCGTCAAGAATATCCTAACAGCCTCACAATTTGATAGCTTCGGTTGGAGAATACCTTTTTTACTTGGTTTTTTTATTCTTTTTGCGGCATTTTATATTAAAAAACATACTCAAGAAACACCGAATTTTAAAAATCTAAGAGAGCAGAAAAAGATTTTACAGTCACCGTTAAAAAAAGTTATTACCAATCATTGGTTTGATATATTAATCTCGATTTTTATCAATGCTCCAGGTTCGATAATATTTTACCTAACTACAATTTACTTGGTATCGTTTTTAAAAATCAGCCGCAACTTTACTGAAAATGAGGTAAATAGCCTCGCTAGCGTATGTTACGTGATTATGATAGCCGTAACTTTATTAAGCGGTTATTTATCCGATATTATAGGTCGCAGGAAAATTTTTGTAATTAATCTTGTAATAATTATTGTAACGACACCGTTTTTACTTAATAATTTTGAGAACGGTGACTTTACGCACGTAATTATCTCACAATTTATACTCGCTATACTTGCCGCTAGCTATATCGGTCCTGAGCCTGCACTGCAAGCAGAATTTTACCCTACAAATATACGTAATACCGCTCTTTCTATTTCATACAACACTGCTACAAGTATTTTTGGCGGTACTACGCCTCTTGTCTTTGAATATTTAGTACAAAAAACAGGTCATGTAACCTCGGCAGTTTATTACATCATATTAAGCTGCATTTTTGCATTGATTGCCTTAGCTTTTTACAAAAATAGAAGTTTAGATAAAATATGAAAAAAATTACAAAACCTGCAAACCTTGTTGAATTTAATAATAAAATTGTAGCCTTTACACCTAAGAGTTCTTACTATGGTGATACTTATGAACACAAAATAACTGAAAAAGAATTGGTATTTGCTAGCATTTCGCAGGATAATATCAACCACGCCAAAGCTATTGAAAGAGTAACTAATAACAAGGCAATTTCAAGGATAGACATAGACTTATTCGGTACATGCCATAGAGTTACTACGGCTGTAACGACTGACCTTTTACAACAAGAAGAAAACGGCTTTTTAGAAATGAGACCTGCTTCTGCAGAAGAGATAAATCAATTACAAGAGTTAGTGCAAAATAATAAACTGATATTAGCATGCAAAACAAAAGAAAAAACACTAAAGATTTTAAGTGATTATTTACATAAAGAATTTGCAGAATACGCTAATGAAATTGATGTATTTTCAAGTGTTACTGTAGCACCTGCGTATGAAGTACATGTAAGTGGAGCGAATGAAAATCAGGAATAGACCTCTTGCATAACTTGCTTCTAAGGGTAATTTATACGTCGATCCGGTACTCGCATCCTCACGTATTAGTGTATACGCTGCGGTGCTGCGTTCCGTGTATTAAATTCCTCTTTATTAACTACGTTATGCAAGAGGTCTAATAAATACTTTCTTGTAAATCAATATAACGAATTTAAAAATTTTTCTTGATTTAATAACAAATATGTGGCAAAAAGAGTTTGAAATAAAGTTTTAGACTGTATGAGGGGAAATAAAATTAATCTATTTTGGCTCTTTTTAACTATAAATTATAAGATTTTTTTGAAATAGGAACAACTATTACCGCAAAAATCTTATTAATTTTCGTTTAAAAATATCTAAAAATATAAATAATTTTATTTTCACTCATACAGTCTTGCTACTATAGCTCAGGGGTAGAGCACTTCATTGGTAATGAAGAGGTCGGGGGTTCAATTCCCCCTAGTAGCACCACCATACATCCTAAGCTTTCAGGGTTTTTTAGTTTTTCTCAAAAAACTTATATGATGATTTTAGTCCAATTTCAGTCAGATACTATTATAGTATTACGTTTATTTTATAAAGCTAAGTTGCAAATAATATAAAACTAATGTATGATTTACATTTAAAATACGGTAATGATTATTTTTATTATATGATAGACATTCTTCTTTTTGTACATATTACTATTGCAATATTGCTAATTATAGTTATTCTGATGCAGCGTAGCGGATCGGATGGAATTAGTAGTATAAGTGGAGGTAATAATATGGGAGTAGTCAGTGCTAAAACAGTCGGTAATTTTCTTACTAAAAGCACTATAATACTTGCAACATTATTTTTAATAAATGCAATAGTACTTGCTAATCTTTCCTCAAAAAAGAAATCTGATTTAGTTTCTAAAATTAATGAAATTGAAGAAAATCAGGCAGAAAATAGTTTACCTATAGCTAAATAATTACAGCTTTATCTTATTAATATCTCTCATACTTGTCATTGTCTACCTTTGCTGGACATTGTTGCACAGATCTTTATTGATGTTATTCCTGCGATCAACGGAATGACATTAGATAATTTAGTATAGTTTTTAGAACTCCCAATATATATTATTAGAGTACAGCAATATTTTATTCACAAAATAAATTTTAAAAATGTCTATAGACTTTAATATAAAAGAAAAGATTTATATCATTTTATGTACGTTTTTTACAGTCCTTATTATAGTAGGAAACTTAATATATCAAAAGTTTGTTTCTCTTAATATTTTTAATCTGTATATTCTTGAATTATCCGTAGGAGCAATTTTTTACCCGTTAACTTTTTTATTAACGGATTTAATAGCTGAGTTTTATGGTAAAGAAAGAGCCAATTTTTGTGTAAAGATTGCTATTGTTTTTAATATAATAGTAGTTTTAATAATAAGGTAATCCTCCCCAAAAACAATCGACAAAAGGAGTAGAATTTTCTAGGAACAAAGAAGGAGATTCTATAAATGACAATATCAAAGCACAGTGATAGCCAAATCATGTCTATCTTAAA
>JBEGTS010000042.1:0-52007 GCA_041179265.1 Pseudomonadota bacterium
CTTTAAGATAGACATGATTTGGCTATCACTGTGCTTTGATATTGTCATTTATAGAATCTCCTTCTTTGTTCCTAGAAAATTCTACTCCTTTTGTCGATTGTTTTTGGGGAGGATTACCATAAGTTACTACTCTTCTCTGTTATTGGACGGTATGCAGCATCTACATGCCAATCTAAATCATTATGCGGTGATTGAGAGCTACGTTCATTATGAGAATTACGCCTTGGTGCTACCGCTCTAATAATATTCTTATCTTCATCTTTATATGATATAGGAAAACTATTAATTACCCCTATTACTCCATACATATGACAAATTAGCTCTTCTATTTCACTAACCCGTACCTCACCATCATAAGGAGTTATAACATTAGGCGTTTCCCCAAACGCTACTTTTAGAGGTAATTTATGCTTCGATCCTAACTCATTATCCTTGCTCGCTCCCCCTACAAATTCCTTTCTAAATCCTCGTTTGGAAAGATGCCTATTATAATTTTTTTGATCGATATTTTTTATATGTATAATTTCTGCATTATTATTTACGGCCTCTTTAATTTCTTTTGCATAATTTACATATTTTGTTTCTAAAAAGTTTTTAAAAAATACAGTAGATTTATATGGATTTTCGGTAAAGTTATTTAAAATCTCATCGCTATTAATATTAAAATTTTTTAGATAAATTTCCTTTCTCATAATATATAGTCATTCGAGTTGAATTAGCAATAATTTCTACATCATCTTTTAATTTGTTAAGAACATATCTCATACCGTAAATGGATTAGCATTAGCGTTATTCGCTATATTCTTAAAAAAATAAAATATTTCCTATAAATCATTGCTAATTCAATTCAAATGACTATATCTTTCAATCTTTTTTATAACGGAGTTCCAATTTTTAGAAGCATTAATAATACCGAAAGGATCTACATATTTTGTATCTACTAAATATAAATCTTTTTTTTCTTTCAACCAGCCAGTTAATTTAACGATTTTATTGTTTAAATTTTCTAATTTTGCTATACAAGTTTTTTCATCTAAAGTTTTCCTCCAAACATCATAGCACGCATTATTATAATCAATATTAGTATCTTCAATGATGAAATAGTCCCCTTCTTCAAAGATATTATTATGAAAATATTCTAAAATACCTATAGTATTAATATGAGCATCTTCTATTAAAAGTATAGGATGTACTATTTCGGATATTTTTTCTTTTGGGAATATCGCTTCTACTTTATTAGAATCGCCTTGTAAAAATTCTATTCTATTATCTTCTTTTACAGTTTGATCAATATTTTCAAAATCGATATCTATACTAATAACTTTACCGTCTTTTACCGATAAACTTTGTATGTCCGCTAACCAAAAGGCGGAAGCCCCTTTAAAACTTCCAAATTCAATTATGGTCTTGGGCTTTAATTCTTGAATTAAACCTTGAGTAGTGACAATCTGAAAAGGGCTTTTTTGTAATGGTATATTTTTCCAATTAATATCACAGCTATTTTCGGCGATAGAATGCCAAAACGATTCAGGTATATCGCTTGCTGAAGTTCTATTATTTATGGATACGAATCTCTTTGGTGATGCGGTATTATTTAGGAAATTTAACATATATCTCCAACCTTAAGTTAATATAGCTATTGTAATACATACTTTAGATTTTAAAGTCAATGGCTTTTTTAAGCTAAAAGTTGAAAAATGAGAGTTGTTTAGAGAGAGATACTTCAAAGTAAAATGAAGATTAGTCAAAATAAGAACATAAATTAAATTTGTATTCGAGACGAGAACCGCTTTTCAGCTCGAATACTCATTATTTTAAAAGAAAAGAAATTAAGATAAATATACTTCCTTATCTAAAGTATTTTCGCTGTTATCTATAATCATAGTAATTGTTGCATCGCCGGTAATATTGATAGTAGTACGGAGCATATCAAGTATTCGGTCAATACCGGCAATAATTGCTACTCCCTCTATAGGTAAGTGAACCGAAGAAAGGACCATAGGAAGCATTATCAAAGAGGCACCGGGAATACCAGCACCGCCGATAGATCCAAGTGTTGAAGTGAGAATAATTACTAAATAGTCGTGAGGAGCAAGCGTTACTCCCATCATCTGAGCAAAAAATATAGTAGTAAGAGATAAATTTATAGCAAAGCCGTCCATATTAATTGACGCACCTATCGGAAGTACGAATGAAGTACTAGACTCTGAAATGCCAAGCTTTTCACGACAAACTTGCATAGTAGTTGCAAGAGTTGCCTTACTACTTGAAGTAGAAAAAGCAAGTATCTGATACTCAAAACTTTTCTTATAAAAAGGTATAGGAGAAACACGGCAGAATACATATATAAGTAAGCCAAAAACTAAATATTGGAATGTCATCGCCACAACTACCGCTACAATAAGTTTCGATAAACTAATCATTACCTCAACTCCTTGCATACCTACAATCCAGCCTGTTAAGGCAAAAGCACCATAAGGGGATAATTGAATAACAAACGATATCATTTTTAATATTAATTTTGACATTACATGAATTAAATCAGTAATAGGTTCACCGATAGACTTCATTTTGTTTAAGGTAATCCCAACAAAAATAGCAAAAAATACAACTTGCAAGACATCACCATTTGCAAAAGCCCCAACAGCATTATCAGGAACGATATTTACAAAAAAATCAATTATATTAAATGAAGTTCTGCTTGTCGTTCCTGAAGAGGTGAAATCTATATGTATACCTACTCCAGGCTTTAATACTAAGGCAACAGTGAGTCCAAAAACCGTGGCAAAAAAAGTAGTACCTAAAAAAGCTGCTACCGCTTTCATTCCTACTCTACCGAGTGCGGAAGTATCATTCATGCTAGTGATACCGGAAACCAAACTGAAGAAAATCAAAGGGGCAATGATCATTTTTATCAAACGTAAGAAAATGTCACCGATAGGTTTAATATAATTAACATATTGTGGTAAGTATATACCAAATATAATACCTAAGATTAACCCTAAGGTAACTTTTTGCCATAATTTCATAATTTACTTACTTAATTTTAAAATTTGTTCAACTATAAGTTTATTTACCATTTTGGTCAATCCATTCTAAGTATTTTTGAAAGCCATAGTCAATATTTATTTTTATTATTTGTGGTAATTCATAATTATGAATTTCAAGGAGTTTATTTTCAATTTCGTTATAATTAGAAGATTTTGCTTTAATTACAAGTCTATATTCGGTTTCTAAAGCTACTCTACCATCCCATCTAAAGTAACTTTTGACATCGTCAATTTGAATGCAAGCAGCAAGGTTCGATTCTAACAAAACAGATGCTATTTTTTCGGCAATTTGCAAATCATTTGTAGTAGTTAAAATTAAACAATAACTCTGCACTCCTAAACCTCAACAAAACAATTAGGCGTTTCAAATAATTTAAGGCTAGCGACGAAAAAATTTTGATTTACGAAAAGCTTAGGAAAAATTTCATTTTTTAAATGCGTCGCTATATTTTCTGCAGTCGGGTTATTTCGCATGTAATATATTTTTTGACCGGTACAATTTTCTATTTGCCGCCCCATTTCCTTATCGTCTTGATGTAGGATTAAACTATGATCAAAATTTTCGTCAATCCATTTTTTAGCCAAATCTTTAATTAAACCAAAATCGATTACCATACCAAGTTTATCGGTTTCGTTTGCGGCTATAGTTATCTCAAGAACATAGCGATGACCATGTAAAAACTGACATTTATTTTGATGTCCAATAATTCTATGTCCTGCATCGAATTCAATGCGACGAGTACATTTTATCATTAATATATACTTTCCTTTCCCGATTGTCATGCCGTGGCTTGACCACGGCATCCAGTAAAAACATCAAAACAATGTACATCTAAGTTATTTTTCTGGATACCGTGGTCAAGCCACGGTATGACAATTTTTTATAAATTTAACAATAACTTTTCAGGATTCTCAATAAGCTGCTTAATTTTTACTAAAAATGATACTCCTTCTTTTCCATCAATTATACGATGATCATAAGATAAAGCTATATACATCATCGGGCGTATTTCAATTTTACCGTCTATGACTACAGCTCGCTCTTCGGTTTTATGTAAGCCTAAAATACCTGATTGAGGCGGATTAATAATCGGCGTGGATAATAATGATCCATATACCCCTCCGTTGGAAATTGAGAATGTCCCCCCTGATAAATCAGCCATAGAAAGCTTACCTTCACGAGCTTTTTTAGCTAAAATACCTATAGCTTTCTCTACTTCGGCAAATCCCATTTTATCAGCGTCTCTAACGACAGGTACAACAAGCCCTTGCTCTGTCCCGACCGCTACCCCTATATCATAATAATTTTTATATACTAAATCATCGCCGTCTATTTCAGCATTTACCGAAGGAATAAGCTTTAAAGCTTCAACGGTTGCTTTAACAAAGAAAGACATAAACCCAAGTTTTACGCCGTGCTTTTTCTCAAACTCTTCTTTATATTGATTACGCAAGGCAATTACTTTTGACATATCGATTTCGTTAAAAGTAGTCAAAATAGCTGCCGTATTTTGTGAATCTTTTAAACGCTGTGCAATAGTTTTACGCAAGCGTGACATGCGAACACGTTGTACTCTATCTTCGTTAGTTTTGTTTACTATAGGAGTAGAAGTAGTGGTAGCCGGAGCATTTAGTGTTTCAAGCACATCGCCTTTGGTAATTCTACCGTCTCTGCCTGTTCCTTTTATATTATTTGAATCAAGTTTATTTTCGGTAACTAATTTTTGCACGGAAGGAGCAAGAGTATTATTAGCCATGGCAGGTTTTTCTACAGGCTTTTCTGAAGTAGGTGGTGCTATCGGTTGAGGTTTAGGAGCTTCATTATTGCTACTTGCAGTACTTGCAACCGCTCCTTCATTTATTTCTCCTATTTCTTCGCCAACTAGCACATTTGCACCGTCAGTTTTCGATATTTTACCTATAGTACCGTTGCAAGGAGCATTAACTTCTAAAGTTACTTTCTCGGTTTCGATTTCTAACAGTAATTCATCGGTTTTAACTGAATCACCTTCTTTCTTATACCACTTGGCAATAGTCGCTTCTGTTACGGACTCCCCAAGCGACGGTACTATTATTTTAACACTCATAATTTATTTTACTCCTAATAGTTAAATGTCATACCGCGACTTGATCGCGGTATCCAGTAAAATTATTAGTATTTTAAATTGTTTTTCTGGATCCCGTGGTCAAGCCACGGGATGACACTAAGAATCACACTCCCAATGCTTCTTTTAATAATTTCTCTTGCTGTTTATTATGTACTTGCAGTGAACCTACTGCCGGAGAAGCTGATTCTTCTCTACCTACATATTTAAATTCGTTATTAATTCCGCCTTCTTTTAAAGCATCATTTAAGTGAGAAACTATATAACGCCAAGCTCCCATATTTTTTGGTTCTTCCTGACACCAAATAAATTCCACGGCTTTATTATATTTTTTTAATAGCGATGCTACAAGTTTTTTTTCAAAAGGGTATAATTGCTCAAGCCTGACAACTACTATATTACTATTATTGCCACGCATTTCAAATAGATCATAATACACTTTGCCGCTGCATAAAATTACTTTAGTAATATTGTTTGCATCTACTTTATTTATTTCATCTAAAACCGGTAGGAAAGTAGTATTTTCGCCTAGCTCATCAAGTTTAGATACGGCATATTTATGACGTAATAACGATTTCGGCGACATTACAATTAACGGTTTGCGGGTATCATCAAGTATTTGGCGACGTAGCAGATGGAAAATCGAAGCAGGAGTAGTTGGATATGTAACATACATATTATCCTCTGCGGCTAATTGTAAGAATCTCTCAAGTCTTGCCGAGCTATGCTCCGGTCCTTGCCCCTCAAATGCGTGCGGAAGTAGTACCACAAGCCCGCTCATACGAAGCCATTTAGTTTCACTGCTTGAAATAAACTGGTCAAAAATAATCTGAGCTCCATTAGCAAAATCACCGAATTGTGCTTCCCATAAAACTAAATTTTTTGGATTTGCTAACGAATAACCATACTCAAAACCAAGCACGGCATATTCCGATAAATTACTATCTGCTACTTCATATGCTGCTTGTTCTTTAGATAAATTATTTAGAGGTATATAGGTAGTATCGTCAATTTGGTTGTGCAATACTGAATGACGATGTGAGAAAGTGCCTCGTCCTGAATCTTGTCCTGTTAATCTTATATACGTCCCTGCGTTAAGCAGCGTGGCAAAGGCTAGCTGTTCAGCTGTTGCCCAATCAATAGGCTGATCGCTAGTCAGAGTAGTTTTTCGAGCATCAAATAATTTTATAAGTTTTGGATTAACGGCAAAATTTTTCGGTATTTCGCATAATTTAATCCCTAAATCTTGTAATGTTTTCTTACCAACGCCCGTTATTGCAGCCTGCACGTGAGTACGAGAAATGCCTTGCCATAAACTGCCTAAAAAATGTGCTTCTTGCTTATAATTTTTGGCTTGCTCAAACTCTTTATCTAGCTTTGCTTTAAATTCTTCTTTTAATTTAGGAAAATAATTATTATCAATTATACCGTTTTTTACTAGCTCATTTGCATAAATATTTCCAGGGGTCGGTTTGCTTTTAATAATGTTATACATTTTTCCTTGTGTATACATCGGCTCATCGCCCTCATTATGCCCATATTTTCGGTAACAAATAATTTCTACTACAACATCCTTACCGAATTTCTGCCTGTATTCTACCGCAATATTAGTTGCTTTTAACACTGCTTCTATATCATCTCCGTTAACGTGTAAAATCGGAGCAGCTATTATTTTAGCAAATTCCGTAGAATATCTGCTAGCTCTAGTATCCGCAGCATTCGCTGTAAAACCTAACTGATTGTTAATGACAAAATGCAATATTCCACCGATATCATAAGCAGCTAAAGGGGACATTGATAGACTCTCTGCAACTACGCCCTGACCGCAGAAAGCAGCGTCGCCATGCACTAAAATGGCTTTAACTTTGCTGCGTTTGGTATCTTTAAGTATATCCTGTTTTGCTCTTACTTTTCCTGCAACTATAGGATTTACTGCCTCCAAATGCGATGGATTATCGGCAAGCGACAAGTGTATCTTCTTATCCCTTATTACTCTATCCGATGAATAGCCTAAGTGATATTTTACGTCACCCGAAACATTTAGCTCCTCAGGGAATACGCTACCGCTTATAAAACCTGCAATAACGGCTTTATATGGTTTGCCGACTACTTTAGTCAGAGTATTTAACCTCCCTCGATGTGCCATACCGATGACAATTTCTTCAACGCCGTAATTCATAGATAAATCTATAGCTTTACTCATGGCAACTATAGAAGCATCGCCACCCTCAACGGAAAAACGCTTAGCTCCAGGAAATTTTGTATGTAGATACTGCTCAAACCCTTCTACTTCTACTAAATCAGTTAAGATAGTTTTTTTGTCTTCAGAAGAAAATACAGTTTCGCTTTCTAGCTGACTGTATAACCAGTTTTTTTCTTCTATATTTTCTATTTGTTCAAACTCTATAGCTATAGAATTTGTATAAACTTTATCGAGCTTAGTAACTAATTCAGATAATTTACAGTTCCAAGTACCGACAAATTCATCCGTAATATTGATATTTTCTTCTAACTGGCTACTATCAAGACCAAAAGTTTCTATATTAAGCTTTAAATCATTTTTTGTTTTACGTAGCTCAAGACCAAGAGGGTCAAGATTTGCTAAATAGTGAGCATGCTTGCGATAAGCATTTATCATTTCTTTAGCTTTTAAACTATTTAAGTATTCAGAAGATAAATTGTTATTTAACGGTTCTTTTTTTATTTCATCAGGAATAATTATTTTTGCCGTACTTTTATTAAGCAAAGATTCATTATTATCTTTGAGCTTAGCAAAAAATTCTTGCCAAGTTTGATCAACTAGAGCGGGGTTTTTTAAATATAGCCTATATAGCTCTTCAACAAAAACAGCGTTCCCGCCAAATAAAAAGCCTGTTTTTTTTAAATATTCTTCCATATTATTTGTTTATATTGTTTGATTAACGTCATTGCGAAGATACCTAATCGTCATTGCGAGCGACTGCAAGGAACGTGGCAATCTCAGGAATTCTCGCGAGATTGCGTACGTACAATTACTTCGTAATTTCTGTAGCTTATGACGGTGTTACTATAAATACTTCTCTTCTAAATATTTTATATACACTTCCGGGTTAATCTTATCCTCACCGCTTGCTACTTTTAATAAATCAGCAGAGTTTTTTAACGAACCGAGATTTCTAAAATTCTTATTTAGATAATTATTTAGATTACTAAAATCACCCTTTAATATATCATCTTTTATACTCGGATGCATCTGTTTTACTTTCTTCATCACCATTGATGCGATAATTGCTCCGTTTGTATAGGCGGGAAAGTAACCGAAATTTCCGTGTGACCAGTGAATATCTTGAAGACAGCCGTTACTGAAACTTGCCGGTTTAACGCCTAAATATTCCTGCATCTTACTATCCCAAAAGTTTGGTAATTCATCAAGATTCAAATCACCGCCTATTAGCAGCTCCTCTATCTCAAAACGTAATATTACATGCATCGGATAAGTTACTTCATCGGCATCCACTCTTATAAAATCAGGCGTAACTCTTGTAATTGCTCTATATAAATTTTTCGCTGAATATTCTTCGCTTTTAAAAGCAAATTCATCTCGAAGTAATTTAGCTAAAAATTCCGTAAATTCTCTTGATCTACCTACTTGCATCTCCATAAATAAAGACTGACTCTCATGGAAAGCCATACCTTTAGCACCTCCTACCGGTTGTCCTTTGTATATTTCTGGCAAATTCTGCTCATATAAAGCATGTCCTGTTTCGTGAATGATGCCCATTAAACCGCTTATGAAGTTATCTTTATCATATCTAGTAGTTAAACGTATATCGTTTGGCGTGCCACCGCAGAAAGGATGTGTTGATTCGTCTAAGCGTCCTTTTGCTATATCAAACTGCATAATTTCCATAATACGTTTTCCGATACGCTTTTGCACCTCATGATCTAGTTCACTACTCTTTACTAGTTCTTTTTCGCTTTTCTGTCTTTCTAAAACTTTATTTATGAGCTGCGGGAGTTCTTTTTTAAGTACTGAAAAAACTTGTTTGATCTCGCTACTTTTTCTGCTTGGATCAAACATATCTATTAATGAGTCGTACAATCCGCAATTAAAAACATCTGCTCGTGCTTTTGCAACTTCTTTTGTATAGTCTAAAACTTTTTGTAAGTGCGGTTTGAATAAATTATAGTCGTTATTTTTTCTTGCTTCTCGCCAAACAAGTTCTGCGTTAGTAGTAGCATCTACCAATTTCTTTTGTAGTTGTTCATCGATACAATTTGCATCTATTATTTGTCTCTCAATCTCTCTAATATTAGCATTTTGCCAATCGTCAAGGTTCTTTGATTCTTCTTTAGCCTTGCTAAGTAGCTCTTTCAGTATAGGAGATTTGAGCATAGAATGAACGAGCGACGTTAAAGTTACTATTTCGTTGCTACGACTTTCTCCTGAACCTATAGGCATATTTACGGCGACATCCCAGTATAATATGCTCAAGATATTATTAAAATGAGAAATGGTTGAAAATTCGTTTTCTAATTTTGTATAGCTGTTCATATTTTCCCTACTATGTCATTCCCGAGTGATGGTGCCTGCATGGATGCCTAATCGTCATTGCGAGTAGCCTGTAGACTGCGTGGTAATCTCGTCAAATATCCTGAGATTGCGTACGTACAATTGCTATGCAATTTCCTCGCAATGGCGTTCATTACAAATGCAGCAACTCCTTTGCCGCTTTTAAACTTGCCTCGGTGATTGTCTTACCTGAAATCATGCGGGCAAGCTCCTCTTGTCTTTCACCTAAATTTAAAGCTTTTATCGTTACTTTTGTTTCTTTCTCTAGCTGCGTTTTCTCAACTTTTATATGCAAATCTGCTTTACCTGCTACTTGCGGCTGGTGCGTAATAACGATTACTTGAGTAACGCTACTGAGCTTTTTTAATCGCTCACCTACTTTATCTGCAACCTCTCCGCCAATCCCGACATCTATTTCATCAAATATAATAGATTGTTTTACCATTTTATCAAACAAAGAAGTTTTTAAAGCTAACATGAACCTAGATAATTCACCGCCGGAAGCGATTTTATTAATTGCTTCTGCTGCCATCCCTGGGTTAGTAGAAGCTTTAAACACAATATCATCATTACCGCCGGATGTCGGTTCTTTTTTAGCAGTTATCTCAATCTCAAAAATTGCTTTCGCCATTTTAAGCTGTTTTAGCTCCTGATGCAACGATTCTTCTAGGTGTTTTGCAGCGATAAGACGCTTTGCGGATAAATCGCTCGCTAGTTCATAATATTTTTTCTGCAATAGTACTTCTTGAGCTTTTAACTCATTGCTATTTGCTATTTTGTTTTTTAATATACCGAGCTGTTCTAAAGATTTATCTAAAAATATACCTAACTCATCAGCGGGAACATTATATTTACGGCTAATAGCTTTTATTAAAAATAATCTTTCTTCTGTTTCTTCAAGATTATATTCCTCATGATTAAAACTATCTAACAGATCTGATAATCCTTGGCGTGCTTCTTCTAGATTATTATAGGCTTCTTCTAAATTTGTAGCGATAGCTTCAAAACGTTCATTATTGCCTTGTCTTGCTAATAATTTTTCTGCTCTATTAATTGAAATATTTATTTCGGGGCTATTAATCTGTTCTAGAATATCTTTTATTAACTGTAAATCCTTATCTTTATTTTGCAAATCTTTTCTGATATTTGCTAATTTTTCTTCTTCACCTATTTGAATGTTCAGCTTAGTTAATTCTTCCGTTGCAAAGTTTAAATAATCAATTTCTTGCTCTATAGAATTTTGCTGAAGTATTATTTCGGTAATTTCCTTCCTGATATTTTGCCAGTTCTGATAACATTTGGAAAGCTTAGTTCGAAAGTCCAAAAGGTTTCCGTAACTATCTAAAATATCACGCTGCGTATTTGCTTCTAGAAGAGAAATATTATTATTTTGTCCATGAAGTTCAAATAAGTAAGTAGCTAATTGCTGCATAACAGCTTTAGTAACCACTTGATTATTAATGAAAAAATTTTTCCGTCCTTCGGCTTTTTGTAAACATTTTACAAGCAATGAATCTTCAGGCTCAATAAAATTTTGGATCAGAAAATTTTTTATTTCTTCGTTTAAAGAGAATATTATATTAACAACAGCGTAATCTTTTCCACGCTTTATTATATTATTTGAAGTTTTATAACCTAGGCAAAATAAAATAGCATCAAGTAAAATAGATTTACCAGCTCCCGTTTCACCGGTAATAACGCATAAACCTTTATTAAACTCAATTTCCAGCTCGTCTATCAGAATGAAGTTCTTGACTGAAAGACTATGAAACATAGTTATATACTCGCTGAATTTGAAAAAGCTGCGTTTTGCATGGCTCGTTTATGTCATTCCCGCGAAGGCATTGCCCGCGTAGATCAAAAAACGCACTCGGTGTCATACCTTGGCTTGACCACGGTATCCAAAAAAACAACTTAAAATACTAAAATTTTAGTATTTTAAACTGGATCCCGCGATCAAGTCGCGGGGGATGACAGAGGTACAATTGATCCACGCAACAATGCCTTCCCACGAAAGCAGGAATGACAGACCAAGAATACTACTTAACCAACTTATATGCATAACTATACCACTGACTATCAGGGTAGTTATAGCCTAGCACGGAGGCATATTTTTTTGCTTCATCCGGCAGCCCAAGCATCATATAGCTTTCAGTTAAACGATAAAGAGCTTCCACTGAGTGAGAAGTAGTTTGATAATTATCAATAACCTCTTCAAACCTATTAATAGCTGCCATAGGATTCTTTTTCTTTAAGTAAAACCTTCCTACCATCATTTCTTTGCCAGCTAAATGATCATTCACTAGGTCAATTTTTAAAGATGAATCAATGGCATATTTAGTATTTGGGAATTTTTCTATTACATCTTCAAAACTGTCTTTAGCAAGGAAAGTTCTAGATTGATCATGATTTACGTCAGAAATTAACATATAATATGATAATGCTTTAAGGTAATATGCATAAGCAACATCAATATTTGCAGGGTGCAAATTAATGAACATATCAAGCACGTCAACCGTTTCTTCATATTGAGCGGCAAGGAATAAAGAATAGGCTTGCATCAATTCTGCTTGCGGGGTCATTTCATTACCGGGATGTTGGTAAAATACTCTTCCGAACTCTTCTGCAGCTTTCTTATATTTTTTCTTCTCAAGTAAAGTAAGACCTTCATTATAAAGAGTAGGAATAGGAACTACTATGTCATCGCTGTTTTTTTTACTTTTACAGCCACTTAAAGATAGTCCTATAATGAACAGGACACTTAATAATTTTGCTAATTTCATAAGAACTTAAATTCAGTTAATACCTAAATATACATATAGGCTTAAAGAATTTCAAGGATTCAATTTTTTAAATCTAGTAACTTTGTGTATTTTTGTCTAATAATGCAATTATTATTGCTGTTTATAATAAAATCATATGACTGGTCCTTCTGTAGGTGAATCATTTCCTAATAAATTAATATCGCATTGAGTAAACACATCTTGCATCATACTATTGTTAATCAACCCGTCTATATGGAAGAATTTATTAACTGTACTTAACGACAATATTTTTAAAGATAAAATAGGCTGATTAACTGCTTCGGCATTAATATAAACATCATAAAACTTATGTTCAAATTTTTCATCTTTATAATCATGATATTTCTTTACATGAAATAAAGCATCTAGATATTTATGAAAATTTCTATCTAATATATTATATGGTGCTAGAGTTTTTTGCCATTCACTTTTTTTAAACTCTAAGAGACGTTGTATTTCTTCTTGTTTAATAGGAACAAAGCTCATCCCTACTTTTTGTACTACACATGTGTCCTCTTTTATTTTTTGTAAGGTATGTTCTGCATATAATAAATTTATTAATTCTTCATTAGTATATTTAGATATTGATCTTAGAGCATTACTGATAGTAGCTTCATATTGTAAAAATAACTTAACTGCGTCTGTATTTCCGCTATTAATTACAAGTTCTAAAGGAGTTCTCTCAAACTTATCAAAACTATCTATTATTGCTCCACTTTTTATAAGACACTCTATAGTTCTTACACAACCATTCATGGCAGCAAAATGTAATGCAGTTTCGCCATTATTATTTTGTATATTAGGATTAGCTCCATAGCTAAGTAATAATGCTACTATAAAATAGTTACCATAATTAGCGGCAAAATGTAGCGGAGTATAGCTATAGATTTCTTTAGCATTAATATTACTCTCTTCATTATCCAAAATATTTATTACTTCTATATGATCATTTTCTACAATTGCTTTAAATAGCACTGAATGATCTTTATCTATAGGCCGCAGAATATTATTAGCTCCATTATTTAAGAGCATTAATTCCATAGATTTTTGTTCTTTCTGAATTGCATAATATAACGGTGTATTACCGTAACGATCAGGTATATTAGGATTGACGCCTATCTTAAGTAAATATGCTACTACATCTTGAAGCCCTTCTTGCACTGCAATATTAATAGCTGTATTACCATGGAAATCTAAAATATTTAATTCTGTATTATAATAGTGTAATAATCCTACAATATCTTTATACCCCTTTTTAGCTGCTAGATGTACTAATGCGTTATTATTGTTATTTTTAGCATCTAAATTAAAGTTAAACGGAGTTAATTGATAGATATTTATAGGATTACGCAGTTTCAATATATTAAGTGCTAGTTCTTTATGTTCTGCAATAATTGCAGTATGAGCTATAGAGTTTCCGTGTTGATCTAATATATTGGGATTAGCTCCTTTCTTAAGTAAGTATTTTACTATATTTTTATGCCCTTCTCTTAATGCTAAATGCAGAAGTTTTTGATCATTTATATTATTAATAACGCTAGCTTTATCTTGTTTGATTATTCTTTTTAATAAATCAAGATCATTGGTTTCAATTACTTGAGTTAAATTTATAGAAGGGTAAAGGAACATCAGATATTTCAAAATTATTAAAAATCGCTAATATATAGACTTTTAATAATAAATCAAGAAAAAACTCTATTATTAGCTTTTACGACGCTTCTTTATAATTCATTTCTCTTCTCCTTTTTTAACAATTTCAGATAAATTAGTTATTTATCAAGCTATCCTTATTCTATAACTTCTCCGAGCTTGTCTACTTTATTTTCAAATTCAGTATTATAATACTCAGGGATATGACCTTTATTATCTTGAATATTCTTGTCAATGCCCGGAGATTGAAGCAGTATTTCTATTATTTCCTTATTACCTTTTTCATAAGCATGATGTAGGGGGGTTTTACCGTTAATATCTTGCTTGTTTACGTCACATTTTCTATGTAAATATATTCTTACATCTGAAATATTACCTTCTGAGGCAGCTGCGTGCAGGGGCGGTAATTGCTTAAATTTTTCTATTTTAATTTTTGCTTTATTTTCTAAAAATTCTCTAAACTCTATTAAAAATTCTAAAATATTCCACATAATATGCTATTTTAAGTTATATGCACGCCTTAATAACATATTATATTTAATTAAACAACTATTAATAGAAAAATCTGTTTAGTTATTTCATACCAGCAATTTTCAGGAGTGGCAGCTTTACTACTAAAACCGCATATAATTAAATGGTCTTTAGCTCTCGTCATTGCAACGTAGAGTAGTCTTATATATTCCTGTAAGTCTTTTAATTTTTCAACTTCTTTAATTTTCTGTAGGAATTCTGGAGTGTCAGCAGCATTAGCAGAAAAAAACATTCCCCCTTTATCATCCCAAATAAATTTACTGCTGTTTACCGGTAAAGTAGTAGAATCGCATAATATAACGATAGGAGCTTCAAGTCCTTTAGAGCCGTGGACGGTCATTACTTTTATTTTGTCTGAATGCTCCATATCACGTTTGATTGTAATGTTATTATTTTCAAACCAAGCAACAAATCCTTGTAGCGAATTATCTATATCATTCACATAGTTTTTGCTTAACGTTAATAGCTCATTTATCATATCATCACTATCATCATCGTACATCTCTCGTAAATTTAAATTATTCACCACTAAATCAAAAAAATCTTCGGCAGTTGATGTTTTATAAATCTCAATTAAAGAATCTAATTTAGTATATATTTCTTCATAAGCAGATAGATTACCCCATAAACTATTATCTTTTTTATTTACAAGAAGTTCATATAATTGCTGCTCGTTCATGCCGATAATCGGTGATTTTAGTAAGCCGGCAAGGTTTAAATCATAGTCAGGTAATAACACAAATTTAGCTACTGAAATTAAATCCATTATTGTTAGATTTTCTTTAAGGTTAACCCTATCACTTGCCTCAACTTTAAGCTTTGCTTTGTTAAGCTCTTTTATAAGATTATTACTAAATTCATCTCGTTTTCGTACTAATATCATGAAATCTTTTTCGGATATTATGCTTGCGGTAGAGGGCAAGATTTCTTTGCTTTCTATTTGTTCTTTTATGAAATTTACGATTTTTTCTATAAGTAAATCGGCAGCAGATTTAGAATTTTCATAATCTTCAGGTAATGCCCAAAAAAGTTCTTCTTGTTTTTCATTGGTTACTAAAGGCCAAACCGTCACGAGGCCTTGATGTATACGAAATGAGGATATTAAAGGATTATCTGAAAGGAAT
The DNA here is from genome assembly GCA_041179265.1 of Pseudomonadota bacterium. Taxonomy (GTDB): domain Bacteria; phylum Pseudomonadota; class Alphaproteobacteria; order Rickettsiales; family Rickettsiaceae; genus Rickettsia. The sequence continues at coordinate 15,817 of JBEGTS010000042.1, forward strand.
AAACTCGGGTAATTGGATTTTATATTTTTCAAAACATTGTGAGTAAATTGTAAAATTTCTGCACATGATCTGTATGAATATTCAAGGGTGATATTTTTGAATTTCTTATTAGCACTTGTAAGGTTTGCTTTTAGTTGCTCATTTACTAAGCTGAAATTGTGAAGATCGGCACCTTGAAAACTAAAGATAGACTGTTTATCGTCGCCTACTATGAAAATTGTCATCCCGCGACTCGACCGCGGGATCCAGTCTTTTTTTATTTTGTTTTGGATACCGTGGAGGGGCCTCGGTATGACATTTTGTTGTCTATCTGCCGCATTAAATTCTGTTATTAAATTAGTAATGATATTCCACTGGGGGGGGCTTGTGTCTTGTGCTTCATCGACCAAAATATGGTTTATTTCGTTTTCAAGTTTGTGTATTAACCACTCATGCGTAGTTTTATTATTCAGCAATTTCTCGGTATAGTAAATTAAATCGTCGTAATCGAGTAAATTATTTTCTTCCTTATAGGAATCGTATTTTTTTAAAATAATATAAGCAAGTTTAGTAAGTAAGTTCGTATGATATTCTAGCTCCTCTATACGACGCAATTCATCTAAACGGTAAATTTCAGAGGTAACCTTCTCTAGCTCTAGCAATAATTTAGGATATTTTCTTATTAATTCTTTCGATAAAAGGCTTTTACGTTTTTTTCCGTCTTTCGTAAAAAAAAGTTCTTTCGGCTCTGTTTCTAAATCATATTCTAGAAATAAGTTTTTTACCTTATCATAAATATTATTTAATTCTCCTAGTGCTAATCTTTTATTGTGTATTTCTTTCGGAATAGTTTTATGAGTAAATAACTTTTTGAATTTAATTTTCTGCTCGATTATTTCAGTAAAAATATCTTGAAGAGTTATTTCATGAAAGCGGTTAAGTAAAATTTTAATTAGGTCATTATGCTCATCGCTTAAGTAAATTTCGTTTCTGATATTTAGGAAGATGTCTTGCAGCTTGGTTTCTTCAAGAATCTTAAATTCCGGTGTTATGCCTGCTTCTAAAGGAAAAGTTTTAAGGATTTTTTGACAAAACGCATGAATTGTATAAATATTTAAAGGCTCATTACTATTTAGTAATTTATCGTATAAAGTTTTTGCGTTTTCTATTTCTTGCGGCAGTGGCTTATTGCCGCTCATTAAGAAGAGCTCTTCTTCTAGTTTCTCTACATCGCAAAGAGAAAGAGATTGAAGTTTGCTATTAATCCTTGCTTGCATCTCTACAGCAGCAGCATTAGTAAAAGTAAGGCATAAAATATTTGAAGGTTCTACGCCTGTTATTAACAAACGTAAAAATCGATCGGTTAGAATTTTGGTTTTACCGGTACCGGCTGAAGCCGATACCCAAACGGAATAATTAGGATTTGATGCTTGTTGTTGTAGTTCGCTCATTTAATTATAATTTTAAATATAGGTAAAAAATAATATTAAAATTATAACGTGAACTAAAGATTATACAATATTTTCGTCTAAATTATACCCTTCTCCTGTAGGTGCTACATCATTTTCTTTATATAAATGTTGTGCTACTTCCATTTGTTTTCCTTCAAGAGTAAGTATAAACTTTATTGCGTACTCTCTTTGTATGAGTGCCATTTTTGTTTGAATTTCGGTTATGATAGGGTCAGTATATTTGCTATAACCATTAGCGACAGATGTTGCATAGCCGTAGTATTTTATAGCGTGTTCATAATACCCTAGTTCTAGAGAACACTTAGCGGCTTCTAGGTAGTCTATAAATGCTGAACCTTGGGATAACTTTATAGATTCTTCAAATGAATTGAATTTTTCTGCAAAAACATTTGATGATAATTGTAATTTATTATTAAAATTAATAGTACATTCTTCTACTTCCTCTCTTTTAACCTCGAGTTTATCACCAAAATAAGAATAATGTGGTGCTATATGGAGATTAGAGATTTTTTCAAGTATAAGTTCTTGCTTTTCAGGATTGTTGAGCTCTAAATATCTTGCTTTATTATAATATTTTAGAGCGTACTCAAACATCAAGCTTTTAGTATAGCAGTCACCAATTTTAATATATAAATCTGAATTAGCTAAGCTAGGGTTCTCTTTAATTTGTGTCCTATATACTTTAACTAGCTTATGTGCTTCGTGTGGTTCATAGTAATCTAGAAAACTAGATATTAAATCATTATTAGGCATAAATCCTCAAATTATAAATTTAAGAATTATAATATTTATTTGCTTTAGTTTCGCAAGTAAAATTTTTAACCAAAAGTTAAGAAAAACTTTTTTCTATAAACCACGTTTTTCCTAGTGTTATCCGTGGTTTGACCACGGGAGTCAGTCTTTTTAATTATTTTTTTGGATCCCGTGATCAAGTCACGGGATGACATCCGCAGAACGACGGCGATAAATCACATATATTACGATTAAGGAAATAGCAAGACCAAACCAAGTTAGGGCATATTCTAAATGGTCATTTCTTATGGCTGCTAAATGATTTATCGAAAGCGGCAGTAAAATATCTAAATTGCTAATGTCTTTTCCTTCCCTGATAATATAAAAATTTTCAAGACCTAAGCCTAACACTTTAGATGCTTCTTTTAAATCTAGTGTTAGCCACACATTATTTTTAATGTCGTTAGCAGGTAAGTAGCTACGAGTTTTTTCAGATGGCATAGTAACACCGATAATCTCGTGAGGATGCTCGTTTGTAGCTTGGGCAATCATATTTTTATTGCGATTACTAAACCAACCTCGTGCTACTAAAATAATTTGATTTTCTAAAGTTTTAAAGGGAGTCACTAAATAATAGCCGTCTTTTTCACTCGACATTGATCGCCTGCCATATAAATATATGTCTTTATTAGGCAAAAATTGACCGGTAATTTTTACTTTGTGATAGGGTAAACCGTCTTGAATTTCTGCTAAATTAATTGCAGGTGAGGTTAGATTAGCTTGCATTGAAGCTAAAAATAATTTCTTTTCTTTTAAACGATTAAGCTGCCAAAAGCCTAAAGAGATGAGTATTATAAAGGTTATAAGTACAAAGAAATTTGTTTTCATAGGTAAGTGTTTTAAGGGGGTTGTTAAAAAAGTCTGTGGTGTCATGCCGTGGCTTGACCACGGCATCCAAAAAATAAAAAAACTGGATACCGTGGTCAAGCCACGGTATGACAGTGAATCCTAAGCCGGTATTAAAATCTTGCTTAGGAATTCTTTATGTTTTTGCAGCTCTTCTTTAGTAGGTTTAATAACAATAGTAGTTTGTTCTGTTTTGCTATTTACTTGATTAGTTGCTAAGTTATTTATTTCAGCAGATTTATCAACCATCTTAAAAGCAGATTGTCTACCGCCCGTTAGTTCTACATAGACTTCTGCAAGCAATGCTGCATCTTTAAGAGCCCCGTGAAGTTGTCTTCCGGAATTATCAACCTTTAACCTTTTACATAAAGCATCAAGACTATATCTTGCTCCAGGAAACATACTTCGAGCCATAACTAGAGTATCGATAGCATTTGACAGTTCTAAAAGTTTGATTTCAGCTCTTTTTAATAATGATAATTCATGATTTAGAAATCTAATATCAAAAGGAGCATTATGAATAATAAGTTTACTGTCAGAGATAAACTCTAAAAAATCGTCGGCTATTGTATGAAATAGAGGTTTATCTTTTAAAAATTCGCCGGAGATGCCATGAATTCTATAAGCCTCAAACGGCATGTCTCGTTCAGGATTAATATAAAAATGAAAATTCCTGCCTGTTAATACCTTATTCACCATCTCAATTGCACCGATTTCGACGATGCGGTGACCGCCTTTTGGGTCAAGTCCTGTAGTTTCCGTATCTAAAATTATTTCTCTTAAACTTGACATTCCAACTTTTTTATTAAATTACTTATTTGTTTTTCCAACTTTAACATATCAACGCCACTATTTATAGAAAAATCTGCTTTTGCTATTTTGCTCTCTTGTGACAGTTGAATTTCTTTGATTTTATTATAAATTTCTATATCAAATGAAGATCTTGTTATAGCTCTTTGCATTCTTATTTCTTCAGAACAATGTATTGTTACGACAAAATCAAAATATTTATCAAATTTAGCTTCATAAAGCAGCGGTATTTCGGCAAAACCAAATTTAGAATTAGCGTTTTCTTTTTTAAATAAAATGAGTTTATCTATTAGTAAGGGATAAATAAAATTTTGCAGTTTTTCTCTAGCTAGGTCGTTATTGTAGATTAAATTACTGATTTTTCCAATATTGAAAGACTCAAGTTCAGGCAATAATTTTAATATTTGAGTTTGCACGCTCAAATCTTGATATAATTCTTTTATACATCTATCGGCACAAAAAGTTTTATATCCTTTTTCTGCTAAATAATCCAAAATAAAAGTTTTGCCCGATGCATAGCTACCGGTAATACCTATTGCTAACATTTTATTATAAAAATTTTATGTTCATTAGCGAGTTTTATAGTTAATTCTTCTTCGACTATAATTACGTTATTTTTCTGAATCGCTACTCCTTTGTAATTATATTTAGCAAGGTTGCGTATAGTATCCGGACCAATAGTCGGTATATCTAACCGAGTATCTTGTCCAAGTTTTGGTATTTTTACTAATACTCCTCCATGAGGTTTTTTACGTAAATCTGTACATCTTGCTATTAAATTATCCGTCCCTTCGGCAGCCTCTATACCAAGGATATAGCCACTTTCAACTATAACCGATTGTGCGATGTCGAATGAACTTAGATGATTTAATAATTTTATTCCAAGCTCAATATCATTTTTATCTGAACTCGTAAGGGTGGTATCGGTTGTAATATTGGAGTCACATTGTTGATTTTTATATATTTCATTACTTGAAATTACTTTAAAACCGTAGCTTTCAAAAAAATCCGCTACTATTTTTAGCAAACTATCATCCCCTCGAATTTTTTGTCCAAGTATTTTGAAAAGCAATAAACCGCCTATTTTATCTACGGCTAAATTTTTAAAATTTGGTCTATTAACTCCGCCTATAAAAATAATATTTTGTACTTCATTATCCTTAAAATATTTTATAGCTTCCCCGACCATACCGATTTTTAAAACTTTATATTCAAAATTTTTAATTTGATCTATATCGGCTTCGTCTTTAATTGCGGCTATACAACAATTACCGCCTTGCTTTGTATAGTTACCTGCTATTAAGTAAGGTAATGAACCTCTGCCGGCGATAATTCCAAGATTTGGTAGCATAAAATATTTTTCAAAAAGTAATATTTATCATTAAGTATACTTGTATACAAGTGTACAAGTAATATTTATTATAAGTATACAAATAATATAAGTCCATTTTTAATATAAATCTAGAATTCTTATTTGACCTTTACATTTTAATCAAATTAAGACATAATACTAGGTGCTAATATAGCTATAGTAATAAACGTAATTTAGAATAGAGGTTGCGGACTCGGGGGCAGTACCCGACGCCTCCACCAATACTCGATGAACTTCAAAAATTGGCTACGTCGTTCTACAAGTCCTGCGGTACTCACGTATTAAGTATACGCTCCGTTCCTCGTCTTGTGAACCGATTACTCTTTTTGAAGTTGATCTTCGTATATCAATACTGCTTGTATTTTATGGGGGCGAAATAGGATCGACGTGCCTAATAAAAAGATTGCTTTTACTCGGGATGATTCCGCCGATGGCTTTTGCCATATGGGTCAAAACAAAGAAACGCAAACGATAATAATCGTGTAGGTGCTCCAGCTTTAGCTGCAGCTTAAACCTACGCGGCTTGGGGGTTTGCCGGGCAACAGAAAAACCCTCACGTATACTCGTTTAATTTGAAAAATTGGCGTCGTTGTTTCATATTTTTTAATCCACTAATGCGGTCAAAAAATATGAAACGCCTTGCTCTCTTCCAAATTAAACTTCGTCTACCTATTTTTATTTATTTTTCTCATATGAATACCGAATATAAAAAATTTGTGAATGAATATATGCTAGAATTTGTGAAAAAAATTCTAACAAAAATTCAGCATGAAAAATTATATTGGGATCAGTTAATATATATATCATACAGAACCGATAACCCTGCGGTAATTTTACCCTTAAAAGTTAGGCAAGCATATCCAAAACAGATAACAATAGTACTGCAATATCAGTTTGAAAATTTAATAGTAAATGATGCGGGCTTTTCTTTAACGGTAAGTTTTGATGGTGTTAAAGAAATAATTTACGTACCTTTTGAGGCACTTATCAGTTTTGTTGATTCCAATAATAATTACAGCCTAACTTTTAAGCAGTCGTTAAATATACAAGAAAATCATCAACATGAAGAGGAAATAAGTAATAATAAAAGTTATAAAACTTCATTATCTCCAAATCCAAATGTTATAATGTTAGATAAGTTTCGTAACTCTTCTAAACCTAAACCTAGTTAATGCCCATATATGGATTCAAAAGTAGTTATATATACTGATGGTGCATGTGCAGGTAATCCTGGTCCTGGAGGATGGGGAGCTTTACTTCAATTTAATAATACCGGCAAAGAAATATGGGGGTATGAGTTAGATACGACTAATAATCGTATGGAAATTATGGCAGCACTTGAAGCATTGAGGATTTTGAAAAAATCTTGTAATGTTGAGATTTATACCGATAGTAAATATTTGCAACAAGGAATTACTGCTTGGATTCATAATTGGATAAAAAATAATTGGTGTAAAAGCAACAATGAACCCGTTAAAAATGCTGATTTATGGCAAAAATTATACGCAGAATTGAGTAAACATACTATTATTTGGAAATGGGTAAAAGGTCATGCAAATAATAGCGGCAATATTGCTGCCGATAAACTTGCAGTGCAAGGAAAACAAACTGCTATAGAAATTTTAAAATGTCGTGGATAGATAAGTTTTTTATTACTTTTTTTCACAAAAAAGTAGGAGAAGATGAGTTTTTGAATCAATATTATGAAAGCCGTAATATTGATTATTTAGGGCGTCCTAGGAGGTTTGTTATTTATAAAAATGTAAATGAACCTACAAAAATTCCGCCAAGTTGGCATGCTTGGTTACATCATTTAGTAAATGAGATACCAAAAAATATTCAGCTTTTTTCGTGGCAAAAGAATAATAGAACAGCTAAAACATCATCTAAAATATCAAGTTTTAAATATAATAGATGGCAACCGTAACTAAATAACATTAAAAACAATGAAACAGAATATTATTGAAACAATTATCGGCTTTGTAGTATTAATTATTGCTTTGCTATTTTTGATTTTTGCCTACAAAGCAGGTAGTTCTATAACTAGCTCAAAAGGTTATCAGGTAACTGCTAATTTCCAAAGTGCGGAAGGGATTGCAGTCGGAAGCGACGTAATGATTTCAGGTATAAAAATCGGTATTGTAAAGAAAATTACTTTAGATCCAAATAGCTTTTATGCGAGTGTATATCTAAATATTAATGATGATGTTAAAATACCTAAAGATTCTAAAGCTCAAGTAATCACTAGCGGATTACTTGGAGGTAAGTATATTTCAATCGTACCAGGTAATGACGATGAAAATTTAGCGGCTAATGAAGAAATAAGATATACTCAATCGGCAATTAACATTGAATCATTAATTAATAAAATCGTTTCTTCATTTGGTAGTAAATAAAAACCCTTCCTAACTATGGATAAGGAACTTATCCATAGTTCGTGTTCTAAAAATTATTAAAATTAACCGAGTCTATTTTGATTTGGTTTTTTTATTTAAGCTATTGTAAAGTACTTGTAAGAGGAGTATCATATAATTATAAGCAAAATAATTTGTTTAATAAGGTATAAATTAATAAAGGAGTAATTTATGAAAGAATTAAATACCGGATCTGCTAAAGAAGATATCGATGGCATCAAAAAGGATATAGAAAGTTTGGTTTCTAGATTACGTAATTTAAAAGGTAAATCTGGAGATATTCTTGATGAGCAGTTAGGTAATTTATCATCCGTTGTAGATCATTATAAAGACAAAGGAATAGATAAAGGTAAAGCGAATGTAGCAGATTTATGTGAGTCGACACGTGACCACCCTTTGCGGAATCTCGCCTACGCTTTTGGTGCAGGCGTATTGCTCGCTATTCTTATGAAATAGGTAATTCGATGTTAAAATCTCTAATATATGAATTATTAAAAAGTAGCATTAAGCAAGAAGAAAAATCTTATGGCAAACCATTCGTCTATTTTTTTAATATTCTAGGTTTAGTTTTAATAATTACTGCTAATTATTGTTATTGTTCGGATAGTACGGAATTTTATTTTCTTATGCAAAGCGGAATAGTCTCTATTATATCTTCTATAGTTATTGAAGCCGTTAGATGTTATTTAAAATACAAAAATAGATATCGTACTTTAGATTCTTTAAGGTTAAAAAGTAGAAAGTTAGTAGAGAGTGTAAGTACACCGTTTACTGATTTAGTTTCAACTAAGACCTTAATAAGATATTTACCTACGATAATTCGCTATGTTCCAAGTACAATACTGACATTTTTAGTATGTACTTATATTAAGAGAAAGTTCTTAAAAAATGTTACATATCCACTTTTAGGTAAGTGATAATTTATTATTCGGTTTAGGTAACTCTAAACCGAATTTTAAATAACTCTATCTTAGTTTCTTATTTTGTTTTCGGGAATTCTACATTATCTTAGCCAAGTGTATGAAAGTGTTTAAGCTTTCTTCGTCGTCTTTGGTCATTAGATAAGGTACTTTAACATATATAAGCATTTGATGTGTTTTATCCGATATTTTATTTTTCTCTAAAAACGCATATAATTTATGAGTATTGTTATGTTCATCTTGGATACTAAAAGCTTTATTTATTGCAACTGATTTATCGGATTCTAACATAAAATTATCAATAAAATAGTTTAAAGAATCTCTAAATAATTCGCTTAATTGTTCATCATTTTCAAGTTCTTCATATGATAACGATCTTGCGGTTTTTAACTTAAAATACGATTTAATCATTTCAAGCGCAGAATATCTATCACAGTTATTATTAAGAATTTTATATAACATTTTTTTATCAAAATATGCGGGTATTATTTTTAAATCCTTATTAATAATTTGCTGTTTATAATAAGATAATTGACGCATAAAAACGATAACCGTAGCTGTAAGACCTGCAACTAAGATAGAATATAAATTTAATGATTGAAAAAGCATATTTTTAATATATTTAATTATAGCTACCAACGATAGTATAGTATTTTTTGCTTTTCAATCTAAAAATGAATCATTGCTGTATATTACTTATTTTTTTCTTTCAATTAGTTTATTTATCACATATTTATCATGCTAATAAATAAAGTAAATTTTAAAGTACTATATTAGGCTGTGTGAAGGAAAATTAATTTAATCTATTTTTGCTTTTTTTGGCTGTAAATTATAAGATTTTTTTGAAATAGGAACAACTATTACTGCAAAAATCCTATTAATTTTCGCTCAAAAATATCTAAAAATATAAATAATTTAATTTTCCTTCACACAGCCTAGTTTGTTTCTTACTTTTAACTTTACCATTTAGTTAGGTAATACAGTTAAACTTATATAGTAAATTAGCTTGAATTAGGGATGATTTATAGGAGATATTTTATTTTTTTTGGGGATGTAACGAATACCGCTAATGCTAACCCATTTACGGTATGAGATATGTTCCTAAAAAATTAAAAGATGATGTAGAAATTATCCCTAATTCAAGCTAATTTACTATATATTACAACTATAAAAAAACTTGCAATATATTATAACTTTTTTCTATCAATCTACGAAGTGTATTAAGTTGCACTTCATTTTCTTATTTATCGTGTAAAGCGAAATTTTCTATTGACTTTTATATAAAACAGTATAAGTTTCTTTAAAATTTAATTTTTTGTAAAGGATTTATGCTGGAATATGTACAAGAACAAAAAAGTCTTACAAAACAACAGAAAGAATCAATTGCCTTGCTATCTATAGGTACTTTTCTTGAATATTTTGACTTTATGCTTTATGTACATATGGCTGTACTTCTTAATAAATTATTTTTCCCTCAATATGATTCTCAATATGATTCTCTTGCTGCTGCTTCTGTTTTTTGTATAACATTTGTAGTTCGTCCTATAGGTGCTTTAATATTTGGATGGATAGGTGACAATATTGGACGTAAATCAACAGTGGTTATAACTACTCTTATGATGGCTTGCTCTTGTATAGTAATGGCACTACTACCTACTTATAATCAAATAGGAGTAGTAGCATCCTGTATAATGATAATTTGCCGTATAGTTCAAGGGATGTCTTCTATGGGGGAAATAACAGGAGCAGAAATTTATTTTACTGAAGCAATAAAGCCCCCCTTACAATATGTCGTTGTATCAATATTAGCTTTTTTAGCCGCACTAGGGGGAGTGGCAGCGTTAGGTATTGCATCTTTTAGTACCATTGAAGGATTTAATTGGCGATATGCTTTTGGAATAGGTGCATTAATTGCCTTAGTAGGAGGAGTAGCACGTACTAAGCTTAGAGAAACACCGGACTTTGTAGATGCAAAACGCAGAGTAAAAAATATCTTAGAGGAATTTGGAAAAGATGGAAAGCTAATTAACAATAATTATATAGTAAAAGAAAAAGTTAACAAGAAAACCATCCTTGCTTTACTTTTAATAAATTGCGGTTGGCCAGTATGTTTTTATATTGCCTTTATACATTGTGGCGATGTACTTCAAAATTCTTTTGGATATACTCCAGACCAAGTAATACATAATAATTTTTTTGTAGGATTAGTAGAAATGCTGGGGATTTTACCATTAATATATTTAGGGTATTATATTTCTCCATTATTTATCTTAAGAGTTAGGTTAATAATATATTCCATATTTATTTTAGCATGTCCTTTTTTATTAAATAATATTAATACGCCTACAGGAATATTTTATTTTCAATGTTTCGCTATGTTTTTTGTTCTAGACACCACTCCAGCTAAATCAATTTTTTATCAATATATACCAATTTTTAAAAGGTTTACTTACACTTGTTTTACTATTGCTATGTCAAGAGCTATTACATACGTTATTACTTCTTTTGGGATTATTTATTTAATAAAGCATTTCAATAATTTTGGGTTACAAATTATTATGATTCCTGTGGCGTTAGGTACTTGGTTTGCTATACGCCATTTTGAAATATTAGAAAAAACTAACTTAAAACATTAATAAACTCTTAATAATACATTTTGCATAGTTTTGCAGTTTCTTGGGCTATGTAAGGTAGTTTTAAATATTCTGCTAGAATTAAAAATTCTTCTAAAGTCTCATCTATTTTTTTTTTAGCTTTTTCAGGAGTTTTTACTTTTAAAGTTTGGATATTATGAAATCTATCAAATAACTTAATAATTAGTAATTTTTTCTCTAGGTTATAATACAATAATTTTAACATTTCTGCTGAAGTTATTTTCTTATGTGGTTTAATTCTAGTTAAAGCTTCTACTTGTCTTGCTATTTCTAGGTCAAAAATTATTGCAATAGTCTCTTTATTAAGGTTAGTGTCTTCTATAGTATCATGTAACAAACTAGTAATAATAGTATCAGTCGTGAAAAATTTTGCTTCTTTATAAGCTGTAAACTCCGCTACCATAATCGCTACTTCAATCGGATGAGAGTAATAAGGATCACCCGATTGACGCATTTGTGAGCCATGGTATTTACGAGCGTAATAAATGCCTTTTTTAACTTCTTCTATATCAACAGGATTTTTTACTTTAGTGTTTAAATATTCAACTTTATCTAACAGCTTTTTAGCGTAAACGCAAACTTCAAACTTTTCTTGCCAAGAGCTTATATCTTCCATAAAAGTTATTTTATTTATATTAATAATAGTTGATTACAATTATAGTAAAAATTAAAAAATTGCAATAACAAATAGCTTTTTAACTTTAAATATATTAATAACTTTTGATTGCATTGTATTTAAACAACTTCATTCTGTTTTATTATTTACTTTTGCTTCTTGTTCTTGCTGTAATTTATACTCTGCTGCTTTTTCTTCCATATAGTTAAAAAAGAAATAACAAAAAGTTAAAAAGCTAGTAAGAATAATAGCAAATGTTATTAATATTAACTTAAGCTCTTTCCTTGCATTTTCAGCTTTTAAACGCTTTTCCTCCTCTTCATCTACTATTAACTCAGAGGTTAAAATTTCTTCTTCTGTATTTTCCATGTTTTAACTCTTAAAAATTAGATTATATTATGAATGACAGAGTTTAATTATCATTTAAGAGAAGTAATTTATAGAAGTAATTAAAATAAGTCAATGACTATAATTATTGATTGTAATAATTATAGTTTTATAAATTTAGTTCACTTAAAAACATAATTGTTTAGAGTTGAAAAGATCATCATTAACAGAAAGGAATAACATCATGAATAAAGAAACAATAACAGAAAAATTTAATAATGTAGTTAAAGCTATTTACAATGCTTATGACGGCGAAATCACGGAAGAACAGGCACGACAAGCAGCGAGAAATTTTATCGCATTTTGTCAAAAGCTTATAGAAGTACAAACTAGATTAGAAAAGGAAAAAAATAATAAAACTTAGGTATCAATTGACTTTTTTGGGAAGTTATATAAAATCGTATTGAAATAGCAGCAATGCTGTTTCGGGGCTTCAAAACCTCTTGTTAGCATGGTTACGCATCAGCCATAAAATGATGCAAATCCTCAACTATATTATGGTTGGGGTGACGGTAGGCATGTCCAAAGCTTAAGGTATTACTTTAAGCTTAAAACCTATTGTGAACTGTTGCTAACGGTTTTTTTGAACGCCCCGGCCACCAAAGTTAAAATCTTCGGTGGTTAAAGCTTGAGCAATTTAAGTTTAATCAATCGGGAGCAAGTGCATGTTCAACAAAAATAATAAATTATTATCTAAAATATTACCGATTTCTAAGAAAAATAAAGATTTAGAAAAATTAAGAGCTAAGTTTAAACAAACGCTAGAAGAACAGGTAACGGTAGAACAGCTAAATAGAATAGAGCAGCGTTCATTATATTTAGAAAGTATAAAATAATTCTAGATTCTGTGAAAGAAAGTTAAGTTAATTTTCCTTCACAGAGTCTAGAGCGTGACTTGCCCATGAGAGTAGGTATTGTTGCGTGGATAGGTTTATCATTTGTCATCCCGCGACTTGATCACGGGATCCAGTTAAAAATACTAATATTATTAGTATTTTTTATTATTTTTATGGACCCCGTGGTCAAGCCACGGGGTGACACAGTGGATTTTATCGGTCTACGCAACAATGCTATGAGAGTAGAAAAGTTAAACAAAATTTACAACCATAAGCTTTTCATTTTGTTAAAAAAGCTGCTGTCATTTTCTTTTTCATTTATGGATTCTTTTTTGAGTTCTTCTAATAACTCACGTTGTCTTTTGGATAAATTTTTAGGTACTTCAATATGAATATGTGTAAGCATATCGCCTCTAATAGTAGATCGTATTTTAGACATACCTTTGCTGCGTAGTCTTAATTGATCGCCGTTTTGTGTACCTGCAGGAATTGTTAAATTTACTTTTCCGCCCTCAATTATCGGCACTTCTACCTCTCCTCCAAGAGCGGCATTTACAAAGCTAATAGGTAGCTTACAATGTAAATTTGCTCCGTCTACTTTATAAATATCATGAGGTTTTATTGCTATATCAACATATAAATCTCCGCTATTACCACCTCTAATACCTGCTTCACCTTCGCCTGGATGCCTTATGCGAGTGGCATTTTCAACGCCGGCAGGAATATTTACCGATAAATTTCGTTGCTTATGGTAACGTCCCATACCATGACATTTTTTACAAGGATGTTTTATAATTTGTCCGTTACCTTGGCATTTATGACAAGCCTGCTCGATTGTAAAGAATCCTTGCTGAATTCTAGTAGCTCCAACACCGCCGCAAGCATCGCAAGTAGTTACGGTTTCACCTTTCTCAGAACCGCTACCGTGACAAGTATCGCATTTTACTTCGCTAGAAAAGCTAATATTTTTTTCTATACCGTGAAATGCTTCTTCTAAATTAATTGTCAGATCATATTTTAAATCCGAGCCTCTAACTTTGCTTGACGTGGGCTTTCTTCTACCGCCTCCCATAAAGTCGCTAAAAAAATCGCCGAATATATCATTGATATCGGGATGAAAACCGCCATGATTTCCTGCTCCTCCTCGTGATTGTTGATTTTGAAAAGTATCGTGTCCAAAACGGTCATAAGCTGCTCTTTTCTGTTCGTCTTTTAAAACGTCATAAGCACTATTTATTTCTTTAAACTTCTTTTCAGCATCTTTAGCATCATTAGTATCAGGGTGATATTGCTTAGCTAGCTTGAGGTAGGCTTTTTTAAGATCAGCTTGGCTAGCTGTTTTACTAACGCCTAGTATCTGGTAATAATCTTGTGACATAATTTAATTTATAAACATGGTTGTCATCCCGCGACTTGATCGCGGGATCTTAGGAATCCATTTATATATTTTACTGGATCCCGCGATCAAGTCGCGGGATGAAAAATTCAATATGTTACTTCTTCTCTACATCTTGAAAATCAGCATCTACTACTTTTTCATCGTTAGCAGTATTTTCTTCAGAAGGCTGGCTCTCGCTTTGTGCTTGATACATTGCTTCGCCGATTTTCATACTAGCTGCAGTTAAGCTTTCGGTCTTTTCTTTAATTAAAGCCACATCTTCCGACTCAAGAACAGCCTTTAAAGCAGCTAAAGATTCTTCGACCGCTCCTTTATCTTCGGATGATAACTTATCACCGTAATCCGTCAAAGTTTTTTCAGTAGAATAAATTAAACTATCGGCAGCATTTTTTGCTTCAATAAGCTCTTTACGCTTTTTGTCTTCATCGGCATACTGTTCGGCGTCTTTAACCATTTGTTCGATTTCGGCATCACTAAGTCCTCCTGAGGCTTGAATAGTTACTTTCTGCTCCTTACCGCTTGCTTTATCTTTAGCTGAAACATGCACTATTCCATTAACATCGATATCAAATGTAACTTCTATTTGTGGCAAACCTCGTGGTGCAGGGGGGATGCCATCAAGATTAAACTGACCGAGTAATTTATTATCCTTTGCCATTTCACGTTCACCTTGGAACACTCTAATAGTTACAGCATGCTGATTATCATCGGCTGTGGAGAATACTTGGCTTTTCTTCGATGGAATAGTGGTATTGCGGTCGATTAACCTAGTGAATACGCCGCCAAGCGTTTCAATACCAAGTGATAAAGGTGTAACGTCTAATAATAATATATCTGTTACTTCTTTATTAAGTACTCCGCCTTGGATAGCTGCCCCAAGTGCTACTACCTCATCAGGGTTTACGCCTTTATGCGGTTCACGTCCAAAGAATTTTTTTACGGCTTCTTGTACTTTCGGCATTCTAGTCATACCGCCGACTAATACTACTTCCTGAATATCAGAAGCTTTTAAATTTGCATCCTTTAATGCTTTACGGCAAGGTTCAATGGTTTTTTCAATTAAATCGTCTACTAATTTTTCGAGTTCCGCTCTAGTAAATTTAATATTTAAATGTTTTGGACCGCTACTATCAGCCGTAATATAAGGCAAATTAATATCAGTAGTTACTGCAGAAGATAGCTCTTTCTTAGCTTTTTCTGCTGCTTCTTTCAAACGCTGAAGTGCTAAAGGATCGTTACGTAAATCTATACCGTTTTCTTTTTTAAATACATCTATTAAATGGTTTAATATTCTTGTATCGAAATCTTCACCGCCAAGGAATGTATCACCGTTTGTTGATTTTACTTCAAAAACACCATCGCCGATCTCAAGAATTGAAACATCGAATGTTCCGCCGCCAAGATCGTATACTGCAATAGTTTTACTTGCTGATTTATCAAAACCGTAAGCAAGAGCTGCGGCAGTCGGTTCGTTAATTATTCTAAGTACTTCAAGACCTGCTATTTTACCGGCATCTTTTGTTGCTTGACGTTGTGCATCATTGAAATAAGCAGGTACGGTAATTACTGCTTGCGTTACTTTTTCGCCTAAATAACTCTCAGCAGTTTCTTTCATTTTTTGTAAAATGAATGCACTAATTTGGCTTGGTGAATATTTACTGTTATCAGCTTCGACCCATGCATCGCCATTATCGGCTTTAACTATATTATATGGTACAATACCTTGGTCTTTTGCAACCATAGGATCGATGAAATTTCTACCGATTAATCGCTTTACCGCATATATAGTATTGCGAGGGTTGGTTACTGCTTGTCTCTTAGCAGATTGTCCAACTAATTTTTCGCCGTTTGCAAAAGCTATTATTGACGGCGTAGTTCTCTCACCTTCTGAATTTTCTATTACTTTTGGCTCTTTTCCTTCCATTACCGCAACACAAGAGTTGGTGGTTCCAAGGTCGATACCTATCACTTTTCCCATAAAAATCCTCGTTTTCTTAATTTTATATTTTATTATGACTTTTTATTTGATATAGTGCGACTTTAATTATTTTACAAGAGGTGAGAATGAAAAAATTACTGATTTTAATAAAACTTTTATTTATTATTAATTTAGTTTTCCTAAATAATATAGTTTTAGCCTCTTCTGAAACAAGCACCGCTATATTTGAAAAAGCGAAAAAAGCAATCGTAACGATCGATACTAGAATTGCCGTATCGGCGTATGATGATACAAGTAGTTGGACAGGAACGGGATTTATTAACGATAAGAACAACGGTTATATAATTACTAACACTCATGTTGTCGGCGGTGCGTCTATCGGAACTTATTTTGTTACTTTTTATAACGGTGAGCAGGCAGAAGCAAAACTTATCTATTACGATATTTGGCAAGATTATGCAATTTTAAAAGTAGCAAGCACAGATATACCAGAATCTGCAACGCAAATATCTTTTTCTACTGAAATACCAAAACTAAATCAAAAAGTCTTTGTAGTTGGCAATACCGAAGGACAGGGTTTTTCTTTTCATAACGGTCATTTATCAGATCTCTATAACATTGATGGATCGATGCCGCAAGCTACTTATAATATTAATTTAAATATTACCGGTGGTGCTAGCGGTTCACCGGTACTAAACGATAAAATTGAAGCTATAGGAGTATTATATGGTGGCGGTAAGACCTACTCTTTAGCATTGCACGGTGATTATGTAGTTCGCACTTTGGAAAGTTTAAAGAATAATAAAGAACCGAAGCGGAATCATATTGGAATAGTAAGCGAGTTATACTCTTTAAATAAAGCAGTTAGACATCATAATTTCCCTAAAGAAGAGATGGATAAATATATAAATAAATTTCCCGATAGTAGAAATAGAGTGATAAGCGTTAAGGCAATTTTAGCAGGCTCACCTGCCGAAAAACTTTTAAAAGCCGGCGATATTATTTGGGCAGTGAATGATAAGGAACTCGGCGGCAATCTAGCATTGTTTGATAGAGAAATGGATAATTTTAAAGGAATAGCTATTAAACTTACTATATTTCGTGACGGAAAAAAGTTAGAACAAGCAGTAGATTTATATGATGTGAACAATAATAAAATCGCTAAAATGATAAATTTCGGTGGTGCAGTATTTTTTGAAGCCGATGATTATTTTAGCAATAAATCAGGCATTCCGCTTAAGGCTTTAAGTATAGCTTCCGTTCAATCCGGTAGTAGCTTTAGTTCTATACCGACATTCTTTACTAAAGATTATAAAAATGTTTATAGATTACAAATTTTTGAGATGAAAGATTTGGCTTTAAGTAATCTTGACGATCTAGTAAAACTCTTACCGGCTATTACTAAAGAGAAATTTATAACGGTTAGATTTAGAAATTATCAACCTTATTACGCTAATTTTGGTTATAATGAACTTATCTCGTCACATGATGATATGATTGCTGATGTAACTCTAGATTCTATAGATACTAAGCCTTATATATTAAAATATAATACTGTTTCTCACGATTGGGATATGGAAAACATAAAACTCCAGTAACTAATTCATTGTGATAAATTAACAATTCTTAATCAATTAAGTAATAATCAATTCAACTGGGCTTATTGCATCATTACTTCTAAATTTGTAAGCTAAAATTTAGGAGAATTGCAAATTAGCTCATGTTGTTCGCCATACAATGCTATGCGGGAATGACATTGAAGTAATAAAACTTTACTGCAAGATATCACTAATTAGCAATTTGTCCTAAAATAATTAACAATTTATAAAATTAGGAAAATTAATGACTCAGCAAGATACAATACATGATGAAGAATTATGCAGTGCTAAAAATATGTTAAATTATTTTAAGTACCTACACAAAAACAATAAGTTAGGAATTTGTAAACCGTATTTATCAGATATAACAGGTACCTCAAATTTACAGGATATTCTGACGTTAGCACGTAACGGTAAAGAATATGCTTTAATTAAGAGCATGAAACAATTAGTCCCGGAGTTAGAAGAGTATATCTCTTATGAACATTTAAAAATAATAGAACAATCTTGTTATTCAGAAGAACATGCACGATATTTAAGTTTTTTGGGAGATTCCCCAGAGTAGTAGATGGTATTCCTAAGGGGAGGCATTGAGGTCTTAAACTGACATCTAGACACCTCTCTACGGGAATGATATCAGAGTCATACAAGCTCATGATATTGTAAAGATTTTAATGACAACTAATAAATTTAGGAGAATTAATGATCAAGCAAAAAATACCTACTTTACCTACAGCAGATTTAGATGAATATAAAACTTCAGGTCCAGAGTCACCCGATTCAGATGTAGAAATGAAATCCGCATCAGTAAAGAGTGATATAGAAGAGTTAACAAAATTATTTAAAAATAAAACAAAAAGCGGTATAAAAGCCTTTGAAAGTGCATTAAAGGTATGTCTTGAAAATAATCCCACTGCCTTATTACATGAAGCAGCTGAACATGGTAAAAAAGATTTAGTAGTAGAGATTTTAAAAGTAAATCGGGAATCTATATATTCTAAGACTCCTCTAGGTTTATCGGTATTACATTCGGCAATTGCAGGGGTTAATAATAAAAAAGAAATTATTGAAATTCTATTACAGGAAGAGCCTACTTTAGTAACAAAAAAAGATGCTTCAGGTGTCTTACTCCGTCACGTTATGAAACTAGTACAGAAATACTAAAAATATTACAAGAATATGAACGGAATGTTATGGATTTTCTTATAAAAAAGCCACAACATGTTCCTATAATCCCTCCAAAATGTCTTCCTATAGAAGTGCGACCTAATTGGGAAAAAGATTTTGAAGAATATACGGGACGCAAATTAGTTGGACAAACTAATCCTAATATAAATAGTGATGAGTTTTAAAAAGCTAAAACTATTAACTTAAAGCGGCTATCTTCCTTGTAAATTTAACATAGAGTATTAGATTTACACGGAAGATATGTAAGGGTATAGATTCTAGCAATAAGTAACAGCTACTTCGCCTATCCCTTCAACCTCATAATTCGTTGTTACTATCTTGTCTATCATATCGCATGAAGCGGTACGTACTAAATTTTCTTTGAAATCTAGTTCTTTCTGCTCACCGTTGGGTGATTGGTAATATACTAATTCTACTTGAGATGTTACTGTTTCTTCGCTATTAGAATGTTGTATACACTCCTTACTTATCGGCTTTCCGATTTTCTTTGCATCTATTATGGCTTTTCTATGGTTTGAATCATCTTGTTTTGTAAAAAATATATTATTTACTGATTCAAAAAGAGTGAGTATCCCTTTATTTTGTTCTTCCATTATCGATGTTGAATTAGATAATTCTATTCCGTTTCTCATATGGGTTTTTTGTTGCACGACTATTAAGCGTTCTTCAAAAGATGTATCTACACATGTATCATCAGGAAATAGTGTATATAATGATTCTGATTTATAAAGAGTTTCTTTTTTGCTAAAACAAAGCTCATAAACCTTTTGGAATATTTGATTTAGCTTTACTAGAGGAGTTGAATCATCTGCTATTTCTGAAGGCATCTCATTATTTTCTGTAGAGACATTATACATGTTTTTTGCGGCACTGATTGTATCCGTATATTTATGTAATAATTTTTTACAAAATGAACTTACTTGATTTAATGAAGTGGTTGATCGTTGTAAAAATGTTGTTAAACCTAACATATAATAATACCTTAAAAATTATTTTGAAGCGGCAATAATAAGTATTACTTATAGATATTGCCTAAAAAATTATAGCTCAGTGGTAGGAATATCCTGGATAATTCCATCATCTCCTATCAATTGGTAATATTCTGTTTGAGGGTTATAATCATTATTACTAATTGATGTTTGTGATGATAGTTTTTGTGCTAATATTGCCAATTTTTCTTCATATAACTCAAAAGATTTTTCTAAATCCTCTCTTGTAATCTTTGTAGGTTCCGCTTTATCTACTTCATCTATGCTTATGTTAGATGCTTCAAAATCTTTTGTGACTTTTGTTGAGAAAGAAAAATATTTTTTTATTTTTACTAATGCTGTTTTTATTTCTTTTGGAACAATCATAGTAAGTTTATCTAATAACATCTAATACCTTAAAATTATTTTGAAGCGGCAATATACAAGTCTTATTTTTAGATGTCAACATAAATTAACTATTATTATTATAAATATTAATAAATACTAATTATTATAATTTTCTTTCACAAAACTCAAATAAACCGATATAATAAAAAATAAAAAATTATGCGTTCTTTATTTATAATAATAATATTCTTTCTAATAAGTAGCTGTAATTTAAAGCCCGTATATAGAGAAGAATACAATAGAAATAACGATTTAGAAGCTATTGAAGTTGAGCCGATTAAAACAATTGAAGGAGCTGAATTTTATCATCGTTTAACTAGTATTTTACCTCAGAAAGCAAAAGTGAAATACCTGCTTAAAGCAGAGCTTATCGCAACAACTATGCCTGCTACTATTGAGAAAAACTCGAATGTCTTAAGGGAATATATTAATCAATTAGTTAGATATAAATTAATTGATATAGAAAGCCAAAAAGTTCTAATTGAGGAGAAGTTTTACCAAAACACATCGTATAATGCTATTTTTACACCATATGCAACAAATGTTGAAAGGGAAGATACCGGAATAGATTTGGCGTATCAAGCAGCGGAAGAAATTCGTAGCAGATTAATTTTATATTTTAACCGGAAATAGGTTTATGAAATTTTACTTTTCACAAATTAAGCGATTATTTGAACTAATAACAACCGGCAAAGTCAAAGCTCTGTTATTATATGGTCCTGATAAAGGTTATATAGATAAAATTTGTAAGCATTTAGTAAAAAACTTAAATATGCTACAAACTTCTATAGAATACACGGACCTTAATATTTCATCTCTAGAAATATTGCTTAATTCACCTAATTTTTTTGGTCAAAAAGAATTAATTAAAATTAGATCGGTCGGGAATTCAATAGATAAAAATTTAAAAACAATTTTAAGCAGTGATTATATAAATTTTCCTGTATTTATAGGCGAAGAAATTACTTCTAGTGGAGGCTTTAGAAAGTTTTTTGAAACGGAAGAATATTTAGCAGCAGTCGCTTGTTATCATGACGATGAAGCAAAAATTGAAAGAATTATTTTAGATAAAGCAATCAAAACTAATAAAACTATAAGTAAAGAAGCTATTACTTATTTAAAAGCTCATTTAAAAGGTGATCACGATTTAGTTTGTAGTGAAATAAATAAATTGATATATTTTGTTCATGATCGGAAAGAAATTACTTTAAACGACGTTCTAGAAGTTATAAGTAGCGAAATTACGGCAAACGGCAGTGATTTAGCAATGTATTTTTCAAAAAAAGATTATAGTAATTTTCTGCAAGAGCTGGATATATTAAAAAAACAAAATATCAATGAAGTATTAATTATCAGAGCACTAATAAGACATTATTTAAGTTTATATATAGTTTTATCGAAAGTAAAAAATGGTGAGCGTTTAGACCTTGCAATAAAATCATTATCACCACCGATTTTTTATCAGTATATTAATGACTTTACAAAGATAGCAAACGGTCTTAGCCTAACTGAATGTTTAGAGACTTTAAAACTGCTACAGCAAGCAGAGGTAGAATATAAGCTAAGTCCTGCCGGTTTTGACTTGCTCCAAAGCATACTCGTTTAATTTGAAAAATTGGCGTCGTTGTTTCATATTTTTTGATCCTCACGTACTAGCATGTATGCTGCGGTCAAAAAATATGAAACGCCTTGCTCTTTTCCAAATTAAACTTCGTCTACCTAATTTTAAACTTCTTTCAAAAGTAGTATACATTATGCCAAGACCTGATTTTTCCGATCCTAACAAACAAATTCACGAGATAATTAGAGTTAATCATGCTGGAGAGTATGGTGCAAAAAGAATTTATCAAGGGCAGCTAAAATATATTAAATCTCAAAATGATCATATATTGATTAAAGAAATGCTTGATCACGAAGAGATCCATTTAAATTATTTTGAAAGAAAATTACTAGAAAAAAAAGTAAGACCCACGGTTTTATTGTTTTTTTGGCATCATTACGGATTTTTACTTGGGACCTTATCTTCGTTGATGGGAATAAAAACTGCGATGCTTGTTACCGAGAGTGTAGAAGAAGTAATAGAAAAACATTATGAGCAGCAAATAAATTATTTAAATAATATAGGTGTAGAACTAGAATTGTTAGATAATATAACCAAATTTCGGCTTGATGAGATGGAGCATAGAGATATCGCTATAGTAAACGACAGCAAGCAAGCAATATTTGCAGAAATAACTAGTAAAATAGTGAAGATAATTTGTCGTATCTCTATAAGTTTAAGCAAAAAAATTTAGAATTGATAGTTTAATAAGTATAGTAAACTCAGCCCCATTTTGTGACAGGCGAGACGACGAACAACGAAGCACAAAGTGGGGACCAGATTATTATAAAGATATATTTTGGGGTAATTACTTAGTTGATTGAAAAATCTAGAAATATTTTACTTCTAAGATGTTAAGAAGATAATAAAAAAATATTAATAATATTATTAGAAACGGTGATGAGAGGAAAAATTTTTTTTTAATTTTTTCTTTATTTTCTGCCTTTATATTTTTTAGAATTAATAAATCTTTATTTTTATCAAACATAGCTAATACTACTACTCGCAATTCCTTTATTTAATTTATGCCTAAACCTAATCTAGAAATTAATAAATAAAGGTGCCAGGGGTTAAGCTCCGTTGCTGTAAGACAACAACCTCCATTATATTTCATGATTTTACTCACTTATAATAACAGACCCCTGGCATAACTTAATATTAAGTTTTGACAGATTGGTCTTGCAACAATGGAGCTTAAACATTATTAGCGGTCTATATATTAGTTGAATAATATAAAGAGTCAAGAGATTTTAGTTGTCATTAATAATAAATAATGTAATTCTGAGTTACGAGGTATATTTTCTATATAATTTGCTTCTAAAATTTGCTTTTACATCAATAATAATTTATATTTATTTATATACTCTTTGATCAACTTGAAAAATTGGCTACGTCGTCGTAAGCCCCCGGATGCTCACATATTAGTATATGCTCCGCTCCTCGGCTTACAGACTCCTTGCTCTTTTCCAAGTTGATCTTCGTATATCTACTCGAAGTATAATTAGAAAATGATAAAATAAAACTATGAGTCCAAATTCGCATCCTATTACTAAATCGCACTTATTCCATATAGTAGACCCAAGCCCTTGGCCTGTCCTAACATCTTTTGCTTTACTTCTTTTGGTTATAGGCGGCGTCTCGTTTATGCATGATTACAAATTTAATGTATATATTTTATCTGCCGGAGTTATTTCAGTAGTTTACTGTTTATATTCTTGGTGGCGGGATGTAGTGAAAGAAGGAATAGTCGAACATCAACATACCAACCCTGTTAGGAAAGGTTTACAAATAGGTATGGCGTTATTTATCTTAACGGAAATAGTATTTTTTGGTGTATTTTTTGCTTCTTTTTTTAAATCAAGTTTATCACCTGTAGGTCTTTTAGACGGTGTATGGGTTGTAAAACAAGGAATTTGGCCTCCGCCTACCATCAAAACTTTTGATCCGTTTGATATTCCTTTTATCAATACTTTAATATTACTCTTATCAGGCACTACCGTTACTTGGGCTCACTACGCCTTAGAGGAAAAAAATCAAAAAGATTGCGTAACTGCCCTCGCTCTGACCATATTGCTTGGAATATTTTTTACAGCTATGCAAGCATATGAATATTATCATGCGGCGTTTAAATTTACAGATGGCATATATGCTTCTAACTTTTATTTAGCCACGGGTTTTCATGGGGTTCATGTAATTATAGGTACTATATTTCTAATAGTTTGCTACTTTAGAGCAAAAAGAGGGGATTTTACCACAGAAGGTAATGGACATTTAGGGTTTGAATTTGCTGCATGGTATTGGCATTTTGTTGACGTGGTTTGGTTATTTCTATTTACATTTGTTTATATATTTGGAAGTTAAGTTATACTATATGTGATTATAATGTTACTTAAAACAAGGGTTTTTAAAATATTTTTGCATATTAATTAAAATTGCATATATTTAGGAGTTGATTTATATGTAAATAAATTATACATTATTTCTTAAATGCTAATTATTTTATTGAGGTAAAACATATGAACTTTCCTATTCGTAAATTAAACGAAGAATTAATTGATTATAATCTATCATTACGCATACTATTTACTATTCTAAGCGTGGCTATTATTATGATAGCTTTTGATAGCTTAGGTAGTAGTGTTGAGGATCCTGTAGGTGATGCATTATGTAAGTTAATTAAAGTATTCAGAGGCAATACTGCAAAAGGTATAGCCGTTGTCGGTATAATTGTTCTAGGAATTCAAACTTTAAGAGGAAAATTGCAGTGGGAAGTAGCTTTAGTGGTAGTTACTGCAATTATTATATTATTTAAAGCTCCTGATATTGTTAACATGGTATCAAGTGATACTAATAGTTCAAATTGTGGTGTTTCCTAATACACTATAATAAAAATTATTATATCTTTAGTAATACCCATAAGTTTCGGCTTATGGGTATTATCATTTTTAAGTGACGTTATTCATAGACCCTATGTCATTCCCGCGTGGATTGATTCCACCCCTGTCATCCTAGCTAACTTGATTGCGGGTCCAGTTTTATTAGTATTGTAAGTTATTTTTTTAGACCCCGTGGTCAAGCCACGAGGTGACAATCGAAAAAGCTAGATTCTCACCGTTGCTGGAATGACATTAACCGCTTTTTAAGAGCCATGCAACAATGCTTACGGTTGCTCGCAATGGGGGATCTTATCTTCAATCCATGCACAACAACGCTAATTTTCCTCGCAATGATGTGTTAAGAGGGGGGCATGCGGGCAACGTCCTCACTTAAATAAAAGCCCTAATCTATTGCCTATAGTAATATCAATATATTTTGCCGTAACAGGTATTCCTTCAATGTTCATTTCTAGATATATTGCTTGTTTTGCAGGAATTTTTGTTTGCAGCTTTGTAATTGATACATATTCATCTAAAGCTTGATTATTAGTATCCATTACTCTAACTTTGATTATAGGATCGGAAATAAGATAATCCGATTCATTAGATAATTTATAAAATATCTTCATACCGCCTATATGACGAGATTTTCCTAAATTAATTTCCTCTATTTTTAATTGATCATATTTACCTAAGAATTTAAAACTATCTACTAGTAATATCACTAAACAAAAAATTATAAAGCTAGTCCATAATATTGGAAATATATTATATTTTTTCTTAGGAGGAATATACGGTAAAATAACAGGTACATTAGCATTATAATGATTTTTAATAGGAGTTTTAATAGTTTCCGTGTTTACTTTATCTTTAAAGTCATTTAGTTTACTAGTATTATAGTCTAATTTTTGATACCACAAATGGCTACATTTGGAACATTTTACTCGTCGTCCGTTAATACCTATTTGATTGCTTGTAACAATAAATTTTGTTTGGCAATTTGGGCAAGTAATATACATAGTTAATTATAATTATTATGTTTGACTTCATGATAATCTCATTTATTATTTTTGGCAATAAAACAGTTAAAAGATATGTCCTCTCTTATTAAAGAAATTGAAGAAGCTTGGCAAATTAAGGACAAACTCCTTCAAGATTCTTCAAAGCTTATAACATTAAAGAAAACTCTTAATGACATTATAGAAAGCTTAAATCAAGGTACAATTCGTGTTTGTGAAAAGAAAGAACAAGCTTGGCAGGTTAATGAATGGGTAAAGAAAGCTATATTGCTATATTTTATCACTACGGAATCGCAGCTTTATAATAACAATTATAATAGCTGGTATGACAAAGTTGCCCCTAAATTTTCTGCAGATATTGATAAAAATACATTCAAAGAAGCAGCTATACGCAAAGTTCCTGGAGCTTTTGTTAGAACCGGTACTTATATAGCTAAAAATGTCGTAATTATGCCTTCTTTCATTAATATAGGGGCTTATATAGACGAGGGAACAATGATTGATACATGGGCTACTATCGGCTCATGTGCTCAAATTGGCAAGAATTGCCATATTTCAGGCGGCACAGGAATAGGCGGGGTGCTTGAACCGCTGCAAGCAAAACCTGTTATCATTGAAGATAATTGTTTTATTGGTGCAAGATCGGAAATAGCAGAGGGTGTAATAGTAGAGGAGGGAGCAGTAATTAGTATGGGAGTGTTTATCGGTAGCTCTACAAAAATAGTATATAGAAACACAGGAGAAATTATTTATGGTAGAGTGCCGGCTTATTCTGTTGTAGTCCCTGGAGTATTACCTGCTAAGGAAGTCGGCAAGCCTGGACTTTATTGCGTAGTTATCGTAAAACAAGTCGATAAAACTACTAGAGCTAAAGTAGCCGTAAATGATTTGTTAAGAATCTAAATCAACAATATCGCCGATTATACCCCTAAGATGTTCCTTTCTTTGCTGTTCTAACATATCCGTTTGCTGAATTTCGTTATTATCTAAGGTTTCTAGGGAGGTATTATATGCCATCAACAGTGCATCACGTTCTTTTATCGGGTCGGATGCATAATCGGCAGCTTTATAATATGATGCTACAGCATATGATTTTTGTTGTTTCTGAGAGCAAAGATATTTTCCTTGCTCAATATATAAATCATGTATTAAATCTTGATTTTGGTTGAGATTTTTTTCCGCCTTATCAATAAGACTTTTATAACATTTTAATATCAAATTCAATGAATCATTAACTTTATAAAATATGATAGCTAATTTTTCATGTTCTAATTTAAATAGCATGTCACCGATTTTGTTATTAACTCTTTTAAGTTCTTTATTGTATACAAGAGTTAAGTGATAATTAGCTAAAGCGCTTTTATAATTTCCTTCTTCACTTAATATATCGCCAACTTTAGAGTAGCAGACAGCCTTAGTTTTAGTTATTTCAGCAGGATGAGGTTTATCATATTTATTTAACCAATCTATGGCTTCTTTATAATATTTCACCGGCTGATCATTTTTAAGTTCTATATTTTTTATAGAAGATGGATAGTTAGTTTGTTTAAATGATTCTAACTTTTCGATTAAAGAACTATAGCACTCATTAGATTGAGACCATGTTGTAGATAACATTTCTTCAAATAATAATAATTCTTTAATTTGTAGGTCTTATACATAATTGTAATTTTGAATGATCTGTTGATTACTCGTGAATTTCTCGATGCAGTCTAAAATTTGAAGTATTGCCGCTATGAGGTTATTATCTTGTTTATTTGATATAATAGCTTGAAATTCTAATAGTTGGGTTAATCCTTCAAAATAAGAAAAAGTTTTTTCTAGAGCTGGATATTGTATTTGAGCATTTGGTAAATACGGCTTAACATAATCCTTATAGTTATTATTATCTAAAAATTTTGAACAGTTAATAGGTGTAGATATATTAAAATCTCTGAAAATTGATTGGATAGTATTAATTATACCTTCTACATTTAGCTGTGTTTGTGTATGTAAGTTTGCTATAAGGATGTCTTGTTCATGTAGAAATGAACCTAGCTTCTTTATCTCTAGATTTTGCACTCCTGCACTTTCTTCCAAGTCTTTCCACTCTAGAGTGAGGTTTATTTCCCCATTTTGAGAAGTAGGTTTATAGAAAAACTTTATATCTGACAATGTTAATATATCATTATTAGTAGTAATGCTATTTTGTAATATCAGTATAATTTTGTCGTGATTATTTTCATGATATTTTGTTATTACACACATAACATTTCCTTTTAATTTTGTGTGTTCTTTTATAGGAAAAATGTTTTTAAAGCTTGTTAGAATATTATTAAAGCCAACGGGGGCTTCTACTGTTCCTTCCTCCAATATGAGGATAAAGTTTAATTTATTGGTAATTTTAATTAGGTTTTTAATGAAAAATACATTAATTAACTCTTGAATGACAACATCAGTCGTACCAGTTTTGCTAGAACATTCCCAAAATACTTTTCCTGCAATTACAAATTTTTTTGGGTAATATACAGCCGGTTCATATTCATGCTTAATCTCAGGTGTTTCGTTATGTTTTACGGATTGATCGAATACAAATTCTTCGCCTTTTTTGATAATTTTAAGGTTTTTTGCAAGAGCGTTTAAAAAGGTACTTTTCCCGCTATAAGGTAACCCTATTATTACTGTAGCTTCGTGTGTTTTTCCTGTTTGTACTAATGAATCATTAACTTTAGTCAATGCCTTCGGAATATTTTCTTTTAAAGAGTCAAGATCAGTCTCTTTTTGTGTTAAAGCTTTAAAATCAATTTTTGAAAATCTAGATTTCATAATTATATTACTAATGTTTAATATAAATTTTTATACTGTCGCTTTCGCCGCTATCATTGATAGCTCTGATAATAAACTCGCCGGCTTTTGCTTTCCATATTACTGCTTCGTTTGGCTTTACGGTTGCTACTAATTCATTACCTACAAACCAAAAGATATTATTGGTTGTATTATCGCTAATCGCACTAAAAGTAATATTATCACTATTTTTAATTGAATGTACGGAATTTTTTAACGGGTATATAATTTTAGGTTTTTGATGATGCCATTTTATCAACCTATTGCAATGGTTTGTAGGTATCGGTTTAGGTAATATATGAATTCCTGCTTTTTGATAAACCGAAAGCATATCCGTTGGCCATAAATTTACTGTTTTATATTCTGTTTGTCCTTTAATAAAGTGGCAAGCAGGCATACCGGTTTTCAAATCTATTAACATATTTCTATAAATGCCTGATTGCTTTATTGGTGATTTGCCTTTAATGAACAATGTTTCTGCTTTAATCGGACACATATCGTTATCGATATCTCCCGTATCTGCACAAACTTTTACTTTGGTAATATTTAGTTCATTAATTTTTGGAAGGATTAAATCCTTATCTTTATTTGGTCTAGCTATGGATTCAATAATATTAAAGAATAAAGGAGCAGCAGAGATGCTACCCGTAAATGTTCCGTGAGTTTGACCTTTGAAATCCCCAACCCAAACGGCAAGTACGTATTTTCCGAATATGCCGACGCTAAGTGCATCTCTAAATGAGCTGGAAGTACCTGTTTTCCAATAAATCGGTAAGTTATGCCTTGTATTATTATAGGTAATAGGACGAGTCGTATCTTTTATAATATCAAGAGTTAGATAACTTGCTTCGGGTGAGAGTAGTGCGAAGTCCATGTCATCCCGTGGCCCTTCCACGGGATCCAATTTATTT
Source organism: Pseudomonadota bacterium (assembly GCA_041179265.1). Classification (GTDB taxonomy): domain Bacteria; phylum Pseudomonadota; class Alphaproteobacteria; order Rickettsiales; family Rickettsiaceae; genus Rickettsia. Next base: position 45,644 of record JBEGTS010000042.1, read on the forward strand.
TTTCTAGATCCCGTGGTCAAGCCACGGGATGACATCAAGTTTTTCTTAAGCGGTTTATAAATACCGAAATTAGCAAGCATAGCATAAAGAGTAGTTAACTCTTCAAGCGTAATTTCTGCTGTGCCGAGTACTATAGATAAGCCGTAATTTTCAGGTTTTCGTAAGTCGCTAATTTTTGCTTGTTGTAAGAACTCGTAAAAATTCGGGTTTTTTAACTTAGATGCTAGAAATATCACAGGCACGTTACGGCTTTTTATTAACGATTCTCTAGCACTTAATCCTCCGGCAAATCTGCTATCAAAATTTTCCGGTTTATAATGATTATAGTAAGTAGGTGTATCCTTTAGTAAAGTTAACGGGTGTATTAGTGATTGATCAAAACTAAGTGCATATACAAACGGTTTTAAAGCTGAGCCTGGAGATCTATGGCTTTTAGTGCCATTAATCTGCCCGCAAATATCATTATTAAAAAAGTCTCCTGAACCAATGCTTGCAAGTACTTCCATAGTAGTAAAATCAATAAGAATTACGGAGGCATTATTAATGCCGTATTTTTTCAGGTTATTAATATATAGCCGAACTTGTTTTTCTATAGTAGTTTGTAGATTCTTATCTATAGTAGTACGTATAATAGGATTATCATTAATTGCTAGCATATCTAAAGTAAAATGCGGTGCAATAAAGGGAAGATTTTTATTTTGATTAAATTTAATCGGCAAACTAATTAACTGATTGTAAATAATATCTTGTGGGTGAGTCGTTAGCCATTCGGTAAATAAATATTTACGTGCATCAAATATATTAAAGTTGTTTCCGCCTCTTTTAAGTGGATTTTGCGGGATTACTGCAAGGCTTAGAATATCAATTAAATTTAAATTTTTAAGATCACGATTGAAGTAAATATAGCTGCTGGCTGCTATCCCTTCAATATTACTACCGTAAGGCACTAGATTTAGATAAGCTTCTAGGATTTGATTTTTTGAATAATGTAGCTCTATATGAACAGCTTTAATAATTTGATGAATTTTACCAAGGATAGTAGAAGAGCTTATCCCATATCTTAAGCGTGCTACTTGCATTGTTATAGTAGAGCCGCCTATTTTACGATTGTTCTGTAAATAAGTAGTATAAAAAGCTTTGGCTAAAGAAACGGGATTAATGCCAAAATGTCTATAAAAATGCTTGTCTTCATATAATAACACTGCTTCTATAAAACTTGCCGGTATTTCGCTTAAGGGAGTGAATATCCTATATTTATCGTCTTTAGAAAGCGAAATACGCATTAATTCCCCGTTTCGGTCAAATACTCTTTGTGAGAAATTTACGTCTTTAAGTAATGCAGCAGGAGGAATAGCAAAATATAATATTATGCCGCTAATTATTGCAATAAAAAGTAATTTGATTTTGAGAGACAAAGTATATACCTTATAATTTGTTGTGTAGTTTTTGCGTCATTCTAGCTGTTGCTAATGTCATTCCCGCAAGGCATTGTTGTGTAGATATAAAAACGCACTCGGTGTCATCCCGTGGCTTGACCACGGGATCCAAAAATACAACTTATAGTACGATAATTTTAGTATTTTTAACTGGATCTAGCTCACAAGTCGCGAGATGACACTGGGAAAACCAATCCACGCAACAACGCTTTCCCGCTTCTGCGGGAATGACATTGTGTTATACAACAATCATTATAAAGCATTTTAAAAAATAATGAAAATTTTAATATATAGCTTGCATGTATAAAAGCAATGTCGTATAATGCAGTTCGAATCAGTTAACAAATTAACTAATTGCTAACAAAAATTAAACATTACGATTTGTTCAGAAATATATCGTAAATGTTTCAATAAACCATCAAAAACCACATCACTACCCTATCTTATAATTCATCAATATAAATTTCTTGACATAATATTTTTTTCGTGTATAATTACTTTTAATAACAAAGAAAACATTAATATTTTAAGTAATAATTAATATTTATTAAAGGGGAATTAGAAATTATGGCAAAAAATATGAGATCTACAAATTCTAAGCTTACAAAATTATTTTTACTTGGTTGTGCTAATGCGGCAATCCTTACTGCTATTTCTAACCAGGCTATGGCTGCTAGAGCAGTTTTTGGTGAAATAAATTCAGAGCAAACAGTAGCTTTTTTATTAAAAAATGAGGACCCGAAGCTTGCTTCTCTTAAAAAGCAGGTGAAAGCAGAAATTGCCATGCAAGATTTAAAAGCACTTGATAATCCACTTCAGCGTTTAGTATTTGCTTATAAGAATGAAGATGTAAGTAAGGAAAATAAAAAGAAAGTATTGAATTCTTTGATGGCAAATCCATTAAGTGATAAACAAATAGAGCATATTCTTTTCAAAAGTAATATCGATGATTTAGATGCTAAGACAATAACAACAAATTTTGACTCAACTGAAGAAAGTGAGATACTAACATTAGTTAAAAATAATGCTACCCCATTACAAAAAAGAATTTTATCTAATGCAGTTGAAAATTATGCCAACGGACAATTTGTAGATATATTAATTAATTCTAACAACAATAGTACACAAAGACAGAAGATATTAAATTTTGTTGATACTGATACATTATATAGTTTTGCAAATGCAATGGGAGAAATTTTAGATCAGGAAATAGATGCTGACAAAACAACCAAACTATTCCAAGATAAAGGATTAATAGTGCAAGATAGAAAATTAACGGAAGTGGAAGTAGATAAATTAATCAAAAATTTTAAAACTCCGGCTTTAAAGGATTTAGCAAGTATTATTAATGACAAAACTGTAGCAAGACCCGCAATAGGCAGAGAAGATGCAAACCGCAAAGATATTATTGCTAATAAAATATTATTAGGTATGGATGTTGCTGGCTATGATAATGTTGCTCCTATAGTTGATCCTACAGTTCCTCCACCACCTCCACCACCACCAAAAAATTATGTTGCTGAATATAAAAATTCTACTGACAATAATAAAAAAAATATATTCGAGGTTGGGGAAAAAATAAAAGCTCGTACACCGGAAGGATTAGAAGCTAAAGTAATTGATACACAAATAAGCAACGACGCAGGCCGTGTGTATTATGCATTACATGCAGGCAGAAATATCAAATCGAATGATGAGAAAGTAAAAATTGCGAACCTTGAAAGAGATTTAAGAGATACGGTAACAATTTTATTAGCTCAAGAATTTGTTGCAAGTAATCGTGCTTTAGGCGGTAAAACTGATCAAGATATTGCAAAAGAATTTTTAGAGTTGTTTACTAATGGTGATTTTGCAACAAAACTTAAAGCAAATCAGATACTTGTTGCTGCTTTAAAAAATAATGCACATATCAAAGAGATTATAGATAAAGTACCAAATAAACCAAATAATAAAAAGCTTATTGATAGTGTATTTGCTGAAACAAATAGAGAAAATATTTACACAGTTTTTAACAGTAAACTTAATAAAGAGCACCCTATCGCAAAAACTCCGCTTGTTAATTTAGATACTGGTTTTTTACATCAAGAATTAGGTGACATAAAATTAGCAGAATTAAGAAAAACACCAGGCGTTGAGTTTGAATATAAGGTTGAGAATGAAGTGCTCTTAAATACTTCAGGGAAAGTATATTACTCAATGCAAGCTGAAAAAAGCAAAAAGAGTAAGAACGATCCTCGTGGTATAGCTAATAAGCAGATGGGAGCAGTAAATGATTTATCTGATACAATCAGAATATTATTAACGGAAGAGTTTGTATACGAGAAATACGGAACCGGTGCTGCTGCGGCAGCACACGGCGGAAGAAGATTAACTACAAGGGAACAAAACGTAATTAAAAAGGCAGCAGCAGAACAAAAACAAAAAAATATCACAGATACTTTAGAGCTATTTACCGAAAAAAATAAAGATAATGCTGAGCTGAGAGAAAAAGCTAGATTTGTGCTTGATTTGCTGAGAGTCAATCCTCACGTGCAGAAAGTTATCGGTAATAATAAAAAATTTGATGATGATGCTGCAATTGAGAAATTTATTGATGGTCTCTTTATTGAAGACGCAGAAGACGCTATGAAGCGTTTTAATTATAAATTTGATTGGGCGAATCCTGTTACTAACCAAACAGTAGTTAATGTTAATATCCCACAGGAACTTAAAGATGAAATTCAATTTAGAAAAGATAAAGACTTTAAAGAGTCAGAATTAAAAGGTATAAAAGTTGTATCAGAGCGGTTAGAGTTTATATCCAAGAATACTAAGCATCTTGATACTAAAGATGTTGTAGGAAACACTACAGAAAAAAAATTACAGCAAGAATTAAAAAGTTATATTGATAATTTTGATGCATTATCTGTTAAAGATAAAATGAGTTTGTTAATTGATCAAAAAACAGTTGATCATGTTAAAGGTGTGAAACCAACCATTCAAAATGCACTGAATGAAAAATTAATTGATTGGGCTCAAAATAATACTGTCGAAGTACTAATGCATAGTAATTTAACCACGGATTTATCAGTTGATCTTGTAAAGAAATTAGCTGCGAAAGCAGATTATGAGCGAGTACAGAACTATTTGGAAGAAATTGCAGACGCTAAAGTTCAAACATTAAAGCTCGTAGAATTAAATAAAGGTGCACTACCTAAATTAATAGCCGATGAGCATATTACTGATGAGATCATTGATCTTATGCATAATTTATCGCCAACTATATTTCCAAAAGGAGCAGTGGAATTAAATAGAGCAGAACCGGAGCCGGTAGGAGAAACTAGATTTCAGAATAGAGATAGATTAGCTAGAGATGCGAAGCGTCAAAAAGAGTTAACTGAAGCTAAGAATAATATAGCTACAATCTTCAATAAGACTACAGTAAATAAGATTAACCCAATATTAGTAGAAATAGCAAAAAAAGAGGTTAAACTACCATTTGGACAAACTTATACAGCTGAGAGGGTTAAAAGAATTATTAGTGGTCTTTCAGATAAGACTCCTCGTTTTTTCTCGGTAATTAATAATTTAGATGTTATAGAGAAAGCTCAGACTAGAGCAGTAGCAGATGAACCGATAAATGTAAATAAGGCTAAAACTGTACTTGGTCAAAAATATCAAGAAGCTGTAGAATCCGTTAAAGATCCTGTGGCTAAAGGAATTAAAGGTACAGACTGCTTAAACGCAGAAATAGAAGCTATTTTAATGGCTGAAGAAGTAGCACTTATGCCTTCAAGATATCAAACTATAAATGATATAAACAGGTTAAAAGATGTTATAAAAAAAGCTATCGCAGGAGAGGCTATTGCTACAGACTTTATTGGTCCTGTAACTTCGGAAGAAGCAAAGCAGCCTAAAAGAATAAAGGAAAACTATAGCCGTATCATAACAGAACTAATGAAAGATGAAGTATTTCTAAAGCTTTATAGTACAAATGATCCTAAAAGTGCTAAGATATTTGAAGGAGTAGTCGAGGTTTTATATCCTGATACGACAGTAGGTGGTTTTTTTGAGCCAATAGAAAGAGCAATAGGAGGCACCCCAGCAGTAGTAGCACGTGTAGCGGCAGCGCCTGTAGCGGTAAATCCAATGGATGATGCATTAGTAGGTATGGCTGAGATATTTGATCATGATCGTGCTGTAATTAATCATCCAGTGCAAAATCGTAGATTAGCTCGTCAAGCTGAGCGTGCTGAGATACGACATAGACTAAGAGATGAGGCAGAAAATAATACCAGTAGGCTTGTAAGCGTAAAGTTGTTATTTGAGAGAGCCGAAAGAGAAGCTGAGGAAAAAGAAGAGGACGCTAAGTTGGCCGCTGTACAATTCATGTTTCAGAATGCAGAAAGGGAAGAAGATGTAGCAAATGATAGAGTAATAGAAGGAATAGCTGGACTATTTGAAGAAGTAGAAGGCGATGAAGCTCCGGCAGAAATAGAAGCAGAAGTGCCTGATGAAGAAAGAGAGGAAGTACCTGAAGTTATAGAGGAAGCTCCTGTTGGAGGTGATGCTAGAGAAGAAGCTCCGGTTGTAGATGCACATGACGCAGAAGGCGGTGAAGCTGTAGAACGTCCTGTTGTTCCTGTCGCTGCTCCTGCTGGTCTAATGCCTACTGCTGGTGAGCCGAGATTTGAAGATACGACTGAATCAGAAAAAGAAGAGCAAGAAAAAGTAGAACCAGCTGCTGCTATCGAAGAAGCAAAGCGTGCCGAAGAAGCAAGAATTGCTGAAGCCGTAAGAGTTGAAGCTGAAGAAGTTGCAGTAATGCGGCACTGTCCAAATAAGTGTGTAAATTTCCCAAAGGTTATATAAAAGAAGATATAACAAAAAGAGAAATTACAATGACACAGAAACAAAATGCTGCAATGGATCAAGCGATAGATTTATTG